>NZ_JAAXCM010000020.1:0-148208 GCF_019734885.1 Pseudocoprococcus catus | reverse complement strand
CCCACTTCTTTTTCCTTAGAAAGGAGGTGATCCAGCCGCACCTTCCGATACGGCTACCTTGTTACGACTTCACCCCAGTCATCGGCTCCACCTTCGGCAGCTCCCTCCTTGCGGTCAGGTCACTGACTTCGGGCATTTCCAACTCCCATGGTGTGACGGGCGGTGTGTACAAGACCCGGGAACGTATTCACCGCGACATGCTGATTCGCGATTACTAGCGATTCCAGCTTCGTGTAGTCGGGTTGCAGACTACAGTCCGAACTGGGACGTTATTTATGGGATTCGCTCCAGGTCACCCTCTTGCTTCCCTTTGTTTACGCCATTGTAGCACGTGTGTAGCCCAGGCCGTAAGGGGCATGATGATTTGACGTCATCCCCGCCTTCCTCCGGGTTATCCCCGGCAGTCTGTCCAGAGTGCCCATCCTAAATGCTGGCTACTGAACATAGGGGTTGCGCTCGTTGCGGGACTTAACCCAACATCTCACGACACGAGCTGACGACAACCATGCACCACCTGTCTCCAGTGCTCCGTAGAGAAGACCCCATTACGGGTCGGTCACCGGGATGTCAAGGCCTGGTAAGGTTCTTCGCGTTGCTTCGAATTAAACCACATGCTCCACCGCTTGTGCGGGTCCCCGTCAATTCCTTTGAGTTTCATTCTTGCGAACGTACTCCCCAGGTGGAATACTTATTGCGTTTGCTGCGGCACCGAAGCTCTTATGAGCCCCGACACCTAGTATTCATCGTTTACGGCGTGGACTACCAGGGTATCTAATCCTGTTTGCTCCCCACGCTTTCGAGCCTCAGCGTCATTGTCAGTCCAGTAAGCCGCCTTCGCCACTGGTGTTCCTCCTAATATCTACGCATTTCACCGCTACACTAGGAATTCCGCTTACCTCTCCTGAAATCAAGCAGGGCAGTTTCAAAAGCCGTCCCGGGGTTGAGCCCCGGGCTTTCACTTCTGACTTGCTCCGCCGCCTACGCTCCCTTTACACCCAGTAAATCCGGATAACGCTTGCCCCCTACGTATTACCGCGGCTGCTGGCACGTAGTTAGCCGGGGCTTCTTAGTCAGGTACCGTCATTATCTTCCCTGCTGATAGAAGTTTACATACCGAGATACTTCTTCCTTCACGCGGCGTCGCTGCATCAGGGTTTCCCCCATTGTGCAATATTCCCCACTGCTGCCTCCCGTAGGAGTTTGGGCCGTGTCTCAGTCCCAATGTGGCCGATCACCCTCTCAGGCCGGCTACTGATCGTCGCCTTGGTGGGCCGTTACCCCGCCAACAAGCTAATCAGACGCGGGTCCATCTCATACCACCGGAGTTTTTCACACTGTGCCATGCGGCACTGTGCGCTTATGCGGTTTTATCAGCCGTTTCCAGCTGCTATTCCCCTGTATGAGGCAGGTTACCCACGCGTTACTCACCCGTCCGCCACTAACTTTGAAAAGCAAGCTTTTCATCGTCCGTTCGACTTGCATGTGTTAGGCGCGCCGCCAGCGTTCATCCTGAGCCAGGATCAAACTCTCATGTTTGATTTTGGTTAAGATTCACAGCTAGCTGTTATCTCTTCCCGTTTTACTTTGGTTTGTGTTCTTAAAAATTCTTTTTAGGAATTTTCGGGATTGTTTTGTTGTTCAATTATCAAAGTTCGTGTGCCGCTCGTTAGCAGCTTGTCTATTTTATCAAATCTTTAAGAGTTTGTCAACAACTTTTTTAAAAATTCTTATAAGTTATTTTCAAACTGCTTATTAATCTTTGCCGTTTCGCGTTGTTCTCGCTGACAGCTTGTATATGATATCATCTCTTCCAGCATCTGTCAACACCTTTTTTCAATTTTTTGATATTTTTTTGATGTTCTCTCCAGAACAAAGTGTGCGCTTGACGCACACTTTGGCGCGTGAGCGGATAGCACAGCTATATATTCCTCTCCGCGAACTGCGCTTTCTGGCACGCAGTGCCTTTTTATGCAATAGGGAATTCCAATGGAATTTCCTAATTACACAAAAAATCCTGAATACATTCTCACATACTCAGGATCACTATTTTCACCGGCAGACTCTATACACCTATAAAAGCATATTTCAGCCCGGTGATCAGCGCCATAATCATATTGTTATCATAAATGTATTTTAGGAACGGGCTCTCATTGATCTGACCATATAGATAGATCCCTGCTTCTGTTCCGCTCATAATGGTTATCACAATACAGATCAGCCAAAGCAAGATCAACCCCTTCAGCAAACCAACAAGCATGCCGCCCATCTTGTTCATTGTATGAATAACCGGCAGACGGCTGAGCAGATTCAGGCATCTGATGATAATCCTCATTATAATAGAAACACCGACGAAAACCAGCACAAAGGATATTGCATTCAGAATAATCCCCGTGACTGAGTCCGCAATGTATTTACGAAATGCCGAAACACCCAGCATATTATTCTGTACATCATCATTGCTGGCCAAAACATTCTGTACAACATCCGGCAATGGAAGACTGTTGATGACTCCCCTGTTATCTTCGCCTTCTTCACCGTCATTCTGGCTATCCTGTCCTTTAAACAGTGTCATCTCTACTCTCTCGCTGACTATCTCATAAAATGCCGTATTCTGCCATGTCCGGCTTAACTGCGGTGACAGCTGCGCTGATATGGCGATGGCTATGACCGTTGCAAACATAGAAAACACCGTCATGATCAGACCTCTCCGCCATCCTCTCAACGCACAATATGTAAGAACAGCCAGGGCTGCCCAGGATAATATATTCATTATTTATACAGTTGCCTCCTGCCTTTTATTTTATATGTATTTCCCGCAGTGACTGATCATCCACCAGCCAGTACATCCCGGATTCCCATGATGCCATGATATTTGTCACGGATGTATTCAGTGTACTGGTAAATTTAAGCCTGCCATTCATCTGATAAACTGCCATTTCCTGCGAATTATACAGAATCACCTCATCATCATAAACATTGATACCTTCATAATCGAAATCAAAATAAACTGAAGAATTCTTCCTGCCGGCTTTGTTATAAATCTCCATATAATACTGACCATTTTCATCAGAAGCCTTAAAAATAAAGCCTATTTTCTGATCACTGCAGAAAACACTGGCAATTTCATTCTCAAATGTCTGCTGAGCAGTTATCTCTTTTGTATCTGTATTATACAGGACAAAACTCTTCTCACCAAACATCACTGCCTTATTATTCTCAAGGAATTCTATTTTAGGATAAAGTTCCTCCAGCTCCAATGTATCTATCACATGTTTACTCTGCGTATCACTGAAATTGTACGAAATCACTCTGGTTTTCACAGTGCTGCCATCCATGCAGAGATAACTTGCCAATAAGCGTGTCGCATCTGAAGATAACGCGATGGCCAATGGGTAGCCTGTGTTCTGAAGAGATGCTTTGATGCTTCCGAGAACATTGCCCTGTTTATCGTATAGATTGATATAATTCGTTGCCGAATCTGAAAGTACCGCTGCAATAACCCCTTGTGCAGAAATCCTGATTTCCTGTATAGGCACATCTGTATTAATCCGCCCCAACTGACCGTATTCATTAAAAATATAAATCGTATTGGCACCAATATCCCCCACAGCTACATACGGGTCACTTACTGCAATGGCCGGCGATGTCATCTCATAAGTCTGAGTCCAGATCAGGTTACCGCTCTTATCTGTCATGGCCATACCATCTTTACTGTAGCGGATCATGCCTTTTCTCATAATCTGATAATAAACAGACGTATCATCCCCACGGGACAAAGACGTCACCACCTCATAGGACCCGGAAACTCTGTTGTTCTTTACCAACGCATACACAAGTACACCGACCATCACCAACAGACCAATGATAATCGTCCATTGCATCCGGTTTAATTTTATCTTTTGTTTCTTTTTTTCATCTATTTGCTGTTCCATGTTCTTCCTCCGAATTAAACCTGGCCTCACGCTATAATACATCCAGTATAGTTAAAAAAACTGCCTGCGTCAACCTTTTTACCTGTATGCCCGTTCTCCCGGAGATTCTGTACAAATCTACGGCAAACGCAGTACCATTCCGGGGTAAATATAATTCGGATCTTCAATCTGATTCAGCTGACGGATCTCCTCAACATGTGCCGCATCCTGATAATAATTACGACTGATTTTAAGCAGGGTATCCCCTTCTTTAACTATATAGCTTTTATAGGCACCTACCATAACCTCTGTTTCTTCTGCCAAAGTCTCCTGCTGCTCGCCTTTCTGCTCGGTATCATTTTCCTGTCCCCTTTCGGCTGTATCCTCTTCCGTATCAGCCTTATCCACTGATTCCTGACTTTCTTTTCCTGATACTGACTGCTCCGCCTGCTGTACAATACTTTCTACCAGATCCAGATGTTCTGAAGTTTCTGCTGCTCCCGCTGTTGATTCTGTTTCACCATTTCCAATCATTTGACGTCCTGTCGGAACTACAGCTCCCGGAAGATTCCGTTTAATGCCTACAACCACCAGAATAAGCAAAAGAACTGCCGCCTGCGGAATCCACTTCATGTTTCTTTTCTTTTTTCTGACCAGCGCCTCCCTTTTGATCCGATGATCATTCTTTTTTTCAGACAAACGATTCTGAAACCCTGGTGTTCCATGTTCTTCTATATGATTTTCCTGTCTTATCTCAATCATATAGTTCTGCATATCCTCGTTCCGGTCATAATAAATATAGTACCCATGCTGCCTGAACAAATGGCCATTCTCATAAAGATAAAAGGCATCTTCCCGGTCCAATGGATCTGATGTATAAAAAAGATTGCCTTTATCTCTGAAATTATCTGTATGTATTTTTTCAATTTGTCCATCTGCCGATGCTGCCTGTCCCGTTCTTGATAAAAACCACCCAAGGATATGCTTGTTTTTGAAATACTGATCAATTCTATCATACAACGCTGCCCACTCATCCGATGACAGTTTGAACTGATCCTCTTTCCATTCAACCGGCACCACCGCCATTGCCGCACTGATAAAATAGATATCTGTATTCTCTTTCTGCACCTTTTCTCCAAGAAGAAGCGCCATCTTCTGTTCTGCAGGCTTCTCGCCTGTTATCTGATTCAAATAAGTCATCACATAATCTTCTATATATATTTTTATTTTTTCACCGGGTGTACCTACCTGACGAATATTATTCGGCAATTTAACAGTATTATTCTCCTGACTCTTAATCTCAACCATGCTGCGCCTCCTTTTCACTCCACTATGTTAGCATAAGCAGATGTGTTTTTTTATCAAAGGCTGTCGCCGCCTGACCCACAAATCATAGACATAAGCAACATTGAGATGAGCTGCTGTCCTTCCGGTATAAAATATGAAAAAAAGGGAAAACTCCATTTAACCGTTATAAAAGGAGTTTTCCCATGAACCGCACAATATGGATCAATAGCACTCTTCCTGATGCATGTGATATTTTCAGTCGAAACCTGCGATATTTACTTCATCATGTCAATCCCCACAAAATGCCCCTGGCCTTTGCCTGTATCGGCTCTGCCAACGTCTGCGGAGATAATCTTGGACCATTGATCGGCACAATCCTCACCAGGCACAGCCTGCCGAATGTTTATGGGACTATGGCAGAACCGCTGAACGCTCTTACATTGCCTGATTATATGCCATTATTAAAAGCCATCGAAAAGAGCTGCTGTCTTGTCGCCGTTGACGCCGCTATCGGAAATAAAGCTCAATGCGGTTATCTCACATTAACGAAAGGTACACTATCCCCCGGTTCAGCACTGCGCAGAGAATTGCCGCCCCTGGGCGCTCTTCACATCACCGGCGTCTTCGAACATCTTGATGATTATGACTGCCGAAAACTCCTGCCCGTTTTCTGCAGACAAATCACCGCTGCTCTGATATGCAGTAGCTCTTCTTCACTGACTCCGGCTCTCCGCGGCATGGGCAAATCCTGTCATAACTATCATACAATTCTTTAAGTTTTTGCAGAAAAGCCAATAATCTTCATTCCTCCCGGATAAAAATTATTGGCTTATCTTATAGTTCAGTTCTTCCCTCAAGGGCTCTAAGCAGCGTGACCTCATCAATGTACTCCAAATCGCCTCCAACCGGCACACCGCTGGCAATTCTTGTCACCTTGATGCCCGTTGGTTTGATTAATTTACTGATGTACATGGCTGTTGTCTCACCTTCAAGGGTGGAATTGGTAGCAATAATCACTTCCGTCACATCTCCCTGAAGTCTTGTCATCAGTTCCTTCAGACGAATATCCGACGGACCGATGCCAAGCATCGGCGAGATAGCCCCATGCAGAACATGATAAACACCTTCATACTTCTGTGTCTTCTCATAAGCTGCCAGGTCCCTCGGTGTCTCCACAACCATGATCACATGATGGTCGCGCTTCGGATTAGCACAGATCGGACATAGCTCACTGTCCGTCAGATTCCAGCAGCAGCTGCAATACCGGATCTTCTCTCTGGCGGAAACAATGGTTCCTGCCAGATTCTGTACCTGGTCCTTTGGCATATTAATGATATGAAACGCCAGTCTCTGTGCGGATTTTGCACCGATTCCCGGCAACTTCGATAATTCCTCAATCAGCTTATTAATCTGATTGCTGTAAGCATCCATTAAAATCCAAAGCCTCCGCCAAGGCCGCCTGTGATCTTGGCCATTGATGACTGAGAAACTTCATCCATTTTGCGAAGTGCTTCGTTGGCTGCTGCCATAATGAGGTCTTCCAGCATCTCTACATCATCCGGATCAACAACTTCAGGATCAATTGTTACAGCAACAATCTCCTTCTTGCCGGAAACCTTAACTTTAACGGCACCGCCGCCTGCTGCTGCTTCAACTTCCTTCTCTTCCAGCTCTTTCTGAGCTTCCTCCATCTGACGCTGCATTTTCTGTGCCTGCTTCATTAAATTGTTCATATTGCCAGGCATACCACCTGGGAAACCGCCTCTTTTAGCCATTGTTTTTCCTCCTGTTATAAAAAATATACTTGTACCTATTTGTATTTATATATGAATGAATCAGCATTCTCTCCGATTATCTCACAAATAACCGAACTGCGCCATACTAATCCTCATAAACAATATCAATTCCCTGAAAAGCCTGTACCGGATCAATAAATTGACTGTTATTGTTCTCTCCTTTGTCCGGCTGTACCGGATTGACCTTCACCTGCTTGCCAACGCGCTCACTGAGCGCATTCTCAAGAGCCTGACGATGTCCCTCTTCCACAAAATAACCATATCGCATATCATCCGCCAGAGCAATGATCAACTGGTTATCCGGCCCTTCTGAAATTACTGCACCTTTGAGCATCAGCGCCATGCTCGGTGTCAGATCATCTGTCATCTGTTTCCAACGATCAATGATCATTCTCAGATCCTCTGATACCGCTTTCTGTTCCGGCTGAAAAAAAGTATCTGTCCCCTGCTGACCGCCTGATATTTCTTCCGGATTACCGCCTGCAATACCGGCACCTGACGCCTGTGAAGCCACCACAACACCATTGGCCACCTTCTGTTCAAGAATGGCCAGCCTATTCAAGACCGCATCCAGATTTCGTTCCATGGCCGGATGGCAGAGCTTGATCAATGCCACCTCTACCAACACACGCTTCTGTGTTGAATAACGCACCTGCCCTGAAAGATCCGAAAAAATACGAATATACCGCATCAGTACCGACGCATCAATACCTGATGCCTCCTGACGCATCACTTCCAGCTGTTCCGCAGAGGCTTCCACCAGATCTGTCAGATCACCGGAGCTCTGCACCATCAGAAGATTTCTCAGATACCATGTAAAATCGACAACAAACTGCGTCAGATCCCGTCCCTGCATAACGATCTCATCTATCAGATGAATAACCCCTGAAACATCCTGACTGCAGATGCTCTTCAAAAGACTGCCGAAAACAGATGTATCCACTGCTCCAAGCACATCCAGTACATTCTCATACTTCAGCCTCTGCCCAATATAAAAGGCATTACACTGGTCCAGAAGACTCAAGGCATCACGCATGGAACCGTCCGCCATTCTGGCCACGTAAGCCAATGCTGCATCTTCTGCATCAATACCCTCAGCATCTGCCAGTTCTCTCAGCCGCTCTGCAATAGTACCCGTGGAAATACGTCTGAAATCATACCGCTGACACCTGGAAAGGATCGTAATCGGAATCTTGTGTGCCTCCGTGGTCGCCAGAATAAAAATAACATATGACGGCGGTTCCTCCAGGGTCTTTAACAGCGCATTAAAAGCGCCAATAGAGAGCATATGCACCTCGTCGATAATATAAACCTTATACTTGCCCTCAGATGGAGAATACGCCACTTCTTCCCGAATCTCACGGATATTGTCAACACCGTTGTTGGATGCCGCATCAATCTCGATCACATTCATGGATCGCTGCTCATTGACCGCACGGCACATAGCACATTCATTGCAGGGACTGCCATTGACCGGATGTTCGCAATTCACTGCCTTGGCAAAAATCTTGGCAATGGAAGTCTTACCGGTTCCTCTTGTACCGCAAAACAGATAGGCATGCCCGATACGATTCATCTCTATTTGATTTTTTAATGTTGTGACGATATGATCCTGTCCCTTGACTTCTTCAAAGTTGGATGGGCGCCACTTACGATACAATGCCTGATAAGCCATACTCTCCCGCCTCTACCTGAAATTCTCTATATTCAGGACTCCCTTATAAATCCTGATGTGGAACTCAGAGTCTGCTTTGCAGACATAGTTCTTAATCTGAATTCCTGTGTTCCTTACAGTTCATTGCCGAAACTAATACCCATATCCCTTGCCTCACGGATAATATCAGACTTCGGATCAACCATTTTGAGCTTACCGGCCACTTCTTTCAATGGCACCGGTACAATCTCATTATTTCTAAAAGCTGCCATACAGCCGTACTTGCCTTCAAGTACCATTCGGCCTGCTGCGGCACCCAGTCTGCTGGCTACCACACGGTCATAGGCATCCGGACTGCCGCCGCGCTGCGTATGACCCGGCACAACAATTCGTACTTCCTGACCCAGGGCATCCTGAATCCTCTTGCCAAGTTCATAGGAAACTGACGGGAACGGGCTGTTCGCCTTCTTCTTCTGGTATTCCTTCTTGGACAGCTGTGCATCTTCCTGGGAAATCGCGCCCTCTGCAACCGCAAGAATACTGAACCTCTTGCCAGCCTTGTTGCGCTGTTTCACCGCCATCAGTACCGCATCGAAATTGTACGGCATCTCCGGCAAAAGGATAATATCCGCACCGCCCGCAATACCTGCATGCAATGTCAACCAGCCAACCTTATGCCCCATCAGCTCTACAATAAATACACGGCCATGGGATGCCGCTGTTGTATGAATACAATCAATGGCATTCGTTGCAATATCCACTGCACTCTGAAAACCGAATGTCATATCCGTTCCGTAAATATCATTGTCAATAGTCTTTGGCAGAGAAACAATATTCAAACCTTCTTCGCTGAGCAGATTCGCTGTCTTCTGAGTCCCATTGCCGCCAAGAATCACAAGGCAGTCAAGCTTCAGATTGCGATAAGTTGCCTTCATCGCCTCGACCTTGTTAAAACCATTCTCACCAGGCACCCGCATCAGCTTAAACGGCTGTCTGGAAGAACCCAGAATCGTTCCGCCCTTTGTCAGGATACCGGAAAAATCATTCGGCTTCATCAAAATATAGTCATTATACATCAGACCTCTGTAGCCCTCTTCAAAACCAAAAATCTGTGTATCAGGATCCGCATTATACAGTGTCTTCGCAACACCACGCATCGTTGCATTCAAAGCCTGACAGTCGCCGCCGCTTGTCAGCATACCTACTCTCATCATGTGCGCCATCTCCTTTGTTTAGAATATGTCCTCTTCTCTTGTTATACTATATAGTAAAACAGGCAGAAATTCAACCAGAAAAATCAGCTTTTGTCTGGATAAGCCACATTTTTACGAATATATGTTCTTTTTTCTTGACATTCACATTTCCTCTGGTATAAGATATATATTAGGAATTTCTGAATCCAACTAGAAATTATATATACAGATAATGACGAAACTTTATAACTCTTCCTTCTGATGAACCTATCGATGAATCCATTCAAAGCAGGCAGTGCGAACGCGCCTGCTTTGAATGGATTCACCGATAGGTTCTCTAAGACTACAATGTTTCGTCATTATCTGGTCACCACTTTTTGAAAGGATTTTTTATTATGGCATCAACCAATTCTTATAATGCCGACAGCATTTCCGTGCTGGAAGGTCTCGAAGCCGTCCGTAAGCGTCCCGGCATGTACATCGGCAGTGTCTCCCGCAAGGGCCTGAACCACCTTGTCTATGAGATTGTTGACAACTCTGTGGACGAGCATCTGGCCGGTTTTTGCAGTGAGATTCATGTGACATTGAACAAAGACGGCTCCGCCACTGTTTCTGATAATGGCCGAGGTATCCCCGTGGGCATGCACAAGAAAGGCATTTCCGCGGAACGTCTTGTATTCACAACCCTTCACGCCGGAGGTAAGTTTGACGACTCTGCCTATAAGACAAGCGGCGGTCTCCACGGTGTTGGTTCTTCTGTTGTCAACGCTCTGTCCGAATGGCTAGATGTGACGGTCAGCCGCGAGGGCTGTACTTACCACGACCGCTATGAACGCGGTGTCCCTACCATTCCCCTGGAGAACGGGCTTCTGCCGGTCATCGGCCGCACCCGCAAGACAGGCACCACGATTTCATTTCTTCCTGACAGGGAGATTTTTGAAAAGACATGGTTCAAGGAAGATGAGATCAAGAGCCGTCTCCATGAGACAGCTTATCTTAACCCGGAATTAACTATTATATATGAAGATAAACGTGTCACACCTGAAGAACAGGAAGTTTATCATGAACCTGACGGTCTGGCTGGATTCATCCGCGACCTGAACCGCAATAAAGAAGCACTGCATGATATTGTCTGCTTTAAAGGCGAGTCTGAAGGCATCACTGTTGAAGGTGCTTTTCAATATGTGAATGAATTCCATGAGAACGTCCTTGGTTTCTGCAACAACATTTACAACGCAGAAGGCGGTACCCACATTACCGGCTTCAAGTCAGCTTTCACGTCCATTATGAACGCTTACGCCCGTGAAATAGGCATTTTGAAAGAGAAAGACGGCAATTTTACCGGTGCTGATATCCGAAACGGTATGACAGCTGTCATCTCCATCAAGCATCCGGACCCGCGTTTTGAAGGCCAGACCAAGACCAAACTGGACAACCAGGACGCTGCCCGTGCCACAGGCAAGATTGTCAATGAAGAAGTCGTTCGTTATTTTGACAAGAATCTGGATACATTGAAGGTTGTGCTTGCCTGTGCAGAGAAAGCAGCCAAGATCCGTAAGACCGAGGAAAAGGCCCGTACCAACCTGCTGACCAAGCAGAAATTCTCCTTTGACTCCAACGGCAAACTGGCCAACTGCGAAAGCCGTAATACCGATATCTGCGAGATCTTTATTGTCGAAGGAGATTCTGCCGGCGGTTCTGCCAAAACCGCCAGAAACCGCCATTTCCAGGCCATCCTGCCTATTCGAGGCAAGATTTTGAATGTAGAAAAAGCCAGCATTGACAAAGTCCTTGCCAATGCCGAGATCAAGACCATGATCAATGCCTTTGGATGCGGTTTTTCTGAGGGATACGGCAACGACTTTGATATCAGCAAGCTTCGCTACAACAAGATTATCATTATGGCCGATGCCGATGTGGACGGTGCGCATATCAGTACCCTGCTTCTGACACTTTTCTACCGATTTATGCCAGAGCTGATATTTGAGGGACATGTCTATATCGCCATGCCGCCGCTGTACAAGGCTATGCCGTCCAAGGGCAGGGAGGAATACCTCTATGATGATAAGGCCCTTGAACAGTACCGCAAGACACACAAGGGCAATTTCACTCTGCAGCGCTACAAAGGTCTTGGTGAAATGGATGCCGCACAGCTCTGGGAGACAACCTTGAACCCTGAAACCCGTATCCTAAAGAAGGTTGAGATTGAAGATGCCCGAATCGCATCCGATATTACCGGCCTGCTCATGGGACCTGATGTACCGCCGAGAAAGGCTTTCATCTACAAGCATGCCCATGATGCTGAACTTGATATTTAAGGAGGAAATGCATGATGCAGGAACAGATTATTCGCACGGATTATGCAGAAGTCATGCAGAAATCCTACGTAGATTACGCCATGAGCGTTATTATATCCAGAGCACTTCCGGATATCCGGGACGGCTTAAAGCCCGTTCAGCGCCGAACTTTATATGATATGTATGAACTGGCTATCCGCTATGACAAGCCATACCGTAAATGCGCCCGTATCGTCGGCGATACCATGGGTAAGTATCATCCCCATGGTGACAGCTCCATTTACGATGCCCTTGTTGTGATGGCTCAGGATTTTAAGAAAGGCATGCCTCTTGTAGACGGCCACGGCAATTTCGGCTCCATCGAAGGTGATGGTGCCGCCGCCATGCGTTATACCGAAGCCCGTCTCCAGAAAGTCACTCAAGAAGTTTTCCTGGCGGATCTTGACAAGGATGTTGTAGACTTCATGCCAAACTTTGACGAGACAGAGAAAGAGCCAACTGTTCTTCCTGTCCGTCTGCCGAATTTCCTTGTCAACGGTTCTGACGGTATCGCTGTCGGCATGGTGACAAGTACCCCGCCGCATAATCTCGGCGAAGTCATCGATGCCGTCAAAGCCTACATGAAGAATGACAAACTGACCACCGCTGACCTGATGCAGTACATCCAGGGACCGGATTTTCCTACCGGCGGTATTGTAACGAACAAAGACGAATTGCTGAATATTTACGAAACCGGCAGCGGTAAGATCAAGCTTAGGGGCCGCGTTGAGGTTGAGCAGGACAAAGGCGGCAAGCTTCGCCTTGTCATCACCGAGATTCCTTACACAATGATCGGCGCCAATATCGGCAAATTTCTCAATGATGTTTATGCCCTTGTAGAAAGCAAGAAGACAACGGACATCATCGATATTTCCAATCAGTCCTCCAAGGAAGGAATTCGTATCGTTCTGGAACTGAAGAAACAGACAGATGTGGACAACCTACTGGCACTTCTCTATAAGAAGACACGTCTGGAAGATACTTTCAGCGTGAATATGCTGGCCATCGCCGACGGACGTCCGGAAACCCTGGGACTCAAGAATATTATTGAATATTTCCTTGATTTTCAGTATGACCTGACCACCCGCAAGTACCAGAAGCTTCTTGCCAAGGAACTGGAGAAACAGGAAATCCAGGAAGGTCTCATGCGCGCCACCGATATCATTGACCTAATCATCGAAATCCTTCGTGGCAGCAAGAATATCAAACAGGCCAAAGCCTGCCTGATGACAGGCACTACCGAAGGCATTCGCTTCAAGAGCAATGCCTCTGAAAGAGCCGCTTCTGCCCTTGATTTTACAGAACGTCAGGCCACTGCGATCCTAGAGATGCGTCTGTACAAGCTGATTGGTCTGGAAATGGATGCCCTGCTGAAAGATCATGATGCAACTTTGAAGAATATCGCTTCCTACAAGGATATCCTCGAGAATCACAAGAGCATGTCCCGGGTCATCAGTCATGACCTTGATATGATCAAGAAGACTTATGCCACACCGCGTAAAACCTCTATCGAGAATGTGGGAGCTGCTGTCTATGAAGAAAAGAAAGCCGAGGCTATGGAAGTCGTTGCCCTGATTGACCGCTTTGGCTATGCCAAGACCATCGACAAGGCCACTTTTGAGCGCAACAAGGAAGCCGCACTCTCCGAAAGCAAATATGTCATCAGCTGTATGAATACGGATAAAGCCTGCATCTTCACGGATACCGGCCGCCTCCATCTGATCAAGATTACTGATATACCCTTCGGACGTTTCCGTGACAAATCTATTCCGCTGGACAACCTGGGCAACTATGACAGCTCCGGTGAGAATATTATTCATATATGCAGTCTGGCATCTATTCAGGATTCCATGATGTTATTTGCTACCAGAACCGGTATGCTGAAACTGGTCAAAGGCAGTGAATTTGATGTATCCAAACGAACTGTTGCCGCCACCAAGCTGGCCGATGGTGACAGCATTATTGCCATCTGCACTGCAGATAACTTCAATCAGCTTGTCCTTCAGACAGAGAACGGTTACTTTATCCGCTTCCCGATGATGAACATCCCTGAAATGAAGAAAACTGCCATCGGCGTCCGCGGCATCAGCCTCGGTTCCGGTGACAGTGTCAAAGCTGCTTATCCACTGGACAGCAGCCAGGAATGCACCATTATCCACAATGAAAAGGAATTACTGTTGAATAAGTTGAAACTTGTCAACAGAGGCGGAAAAGGCACAAAGGTCCGCGTCTAATTTAAATCAAACAGTTGGCTCCTGTAACCTTAGCATTTTCGAAATTTTGCTGCGCCGCATATTAACAGCTTCTGCGCAAAACTCGCCCTTACGGACTCAGACATTGCTTCGAAGCTGTTGCTATGCTCGCAAAATTTCAAAAATTACACTAAACGTTTACAGGAGCCAACTGTTTGATTTTATATTATTCTTCTCTCTTTTATTCCCTAAGGCACAAATTATAACTTGCCCACTTATCTATCCAGCACCATCTGGTTATATTCCAGGAATCTGAAGCCCCAGCGCTCATAAAGGCGTTTGGCGTTGACATTACTTTCTGTGACTTCGATTCTGAAGCGCTTGTATTCCGGATAATGGTCCACAATCCAGTGATAGGCTTTTGTGCCGTACCCTTTTCCCCGGCATTCCGGTGTAAAGTACATTTCTTCCATGAACATGCACATTCCGCCGACTTCCGATGCATAATAGCCGGTGACATAACCATATCCCACAGCTTTCTCACCTTCCAACATCACAAGACCGCTGATATATGGCATCGTCGGGTCTGTGGCCGCATCAAATGTACGCTCCAGCACCGCTGTGTCTACATCGTGTTCCACTGCCGGACTATGGTAAAAGGTAATCACCATAGGCATAATAATTGCTTTATCTTCCGGTTTCATTTCTCTGATATTAAACATACTATTTCTCCAATTCCTTCTATGATTCTAAAACAATTTCTATCTCATATCCGTCCAGCATGGCGGCAAATTCTGAACTTTCATACGAATTGGCTCAGGATAAGTCTGTCCCTTCAAATCCAGTTCGACTTTCTCAATGACTTCCGGCTCAACCGGTTCATTGACTTCAACTCCCGGAATCGGGAAATCAACAGGTCTTGTCTTCACTTTCTCAAGACGCCATATCTCATCCATGCCTTCAATGACTTTTCCAAAGACAGGATAAATTCCCTTATGATCCGGGCAGTCACGCAGCGGGAAAAAGAATTCGCAGCTGGCCAGTCCATCCTCACCATAACCGCCCATGCAGACACAGCCCGGATGGGAATCCAACGGTTCGATCTCCGGATGCAGTTCAAACTCATTCGGAATCAGATACTGGCACTCCTTGTGTCCAAATGCCTGGTACGTCACGTCCACCCAGTTGCCCGGAACAATTCTTTGAATCGCATGGTGATCCATAAATCCCCGGGATGCCGCATAAATAAAACTGTTGACAGTATTCGGCGCAGCTTCCGGCAAAAGTTCAATCACAATTTTACTGCCGTTGGCCATATGTAAAGTCGCTGTAGGATGTGTATTCATAGGTATTTGCCTCCATAATAAAACAAAGAATGTGCCTCGGCATATTCCTTCAAACCAACAAAGCGTACTTCACATCTTCTCAGATGCAAAGTACACTTTCTCTTATTTCTTCACTTATTCATTGTATCATTCTTCAATATCTGATGCAAGCCCGGACAAGCGCCCAACAAATTAACCGATAATCTGAAGTTCCTTTGGATAGTGATTCAGCACCTCACAGCCATCCTCTGTCACCAGCACCAGATCTTCCACACGGACACCTGTATCATCTGTCAGATAAATACCCGGCTCAATAGAGAAAATCATACCCGGAACAGCTTTGTCTGTATTCACAGAAGAAACATCACCAAACTCATGCTCTGAAAGTCCAATAAAATGACCCAGACGATGGTTAAACTGCGGACCGTAGCCTTCAGCAGTGATCAGCTGACGGGCTGTATTGTCCAATTCACAAAGAGGAATGCCCGGTTTGATCTTGGCAATGGCCGCTTCATTCGCCTTGCGGACTGTTTCATAAATATGACGATGTTCGTCACTCACTTCCTTGAAGTAGAAAGTACGTGTCATATCAGAACAATAGCCCTTTCTGATGCATCCCACATCAAAGAGGACACAGTCACCCACCTTCAATACCGTATTGTCCGGTTCATGATGCGGGTCTGCTGCATTGGCACCAAAGGCAACCAGCGGTTCAAAGGAGTAACCGTCCGCACCCAAATCCGTATAAATCTTCAGCATCTGGTCTGCCAGTTCTTTCTCTGTAACACCTTCATGGACAATGGCCTTGAACTGTGCCATGGCCTTGTCGTTGATGTCTGAAGAAATACGCATCAGTTCCTGCTCTTCTTCATCCTTGATGCCTCTTGTATGGTCCACAGCCAGAGAAGCATTGACAAAACCAGCGGCTGCTTTCATCTCCATCAGCGGCAGCAAAAATCTTGCTTTCAGTTCTTTATCCACACCCAGAGGTGCATCTTTGTCGAGATACTTGGCCACGATCTCCATGGCAGGATCTGTGTCGGAATACCATACCTTTTCAATACCCACTTCCTGAGGTACTGTAAATAATCTGTTCAGGAAAAAGGCATGATGGCCGTCTTCTCTCAGATATAAACCATAAAAACGTTCAAAAGGTGACACATAAACACCGGTGAGATAATAAATGGACATCGGATCAACAATCAACATCTGATGCAGTCCCATTTCCTTCAGGGCTGCCATAATTCTGTCTACTCTATTCTGCTTCATAGCAAATGCTCCTTTCAAATCTTCATCTGCCGTCAAGTATATCACTTTCTATAGTGGTTTTCTATAGTTTATCTGACTTTCGTAAATTTTATTATTAACGCGTCAAAGTTTTTGAAAATACCGGTCAGTTTTTCGTCCGCATCCGCACCGCCGCATTCGCTTCCGCAACAAAATGTCTTTGAACATTCTAATTACCTCAATAAGCAGCTGCAAAACGCTCTAAAATTCCATGCTCTGCTTTCCTTCTGTTTCCAAGATATATGGTAACAGGCTCTTGCAAATCTCTTATCACTACTGAAAAGACCTCTCCGTTCAATATCTTCGTAGCAGGTGCTTCAGCGCCAGCCGGTCCTTAGGCAGCGTTTTTTGCTGCCTTATGTACCGCTGCTAGGCGCTGGCAGTGCAAGCGTGCCTGCTATGAAGATATTAAACGGAGAGGTCCTTCACAGGCATCAAGATTTGCAATGCCTGTTTTATATAATTTTAGAACTGTTTTCGCAGTTTCGGATCCAGCAGATCGCGGAGTCCATCACCAATGAAGTTGGCCCCCACAGCCATTGTAAAGATTGCCAATCCAGGGAATCCTGCCACCCAGAATTTATTGAAGTACTGAACACCATCAGATACCATCATACCCCATTCAGGTGTTGGCGGAGCAGAACCCAGACCAAGGAAACTCAATGTGGAGAACATCAGGATCTGATTACCGATATCCGTTGTGGCCATGATCAGAACAGAGGTAATACTGTTCGGAATAATTTCCTTCAGCAGGATACGGAATCTGGAAGCACCCAACGCCTCTGAAGCAGTAACATATTCATTTTCACGGACACTCAGCACCACGCTTCGCATGACACGGGCATAAGACGGCCATGCAACAATAACAAGAGCAAACATGGTGTTAAACAGGTTAGAGCCCATAACTGCATTGATGATCATCGCCAGAATCAGTGACGGGAAGGACAGAATCATTTCTGAAAGTCTCATCATGATATTGTCCACAGCACCGCCTACATAACCGGCAATAGCACCGTAAATCGTACCGATACAGCCTGCGATCACAACTGTCAGACAGCCTGCCAGCAATGAATAACGTCCGCCGTAGATCACACGGCTGAAAATATCACGGCCAAAGTTATCTGTACCGAAGATATGCGCCGCAGAAGGTGCTTTTAACCTCAATGTCAGATCCTGGACAACCGGATCATAGGGTGCCACCATCGGTGCAATAATCGCCATGATAATCCAGAACAGACAAATGATGACACCGAAAGTAAAAAGATAATTGGATTTAAACATTTTTTTCAAAGAATGTAACATCTAACTGCACCTCACTCTCGGGTCAATGATACCGTACAGGATATCAACCACTGTATTAATAATCATATAATTCAGCGCGATCAGCAACGCCACGCCGATAATCGATGGATAGTCATTGGACAGGACGGACTGATACGCAAACTGACCAACTCCCGGCCAGTTGAAAATTGTTTCAACAAGTACCATACCGCCAAGGAGATTGCCAAAACCAAGACCAATAACCGTCAATACAGGAATCAGTGCATTGCCCAACGCATGATGGATAATCAGCCTGACACTTGACAGGCCTTTGGCACGGGCTGTACGAATATAATCCGTGGACATAACATCCAACAGATTGGAACGTGTTGTTCTGGTGATCAGGCCCATGGTAAAGGCAGCCAGAACTGTACCCGGAAGAATCAGATGTCTCAGGGCATCCAGTGCTTTCGGAATATCTCCCTCAAGCAGACTGTCGATAACGAAAAATCCTGTTACTGTCTGCGGTGCACTGAATGCATTGCCAAGACGGCCCGGTCCCGGCAAAATCTGCAGCTTGTAATAAAAGAAATATAATACAAGCAGTGCGAACCAGAAACTCGGCAGGCTGACACCTGTAACAGAAATCGCACGCACGATCTGGTCAATGATGCTATTTCTTTTAATCGCAGAAATCACACCAAATAAAATACCAAACAGGGTTGCCAGAATGATGGCAAATACTGCCAGTTCGATCGTCGCCGGATAGCAGCGTGCCAATTCACTTAAAACTGCATTGTTGGTACGGATAGATGTACCCAGATCAAAATGCAGCAGATTCTTCATGTAGTATACATACTGCACAATAATCGGCTGGTCCAGTCCGTATTTTGCCTTATAGGCGGCCACAATTTGAGGATCACCCAATGCTCTCTGGCTCAGATTGGCGGTTACCGGATCGCCGGGAACCAGTTTTGTCAATATAAAAACCAACGTCGCCACACCGAACAGCATAATCACAAGGTATACAAGTCTTTTTCCTATAAACTTCAGCCGTTCCATACGACACCTCTCTCTCTTTCGTTTTAGCTTTCCGACAGCAGACTGCGCATCGCTTATCTGCCGCCAAACATCTGATAAACAGATATTTCCGTCAGTCAACTGTTGCCTCCAAACATAAAAAAATGTCCCGAACCAGCCGACTCACGGCAGCATCTGTTTCCGTCCTGTTAAAATCCACGGGGAGCAGAAGCGCTTTCCGCGCCCCGTGGAGAAATCATCCGGAAATGATGGATTATTTGATTGTGATCTGTGTCAGATCCAGTGAATATGGATCAGAAGCAGCGACACCGTCAAGTCTTGTGTTATATGCAATATGTGCAGGTGCCTGAGCGATCATAAGCCATGGACCGTTCTCATATGTATCGTCCTGAATCTTTTCAAGAACAGCAGTACGTGCATCGTTGTCTGTTGCATTCAGTGCATCTGCGTAAAGCTGAGCCAGATCAGGATCCATATCTGTTGTCCAGCCTGCTCTTAAACCAACGGACTGACCTGGAAGGAATTCAAGCTGTACGTTAGGATCGTTGTAATCTGTTGACCAGTACATAACTGTGAAACCGATCTTGCCGTCACGGTAATCATCGCCAAAACCTGCTGCCCATGGCTGGGAAACAATATTGACATTGATACCGATCTGAGAAAGGTCATCTTTAACCTTCTGAGCAAGGTCTGTCAGAAGAACACCTTCCATATCAAGGTCACAAACAGGCATGTCGATATCAAAACCATCCGGATAGCCTGCATCTGCTAAAAGCTGTTTTGCTTCGTCAATATTAGTGTAATCTGCAGGGCGCTGTCCTTTTGCACCCATGAAACCATCCTGGATGATGGAGTAAGGTGTCTCTGCGCCTTCACCGACGATTGTCTGGATACCTGTGTAATCCAGTGCTTTACGGATAGCCTGCTGTACCTTTGGATTAGAAACAGGGCCGCCGTATTCTTCGTTCATATTCATCAGAAGGAAACCAACTGTCTTTGTTGCAGTGTTGATCTTGGCAACATTGTCGCCTGTCAGTTCAGACATTGTATCATCTGTCATGTTCATGGCAATATCAAGGTCACCTGAAGATAATGTCATCATCTGTGTATTGGCATCCGGCTGGATCTTGATGACATATTTGTCAACATTTGTAGACTCACCCCAGTAGTTAGGATTCTTCTCAAGAACGATTTCAGAATCAGGTGTATAGCTTGTCATGATGTACATACCTGAACCTGCACTTGCTGTGTCAAGATAAGCCTGTGCTGTATCTGTTGAAGAAGCGTCTGCTGCATCTGTACCGCCATGTTCCTTAACAACCGCGCTGTCAAGAACTGCCAGTGAGCTGTATGTCAGCTTGGAAAGGATTGCACTGTCAGGCTGTGTCAGATGGAAAACAACTGTGTAATCATCCGGTGTTTCAATGCTGTCGATCGTATCGCAGATGAAAGATGGATTACCCTGAAGATTCTTGCAACGATTAATACTGAAAGCAACATCGGCAGATGTCATCTTATTGCCACTTGCAAAGGTAACATTTTCTTTCAGTTTAACTGTTAAAGTCTTATTGTCATCTGAAAATTCATAAGAATCTGCCAGACAAGGTTCTGCTGCACCGTCATTGCTGTAGAACTTGAAAAGATTCTCATAACATGCATTAATAACAAGCGGTGGATATTTCTCGTAAACATATCCTGGATCCAGTGTGGAGAATCCGGCACCAATTGCCACTGTTACTGTTGTGCTTCCGCCTGCTGCTGAATCGCTTCCGGCTTCTGAAGAAGCAGCATTTGTCTCGCCTGATGCAGGTGCTGCTGTGTCAGATGAACCGCCACCGCATGCTGTGCAGCTTAAGACTACAGCAATGCCCAGGGCCATTGCTAAAAATTTCTTTTTCATAATCTTAACCTCCTAAATAGAAATTTCTTATGTATGGTGATTGCGAAATACTCCGTTATGTAATGCCTACCTGTTTGTCGGCCGCTTCCGCAATTATCATCAAATTAAAAATCATTCATACAAATGGCAGGCCACATAATGTCCCGGCGCCACTTCCTTGAGTTCCGGTGCCGTCTGTCTGCACTTGTCGCAGGCCTTCGGACATCTTGTGTGGAAATGGCATCCTGAAGGCGGATCATAAGGACTCGGCACTTCACCTTCCAGATGAATACGTTCCTTCTGTTCTTCCTGATCAACCTGAGGAATTGCTGACAGCAATGCCTCTGTATAAGGATGATAGCGTTTCTCATAAAGCTGATCGTAATTGGCGATCTCAACCATTTTGCCCAGATACATAACGCCGACACGGTCACTGACCTGATAAACAACATTCAGATTATGTGAAATGAAGAAATAGGTTAATCCCAGTTTCTCCTTCAGTTCCTGCAAAAGGTTCAATACCTGCGCCTGAACAGAAACATCCAGCGCGGATACCGCTTCATCACAGATAATGATCTGGGGTTCCAGTGCCAGCGCCCTGGCAATACCGATACGTTGTTTCTGTCCGCCGGAAAGCTCATGAGGATATCGGCTCAGATGATAACTGTCCAGCCCCACCAGCTGCAGCAGTTCCATAATCTTCGCATCCACATCGATCTTGCCTTTGAGGTTGTGAATTTCAAAAGGCTCCATCAAAATCTGCTTGATGGTTCTTCTTGGATTGAGGCAGGCCGAAGGATCCTGAAAAATAATCTGGGCTTCCTTGCGCATTTCTTTTAACTGTGCGCCTTTTAAACCCGCAATATCTGTTCCATTTAAATAAATATGACCATCTGTCGGCTGCTGGAGTCTGATCAGCGTCCTGCCAAGGGTACTCTTACCGCATCCGCTCTCGCCGACAACACCAAAGGTCTCACCTTTCATGATCTCAAAGGATACATCATCGACGGCTTTGACTGTCTGACCCTTTTTCTTGCCTTTAAAATAAACTTTGACATGGTCGGCTTTCATCAGCACTTCTTTGTCATTTGCTGCCATACGCTAACCCTCCTTCTTCTCGGCTGTATCTGCATACAGCCAGCATCTTACCTGACGTTCTTCCGACAGATGTACAATCGGCGGTTCGCCCTGCCTGCACTGTTCTGTCGCATGCGGACATCTCGGCCAGAAGCTGCATCCTGAAATTCTCTCTGTCGGGTTCGGCACAACGCCCTCAATAGTCTCAAGGGGTGGACGATTCTTGGTAATTCTCGGAATCGCACTCATCAGGCCGACAGTATAAGGATGCTTCGGATCATTAAAAAGCTCACGCACAGGGGCTTTTTCAACAATTCGTCCTGTATACATAACAATGACCGTATCACACAGCTCACTGACAACACCTAAATCATGGGTAATGAAGAGAACTGATGTATTCATCTTCTCATTCAGATCTCTGATCAGATCCAGAATCTGTGCCTGAATCGTCACATCTAAAGCGGTTGTGGGTTCATCGGCAATCAAAATCTGCGGCTGACAGGCCAGCGCCATGGCGATCATCACACGCTGCCTCATACCACCGGACATCTGGTGCGGGTACTCATAGGCCCTCACTTCCGGGTTGGCAATACCGACTGCCTGCATCATACGAATGGCCTCTTCCATGGCCTCCTTCTTATTCATTCCCCGATGAAGTCTCAGCGACTCTGCAATCTGTTTGCCGCACTTGATGATCGGGTTCAGGGAAGTCATCGGCTCCTGGAAAATCATCGATATCTCATTGCCTCTGATCTTCTGCATATCTTTCTCCGATGTCTTCACCAGATCCTGTCCCTTATAGAGAATCTCACCTGCAACAATCTTGCCCGGCGGATTCGGAATCAACTGCATAATGCCAAGTGAAGAGACACTCTTACCACTTCCGCTCTCGCCGACAATACCAAGCTTCTCACCTTTATGTAATGTATAATTCAAATGATTAATGGCTTTGACTGTACCTTCCACAGTCTGAAATTCTACACATAAATCTTTGATCTCTAATATTTTCTCACTCTGATTCATGGTTTGCTCACATACCTTCCATTTATCCGTCAAACTGCTCTTTCCTTCAACGCAAACTTTCATGCTTCGAAGCATCAATACGTTATAGATGTATCTGTTTACAGTTTTTCATATGTATAATGAAAAAGATATCATATTTTTTTTAAGAATTCAACACAATTCTTTCACAAATATAAAAAATTTCCTAGTGTTCCCAGAGGAAATACTTCCAAAAATTGGTGGAGTGCAGTCCAGCGTTATCGAACACAGGATTTTGACTGCACTCCTTAAAGTTTTGGCATAGCATTTCATTTCCTTATCATAATTCAGGCTTTATATTCTTCTGATATATTATTACAAGAATACAAAGTCCGAATTATGATATACTACATGTGTATATATATATCTAGACTTTTTCATAATGAGTGTTTCATTTATTTAGTACCTGACTATTTCGAAAGAAGGAATTTATATGTCTTTTTTTGAATATCTTCTCCGCCTGACATCCTGGCCGATGACGCCGCCGGTTCTTTATGGACCTTTTCATCTGATTGCAGCTTTTGGCGGCAGTGCCATCGCTATTCTGGCTGCATGGAGATTTTCTTCTATAAATAATTGCAATACAAACAATCGGGATAATCGTCGAAGCTTTGATCAGATCATGCTTGTCTCAGGCGTAATTCTTCTAATCGGGGAGTTATATAAACAGCTGATGAATTTTTATATCGTGAATAACCACGCCTATGACTGGTGGATTTTTCCTTTCCAGCTATGCAGTCTTCCTCTGTATCTGTGTCCATTGTTGATTCTGATACATAATGAAAAAAGGCACAGAATTCTCTGTACCTTTTTGCTTGATTTCAATATGATGGGAGCTGTTGCCACCTTTATCGACCCCTCCGGCATTTTCCATCCGTACTGGACACTGACACTTCATGGTGTTCTCTGGCATCTGATGTTGATTTTTGTAGGATTTGTCATTATCTTCAGCCGCAAAGCCGATCTTACAACAAAAGGGTTCCTCCGGACACTGCCGCTTTTCGCTTTTTTCTGTCTGGCAGCAGAAGTCCTAAACAGCATCCTGCATCGTTTCAGTGCCGCCAACCTATTCTATATCTCTCCCTGGGAAATGTCCACGCAGCTACTCTTTGGCGATATCGACCGAACTCTTGGCCGTCCTGTCGGAATTCTCCTGTACATTCTGGCGATGATTGCCGGCGCCTGGCTGATTCACAACACTGCCAGAAAAATCACAGCTGTCGTGAGCACCTCTGCACCCCATCAGCATGCCCCTCACTAAGGTCTGTCATTCTGACGCTGACTATACAATTCCCGTCATTCGCATCAGGTAAATGCCAATTGTCATCACAACAACGGAGCAAGGCACGGATGCCAGTATGACATTGGCCGCCAGACCATCGTCACCATCCATACTCTTGGTCATGATAAATACATTCATGGCTGTAGGCACGGCAAACAGAACAAATACTGTCACAATCTCCTCTGTCGGCATACCAATGAAAACCGCCAGCAGTGTCATCACAACCGGACCAACGATCAGTTTAAACAGCAATGCCAGCCTGATGGCCTTTCCCTCACCTTTAAGGGAATTGTCCACCATTCGTGCTCCGATCATCAGCAGTGCCATCGGTGTTGAAATAGCCCCCAGATACGTCAGAGACTTCTCCGCAGCATACGGCAGCGGCAGCCCTGTCATAGCATAAAGCACACCGAAAATAACCGCCAGGATCATCGGATTCTTGAGAATATTCAAAAGCAGTTTTCCCGGTTTCATTCCGGACATATCTCCACTATATATAGAAAGAATCAATACACCTAAAATGTTATAAACCGGCATGATAAATGTCAGTACAAGCACCGAGCAGGCCACATGGTCTGTCTGCAGAATATTCTCGATAATCGGAAGCCCAATATAAATATAATTGCCTCTATATGCGCTGTGCACTGCTGCTGCAATCTTCTTTCCGTCATGAATGTAATGACTGATTACCAGCCACGCTAAAAGAAAAATGCCGATGGTTCCGCCGACTGTCACAAGGATAAATCGTGGATTCATCAGCTCAGTAAAATCACTTCCGGCCACGTCAAGAAACATCCGGGCCGGAAGTGCATAATAGAAAACAACATTGGAAATGGAACTGACGAAGCTTGCATCAACAGTTCCTTTCCGCCGCATATAATAACCGGTTGCAACAACGATAAAAACAGGAAGAATGGTATTCACACTAAAAATCAAGTCATTCAACATTTCGCCCATAAAATTTCTCCTGAATCATTGTCTGCCATTAAAATTCTTTATTATGTGAAAAATTACAGTTCGCAGTTGTTGACTGTACGAGGGAATGGGATTACATCTCTGATATTGCCCATACCAGTCAGATACATCACACATCTCTCAAAACCGAGACCAAAGCCTGCATGACGGGTTGAACCGTATTTTCTGAGATCCAGATAGAAGCTGTAATCTTCTTCCTTCAGACCCAGTTCTTTCATACGTGTCAGCAGCTTATCATAGTCGTTCTCACGCTCACTGCCGCCGATAATCTCACCGATGCCAGGCACAAGCATATCCATCGCTGCAACCGTCTTGCCGTCAGGATTCTGTTTCATATAGAAAGCTTTGATATCCTTCGGATAATCTGTCACAAATACAGGACGTTTGAAGATCTTCTCAGTCAGATAACGCTCATGCTCTGTCTGAAGATCACATCCCCAACTGACCTTGTAATCAAATTCATCATTGTGCTTTTCAAGCAGTTCGATGGCTTCTGTATATGTCACACGTCCGAAATCAGATGTTCTGACATGCTCAAGTCTCTCAAGAAGTCCCTTGTCTACAAACTGATTGAAGAACTTCATCTCTTCCGGTGCATGCTCTAATACATAACCGATGACATATTTCATCATACTTTCAGCCAGTTCCATATCATCCTGAAGATCAGCAAAAGCGATTTCAGGCTCAATCATCCAGAACTCCGCAGCATGACGCGTTGTATTGGAATTCTCAGCACGGAATGTAGGGCCGAATGTATAGATATTGCGGAATGCCATGGCAAATGTCTCACCATTTAACTGACCGCTGACAGTCAGATTTGTTGGTTTGCCAAAGAAATCCTCTGAAAAATCAACCTTTCCGTCTTCTGTCTTTGGTACATTGTTCAGATCCATCGTTGTTACCTGGAACATCTCACCGGCACCTTCACAGTCACTTCCTGTAATCAGCGGTGTATGCACATACACAAAATCTCTCTCCTGGAAAAATTGATGGATTGCATAAGCGATCAGGGAACGTACTCTGAATACAGCTTCAAATGTATTCGTTCTGGCTCTCAAATGAGTCAGTGTACGCAGATATTCAAATGTATGTCTCTTTGGCTGTAACGGATAGTCCGGTGTAGATGCACCTTCAATCTCAACTGTATCTGCCTGAATTTCAAATGGCTGTTTAGCCTTTGGTGTTGCAACAAGCTGTCCCTTCACAATAACAGCTGCACCCACGTTCAGATGACAAATATCACTGAAATTGGACATTGCATCATGGAAAACAACCTGTAAAGGTTCAAAATAAGTACCATCATTCACAACAAGGAAACCAAATGTTTTTGAATCTCTGATGTTGCGAACCCAACCACCGATTTCAACCGTCTGGCCGATATAGGCGTCACGGTTTCTGAAAATCTCTCTGATTGTTGTTAACTTCTGCATATAAACTTCCTCCAAATTATCTCACAAATACCTTCTTCAAATGCCAGATATCTCTTACATACTCTTCAATGGTTCTGTCAGATGAGAACTTGCCGGAGCATGCTGTATTGAGAATGGCCATTCTGTTCCATGACTTGCTGTCTCTGTAAGCTTCATTGATCTTCTCACGTGCCTCAGCATAAGATCTGAAGTCTTTCAGAATGAAGTAAACATCCTGATTGATCAGAGAATTGAACAGTTCACGGAAAGTCTCCGTATCGCCATTGGAATATGTGCCGTCCACCATCTGATCCATAACTCTGTGGATATCTGCATCCTGCTCATAGATTTCTCTCGGATTATAACCACCGTTGGCTTCATAACCCATAACTTCATCGGAGCTCATACCGAAGATAAAGGCATTCTCGCTGCCGACTTCTTCAACGATCTCCACATTGGCACCATCCATTGTACCCAGTGTAATGGCACCGTTCAGCATGAATTTCATATTGCCTGTACCGGAAGCTTCCTTGCTGGCTGTTGAAATCTGCTCTGAAACATTGCTGGCTGCAAAGATGATCTCTGCATTGGATACACAGTAGTTCTCAATGAAGACAACTTTCATCTTGTCATTGACAGCCGAATCATTGTTGATCACATCCGCAACAGAATTAATCAGTTTGATGGTCTGTTTGGCTGTCTTATAGCCGGCTGCAGCCTTCGCACCGAAAATAAATGTTGTCGGATAGAACTTCATATCCGGATTATCTTTCAGCTGATTGTACAGATACATAATGTGCATAATATTCATCAGCTGACGCTTATATTCATGCAGACGCTTGACCTGTACATCGAAAATGGAATCCGGATTGATATCGATACCATTATGCTCTTTGATATATTTTGCCAGACGCAGCTTATTCTGATACTTGATCTCCTGGAATTCCTTGCGGGCCTTGGAATCATCCGCCAGCGGAGCCAAACCTTTCAGCAATGGCAGATTCGTGATCCATTCGTCTGTACCAAGCTTATCTGTTACCCACTGTGCCAGCAGCGGATTCGCATGAAGCAGGAAACGTCTCTGAGTAATACCATTTGTCTTGTTGTTGAACTTCTCAGGCATCATCTCATAGAAATCATGCAGCTCTCTTTCTTCCAGGATCTGTGTATGCAGTCTGGCTACACCATTGACAGAGAAGCCTGCAATGATCGCCATATTCGCCATACGTACCTGACCTTCATAGAGAATCGCCATATTGCGGATCTTATCATACTGGTTCGGATACTTCTCTTCAACCTGGATCAGGAAACGACGGTTAATCTCTTCCACGATCTGATAAACTCTCGGCAGCAGACGCATAAACAGGTCAACCGGCCATTTTTCAAGGGCTTCAGCCATGATGGTGTGGTTCGTATAAGCACAGCATCTTGATGTGATATCCCACGCATCATCCCATTCCAGATTCTCCTCATCGATCAAAATACGCATCAATTCAGGCACAGTAACCGTCGGGTGGGTATCATTCAGCTGGAAAACAACCTTATCCGGCAACTGATGGATGTCATCATGTGTTGCCTTAAACTTCTTGATCACCTGCTGCAGGCTGGCTGATACGAAGAAATACTGCTGTTTCAGACGCAGTTCCTTACCACTGTAATGATTATCATTCGGGTAAAGGACTTCCACAATACTCTTGGCCAGATTCTCCTGCTCAACCGCTTTCTGATAATCACCCTTGTCAAAGGAATCCAGATTGAACTGTACAAGAGGTTCTGCATCCCAGATTCTCAGGGAATTGACAATACCGTTGTTGTATCCCACAACCGGCAGATCATAAGGTACAGCCATGACAGACTGATAGCCGTCCTGGATATATATATTACGCCCAAGCTTCTCATTGTATTCAATTCTGACATAACCGCCGAATTTGATCTCCTGAGAATATTCCGGACGCTTAATCTCAAATGGATTGCCGTTCTTAAGCCAGTCATCCGGGATCTCTACCTGTTCACCGTTCACGATCTGCTGCTTGAACATACCGTATTTGTAACGGATAGTACAGCCGTAAGCCGGATAGTTCAGTGTGGACAGGGATTCAATGAAGCAGGCTGCCAGACGGCCAAGGCCGCCATTGCCAAGAGCCGCATCCGGCTCCTGGTCTTCCACGACATTGATATCCAGTCCCATCTCCTGAAGGACTTCTGCCACTTCCTTATAACAGCAGAGATTGATAAGGTTGTTGCCCAGGGCACGGCCCATCAGGAACTCCATAGACAGATAATAAACGGTCTTGGCATCCTGTTTCTCGTATTCCTTGTGAGCATTCAGCCACTCATCAATGATCATATCCTTTGATGCATAAGCCACCGCCTGGAAAATCTCCTGCTGGCTGGCTGTTTCAGGTGTCTTTCTGAACAGATACTTGATATTGTTCAGAATTTCCTTCTTAAATGCTTCTTTATCAAATGGTTCGAATACTCTCTTTTCACCAACTGCTGCTATATCACTCATTCAGGCATTCTCCTTTTCTACACCGATCACAACGGTTTCGCCGTTGATATTCCACTCTTTATTATACCCCTTGATTGTATCAAAGCAGATTTCATTTGCCAATACTTCATCTTTGATTTCGGCATTGTTGCTGTCAACCAGAGCTTTGATCTTATCATTTTGAGCAAAATAAACACGAATATGATCCATGACTTCGAATCCGGCTTCTTTACGCATTGTCTGGATTTTGGAAATGATCTCACGGACAAAGCCTTCTTCTACCAGTTCAGGTGTCAGATTGGTATCAAGGACAACGGTTGTCTCGTATTCTGTATCGGAAACATAACCCGGCATCTGAGCGGCATCGATCAGCAGATCTTCTTCCAGAAGTTCGACCTGATCACCATCTGCATCAAATGTCAGTTTGCCTGTTGTCTTCAGTTCGTTCATGGCTGCGTTGCCGTCAACACTGCCAAGATACTGTCTGATGGCATTCAGTTTCTTGCCGTATTTCGGACCAACTGTACGCAGCTGCGGTTTAAAGCTGTAAGATGTAAATGCGCTGACGTCATCTGTGAAGACAACTTCTTTGACATTTAATTCATCTGCAATAATGTCTTTGTAGAAATCAGACAGTTCAAAAGCAGCCTTGACATACATCTTGCCGATTGGCTGTCTGTTCTTGATGTTGGCTGTATTTCTGCAGGCACGGCCCTGTACAACGATCTGGAGAACATGATCCATGTCTTCTTCAAGCTTTGTATCGATCCATTCTTCATTCACTTCAGGGAAGTCACAGAAATGGATACTTTCAGGTGCATTCTTATCTACATTCACAACGATGTTTCTGTAGATTTCTTCTGTCATGAATGGGATCATCGGTGCAGCAGCCTTACAGATTGTAACAAGTGCTGTGTAAAGTGTCATGTAAGCATTGATCTTATCCTGCTCCATGCCCTTTGCCCAGAATCTTTCACGGCTTCTTCTGACATACCAGTTGCTCATATCATCCACAAATTCCTGCAGGACTTTGGCTGTTTCAGGGATCTTGTAAGCAGCCAGGTTGGCGTCAACGGCCTTCACTGTAGAATTCAGTTTGGATAAAAGCCATTTATCCATAACAGATAATTTGCCGTAATCCAGTGTATATTTCATCGGATCAAACTGATCGATCTCAGCATACAGTACATAGAATGCATACGTATTATACAGTGTTCCCATAAACTTGCTGCGGCCTTCAAGAACGGCTTTCTTGTGGAAACGGTTCGGCAGCCATGGTGCGGAGTTGGAATAGAAATACCAGCGGATCGCATCTGCGCCGTATTCTCTCAAAGCTTCCATCGGATCAACCGCATTGCCCTTGGACTTACTCATCTTCTGACCGTTTTCATCCTGTACATGCCCCAGAACGATAACATTTCTGAATGGAGACTGGTTGAACAGCAGTGTGGAGATCGCCATCAGAGAATAGAACCATCCTCTTGTCTGGTCAACGGCCTCTGAAATAAAGTCTGCAGGATACTGTTCTTTGAACAGTTTTTCATTCTCAAATGGATAGTGATGCTGTGCAAATGGCATAGAACCGGAGTCAAACCAGCAGTCGATAACCTCCGGTACACGATGCATTTCCTTGCCGCATTCCGGACACTTGATGGTAACAGCGTCAATGAATGGACGGTGCAGTTCGATATCATCCGGGCAGTTGTCGGACATACTCTTTAATTCTGCAATACTGCCGATGGCATGCTGGCATCCGCATTCACATTCCCATACATTTAATGGTGTGCCCCAGTAACGGTTACGGCTGATACCCCAGTCCTGGATATTCTCAAGCCAGTTGCCGAAACGGCCTTTACCGATGCTCTCAGGGATCCAGTTGACTGTGTTGTTGTTGCGGATCAGGTCATCCTTGACAGCTGTCATCTTGATGAACCAGGATTCGCGTGCATAGTAGATCAGCGGTGTATCACATCTCCAGCAGTGTGGATAGCTATGCTCAAAGTTCGGTGCGGAGAACAGGAGTCCTCTCTCCTTCAGGTCTTTGATAACTTCAGGAGATACGCCGTTTTCACCTTCCAGATCTACTCTCTTGATACAGGAATGACCGGCCCACTTTGTTTCCTTTGTCATCATACCATTTTCATCTACCATCTGTAAAAATGGCAGGTCATATTTTCTGCCGACCTTGCTGTCGTCTTCACCAAATGCAGGTGCGATATGAACAACACCTGTACCATCTGTCATGGTAACGTAGCTGTCGCAGACAACATAGTAAGCTTTCTTCTTTGTCTCAACAGGATAAAGGGCTTCGTATTCTTTATATTCAAGGTCTGTACCTTTATATGTCTCCAGAACATCGTATGTGCCTTCGCCAAGAACTGTATCAGCCAGTGCCTGTGCCAGATAGTACACATAATCTTCCTCTTTCATCTTGACTTTGATGTAAGTTTCATCAGGATTAACACAAAGTGCAACGTTGGACGGCAATGTCCAAGGTGTTGTTGTCCATGCGAGGATATAAGCGTCTTCGCCTTTTACCTTGAAACGTGCAATGGCAGATCTTTCTTTGACATCTTTATAACCCTGTGCAACTTCATGGCTTGAAAGCGGTGTTCCGCAGCGAGGGCAGTAAGGAACGATCTTGTAACCTTTGTAAAGGAGCTTCTTGTCCCAGATCTGCTTCAGTGCCCACCATTCGGATTCGATATAGTTGTTGTCGTACGTAACATACGGATGCTCCATATCTGCCCAGAAACCAACGGCATCGGAGAATTCTTCCCACATGCCTTTGTATTTCCAGACGCTGTCCTTACAATGCTGGATAAACGGTTCCATACCGTAAGCTTCGATCTGATCCTTGCCGTCCAGACCAAGCATCTTCTCAACTTCCAGCTCAACCGGCAGACCGTGTGTATCCCAGCCGGCTTTACGCGGCACCTTATAGCCCTTCATTGTCTTATATCTTGGGATCATATCTTTGATAACACGGGTCAGCACATGGCCGATATGCGGCTTGCCATTGGCTGTTGGCGGTCCATCATAGAAAGTAAATTCAGGACTGTGCTGTCTCAGTTCAATACTCTTTTCAAAAATCATGTTGTCGGCCCAGAATTTCTCGATTTTCTGCTCTCTCTCAACAAAATTCTGATTGGCACTTACTTTGTCATACATCTTGTCTCCTCCTTATATAAAAAGCAAAGTAGATTTTAAAAAATGAAATTAAAAAAGCTCCCACTCCGAATAGGAATGAAAGCTTGTATTCATTAAACCACCTATACGACATACTGACATATGCGTCCCTGTAACGGAGGAAAATCCGGCACAGCTTACCCGGCATCTGACACCTTCTATCATACATACACATATATATTCTGCATATCTATCCTCTGAAATCTGTCAGCCTGTCAGCCTGCAACTCAGGAGTGATCTTCACATCCATGCTACTCGCACCGGCTCACACCTGCCGCCGGCTCTCTGAAACTTTCATACGGAGCTACTGTCTCTGTCTTCGTTTTTATCCACTATGTAATCATAGTACAAACCTTTTTGTCTGTCAACCTTTAAAATCAAAAATCCCCTGTTTTGTATACAGAGGATTCCTGTCTTTTCTTTATACGGATAATGAGGCCAAGCTCATGCTCATGCCTGTATGCAGCCTTGCTGAATATCTGTTATAAATTAACAGGATTCCGCAGGGTCGGCTGTCGGTGCTTTCTGTTTGCCCATAGCCTTCATGACGGTTCTAAAAATCAGTCGTCCAAGAGGACCGGCACCAAAAACCTGCCAGCAAAGTGCCATTGGGAAGTTCATCACTGTTGTCTGGAACCATACCGCAATGAAATTGTTGCCTGCGTTCTTAAAAAGTAACGTTGCAATAAAGCTCATCATCGGACACATCAGACATACGATCATAGATGAAATCGCCAGTGTAATGAAAATCGGCTTATCCTGCGGGGATACGATACGAAATGCCAGCATTGAAGCCAGTTTTTCAACAACAAAAAATTCAAGAATGATAGCTGCAGGCCACATGATCTTCATTTCACCAAATGCCATCAGGAATACCTGATTCGTCATACCACCAATACTCAGTGAAATATTATAACAGATCATGGCATAGACCATCAGAAAGGCCATCATAATAGTAAAGAAAACATTTTGTAATTTTGTCTTTGGCATAAAATACACTCCTTTTCATTAGAAAAGAACATAATGTGTGTTGTTCGTTAATCAGTTCCATGCCTTTGGACTCACTCTCAAATCCCGGCATCACCTGTACGTTTCCAATTTCTGACCAAATACATTCTTCGTTTTAAGTTCGCTTATTTTTTTCAGCGTCCATTATTCTACCACAAATATTTCTTCTTCGTAAGTGTTTTTTCGCCATAAAACTATTTTCTGTATATTTTCTATTTAAGTGTCCTCACTGCCTATTTTTCTATGCATCTTTACCAAGTTTCTTCATATGGGAAAATATCCAAAAATTTTTCTGTATTTTGTTGATAAAATGACTTGTAAATTTTCACCGGAATATTATAATAGCTATGGGGAATTAATCCCCCATTTTATTTCATTATGTTTATTAATTGAGGAGATCGGAATTAATATGTATAGAGGAGACGACATTCTTAAAATTTACGACCAGGATCTGAACAACATTGGACGTGCCACCCGCGAAGAAGTACATACCCAGGGCCTGCTTCATCAGGTTGCCCATGTATGGATGTTCCAGCCAAAGGAAGATGATACTTATATCATGATTCAAAAGCGTTCACTTGACCGCGAACTATATCCCGGCAAATACGACCTGATCCAGACAACACATTTTGATCCTGATGAAAGCTATGAAGAAGCCATCGTCGACAGTCTGGAATACTACCGCGGACTGAAGAAATCCAAAGAAGACATTATCCATGTGGGCAGCACCCATCAGCAGATTGACACCGGCGACTACCATGACAATGCCCTTGTTCAGGTCTTCGCCATCTTCACAGCCAAGGCACTTTTCATCATGCCGGATACAGAAGAAATCGTCAAAGTCCGTTTCGAAGACTTCCGTCAGCTCATCCACGGCAAGCAGAACACCATCAAACTTTACTCACTGGATGATGTTTATCTCAAAGAGAGCAGCGCCGATGAATGGTGGCTGAGGAAAGACGAATTTGTCGATGTTGTAGAACCATATATCGACAGCCGAATTGAAGAGCTGTAAAAGTCTTTCGTTGGTTTTGGCAATCGGACGACAGGCATAGAAAATAAAACATCCATGAAACAACGCGCACCCGCACGAAACGTTTCATGGATGTTTTATTTTCTATGCCTGTCTGTGTATTGGCCAGAACTATAAAACCAAAAAATTTTTAGGTTCAGTCCAGGGACTTCTCTAATGCCGACCACAAAAAACTACTTGAACTGAACCGTCATTTTATTCTGTATTTGCCCTTTCCATGCCCCTTCACAGGCTCGATAAGTTCCAATTGATGCATGATCTCAATTGTACTTCCGGCTCTATAATCTCCATAGTGTAATGCACTTTTTATTTCTTTGCGCCCAAATATCTGATCAAACGTAAATGTTTCAAGGACATTTTTGACATTCCCGGCACATCCGATCTGCACCTTCACCATATTCCTTGACAAAATTGCAGTCTCTCAAAAATTCTGCTATCTTCTTTAACGCCTGTTATGAAAAATCCCCCTGAAAACATTTCGTGCGGATGCACGCTGTTTTCAGGGAGTTCCTTTTTATACAAAAAGTTACAGTATAATTTTCTTTATACTATAAAAAGGGCACTGTCCTGTGACTTTCTTTCTGAAACATTTGACACGCTTTATTGTGTCTGTTTCAGAAAGAAAGTACATCAGGACAATGCCCTTCATAGTACAGAATAATTATACTGTAACTTTACATTTTATTCTGTGATATCTGCATACATGAAGTACCAGAAACCGTTAGCTGAATGCCAAGCACCTGTGATCTTGCTGCTCTGCAGCCAAAAATCGTTGTAGTAAGCGATTGGAATACAACCTGCATCTTCCATCAGAAGGTCTTCTGCTTTGTGAAGGTCTGCTGAACGTGTAGCTGCATCTGTTGTAACTCTGGAATCTTCGATAGCTGCATCAAAGTCTGCATTAGTGTATTTACCATCGTTGTTGCCGTTTGTTGTGCAGAACAGTTCAAGGATGTTGGATGGATCTGTGTAGTCACCTACCCAACCGTTACGAGCAACATCGAATTCGCCGTTACGACGCATTGGTGTGAAACTTGCCCATTCAACGATGTTGACTTTAAGGTCGATACCAATTGCAGCCCAAGCCTGCTGTAAGTACTCAGCTACAACCTTGTGGTAACCTGCATCATTTGTTGTGTACTCGATCTGCGGGAAGCCTTCGCCGTTTGGATAGCCAGCTTCTTCCAGTAACTTCTTAGCTTCTTCAAGGTTAGCGTCGAAGTTGTCATTGTCAATGTAAGGTGTGCCGCCATTTGCATTTTCAGCAAATGAAGAACCATCTGTATCTAACCAGCCAGGACCTACAATTGCGCTTGCAGGTGAATATGTACCCTGCATCAGAGTATTCGCTACGTAGTTACGATCGATTGCAAGGCTTAATGCCTTACGTACTCTTGCATCCTGGAAATATTCTTTCTGAAGGTTCAGGCTGACATAGTATGTACCAATGATAGGATCTACATGGAATTCTTCATTGCCCTGAAGGCTAGGAATTTCTTCTGTAGGAACATCTTTGATCATATCAACTTCGCCACTTGTGTATGCACTGTAAGCAGCGTTGGAGTCTTCGATCAGTTCAAACTCAAGCTTGTCAAGTTTGATGGCCTCAGCATTCCAGTAGTTAGGATTCTTGCTGAATGTGATGTGTGATCCAGGTACCCATTCTGTCATCATGAAAGGACCATTGGAGATATAAGTATCCGCAGATGTTGCCCAAGCATCACCATTTGCTTCAACTGTTGCTTTCTGAACAGGGTTTAATGTTGCGAATGCTGCAAGTTCGCCGAAATATGAGCAAGGATGTGCAAGATTTACAACAACTGTCTTCTCATCAGGAGCCTGTACATCAAGTTTTGTGATATCGCCTGCTACTGCTTCATCATAGCCTTTAACCATACCAAGAACTGTCTCAGCGTATGGAGCTGCTACATTAGGATCACATACACGCTGCCAGCTGTAAACAAAGTCTTTAGCTGTCAGATCTGTGCCGTCTGACCATTTAAGGCCATCTCTTAAGTGGAATGTCCATGTAAGACCATCTTCTGATGTCTCCCAGGATTCTGCCTGTCCTTCCTTTAACTGGCCATTCTCATCAAGAGTCAGAAGACCTTCAAATGCATGAAGGATCATGTTACCGCCATCTACAGCACTATTCAGTGCAGGGTCAACAGTTTCTGGATCAGGACCAACCTGAACTTTCAGGATTTTCTCGCCGGTAGTGCTGCCAGCTTCTGTGGATTCTGCTGTTGTCTGGTTGTTGTCGCTTGCTGCTGTTGTTTCTTTTGCAGCGGAGCTGCCGCAGCCTGCCAGACCAGCTACCATAGCAGCTGTCAGCAGAAGAGGTAAGATTCTCTTTTTCATGTTCTCTTCTCCTTTTCTTTTTTACAGATGCTCAGAACCAACTGCTTGGATCATGGCTCCGAACAATTTGCATTTTCTATAAACATTATGCATTCCGCATAACTGCTTATCACAACTTATAATATTATAGTAACTGTTCAGAGCTAACCTCCAAAATGCTACGCATTTCGTCGGTGTGGCGTATCCGCCAAATAAAATTTCAAAAACAGTCTTAAAAATGCAAGCATTTTATACCTGTTTTTTGAAATTTTGCTTAGCTCTGAACAATTACACATTATACCCTTCACAGCGCTGTCTGTGAAACGGTACTTTTAGTTGCACTTGTCCAGATGATGACAAGCTGCATAATGTCCCGGAGCCACTTCCTTGAATTCCGGAACTTCCTTCGCACACTGCTCGTCTGCATATGGACAGCGTGTTCTGAAACGGCATCCTGAAGGTGGATTCAGCGGGCTAGGTACATCGCCTTCAAGAGCGATACGCTTGCTGGCCCTTGCCTGCTTCGGGTCTGCGATCGGGATCGCAGAGATCAGACTCTTTGTATATGGATGCAGGCTGTGCATTGTCAGCTCATAGCTGTCGGCAAGTTCAACCATTCTGCCAAGGTACATAACGCCGATACGGTTGGAAATATGCTTAACAACGGACAGATCATGGGCAATGAACAGATACGTCAGATTCATGCTCTCCTGCAGATCCTCAAACATATTGATAACCTGCGCCTGAATAGAAACATCCAGCGCGGAAATCGGCTCATCACACACAATGAATTCCGGATGAACAGCCAATGCTCTTGCAATGCCGACACGCTGACGCTGACCGCCTGAGAACTCATGCGGATAACGATTTGCATGCTCGGAGTTCAGACCAACGCGACGAAGCATCTCGATAATCATATCATAACGCTCCTGCTTGGAAGATGCAAGATGGTGGATATCAATTGGTTCACCGACAATATCACCGACTGTCATACGCGGGTCCAGACTGGCATATGGATCCTGGAATACAATCTGCATTTTCTTACGATAAGGCAGCATATTCTCTGCAATCTTTTTCTCTTTATCAAAAATAACCTTATCATCATAAATAATTCTGCCGCCCGTCGGTTCATAAAGACGGAGCAGTGTACGTCCTGTTGTTGTCTTACCGCATCCGGACTCACCAACAAGACCAAGTGTTTCACCTCTGTTGATAAAGAAGGAAACATCATCTACAGCCTGAACATATTTCTTGTTCTTTCCAAAACCACCGGCCGGAAAGTACTGCTGCAAATGTTCTACCTGAACTAATTTATCACTCATTTTGCGGCCTCTCTTTCCATCTGTTCCTTCTGGTTCATCCAGCACTGTGTATAGTGTACATCATCGAAAGTTGTCACCGGTGCCATCTCTCTCAGGCAGATCTTCATACAATTTGAACAACGCGGTGCAAACGGACATCCTGCAGGCGGATTCAGCAAATCGATCGGTGTACCTTCGATCGGCACCAGACGCTCATGCTCTTTGGCATCCAGTCGCGGAATACTCTTCAGAAGGCCCTTTGTATATTCATGCTTCGGATTGTAGAAAATATCATCCGTTGTGCCGTATTCGACAATACGTCCGGCATACATAACGGCAATCCTGTCGCACATGCTGGCAACAACACCAAGGTCATGAGTGATCATGATGATCGCCATGCCAAGCTTCTCTTTCAGCTCCATCATCAACTCAAGGATCTGTGCCTGAATCGTCACATCAAGGGCTGTTGTAGGCTCATCGGCAATCAGAAGCTTAGGTTCACATGCCAATGCGATCGCAATCATAACACGCTGTCTCATACCACCGGATAACTCATGCGGATACTGCTTCAGACGCTTTTCAGGCTCATTGATACCAACCAGTTCCAGAAGTTCCTTGGCTCTGGCCCGGGCCTGCTCTTTATTCTTGTCTGTATGCAGAAGAATAACTTCCATGATCTGGTTGCCAATTGTATAAACAGGATTCAGACTTGTCATCGGATCCTGGAAAATAATCGATACTTCGTTGCCTCGGATCTTACGAAACTCCTTCTCAGACAGATCGTTGATACGGTGACCGTTAAAATCAATCGTACCACCGACTAACTTACCCGGGTAAGCAGTCAGTCCCATCAGACTGTATGCAGTAACGGATTTACCTGAACCACTCTCTCCTACAATACCGAGGACTTCACCATCATTCAGATGGATAGAAACGTCATTCAATGCCTTAACTTCACCGGCAGGTGTAAAGAATGAAAGACGTTCGTGCTGTATATCTACAAGATATTCTGACATAATCTTACACTCTCCTTCCTAGTTCTTAAGTTTAGGGTCAAAGGCATCTCTGAGGCCATCGCCCAGTAAGTTAAAGCTCAGAATGATCAAACTGATAACTGCTGCCGGAATAAACAGCAGATACGGATATGTATTCAAACCATTGATTGCATCACTGGCAAGACTTCCCAGAGAAGGCATCGGAACAGCAACACCAAGACCGAGGAAGCTCAGGAAACTCTCCGTAAAGATAGATGACGGGATCTGCAATGTTGTTGTAACGATCAGTGTACCGATACAGTTCGTCAGCAGATGCTTCTTGATAATTCTCGCTGAAGATGCCCCCAGTGCTCTTGCAGCCGTAACATATTCACTTTCCTTCAGCATCAGGATCTGGCTTCGTACCATACGCGCCATACCAACCCAGTACAAAAGGGCAAATACGATGAAAATACTGATCAGGTTCTCACCAACAACGGAAATCCATCCGAAGCCCGGTGCCTGAGCCAACACCTTCAATGGTGCCTTCAAAGCGAAGGACAAAAGAACGATCAGCAGGACATCCGGAATGGTATAAATAATATCAACAATACGCATCATGATCAGATCGACCCAGCCGCCTGCAAAAGCAGCGATGGAACCGAAAATAGAACCGATGACAAGAATGATCGCTGCTGCAATGATACCAACCAGCAGGGAGATACGGCTTCCCATCATGACACGGATCGCATAATCACGGCCCATCTTATCTGTGCCGAAGAAATGCGGAAATACCTTCTCGCCGGCTGCTATTTGCTCCATCTCTTTGGCAGAATACTGCATCGGTGCAAGGTTATTCGCACCCTGAATCTGCTGTTCGTAACTGTATGGATAAAATGCCGGAACGATAAAGGCAAAAATCATAACAATAATAATGATAAACAGACAAACCATGGCCACTTTGTTCTTACGCAGACGTCTGAAACCATCTTTCCAGAAGCTGACGCTGTCACGCATGACAACAAGGCCTTCCTTCTCTTCATCAGTAGCCGGAAGGAAGTCGTCTGGATTTAACTTTAATTGAAAACTTAACGGATTCTTCTCCATTATCACTTACCCTCCTGTTTATTTCAACTTGATACGCGGGTCTACCAGTTTGTAGACAATATCAACAATAACATTCATAACGATCATGATCGTCGCAAGGAAAATTGTTGTACCCATAATCATCGTGTAATCACGGCCATTGATGGCTTTGATAAATTCGCCGCCAAGACCCGGAATTGTAAAAATCTTCTCTGTAACAAAACTACCTGTCAGTGTATAAGCCAGCATAGGACCTACATATGTAATAACAGGCAGGATCGCATTACGAAGGGCATGCTTAAACAGGGAAACCTTCTGTGACAAACCCTTTGCTTTCGCTGTACGCATATAATCCTGGCCGAGAACATCCAGCATGGATGAACGCATCAGACGCATGATATATGATGTCGGATAAGCTGCCAGCGCAATCACCGGCATAATGTAGCTCTGTGCACTCTTAAGACCCAGTGTCGGCAGCCACTGCAGTTTAACGCCAAAGACGTAAAGGAGCAGCGTACAGATGACGAACCCGGGCACCGCAATGCCGCAGGTGGCAATGACACTGAATAAACTATCGATAAAAGTGCCTCTCTTGTATGCAGCCAGAACACCCAGCGGCACACCGACACAAAGTGCAAGGACGACAGCCATTCCACCTAATTTGGCGGATACAGGGAACTTTGTCGCAATAATATCCATAACTGTACGGCCTCTCTGCTTCAGGCTGTCACCGAAGTCGCCGTGAGCTGCATCGGAAATATAAGTAAAATAACGTTCTGCCATAGGTTTATCCAGTCCATACTTAGCTTCCAGCGCTTTTGTTGCTGCAGGGCTGATTGCCTTCTCTGATAAGAACGGTCCGCCCGGAACCAGGTTCATCAGAAAGAATGTGATCGTGGCAACTGCCCAAATAGTCACGAATGCAAGTGCAATTCTCTTGAGTATGTATTTACCCACTTTTCTCTCTCCTATTCAATTTAGTTTTTCTGCTATTATAACGTCTAAGGCGGACATTTGTCTATGTACAAAAAATACCATTTGTATAGCATACTGCGTCACGTTAATAGACTAAATAACAACAGTCATATGAAATAATTTAAATTATAGCATATATTGTTTGAATTGTACAGCAAAAAAAACACTTCGCAGCTTTAACACAGCAACTCCACGAAGTGTTTTCTGAATATTTATTCATTTTTTAATGTTTTTTGACATTTTTGCTAATATTTATTGGAAATATTTGTCATCCTATTCATTTATCGAACCATGTCTGGTGTAATCTCATCCAGACTGAAGGCACCGCACATAGCCATCGTATCTGCCAGTTCTCCGGCCAGTTTGTCAATGTAGGCTTTCACGCCTTCTTCGGCACCACCGTAAACAGCTGTTACAAAAGGACGGGCGATAATAACTGCATCTGCACCAAGTGCCAGTGCCTTGAAAATATCCACACCGCTTCGAATGCCGCCATCCACAAAAATCTTCATGCTGCCGCCGACAGCCTTCACGATTTCAGGAAGAACTTCTGCTGTTGCCGGGCACTGATCCTGTACACGTCCGCCATGATTGGATACAACAATGGCTGCTGCTCCCGCTTCCTTCGCCTTCAATGCACCCTTCACTGTCATAACGCCCTTCACGATAAACGGCGCACCAGCCATTTCTGCAATGGCCTTCAGATCCTCGACGGATTTGCCGCCTGCCGGCGGATCCATATTCTTCAGGAACGGCAGACCGGCTGCATCCACATCCATAGCCACTGCAAAAGCACCGGACTTCTTCACAAGATCCATCTTCTCACGAATCGTATCCAGATTCCACGGCTTCACTGTCGGAACACCCATGCCGTCGGCCAATGCGATCGCATCTGTTGCCGCTTCCATCACCTTCGGATTCGTACCGTCACCTGTAAAAGCAACAATGCCATTTTCTGCACAGGCAGAAACAAGGACTTTATTATAAGAAACATCATCATATGCATCGCTGTAATGCAGGTTCACAGCCCCTACAGGTCCCGCAAAAAACGGATACCTGAACTTCTTTCCAAAGAGTTCAAGGGATGTATCCACTGTCTTCGGCGCACACAATGTATCCATATTCACTCTGATCTCCTGCCACTTCTGGTAATTGCGAATGGCCGTATCGCCGACACCCTTGGCTCCGGGACCCGGAACGGTGTTGCGGCATGCCAGACCATTGCAGACCGGACAGGCCTTACATAACTTGCCGATGTTCTCTCTTGCATTCGCAAGTACTTCATTATAATTCATAATCTCCTCCTCACTCCGACGGCTTCCCTCATACCCCACTTGTGAGTTCCGGCGCCAAATCCATGTCTGCCGGCCCCCTGAAAGCATCGGATTTTGATATAATGATTAAATATCAACAGTGCCTGAAATCATACGTTCAGGCACTCTTAACCCTACAAACTAAGTATAACACCAATTACACCAGATGCAAGAATATAAATGATCGGATGCTTGCCTGTTTTCTTGTAAACAACATACAGCACCACGCCAAATATAAACGCTTTTATATTGAAGAGATCCGTCAGCGATCCTGTTTCTGCAAACAGCTGTGTTCTCAGAAACGCGGCCTCAGCCACACGAAGTCCTGCCACAGAAATCAGACCCACGGATGCGGCTCTCAGGCCATACATACAATATTGTACGTATTTATTCGTTTTAAATTTCTCCAGAATATTCGACACAATAATAATGATAATAATAGAAGGTGTTACCAGTCCGGCCACCGCAGCAATACCGCCCAAAACACCCATGGAAGTAAAGCCCGTATAAGTAGCCATATTGATGCCCATCGGTCCCGGTGTGGATTCCGAAATAGCGATCATATTGGAAATATCATCCAGCGTAAACCAGCCTGTCGCAGCCTGCATATCATAAAGGAACGGCAGTGTTGCCAGACCGCCGCCAATGGCAAAAAGTCCTGTCTTAAAAAATTCCCAGAAAAGTCTAAATATCAACATGTTTCATCCCTCCTATGCTTTCTTCTGCGCTTTTGAACGCTCCATCAAAGTCTTGATGATCACACCTGCTGCTCCGGCACATACGATCCATACAAAAGATGCAACATTGGTAAACAGTGACAGAATCACAACGGCCGCAAAGATCAGATACGTCGCCGCATCGATCAAAGACTTCTTCGCTAGTTTGATAACGGCATCAAGCACCAGGACGCACACACAGACACGAATACCTGCAAGGGCATGCTGTACCCAGACAATATGTGTAAAACTGTTAATGAATGCGGCGATGATCATGATAATGACCAGTGAAGGGAAAACACATCCGATAGTCGCCACAATACCACCGATAATACCTTTGCGCTTATACCCGATAAATGTCGCGGTATTAACAGCAATAATACCCGGTGTACACTGACCGATAGCATAATAATCCATCAATTCCTCACTCGTTGCCCAGTTTCTGTTCTCCACAACTTCACGCTGCAGAATCGGCAGCATCGCATAGCCGCCGCCGAAAGTAAAACCGCCAATCTTGGCAAACACAATAAATAATTCCCATAATTCTTTCATACTCTCTATAATCTCCTTTCTCTTCCCATCCGAATCCCTTTCTGTCAGGATTCGCTTTATTTATCGTTGTGAAAATACACCTCCTGGTTTATAATGATTCTTAAAGCAATGTTTTCCTGTCCACCATTTCATTACGGCCGATGATGCCTCCGTTCCGGAGAGCATACATTATGATAGAGAGGTTTCCATGACACTTATACAGCTGAAATATTTCCAGACGATCTGCAAATACAACAATATCACACGGGCATCTGCCGAACTCCATGTCTCCCAGCCCAGTCTCTCCAATGCGGTCAAGGAACTGGAGCGTGAATTCGGTGTCAGTCTGTTCACCAGGCGCAGCCGCGGTCTGGAACTGACTCCGGAGGGTCGCTACTTCCTGGATGAGGCAGATAAGCTTCTGGAACAGGCCGAGCAGCTGACAACCAATATGAAGCATATGTCTACAACCGACAGAACACTGACCCTTGGTCTTCCGGCCATGAGCGGTTCCCTCGTCTTCACAGATCTCCTTCGAACCCTCTATGCCCGTTCTCCCGGTACACATATCCAGGTCATGGAGAATGGTTCTCTGGCCAATCGTTCCAAAATCATGGATCACACCCTGGATGCAGCCATTATCACCCGAAACGGACCGCTCCCTCCGGGCATCGGCCATGTGGCGCTGCGTCATGTCAATATCTGTCTGTATCTGTCTGTCATGCATCCCCTGGCTGAGAAAGATACCGTAACAACCGACGACCTGGATCAACTGCCTCTAGCCATGCTGCCGGAAGATACTTTCCTTGACCACTGCATCGATCAGTATTATGAAGCCCATCATCTGAAACCGAATATCATTGTCCGCACCAATCAGCTGGCAACCATCCAGCAATTAGTGGCAACCAACACAACCGCGGCTTTTCTTCTGGATCATGTACTGGAAGAAAGCAGCGATATCGTGAAACGGACGGTACCGGGCCTTTTGCCTGCGGAGATCGACCTGATCTGGAAATCCAGCCGCCATCTCTCGCCGCATCTGAAGAATCTGATCACAGCCGCCCGGAACATCTGACGAACCGAACTGTACAATCCAAAAAATCTGCTGCCTGAATGGCCGATATCTGACAGATCTGATACAGTTAGTGTTTCTCAACACTCTATCCATATTGTAAGCTATATGGAACAATTATTCCAATACTGATGTTTTATCGTGGTATAGTTTTATGCTATATCACTTTTTTATTTTTCATCTGTAAACGTTTCCAAAACGAATTCTAATTTGTCGAATATTGCATTTTTTTCGAAGCAATTCGGATTTTTTACGGAATTCATAGGACATTTTTGAATGTTTATTATTTAACGCTTGCATTTGAACAAACCATATCGTATAGTAAAAATATATGTATGCAATACACTCGATACGACAGACAGCATTCCTGCTGTTATTCGTAAAACAAAAATAAGGGGAATAACAGATTGTATTTGCAAAGTTAAAAAAGGAGGTTTCTCAAAGTGGGAGAAGTACAAATCAAACCATTCAAACGTGTTCTCGTCGCTAACCGCGGTGAAATCGCAATCCGTGTTTATCGTGCTCTGAATGAGCTGGGTATTACAACCGTCGGTATCTATTCCAAGGAAGACCGCTATGCTCTCTTCCGTTCCAAAGCAGATGAATCCTATCAGCTGAAAGAAAATAAAGGTCCTGTTGATGCTTATCTGGACATCAAAGGTATTATTGAAATTGCCAAAAAGGCAAATGTTGATGCCATTCATCCGGGCTACGGTTTTCTCTCTGAGAATCCAGACTTTGTTGAAGCCTGTGAAGAGGCAGGTATCGTATTCATCGGGCCTTCCAAAGACATCATGAATGCCATGGGTGATAAGATTTCTTCCAAACAGATGGCCATCAAAGCCGGTGTTCCGATCATCCCTGGTGTGGATCACGCTTTAAAGACTGAAGAAGAAGTCATGAAGGTTGCTGATATGGTTGGCTATCCGGTTATGCTGAAAGCCTCCAACGGCGGCGGCGGACGTGGTATGCGTATCGTCAACAATGCTGAAGACATGCCGAAGGAATACCGTGAAGCCTGCAATGAATCCAAGAAAGCTTTTGGTGACGACCAGATTTTCATCGAAAAATATATCCGTGGACCAAAGCATATCGAAGTACAGGTACTTGCTGATAACTACGGCAATGTTGTTCACCTTTATGATCGTGACTGTTCTGTTCAGCGCCGTCATCAGAAGGTTGTTGAATATGCACCTGCTTTCAGTATTCCTGAAACAACCCGACAGATTATTTTTGACAGTGCCATCAAGCTTTGCAAGCAAGTAGGTTACAGAAATGCCGGTACCCTTGAGTTCCTTGTAGATCAGGACGGTAACCCATACTTTATTGAAATGAATCCTCGTATCCAGGTTGAACATACTGTTTCTGAAATGGTTACAGGCATTGATATTGTTGCATCCCAGATTCTTGTTGCAGAAGGCTACCCTCTGAACAGTCCTGAAATCAATATTCCTTCTCAGGATGCGGTTCAGTGTCAGGGATATTCTATCCAGACACGTGTCACCACCGAAGATCCTTCCAACAGCTTTCTTCCTGATACCGGCAAAATCACTGTTTATCGTTCCGGTTCAGGTAATGGTATCCGTCTCGACGGCGGCAATGCTTACACAGGTGCAGAAATTCTTCCATACTATGACAGCCTTCTTGTAAAAGTCATCACACATGACCGTACTTTTGAAGGTGCTATCCGCAAATCTCTCCGTGGATTGAAGGAATTGCGTATCAGAGGTGTCAAGACGAATGTACCTTTCCTGATCAATGTTATCAACAACGAAACCTTCAGAGCCGGCAAGTGCTACACTACTTTTATAGAAGAAACACCTTCTCTGTTCCAGCTGCAGCGCAGTCAGGACCGTGCAACCAAGATTATTGAATTTCTTGGTGACAGAATTGTCAATGCAACAGGCGGCGACAAACCATTTTATGAAAATCGTGAAATTCCTCAGTTCAATGAGGAGAAAACGGTTTATGGTGCCAGAGACGAATTCTTAAAGCTTGGAGCCAGGGACTTTACTCAGAAGATCTTGAATGACAAGAAATTATACGTGACAGATACAACTATGCGTGATGCCCAGCAGTCCCTGATGGCAACCCGTATGCGTACGAAGGATCTCGCCGGTGCAGCCCGTGCAACCAATGCATTTATGCAGAATGCTTATTCCGTTGAATGCTGGGGCGGTGCCACATTCGATACCGCTTATCGTTTCCTGAAGGAATCTCCATGGAAGCGTCTCGAAATTCTCCGTGAGAGAATGCCGAACACTATGCTCCAGATGCTGCTGCGTGCATCCAACGCCGTTGGTTACAGCAATTATCCGGATAATGTGGTTAAAAACTTTATTGATGTTTCCTCCAAAGCCGGCATCGATATTTTCAGAATTTTCGACTCCCTGAACTGGGTTGAGAACATGAAGATGCCAATCGAAGAAGCATTGAAAACAGGCAAGATTGTCGAAGGTACACTCTGCTATACAGGCGATGTTACGAATCCGAACGAGAAGAAATACACACTGGATTATTATGTCAAGAAAGCCAAAGAACTCGAAGCACTTGGTATCCATACCTTCTGCATCAAGGATATGGCCGGACTTCTGAAGCCATACGCTGCCAAAGAGCTGATCGGTGCGCTGAAGTCCGAACTGAAGATTCCGGTTCACCTTCATACACATGATTCTACAGGCAACGGTGTGGCAACTGTCCTGATGGCTGCAGAAGCCGGCGTTGATATCGTCGATCTGGCCATTGAATCCATGAGCACACTGACCAGTCAGCCATCCATGAACTCTGTTGTTGCTGCCCTGCAGGGTACAGACCGTGACACAGGCCTTGATCTTGATGAACTCAGTGAACTTGGCCGCTACTACGGCAGAGTCCGCAAGGTTTACAAACAGTTTGAAAGCGGTATGAACGCACCAAACGTTGATATTTACAAGTACGAGATCCCTGGCGGTCAGTACTCCAACCTTCTCGCCCAGGTTGAAAGCATGGGTATGAAGAATCAGTTTGAAGAAATCAAAGAGCTGTACAGACAGGCCAACGAGCTTCTCGGCAATGTTACAAAAGTTACACCTACATCCAAGGTTGTCGGTGATATGGCTATCTTTATGCTGAAGAACGGTCTGACCAAAGACAATATCTTTGAACTTGGCCAGGATCTCTCATTCCCTGCCTCTGTTGTAGACTACTTCAAGGGCATGATCGGACAGCCTGAAGGTGGATTCAATCCTGAACTTCAGAAGATGATCCTCAAAGGTGAGAAACCGATCACTGTCCGTCCGGGTACATTGCTTCCGGATGTCGATTTTGACGCTGTTAAGGCCATGCTGAAGGATAAATACGATCTCTCAGATTTCTCCGATTACCAGCTGGATCTGAAGGCTGTCAGCTATGCCCTCTATCCAAAGGTATATGAAGATTACTGCGAACATTTCCAGGCATACAACGATGTTACACGACTTGAAAGCCATGTTTACTTCTATGGCCTGCGCCGTGGTGAGGAGACAACCCTTAAGATTGGCGAAGGTAAAGATCTGCTGATCAAGTTTATGGAAATGTCTGCACCTGACGAGGAAGGCAAACGTGTCCTCAGCTTTGAAATCAACGGTTCTGTCCGTGAAGTCACTGTTCAGGATAAGAAGCTTGAAGTTAAGTCCGATAAGAAACTGAAAGCAGATAAGTCCAACCCGGCACATGTTGGTTCTACAATTCCGGGTACAGTCAGCCAGGTATTCGTCAAAGAAGGCGAAGAAGTGAAACAGAACCAGCCGTTGCTCGTACTCGAAGCCATGAAGCTGGAGACAACTGTCGTTGCCAAACAGGACGGTGTTATCGACAAGATTTACGTTGCTGCAGGCGATCGCGTCAATACCGGCGATCTGCTGCTGTCCTTCCAGAAATAGTGTTCATACGGGTATCATAAAATAAAAACTGAAATTTCCGCTGTCTCGCTGGTTTTGCCAGACACTGTGTGCTCCATTCGGACTGCTTGTCCGCCTGGAGCACACAGTGTCGCAAAAATGCAGACATCTGGGAATTTCAGTTTTTTTATCGGCATCCTGTATGAGGCTTATGCGAGAGAGTTTTCCTTTATTACATAGGCTATGGCCATTCTGTAACTTATGGCCATCTCCGGTTATCCATGGTATACTTATTTCATGGAAGTCGGAGGACGTGCCGCACCCGTTCCGAGCCTATTCGCAGGTGGTGCCATATGAGTACATATGAGGAATTACAACTTATAGTCTCTGTCGCTATGCTCATAGTTGCAATACTGAATTTTACGCATAAAAAATAGCCGTCCTATGTACTTTGGCGAGTCTCGGACAGCTATTTTTTAACCTAATATTTCGCCGGATCGGGTGAGCACATTCACCTTCCAGCTTCCTATATTCTTATTATATCTTTCTTACAGGCGTTTGTAAATACGCCTATCGCGATTTTCTTTATAACGCTTTATTCTCTTTCCAACGACCTGATATCAGGAACACCACAATCAATATAATGGCACCCACGGATGCCATCGGACCGCCGAGACCGACGCCCGTCAAACCAAAATTCAGCACCAGGCCAAAGATCACTGCCACCGGTACTCTGAGAATGATCGCCGACAGCATATTATTCACCATGGAAAAAGCGGTATGCCCTGCGCCTGTAAACAGGCCGTTGATACAGAAGACAAACGGCATCAATAAATAATCAAAACTGAATGTTCTGATATACTGTACGCCATATTTCAGCATTTCCGGCTCATCGTTAAAGAGCCGCAGGATATGCTCGAAAGATGTCTGAGCAACGATAAAAATACAGCCGCTGATGCAAAAAGCAATGACTGTACCGATTTTGCAGGTTTTAACCGCTCTGTCCCATTTGCCTGCACCAATATTTTGTGCACACATGGTTGAAATGGAAGCGCCCATCGCCACAGCCGGAAGCACTGCAAAACTGTTGAATTTCGCCACAACACCTACTGCGGCCGATGCATTCACACCACCAATCACGTTGACCAAGGTTGTAATAATCATAAAGGAAATACTGGTAATACCGTTCTGAATGGCCGTTGGGGTCCCCAGTTTCAAAATCTTCACTGCTTTTTCTTTCTTAATGATAAAGGAAGATGGCTTGAAGTCAAAGACGAAATCGTTGCGGATCATCACGACAATACAGGTAATCATACTGACAGCCTGTGAGAAAACTGTTGCAATAGCCGCTCCCAGTGCCCCCATTTTCAAACCAGCCACCAGCACAAGGTCAAGAACCACGTTGGTAATGCAGGCAATCAGTACAAAATACAGCGGCCGTTTGCTGTCCCCCATGCCTCGCATGACCGCACTGAATACATTATAACCAAATATAAATATCAGTCCCAGCACCGTCACTGTGAGATATCGATCAGCCTCCGCAAAAGATTCCGCCGGTGTCTGAATCAGATGAAGAATCGGCTTTTTCAAGATCAGCATTAAAACTGTGATAGCAATGGCTGCCATTGTTAATGTGGTCAGTAATGTGGCTGTTGTCTCCTGCATATCCTTCCGCCTTTTGGCTCCCAAATACTGCGCGATCAATACCGTTCCGCCGGCACACAGACCAACAACGATATTTGTCAGGATCAGTGTCACCTGACTGCCCAGATTAACGCCGGACATACTGGTTGTGCCGCTGAAGCGCCCAACAATCAGCATATCTGCCACACTGTATAAAGACTGTATAATATTCGACGCCAGAAAAGGCAGTGAAAACAGTATCAGCTGCTTTGCTACATTGCCTTCTGAAAGATTTTTCTCAAAACTGCTCATGATTTATTTCCTCTTTCCTTCATACTACCATAAAAGGTTTCTTCCATCCATGTATCCGCACTTCATTGCCAAACGAAGATTTTCCTTTCCTGTCATAGGATCCTCAATCCCAATACGAATGTTGTATTTCTTACCCGCAAGATCAACAAGTTTTTTTGTCTCCAGACAAATTTCTGTTTTTACACTTTCGCCAGGAAGAATTGAAGACAGCTTCATTTCAACCTGCTTCTTTTCAATGGTATCACCATTCTCATCTGTTACATAAACCCATACCGGCCAGTCTTTATAAAAAGGTGCTGTACCATCATTTGCCCATGTCATTGAAAGCTTTGTTCCCTTTAGTTTATTTGAAAGGACAGCTTCTGATATCCGCAAACGATATCCCATGCTTTTCAATACGGTATGATAACCTTGTAAATATTGGTTATTGGCTACATGCGGTCCCAAAAAAGTTGTATGCGACTCTCTGATCAGTGTTGCAGTCTGGTCAAGATTCGTCTCCAGTAAATCTTCCATAGAAAAAGAACTGGTCAATTCCCCGCCGACAGGAGCTGTCTTCCAAAAGTCATGCATTGAAATTAAAGCATTTTTCTCATCTGTCTGAGTGAGATCTCCTCCATTTTCAATCTCTCTCAACCAGACTTCTGTTTCATCCGGATGACCTGCCATATCATTATACAATCCCATTCCATATTCCGAAGCATGTGAGAATGGTCTGCGCATCAGCAGCATTGCATCAGGAAAAGCTCCCGTCCAGGGAACTACATACTGCTTCCGTACCGCTTCATTTGGAAGTCGCTGAATACCGGCACTGTAATTGACATGCCATTCTCCCCAGTGTCCCAGACTGCCCAGTTCAATATAACTGATCAAACCATCCTTGCCAAGATGCTCTCCCAAAGCCTCAACCGCTTTTGCATGATACCGTATCATCTCTTCATTATTATAATCCGGGGCAAATCCCTTGCCGAATTCAACATCATACCAGGTTCCCTCATGATCAATCTTCTCATACAACCACTCCGGAATGTCCATATGCTTCTCCTGACCGGGTACATCACAGACAAATCTCAATACAATATGTTTGCCTTCCTTCCTCCATCGGCTCAGCTGATTTTCTTTATCTATGCTCTCCCAATTATATTGTCCTTCTTCAGGTTCAAGTTCCGCCCATGTAATATCCATATACAGCAGTGAAACGTCATCGCTGACCGTTGTATTCCAGGCACATGGCGCATATCCCATAAGTGGGTTGCCAAAAACCTCTTCCGCCCTCTCATATTCCTTGACATTCTTTTGAAAAAATGTATAGATACTAATGATAAACAACAGAATAAACACTGCAGGCACTGCGCACCACAGCCTCCGTCTCTTCAAGCTGTTCATAGCTCACTTCCTTTTCCGACAATGCAAAACTCTTTTCCTAAATTTACTTGCTTCCCAAATTATACAAATGTTCAGGATTCTGCTTAATCATATAGCAGACAACATCTTCATCTTCATAATATACTTGAATTTCATATGGCAGACGAGCCTTGAAATCCTGGCACCAAAAATACAATTCTGATTCCAATATTGTTCTATTTTTAAGATTAGAATAGGCATCTGATGCTTTTCCCATATCTGTAAGCGGCTCACCAAGCACATCTTCCGAAATTTTTGAGCTTTTGATCGCACTGCCTTCACTAATCACCGCATTGGAGTACTTATAATACTGTGAATATTTTTTCTGTGCGAGCCACCTTGGTCCTGCAAAAAAATGGTACTGTGCATATTGAATCGGATTCTTTTCCACATAGAAAAAGAGATATTCCGTTGGTATATAATATTTTTCCAGCTTCGACTTATAATAAAAATCAAGGATTTCCTCATGCCATCCGGATTCTATAACCTGATAAATTTCATCCGTTGTAGAAATGATCGTATAACGCTGCTTTGGATATTCAGATGCAATACGATTTGTCAGATTTATCACAGAATTATATCTTGTCAGCTCATAGTATAAATAGCCATGATAGACACCAAAATAATTGGTTCCCGCATAAATTACAGCCACTCCCAAAACACTTAAATAAGGGAGAATGCATGCCATCTTTCTTCGTCCTATCGCAAATAACACTTCATCCGCGGGCAGTGCCATCATTGACAGCAGAAGTACCTGCTCTGTCAGACACAGTCTCGCACCTGCTATTATTTCCGGAAGTCCCAAAAACGGTGCCGCATATAAAATCATAAAAATGACAGATGCTGCTGTTATCCCCAGATATAATTCAAAAGGCAATTTTCGAAAACGTATAGCTGTAATGATCCAATTTATAACGCTCAAAATGCCTGCTATCAATGTGAAACCAAGAAGCCATTTTGCCCTTGTATCACCATAAAGCTGCGCGTAACCATATTTGTAGACCATTTTTATATATTCCCCGATGGTTTTTCTGCTCTTTTTCTGTGATGTCTGCTCCTGTTCCAAAGCATCATTGGTTTCCGTCTGCTGTTTTTCTTCTGAAGTCACAGATTGACTGCTTTGGACGCCTGATTCCTGTTGAATACTTTCACTGCTCTGGCTCTCACTCTCATTCTGAGACGATGTTTCCGCATTATTCTCACTTGCAATACTTTGTGCCTGCTGCGTCCGACCCTCTTTCGTATCCGTACCATTCATAACATTCATGCCCCAGTTCAATGATCCCTGAAGAGGTATCCCCGATGCATAGGCTAGTACCATAGGCGCCGCAGAAATAATCATTCCAGCCAATACTGCTATAACCAATGATTTGAAATTTTCTTTTTTAAATACCTTCACAATACCAAAAATTGCAATTGCAGCACATAAAAAGAATGCCATCATCGTAACATAAAAATGGATTGCTAAAGAAGCCGCCAATGATGTCATAAACAAAAACAGATCATCATTCCAAACTTTTCGTTTTGCTTTTCCCTCTTCAGGATTTCTTCTAAGGAATCGAACCAGATATAACGCACACAAAAATTGCGTATACAGACCAAATTCCTGCGGTATGGTATACTGCATTCTTGACATGCCATAAATTTCATCTACACAAACCATATCAATTGTCAAAAAAGCTGCCAAAACCAGATAAACTGTATACTTTGATTTCATGACCTCTCTGAGGAAACAATAAATGGCCAATAAAAGTGCACTGACATGAATTCCTCCCAAAAACATCATACAGCTGTACACTGAAATTCCAAACAAATCATTCATGCAGTAAATAAAACAATGCATAGCTTCCGGATAAATACCTGCTGAAAAAATTTTTCCTTCTTTTAAGCCATAAATCCATGCATGATGAACATACATATCTCCCCACCCATAGGAATGACATTGAAATGCCCCATAGGAAAAATATGCAACCGCAAAAACAATCAATACAAACAATATCCCATACTCTATTCTTCTGCCTTTGATCTTTTTATTCAATTGTTGAAAGCTATTTACAATAATTATCTTAAGGCTTTCTGCCTGTCGGAAAATTAATAATTTCCATCCCTGTGTTCCCGAAAGGGTTCTCTTAATATGCGCAAAAATATATCTTCTCAATTCTTTTTCTTTAAAAATAGAGAGAAAGAATGTACCATAATATATCCACCGGACAATCCCTTCATTCAGTATATGGAACAGACCTAAACCAAGTATGATTGTGTTGCTTAATAAAATAGAGACTGTAGAACAGAATGCAAATTGAAAAGTTAAGCTCTTGCCGGATAATTTTTTTCTAAAAATAACTGATGGCCATAAATACATCAGGAAAATATAACCACTCAGTACTTTGATAAATTCAACAATCCAATAACTCATATTCTCATGGGCCACCCCCCTTTACTTTTCTTCATTCGAGATTCAATCACAACCGAATATCATGATGTCTTTACAAAATCCAATAAAAAGAGCATAAATACAATCCATTTTGTATAACAGAATTGCCCAAAAAACATTCTGACAAAGGAGATTTATGCCATGTACAGAGTATATCACATAATAATACAAAATAAAAATCCTTTTGCAATAAAAATCCCCCGTACTTCGGCATCTGCCGAAATACAGGAGATAGGGGAAAATGATTATCTTACAACACTATCTATGCCATTAGTCCTCGATATGTGTTGTGGTTGTTGTGAGGCCGTTCGCATCGGCATCTACATTGATGCAGTCACCCGGCTCTAATTCGTTGCCAAGGATCATCTTTGCAACCATGGTTTCAACGTTCTTCTGGATATAACGTTTCAATGGACGTGCACCATAGACCGGATCATAACCATGCTCTGTAATATAATCCTTTGCAGCCGGTGTTAACTGAAGTGTTAACTCCTTCGTTTCAAGACGTTTATTCAGACGTCCGATCAGAATATCAATGATACCGCTGATATTGTCCTTCGTCAGAGGCTTAAACATGATGATCTCATCCAAACGATTCAGAAATTCCGGTCTGAAATGTCCCTTCAGATCATTCATTGTATTCTGTCGTGCTTCCTCGCTGATATTGCCTTCACTGTCAATGCCATCCAGCAGATAGGAAGAACCGATATTGGAGGTCATGATCAGAATGGTATTCTTGAAATCTACCGTTCTGCCCTGAGAGTCAGTAACTCGACCATCATCAAGAATCTGAAGCAATACATTGAAGACATCCGGATGGGCCTTCTCGATCTCATCGAAAAGGATAACGGAGTAAGGTTTTCTCCTGACAGCTTCTGTCAGCTGACCGCCTTCTTCATAACCAACATATCCCGGAGGCGCTCCGATCAGTCTGGACACGGAGAACTTCTCCATGTATTCACTCATATCGATACGCACCATATTGTTCTCATCATCGAACAGATTCTCAGCCAGCGCCTTGGCAAGTTCTGTCTTACCTACACCAGTAGGTCCAAGGAACAGAAATGAACCGATCGGTCTGTTCTCATCCTGAATACCTGCCTTAGAACGGATAATAGCTTCCGTAACCTTTGATACGCCTTCCTCCTGACCGATGACACGTTTGTGAAGTTCATCATCCAGGTGAAGAATCTTATTACGCTCGCTCTCTGTCAGCTTTGCAACAGGAATACCTGTCCATCTGGACACGATTCTGGCAATCTCTTCATCTGTCACACGTTCACGAAGAATAGAATTCTCTTCTCCGTGAACACGGGCTTCTTCTTCTTCCAATTGTTTCTTCAGCTGAGGCAGCTTGCCGTACTGAAGTTCAGCAGCTTTGTTCAGATCATAATTTCTCTGAGCAAGTTCAATCTGTTTGTTCAGATCTTCAATCTGCTGACGCAAGCTCTGCAGTTTCTCAACATCCTGCTTCTCATCATCCCATTTTGCTTTCTGAATCTTGAAGTCTTCTCGCAGTTCTGCAATCTCATGGGTAATGTTCTGCAGACGTTCCTTGCTGAGTTTGTCGTCTTCTTTCTTAAGTGCGGCTTCCTCAATCTCCAGCTGCATGATCTTACGAGAAATCTCATCCAGCTCTGTCGGCATGGAATCGAGTTCTGTCTTGATCATTGCACAGGCTTCATCCACAAGGTCGATTGCCTTATCCGGAAGGAAACGGTCTGTAATGTATCTATGTGAAAGCGTTGCTGCTGCCACAAGGGCACTATCTGTAATCTTAACGCCATGGAAAACTTCATATCTCTCTTTCAGGCCACGCAGAATAGCAATGGTATCTTCAACTGTCGGTTCATCAACCATAACCGGCTGGAAACGACGTTCAAGGGCTTTATCCTTCTCAATGTACTGTCTGTATTCATCCAGAGTTGTCGCACCGATACAGTGGAGTTCACCTCTGGCCAGCATAGGCTTCAGCATATTGCTGGCATCCATGGCACCGTCTGTCTTACCGGCTCCAACAATTAGATGCAGCTCATCAATAAAGAGGATAATCTCGCCATCGCTCTTCTTAACCTCAGCCAGAACAGCTTTCAAACGCTCTTCGAATTCACCTCTGTACTTGGCACCGGCTACCAGTGCACCCATATCCAGAGAATAAATCTTCTTGTCCTTCAAGCCATCCGGTACATCACCCTTCACAATACGCTGTGCCAGTCCTTCGATAACTGCGGTTTTACCAACACCGGGTTCACCGATCAGTACCGGATTATTCTTCGTCTTACGAGAAAGAATACGGATAATATTACGAATCTCTGTATCACGGCCGATGACCGGATCCATCTTCTGGGCCCGTGCCTTGCCTACCAGATCTTCTGCATATTTACTCAAGCTATCATAAGTTGCTTCCGGGTTATCACTTGTCACACGCTGATTGCCTCTGACAGTGGAAAGTGCCTGAAGGAAACCTTCTCTGGTCACTTCGAAATTTCTCAATAATGTCTTGATATTGCTGTTTGCAGTTTCAATTAATGCCAGGAAAAGATGTTCCACAGATACATACTCATCATCCATTTGTTTCGCTTCTTCTTCTGCCTGCATCAATGTACGGTTCAGGTCATCACTTAGATAAACCTGACCGCCGGATACCTTCACAAGCTTCTCAACAAGCTTCGTCGCCTGTACCTTAAATCCTTCATGATTAATTCCCATCTTCGCCAGCAGTCTGTCGATCAGGCTGTCTTCCTGGGTCAGCAGGCTCAGAAGCAGATGTTCCTGTTCAATCTTCTGATTCCCGTACTGATAAGCCAGTTTCTGACAATCCTGCACTGCCTGCAGGGACTTCTGTGTAAATTTATTTAAATCCATATTCATGCCTCCTTTGGAAACAATGTACTTAATTCTATATTGTTATCTATATGAAACACGGCACTCTGATTCATGCCGTGTTAATTTTCTTCTTTCTTGTCTCGCTTAAACCATTCCCTGAACTTACGGACAATGAACGACTGCTCCGGTTTCTGATCCTTGTCCTTCGGTTTCTGTCCCACAGCGTTCAGCGGAAAGTTGTAAAACAAATCATCATACATATTATGTTCATCATCAGATGAACCATCAAATCTCATACCCATCATTCACCCTCCTTTTTGTTCTATGCGTAATATAACACATATTATTAGCACTGTCAATAGGCGAGTGCTAATTTTGCAAAAAAAATGTGAAGCCCACATTTTACAGACTTCACAGATTTTGCATATAAATCGTATGCTGCTGGTTATTGACTACATGCCATAATAATCTTCTCGCATCTGTCATATCCAAGCTGCGAACTGTTCAGACACAACGTATAGTTGCCTGCATATCCCCATTTCCGCTCTGTATAAAAATTATAATTTGTCATCCGTCTTTTATCTGTGTCCGACATCATTTTGACAGCCTCCTGTGCTTCTACATTATGTAAACGCATAATCCGCTGTGTTTTTTCCGGCATATCCCCATGAATAAATACATTCATCACATCATCTCTGTCTTTTAGAATATAATCTGCATTTCTTCCAATGATCACACAAGGTTCCTTCTCAGCCAATGCCAGAATAACTTTTCTCTGCGCCTCGTATACCATATCTTCCACCGATTTGCCTGTCATATCACGTCCGGCAAATGCATAGGCAAGCAATCCTTTTTTCGGTGATAATTCTGCATTTTCAAGAACATATTCCGATGATAAACCAGACTTTTCTGCAATCTCATTGATAATATTTTTATCGTAATAAGCAATTCCAAGTTTCTTCGCAACTTCTTCCCCGATAAAACGTCCACCGCTTCCAAACTCTCTGCTGATTGTAATAATTCTTTTTGTCATCTCTGATTCCTCCTTAACTTAAAACGGCTACTTTATTTTTTCTGTTTCTTGTTAAAAATACATAACCGACCAGGCATGCAATCACTTCTGTAATCGGGAATGCCCACCAGATCAGCGAAACGCCCATCTGTCCATTTCTGACGAACAGTGAAAAGATTCCAGCTAATGGCAGAATGATAATAAGCTGCCTCAAAAGTGAAATAACCAGCGATTCCACGCCCCCGTCCAGTGCCTGATAAATACCCTGATAAGCGACATTGATTCCGGCAAACATAAAACTGATAGAGATCACTCTCATCGCACTGATAAAGCATTCTCTTGACTGTCCTGCATTAAACAGCGTTGCAAATGCGCCTGGAAAAATCTCTGTGATTGCAATGCCGAGAATCATTAATGCTATCGTATAGATCAGACCATACCTGATGCCATCCTGTATTCTTTTTTTACTTCTCATTCCATACGCAAATGCAATAATCGGCGTGATCGCATCTCGCAGACCAAATGCAAGGAAAAGAACAAACTGCTGTACCTTATAGAACAAGCCATAGGCTGTCTGTGCGAAAGGATTGAACTTCAGAATTAAATTCATCACGTACACCATTATAGACATCAGAGCCTGTGCAATAATTGCCGGGAGTCCGATAGCATAGATTTCTTTTATAATGCCCGCATTCGGCTTCAAGTATTTCACATCATGTTCAAATTCTTTATTCAGCTTCATATGGAAAATAAACAGTAAAACTGCAGAGGCTACCTGACCAATGACAGTTGCGTAAGCGGCACCTTTCACGCCCATTTCAGGACAAGGTCCAATACCATAGATCATAATCGGATCAAGGACAATATTTACAATTGCGCCTACCACCTGTCCGATGGTCGAATAAAGGGAGCGCCCTGTTGCCTGTAACAATTTTTCAAATAATGAAAAGAAAACAATACCAAAAGAAATCACACAGCATATCCTCAGATAGCTGACACCCATTTCAAGTACTTCTGTATCTACTGTCTGTGATGAGATATAGGCTCTCACACCAAAGAAACCAAACAACAAACAGACCACATAAATAATCACACCAAGAAACAGACTATTCCCTGCTATCTTTGCAGCTTTTTTGTTGTTTCCCTGTCCAAGTGTCCTTGCAAGAAGTGCATTGGTTCCGACACCTGTTCCTATACCTACTGCAACCATCAGCATCTGAACCGGAAATACAAGCGTCAATGCATTTAACGCAGCTTCACTTCCCTCTCTCATATTGCCTACAAATGCACTGTCTACAATGTTATAGACCGCCTGCAATGCCATAGATAAAATCATCGGAATCCCCATTTGGATCATCAGCTTATTCACCGGCATATCTTTCATCTTGTTGTTTTCCGCCATTTTGTTTTACTCCTCTCTTTTTCTGACACAAAAAATGTGTAACCCGTCAAATAAGCTGGACTTACGCTGACAGGCTACACACTTTTTCATGACACTATTATTTTTTAACAAAAGAAAACGAGCAGCTGGTAAACTGGATTTACGCTTACTTGCTACTCGTTTGTAATCATTATATTTCCTCATTTTCAAAAAGTCAAATAAAATTTCAATAGGACCAAATACCTATATCTCTTCCACTTTGCAGGCGTGCTCTTTTGTCACTTTATTGTACCCGATACCAACTGCCAAAATACGCCCTGTGTGCACTGTTTTCTATGAGTATCATACTTGTTTGCATCATGGTGAAAGAAGATAACTTGTGTTCTTCACAACTCATTTTTGACCTTTCTATTTTTAAAAATATATTTGACATTTCCGGTAAAATATCCCTATTATATAGTTGTTTTTGATTTACTGAAGAAAGGATACACTAAAATGATTCATATAAGACTTGCCAGTAAAGAAGATATCCAGAATATCATGCCCCTCTACGCCTATGCCAGAAAATTTATGGCTGCCAACGGCAATCCCCATCAATGGAACGGCAATTATCCAGCTTCAGAAGACATCCTGAAAGACATTGCCAATGGCAATTATTATGTCTGTACGCCAGAGAATGCGCCGGAGAAAATTGTGGGCGGTTTTGCCTTCATTATAGGAAGAGAACCGAATTATGCCGTCATTGAAAATGGTGCCTGGCACTCCGATCAGCCTTACGGCACGATTCACCGGATTGCCTCCAACGGCCAGGCCAAAGGAATCGCCTGTGCCTGCTTTGATTTCTGTCATAGCAAAATAGACTGTCTGCGCATTGATACCCACGCTGACAACAAGCCAATGCAAAATGCCATCGGCAGTTATGGCTTCCGCTACTGCGGAATTATCCATGTTGCCGACGGCACCCCAAGAAATGCCTATGATTTAGTTTAATCTTCATCTTGACGTATTCGCATGTAAAATTGCTGTGCAGTGCCCTATCCGGCAATCAGCATACATAGCGGCATTGTCAGGATTGAAAGCAGCGTTGTCACTGTAAAAAGCTCTGTCGCATAATGATCATCACGCTCATACATAATCGCCATCGTAATCGTCATGGCACCGGCCGGACACGCTGCAGTCACTGCGGCCACTGTCCGCATCTGATCATCAATCGGCAGAAATCTCAGTAACAAACAAAACAGACCTGCCGAAACGATCAGGCGCAGTAACGCCACGAAAAAGAGTCTTCTTTTTGTCAAAACCTCCTTAAAATTCAGCTGTGTCATAATCGCGCCGGACAAAAGCATCGCCAGCGGCGTATTCATATCGCCAATAGCACTCATTGCAAAATCAATACTTTCCGGCAGACGAATCTGAAAAATAAAGAATGCCATACCTGCGATGACCGCAATGAGGCACGGATTGATCAGCTTCTTCAGCTGAAAACCGCCTTTATCCAACAGCATGATGCCATGTGTCCAACAGAAAATATGAAAAACAGCGACAAACACGGTTGCATAGATAACACCGATATTTCCAAAAAGCGCATAACCAAGGGGGACCCCTATAAATCCACAGTTATCATAGGTCACTGCAAACTTCTCGATTGACAGATCATACCCTTCTCTCTCATGCAAAAGGAAATGCCCAATCATAATGGAAATCAGATAACTGATGACGGCCAACACAAAAAGAAGGCCCATTTTTTTCAGCAACTCACCGTCATACTCCATCTGAAAGGAAGTAAAAATCAAAATAGGATTCACAACCAGTGTACTCAGTCTGGATAAACGCTGTTTTGTATAATCATCAATGATTCCTATCTTACAACAGATCACGCCTACAATCATAATAATAAAAATAGAAATAATCTTTCCAAATACCGTTGCAACTATCATTCGCTATGCTCCGCCTTTCTCTTTAACAGTCCATTTTTTCAACTCATATAATACTACATACCGGTATACCGGTCAAGAATGAACTGATTGACCATTCGTTTTTTTTATTGTATGATACAATTATATTCTATTTTTGTTTGATGATTAAAGGAGAAGTTATGCTGCCATTAAACGAACAAGCCTATCAGCACCTGCAGAAGCTGATTTTAAGCAATCGGCTATCCTACGGCCAGATTTACTCTGAAACCCGACTATCCAGAGAGCTTGGCATTTCCCGCACGCCTTTCCGCGATGCCGTCCACCGACTCGCACAGGAAGGTTATATTGATATTATTCCAAGCAAAGGTTTTACCCTCCATCAGATTAATGTCGATGATGTGAATGAAACCTTGCAGATCCGCTCCGCATTAGAGAGCTACTGCACCCTTCAGATTGCCAGGGAATCTGACACTTCCAGAGCACAGGCCCTGTTTGCCGAATTAAATGAATTACTTTACAAAATGGAAACCGTTGCCTCGACTTCTCATTCCATTGAAACATTCTGTCAATATGATTTTCAGTTTCACACAAGCATCATCAACTCTCTGAACAACAAACAGTTTACATCTTTGTTCGCAGCACTGATGTATCGCATGCGTAAACTCGCTGAGTTGTCCCTCCTCCATGAGGACCGCATGACAGACACCTGCGCCGAACATCGGGCAATCTTAAATGCCATGCAATCAGGTGATACTGCACACATTTATGAAATAACGATTTTCCATATGGAACAGCCAAAAACCATCAGCCTGGATGATTTATAATCCTCCGGACTGATGGCTTTTATGTCACCTTATGGGTATCCGTTCTGTCACAATCATAACCTTTCCTCCCCTCTTTGCCCACAAGATTCGACAACTTTTCAACCACATCTATATAAATTGACTTTTTTATCCACCAAAAGGCTCTATAACTCGAAGTTTTAATCTTATTTCATTTCGATCTATAAAGCCTTTGCATTATTTACTATTCAATTTTCTAATTACAATGTTGTTCCATGGTCCACAATCAGGTACTGACCTGTCACTGCGGCTGATGCGTCCTCTGCAAAGAACAGAATAGCATTGGCTTGATCCTCCACACTGGATTCCGGCAAGGACATATCCATATGCTGCGCACAGCGTTCTGGTTAGAGCGCGCCCGTGGCGCGTAAACCACAAAAGGCCACAGCCCGAATGGGCTGCGGCCTTTTTGATTCAGGACTTGCTTACAATTCCTGCGCTTCATAAACATTTATTTTTTACTGGATAGAGATATATTTCTTCTCTTCTTCAGCAGGTTTTGCTTCTTTCTTAGGAACGAACAGTGTCAGAATACCATGTTCAAAGGATGCCTTGATATCCTCTTCTGTGATATCTTCACCGACATAATAGCTTCGCTGGCATGCGCCTGCATAACGCTCACGTCTGATGTACTTGCCTGTCTTCTTGTCTTCCTTATCTTCATCAAGACCCTTTGCTGCACTGACGGTCAGGTAACCATTATTCAATTCAGCCTTAATCTCGTCTTTCTTGAAGCCCGGAAGATCAATCTCAAGTTCATAGCCATTGTCCAGTTCCTTGATATCTGTCTTCATCAGATTGCCTGCATGGTGACCATACAGTTTCTTCTCTGCCTTATCTTCTGCTCTGTTGTCATAATAAAATGGGAAACCAAAGAAATCATCAAATAAATTATTGTTAAAAATGCTAGGTAACATAAGTCATATCTCCTTTTCAATCAAATATCTATATTCAAATCTGTTAACTGTTATTGTCTAAAAACATCCGAGCCGATGAATCATTATCCCTCAATGGATATATATTTCTTCTGCTCTACTGCAGGCTTTGCTTCCTCTTTCGGAATTTCAAGCTTCAAGGTGCCATCCTCAAACTTAGCCTTGATATCTTCCTGTTTAACACCTTCACCAACATAGAAGCTTCTGCTGCATGAACCGCTGTAACGTTCACGTCTGATGTACTTGCCTTCCGAGTTCTTCTCATCTGTCTGCTTATTCGATACAGCACTGACGGTCAAGTAGCCATCCTTCAGTTCAGCCTTCACATCTTCCTTCTTAACTCCCGGCATGTTCATCGTTACTTCGTAACCATGGTCGGTATCCTTCACATCTGTGGTCATTAAACCTGATGCGTTATAATTATAATCTCCATCAAATGGGAATCCAAAAAAGTCATCTAACAAATTCTCTCCAAAAATACTAGGCATTAACATAAGTCATATCTCCTTTCAAAAGATATCTTAAAATCTAATCAAGCACTTTCGGATTGCTCCTGAGTGTTATCAACATCTCCAACTCCGGATTCGGAACGCTTCTTTTTGTTCCCCTTCCTTTGTTCTACATGTAATATAACATACATTATTAGCACTGTCAAGAGGTGAGTGCTAATAATTTTGTGAAGATTGTGTGAACGCTACGAGCCATGCACATTTACGTGAAAGAGCCATCTTTCAAGCTTGCTTGATAAAGATGGCTCTTTCATGGAAATGTATAGGGCGACAGCCCGGCAGCGAGGGAAATCTTTCCCGAGATGTGCATGGCGTATCTCACAGCTTCACGGAGGTTTTTCACTTGCTTTCGTACTCAATTTTCTTGCTTTGAATTTCGGTCTTCTTAAACTCATTCGCAGTTGGTCTGTGCCTTCACAGTAACTACAAATATTGTACCTCATATAATTTCTACAAACGTCTTATAAAAATCATATATTTTTCCGTTTTCCTGAGCACAGAGTAAAAAGCGGCTGATGATTGCACCAGTACGGTGTGATTCCTGAATACGTGATAAGTGTTCGTGCAGGTTATTAGGAAACCCCTCTGTCACTTCTTCCCTAAGCAAAAAAGTTACATATCGATTTGCCTTTTTTTGCCAAAGAATACTGGATTTTGGAAATAAGGAACTCATTTCCGCTGGTATAGTAAGCCCACGTTGTTCCTGTGGAAGTGTTTGCGTATGCTGCACCCGAGAATAAAGATATGGATTTTCAATATACTGACGCAGCTTGTCCCTTTCAATCAAGTCAAAAGATACAATGCAGGCTGTATCAATATCAGACTCTTGATATATCTGTGTTTTCAATTCGTCCAATGTTTTCAACGCCTTCATATGATATCGTAATTTCTCCATCCGACGTGCAAGCAGTTCTTGTTGATGTTCCAATTCTACAAGTTTCTCAGAAAATAATTTTCCATGCTGCTCAGGCGTTGCGGCATCCATTCCACGAATTTCCTTTAACTCTAACCCAAGATTTTTATAAAAAACGACATCTGAAATTGTCATTAAATCTTCAATTGTATATTCCCGATATTGATTTTCAATTTTCTTTCTGGGATGTAAAATCCCCTTCTCCTCCCAATACCTAAACGTAGATGCTGGTATATCAAAAAAACGGGCTATTTCTCCAATTTGAAATTTTTTATCCATGATTTTTCCCTCCTGGTTTTAAAACTTACTATTATTTACTCACTATACTATTTTTCCCGTTGACCTTCAAGCTACTTTAAGGTTTATACTTCCATCAAGGGAGGAAATTTTTATGGAAAATACTTTAATATTTGCTTCTAAAAAAGAAGTTCGATTCACAAAACTATTAAAATTTATCGTTCCTACATATCTAACATCATTATTTAACACAGCCTATACCATTATTGATGGTATTTTTGTTTCTACATATGTCGGAACCAATGCACTGGCTTCTATTAACATTGTTTATCCTATTGTAAATGTATTGACCGGAATTGCACTTGTATTTGCTACCGGCGGCAGCGCTGTCACAGCTTTGCACATTGGAGGAAACAGAAAAAAGGAAGCAAATCGCTCCTTTTCTGTCAGCTCTTTTGCAGCTATCTTACTTGGATGCCTCGTTTCCCTGATGATTCTTACGAATCTCTCAGCAATTCTGAACATGCTCGGTGCAACCCCCGTGACAATTGCAGGGTGTAAAACATACGCACGTTGGTGGCTTTGGGCAGCTCCCGTCGTAATCGGTAAGGAACTGTTTACATATTTTATCCGAGTGGACGGTGCCCCCACATATAGCTTTATTACTGCACTGTCCGGTGGTATTTTGAATATCGTTTTAGACTATATTCTGGTCAGACAAATGCAAATGGGAATCTATGGTGCTGCACTGGCAACCATTCTTGGACTGGTATTGTCATTTTCAATGGGAATTTATTATTTTATCCATAAACAAAAGTATCTTTCATTTACCTTGCATAACTTATCCTTGCGGGAAGCCATGCATTGTATGATAAATGGTGCATCCGAATTTGTTGATCAACTTGCTATTGCAGTTACAACCATCGTATTTAACCGCACTGCACTCTCATTTGCCGGTGAAGACGGTGTCGCCGCAGTTTCCATCATCATGTATCTGCAGTTTTTGTTTATCGGTGTCTACTTTGGTTTTTCTATGGGCATAGCACCACCTCTGAGTTATGCGTATGGCGACCGAAAAATAAAAATTTGCCAGAAACTGGAAAGCTATGCTCATCGCTTTTTCGCAGTAGCTCCAATCGTCATTTATGCACTGACCTACTTTCTTACTCCAGTTGCCGTAACCTGTTTTGCAGATGCATCCAGTCCTGTGTTTCCTATTGCAGTATCCGGAATGAGAATTTATGGACTCGGTTTTCTATTTTCAGGAATTAATATTTTTGCTGCAATTCGAATGATGGCATATGGAAAAGGGTATTTCTCCGGTCTGATCACATTTTTGCGTTCATTCCTACTATTACTTTTATTTCTGATTATACTGCCTTTGAAATTTGGTTTGACTGGAGTATGGCTCGCCGTTCCTGCGGCAGAAGCTCTGACATTACTCGTTGCTGTATGGTTTCTGCAACCGATTCATTATTAAAATAGGATTCCTTAATACAAGGATTCCTACACACAACAATAAAGCGGACATTCGCAATCCGCTTCGCTACTTGCTTATCTGCGTTCAAAATACAGCATAATAGCCGTCTGACTTCCCGCAAAAATCAGACGGCTATATAAAGAATAACTGTGAACAGTTACAATTAATCATTATTTTAATAGCCTGTACAGTTAGCATTCCCTTTCATAATTTTTACCAGGCGACTTGTTCCAAGCCTGTCTGCTCCAAGACTTATAAATTTTTCAGCATCATCGAAAGAAGTGATTCCACCTGCTGCTTTTACTTTCACTCCATTTCCAACATGTTCATGCATTAATTTTACATCTTCGAATGTTGCCCCAGCTGAAGAAAATCCAGTAGATGTCTTTATAAATTCTGCTCTGGCATTTGTTACCAGTTCACACATTTTAATCTTCTCTTCTTCTGTCAAAAGGCAGGTTTCAATGATTACCTTCAGTATTTTCCCGCCACAGGCTTCATGGATCTGGCGAATTTCTTTATTTCATCAAACTGAAATCTGTCAGAATGTAGCATTTGCGTTTTTTATATATGCAATCCAGCTTTCCAAACTATCCACGCTGAAATCCTCAAGCGCTGTTTTGTAATGAGCAAAAGCAATAGGGTGATTTTTCTCCATCCATTTCAATGTCTTTTTTGGTCCAAAATAAGGATGCTGCATTAAATCACAAAAAATCTCCAAACTATCAATCAATACCCAATGCCACCGAAACATTCCTTCGACATCATTTCGTTTTACACGTTCAAACATCTTACTACACCAGCCAACACTTGCATCAATTTCTGCTTTTGATTTTTGGGGACGGTTCTGCATATGTGAAATCACTTTCATTTGAAGTGCTTTTCCTCGTTCATTGATATCTACAATAATCTTACCATCAAAGATTTGTACAAAATCATCGCAATCAAACTCCCCATCGAAATAAGAAACGGGATATACAAAAACATCCAATTGAATGCCGTTCACAAAAGATATGTCGTGAAATTGTTCATGGTCATAAGAAATAACCAACGAATCAAAATCACTGTTCAGATTATTTGTTCCGTCAGCATACGAACCATAAATGATGATAGAAATAGGATTGTAGTTTTGCTTTATATATTCAATAATCTGTTCCAAAATAATCACCTCGCCAAATTCCGATTGAGATTTCACCTGTTTTAGGAAATTTAATAACTGTTATATTTTGTTATTAAATTCACTGTAAACCTTTGAAAACGCTGGATTTGTCGCAGGTGAGCTTTCCCTTATTGTTTCCCTTGTGTTATATCTTCCCATATAAGTTTACGAACTCTGATAAGGGAAAATACAAGGGCACAAGAGGTCCGGTGGACCTCTGCTCTGTGCCGACCGAAGCGGCAGCGGAGACCAAAAAAATCTTATAACACATTATAACACAAAATAAAAATGACATGGTGAACTGATTGAAATGCTTCTATATTTTTATTGATTTGAAGGAGACACAACATGAATACCATTTACGCAAAATACAACATGTATCACAACAGCATTGACATTTATACATCTGCCGGATATATGTTACGCATTGACTGTAATAAGGCAGAGGATGGACTAAAAGCCACTCCCCGCTCACAGTATTCGTTATATGCACTTGCTGCTTTCCAATGGGGCAGTGGAATCAATAATCTGTCTTCCGATTACTTTTTCAATCTCTAAATAGTTCATAGCGATATCTCCTCATATTTACTCAAGAACCAATAACAGTGCCATTTTGAACTGCTTTGTTGCACTTACTGAGTGCTTTCCAAACTTATCAAACTTAAAAGTTTCTCCTGCGTGGATCACCTGCTCCTGTCCCTCATATCCAATCACAGCCTCTCCATCAAGTGCCATCACAAGGGCTTCTCCCGGAGCTGCATGCTCTGAAAGACCTGTTCCTGCATCAAAACTCATAACAACAAATTTCATCTTGTCATTATGCGCCAAATCCATATTTACATTCTTTCCTTCCTGATATGGAAGTAACTCTGCTAACTTAAATACTTCTCCCGCCTTGATTACCTCGTTCATAATAGTCTCCTTTCGAAATTCAATCTCTTTATATATAGAATCTTTTATTGCACTAACTCCAACCGACCGTTGAATAGGTGTTAGAATACTTTCTCCAGGCAAAAAATTGATATCCCTGTGCCATTCTCATGATAGATTTGCTTCGAGATGGTACACCCTGGCACTGTTCTGTTTTCTCTTACAAAATCTATAATTTTTCTAGCTTGTTCTTTCATCGTTACCACCTCTCTTTCTCTTCTTTACATCTATTATTTTATCCATAGGCCTCTTGTTTTTCTGTTGCTGTAGCAACAATATCGATGATATGATAAAATTTCATTTGAAAGGATGGTAATAAGCATATGAAGAAACTAGATGATTATCAGAAGTATCTTCCGATACTATCGAAAGCAAAGCTATTTGAAGGAATTCCTCTTGAACACTATCCGCAAATTTTCAACTTCCTCCAGGCCTCAATTCTCTCTTTTGAAAAAGACGAATTAATTCAACACCTAGGAGAACCTTTGTTATATTCCGGAATTGTGCTTGATGGAACAGTTGAAGGATCATTTATCAATGAAAACTACAGCAAAATCAATATGAATCATTTTGAACGTGGTCGATCATTTGCAGAAGCCCTGGCATGCGTGCAAACACCATACAGTCCAATACAGCTAAAAGCATTGACTAACTGCACCATTATGTTAATTAATCTTAAAGGTATTATAAGCGGTTCTTCCTGTCCATGCTCTTACCAACTGAATTTAACCACTAACATGCTCAAAATACTTGCCTCACAAAATGTTTTTTCAAATCTAAAACTAAGAATTGCAAATCAGAAATCTTTAAGAGATCGAATTCTAATCTATTTGCATAGTTTAGCGCCAGACTCAGAAGGGTATCTCCATGTTCCCTTTACACAGACAGCACTTGCAGAATTCTTAGGTGTAAACCGAAGTGCACTGTCCAGAGAACTTGGTCGTATGCAAGATGAAAATCTTATAGAAGTTAACGATAAAAAAATGAAACTTTTACTATAGAAAAAAGGGGATGCGCCCATCCCCTTTGCCACATACGCTGTATGCGATTTCACAACAATTTTATTCCAATGCCTCTTCCAGCACTGATTTCAGTGTTTCAGCTGATTTGTGTAATGCCTTGATTTCATCTTCAGATAGTGAAATGGGAATCTTTGATAGAAATCCTTCTGCACCTACAATACTTGGCATAGACAGAACTACATCCTTGATTCCGTATTCTCCATCCATCATTGTTGAAATTGGAAGTATCGAACGTTCATCTCTGATTATAGCTTCACATATTCTCTTTACCGACATTGCTATTCCATAATAAGTAGCACCCTTCCTTTGAATAATTTCATAGGCGCTGTTTTTTACTTTCTCCGCAATTTCTGACGTAGCTCCTTCATGGTCATGATGCCCTCTCATCTCGCAGAAATCATGGAGTGGAATACCTGACACGTTGGCACTTGACCAAGCGGCAATCTCACTGTCTCCATGTTCTCCAACAATAAACGCATGAACACTTCGACTATCTACTTCCAGATGCTCCCCGAGACGTTCTTTTAGTCTTGCTGTATCCAGAACCGTTCCTGATCCAATCACACGATTCGGTGCATATCCTTGCCCTCCTTATTGTTCAAAATGCTCTTTTGCAAACTGCATATCCTGTACTACTTCAACCGTTCCAAGATAATTGCCTTTCTTATCTCTTACTGCCATATATGTTACAAGGAATGGTTTTCCATTCTTCTCCATCCAAACTGGAACTCTGTCACGCTTATTATTTCTAAAATCATCTAAAATTGCTCGCACCATCGGTTCTATCTTAGGTGGATGGCAAGAAAATACTTCCCTGTCAATCGCCATCTGAGGGCGTTTGAACACCTTTGGTCCTTCGTTGAAGAAGCGATTGATATTATTATCATCCACAAATGTAATCTCGATAGGCAATGTATTGAGAAGTGCTTCCAGCTGTGGAACTGTCATATGACCACCACCTAATATGATTTCTCCATCGCTTAGAGCCGCCTCTGTTCTTGCTTTTTTATCAGCACTATATTTTTCTGCCTCATCCCAGATCATTTCTACTCCAAACACAGGTGCATAGTCCTTAGCATCCTCGTAAATGCCATACCACTCTTCCCTGCTGAAATTCACTGCGCAGATAGGGTATAAAATATTATTTTCTTTATAGATCATCTCATCTGCTCGTTTGAGAACTGTCTGAAGTCGGTTCATCCATTCTTCATCATAATCTGATATTTTATCAAGTGCAGCTAGCTCATCACGAATTTCATCATCCACTGTCCACATCACATCCGAAGGTCCTGAGATCTCATAGCGTACCTTTAATACCGGATAGACAAGATCTCCTTTTTCTGCATAATGAATAGAAATCTGTCGAAGCTCAGATAGCTTCTCTCCTACATCATTCCCAGACTCAATATCTCCTTGAATTTCATGAATCAATGCGGCTATCTTCTCGTTTTCAAGAGCCCATCGATACATCGGATGTCCAACAGTTTCTCTAAGAGTCTTTGCTGCAGCATGCTTCTGATTGTATGCATCCGGCATCAGTTTCTTAGATGTCTCCTCTTTCTTAAGTGACTCTTCTACTGCTTTTTCTGCATTTGCAATCTTTTCTTCCTTTGTTGCACCGTGAAATAAGGCACTGTGAACATCGCACAATTTCTGCACTTCTGTGATTGGTGTGCCTTCCTTAATTAGCTCCTGCTCAGCTTTCATAATTTCAGATGCCTCTACCTCTGAAAAATTCTCTACGAAGTCTTTGCGCACACTCTCTAAGTCTTCGCCTTCTCCAAGTCGCTTTAAATAGCTCTTTATCTTTTCTCTTGTATTTTCCTGAAAAGCCCCATCTTCACTGCTGGTCTCGTCTCCTGCATTATTCTTTCCAAGTGCAAAGATATTTGGCATCTTCCCAATAAGTTCAAACCCATTACTCATAAGTGCCGGCACAACCTTCATCATGGATATGTTTCTCATCTTAGCTCCCTTTGGAATTGTTGTGATGCGTCCCACAGAGTTAAGCATTGCAGGCTTTGTAATCTCTGAAAATCCTAAATCCTTTAAAACATCTACAAGCTCAGGATATTCCTGAACCAATTCAAATACTGGTTTGTTTAAGTCTAATTTCTTTGCCATATAAACATCCACACCTTTCTATCTTTCCTTGTTACAAAATAAAATAACCTAAATTCCCTAAAATAATCTGTTGCTCCAGCAACATTTCTCAATGTCTCTGTTGTGTGTCCAGCACCTCCGACAATAATATTTTTCTTTGCCACTTCGTTCTGAATGGCTTCAGCAAGAATATCACCACCGGCTATAATGTTTCCTCCAAATAAAACCATTACATCAGCCTGATTGATTCCAATTTTTTTCTAATACATTTTGTGTAAATTCTTCTATATCACGCTTGCCACAAAATTCTCCCAAAATATTAATTGCTTTTGCTTTTTACATAACTCACCTCATAAAATTCCGATTTCTCAGTTTTAAAACTCAAAGTGTCCAATCTATAGGGTACATTTTATACTATCCTTTGTTAATAACGCTTTTACTTCCCACATATGTCAGCAGGAAATAACTTCCATACACTAACACAATAAATACCGATGTTGCAAAGATCGTGGATGCTACATTCATATCTCCAAACACCTCGATAACTTCCCGGCTTGCCACCGTCAAGCCAACAACTGAATGAATCACTGCCAGTAAAAGCGGAAACAGAAAATAGCTAAGAATTTGGATGAATAGTGCGCGATTCAGTTCACGTCGTTCTACACCCAGTTTTTTTAGGAGATTGTATCGTTCTACATTATCAGTAGCTTCGGATAGCTGCTGAATAGCAAGAATTGCTGCACAAGCTATCATAAATACAATACCAAGGTAAATTGCCAGAAATGCTATGATTGCCTTTGTAGTAACTGAAGATTCATATACCTGCTGCTTACTCACGTAATGCACAAAGGCACATTCTCTTTCGCTCTTTTCCTGATAATTATCCAACAATGCACCAAATTCTTTTGCTGCGTCTTCACTCACACACTGTACATTCCATATCATTGTATCGACATTCATATTTTTCATCCATGCATCTGCGACTACAAATATGATTTGACCCATGCCACTATTTGACATGATAAATTCTTCAGCTTCATTCACCAGAGAAAGCACGTTTCCGTCAAGAGTTAGATTGATATTTTTATCATGAAATTGTTTTGCAAGTTCACGAACAGTGTCTTTATCATATAAGATTCTATAGTTATTTTCTGATAAATCAACCGCCTCCATGCCTTGCAATTTGCGCAAACCATTATAATCTGACAGGCTTACAAACATCATTGGTAAATCTCCAAATCTATAAGCAGCCAATGTTTCTGGTATTTGAACGTCATACTCCTTGTAATATACCTTTCCCTCTGCCATGATCCCTTCCACACATTCATAGCTGTCTGCAATCAGGCTGCTATCCTTGATTTCAGAGGGCAGTCGGCTTAAAATCGTATCCGTTTCACCATTATTATAGTCTATGACACTATATTCATATGGTATTTCCGTGCGCAGCTGCGTTGACAAAATGTTCTGCATACTATACCCGGTGGAAAAAATTCCGATGACCAGCAGCAGGACAATGCAAACAACAGAAAGCGATACAAAACTTTACCATAAAAATTAAAAATTGTTTTTAGGGGGGGTTGTCTTTTCCAGATTTTTCTGCTATTATCCAAAAGGACTATCTCTATACGAGATTCCCCACTTCTATAAGTGGTCAATCATTGACAAAATTTGAAAGTTAAATGGAGGTGAGTTTTCATGGACAGTTGCATAGGTCGAAGTAAGATATGCGGTGAACAGAAGTATACAGTCAGAATGCGGCTATTTGGAAAGCTCAGCCCCAGACCCATAAGCAAACTATGAGAAACACGCTCCGCGAGTTTCTCAAGTTATCGCGGCAGTCGCCAAGGTCTCGTGCAAGCACGAACTTTGGCTCGTTGCTCGCGTAAATCTTAATACAATAGTTGTGCCTGCAAAGCAGACACAACATATTCGTATGGAATTTGCCTCTGCTTTGCAGACATGGGGCCTTTGGGCAACCTCTTTTCTATACGCATCCTATATTTTCGTGCGTTCTTTTGTACATCGCATCCAACAGTCTATGCTATTAAACTGAAACGTGAAGCGATGTATTTTTTATGCCCTTTTTTGGGGTGACAAGGAGGACGACATGAAAAAAAGAATGTTTTACAAGAAAGATTATGTAAAAGAACTGTTAAAGATTATCCGCACGGAAACAGATACCACCAAATTGCCGAAGCTGCTTTCCGATTACCATGAGAAAGATATTGCTGAAGCGATCACCTTGCTGAGTGAAAACGAAAGAAAGCAACTCTATCCTGTCCTCGGCGCACAGAAAGTAGCTGAAATCTTTTCTTATCTGGATGATTCTGAAAAATATATTGAAGAACTTCCGATTGAAAAGGCTGCCAAAGTGGTTTCTTACATGGATGCCGATGATGCACTGGACATTCTGGATGATCTGACCGAACACAAAAAACAGGAACTTGTCAGCCATCTGGATGAAGATACCCGAAAGGACGTCCGCAGACTGCTTTCCTATGATGATGACGAAATCGGAAGCTGTATGACCAACAACTTCATCTGTATTTCCGACAAATTATCCATCCGTGAAGCCATGAGCGCTCTCGTTCGCCAGGCTGGTGAACATGACAATATTTCCACCATTTACGTTGTGGATAAGGATGAGAAATTTGTAGGTGCCATTGATCTGAAGGATTTAATCATTGCCCGCGAAAATGATGCCCTGTCCGACATTATCAGTCGTTCCTATCCTTATGTCTGCGAACACGAGAAAATCAACGACTGCATTGACAAGATTGCCGATTACGAAGAAGACTCTCTTCCTGTTCTGACCAAAGAGGGCCGTATCGCCGGCATCCTGACCGCAACGGACATTGTGGAACTCGTTGACGATGCCATGGGCGATGATTATGCAAAGCTCGGTGGTCTGACATCTGAAGAAGACTTAAATGAAACGACCATCATCAGCATGAAGAAAAGACTGCCCTGGCTGATCATCCTGTTATTTCTGGGCATGGGTGTATCCTCGGTTGTGGGTATCTTCGAATCCGTTGTTGCCGTTCTGCCGATTGTTATCTGTTTCCAATCACTGGTTCTTGATATGGCAGGCAATGTCGGCACACAGTCCCTGGCTGTTACTATCCGTGTTCTGATGGATGAAAACCTGAACACAAGAAAGAAACTCTACCTTCTCGGCAAGGAAATGAGAATCGGTTTCTTCAATGGCATCAGCCTTGGCCTGATGGCTCTGGTATTTCTCGGTGTCTACATCCACTTTTTCAAGAAATACGCATGGCTTTCCGCTTTCCTGATCTCAGGCTGTGTCGGCCTCTCACTGGTTGTGGCCATGGTCGTTTCCAGCATGATCGGCACCATTGTGCCAATGTTTTTCCACAAAATCCACGTGGACCCGGCGGTTGCATCCGGCCCGCTGATTACAACTGTCAATGATCTGGTAGCTGTCGTTACATACTATGGACTGGCAATGGTATTCCTGATTGATGTTTTCCATATTTGACAAAAGTCTCCTTATGGTTTATATTAGTTCATAAATAGATATTTCAAATTTGAACTAATTATTCTATAAGGAGGCTTTTTGTGAAATTAGGTATTGAATTTCCAAGGAAACTGTCTCTGGCCTATGAAAGCATGTGCAAACCGCTCTGCCATGAACTGAAACTGCCCCAGACAGCTTTTGATATTCTTATGTTTCTGGCCAATAACCCTGAATTCAAAACAGCCAGAGATATTGTCGAAGTCCGAAAGCTTAAAGCGAATCTTGTCTCTGTCAACATTGATAAGCTTGTAAATGAAGGTTATCTGGTCCGAAAGAATGTAGAAGGTGACCGACGTAAAGTCCAGCTTCTCTGTACCGATAAGGCACAGCCTATCATCAGCAGAGGCCAGCAGCTGCAGGAACACTTTGTTGAACAGCTTTTTGCAGATATCGACGATACCACACGCCAAACCATATTCCAGGGCATGCAGCAAATGGAACTCAATCTGAATCTTATTCTGGAGGACAACTAGTTATGCATTTACTTTTTACGATTATTGTTACTTTTTTTGCCGGCATGGGAGCCGGTCTGGGAACAGGTTTTGCCGGTATGAGTGCTGCCGCCGTCATCAGTCCGATCCTCATCACCTTTCTCGGTATTGACCCCTATACGGCCGTAGGCATTGCATTATCATCCGATGTACTGGCCAGCGCCGTTTCTGCTTATACTTACGGCAAGAACAAGAATCTGGATATCAAAAACGGCCTGATCATGATGGTTACTGTCCTGATCTTCACTGTTGTGGGCAGCTATATATCCAGCCTGGTTCCATCCGCAACCATGGGCAATTTCTCCGTCTTTATGACTTTCCTGTTGGGTATCAAATTCATTGTGAGACCGGTTATGACTACCAAGGAAGCGATGCAGGGCGTATCCGCTAAGAAACGTGCCATGCAGTCTGTTATCTGCGGTATCATTATCGGATTTATATGCGGCTTTATCGGTGCCGGCGGCGGTATGATGATGCTTCTGATCCTGACTTCTGTTCTGGGATACGAACTCAAAACAGCCGTTGGAACAAGCGTCTTTATCATGACCTTCACCGCATTTACCGGAGCAGTCTCTCATTTTGCCATCGGCGGCCTGCCGGATCCTGCTGTCTGGATCCTGTGCATCATCTTCACTCTGATCTGGGCCAGAATTGCTGCGGTATTGGCCAACAAAGCCACACCAAAGACATTGAACCGTGCAACCGGTGTAATCCTTGTTGTTCTCGGTGTCGTTGTTATGGCGTTCTCATTTTTATCGTAAATAACAAAATAAAACACACTCTGTGAATTCCGGCTCATAATTCACAAAATTTGAAGCACTCATTGCGTAAATGAGTGCTTCATTTGTTTTACGGCATTAACATTTTCTTTCGCCGATTATCTGTTTTTAACCGAGAATTTTCACCGAATCATTTTTCTTGTTCTCTCAAAACAATTCCTTTACAGTCGGATAAATCTTTCTGAAATACTGATAGCGTTCTTCGTATTTCCTGGTCAGCTCAGGTTCCGGTGTCACTGTGTCCACCACCTTGACAATCTTTGCTGCTGCAGTCTCCACATCCGGATATTCTCCGCATCCCACAGCCGCCAGCATAGCACCTCCGAGTGCCGGGCCTTCTTCATTCTCAAGAACATCCACCTTCAGATTCATTACATTGGCAATGATCTGACGCCACAGAGAGCTCTTCGCACCGCCGCCGCAGATTTTCGTTCTCTCAGGGCTGATACCGAGACTTCTGGCTACCTCCAGAGAATCTCTCAGACCAAAAGCAACTCCTTCCAGCACTGCCTGGGTCATTTCTTCTTTTTTTGTATCCATAGACATGCCGATGAACATGGCTCTTGCGTCCGGATTATTGTGGGGTGAACGCTCACCCATCAGATACGGAAGGAAATAGACATGATTTTCGCCCAGCTTCGTAATTCCCGTCTGCTCCGCGCTATAATCTTTGGTTTTCAGAATTTCTTCATTCCACCATTTATTGCAGGATGCCGCACTGAGCATGCAGCCCATCAGGTGATAATGACCATCTGCATGGGCAAAGGAATGCAGCGCATTGTATTCATCCACACCAAAATGCCCACTGGAAATGAAAATTGTTCCGGAAGTCCCAAGCGAAATATTGCATTTGCCTTCTCCCACCGTACCTGTTCCCACTGCCGCTGCTGCATTATCGCCGGCACCGGCAATAATTTTTACATTTTCAGAAAAGCCCAGTTCCTCTGCGATTTCCTTTTTCAGTGTACCCACCACTTCATAGCTCTCATAAAGCTTTGGCAGCATTTCTCCTGTAATACCGCAGATATCAAGCATTTTCTTCGACCAGCAGCGATGCTTCACATCCATCAGAAGCATACCGGATGCATCGGACACATCTGTACAGAAAATACCGGATAACCGATAAGCCAGATAATCCTTCGGCAGCATGATTTTTACAATCTTCGCAAAATTCTCCGGCTCATGCTTTCGCATCCACAAAATCTTCGGTGCCGTAAAACCGGCAAAAGCAATGTTGGCCGTGTAAGCAGACAACTTATCCTTGCCGATCACTGTATTCAGGAACTCTGTTTCTTCACCGGTTCTGCCGTCATTCCACAGAATCGCCGGACGAATCACCTGATCATCGGCATCTAACGCAACCAGACCATGCATCTGTCCTCCGAAACTGATACCAGCCACCTGAGACTTGTCACACTCAGCCGTTAGTTCCTTCAGCCCATCCATCGCCTGGGTAAACCAATCCTCCGGATGCTGCTCAGACCACCCCGGCTGCGGAAAAAACAGCGGATACTCTCTGGACACAACCTTCTTAATATCGCCAGACGCATCCATCATTAGCAGCTTTACCGCGGAAGTTCCCAGGTCGACTCCTATATATAACAAACTACTTCCTCCTATCTTTCCCTCTGAGAATCCTTTAATTAATTTTCCTATAAATACAACTAATTCGATATATTTTATCACATTTTAATGAAAGTATTAAAAATGCGAAACTCAATTATACTCCTGAACAGTTGTGAAAAATTAAAAGATTCAAAAGCAGGTGCTTCCAGCACGGCCAGTCCTTAGGCGGTGTCCTTTACCGCCTTATATACTGCTGCCAGTGCTGGGCAGTGTAAACGTGCCTGCTTTGAACTTTTAATTTTTCACAATGCCCTAGACATATGAAGTTTCGCATTCTTGTATTTTTATTAGCCCCAAGGGTTTTCAGTTGGATAGCGTACTCCTGCCGGCTGATTATAACCAATCTCCTCTACCGGCACGCCGATATACTTAAATACCTCAAACAGTGCCTTGCCGTAATGACCGAATGCTACTGCGCCATGATGCGGAAATCCTTTCTCAATCAGAACATGACGATAGAATCTGCCCATTTCAGGAATGGCAAAGACGCCGATGGAACCAAAGGAACGTGTTGCCACAGGAAGAACTTCACCCTGGGCCACATAAGCGCGAAGCTTATTGTCTGCTGTACTCTGCAGACGGTAAAATGTGATGTCACCCGGTTTGATATCTCCTTCAAGGGTACCCTGTGTCACTTCCTCAGGCAGTGTTCTTGCCATAATCTTCTGGTACTTCATCTCGCAGAAGGACAGTTTGCTGGAAGCTGTATTGCCGCAATGGAAGCCCATGAATGTATCTTTCTGAGTATAGTTATATTTACCCTTTATATCGCTGTTGTACATATCAGACGGTACAGAATTGTTGATATCCAGCAGTGTAACAGCATCCTGGCTGACAACCGTTCCAATGAACTCACTGAGTGTACCGTAAATATCCACCTCGCAGGATACCGGAATGCCCTGCGCTGTCAGACGGCTGTTCACATAACATGGTACAAAACCGAACTGTGTCTGGAATGCCGGCCAGCATTTGCCTGTCAATGTTACATACTTGCGATAACCACGATGCTCTTCGATCCAGTCTTTTAATGTCAGTTCATACTGAGCCAGCTTAACAAGGATTTCAGGCTTCTTGTTACCTGTGCCGAGTTCTTCTTCCATCTCTTTCACAATGGCAGGAATTCTCTCATCACCGGCATGTTTGTTAAAAGCTTCAAACAGATCAAGCTCTGAATTCTCTTCAATTTCAACCCCCAGATTGTAAAGCTGTTTGATCGGGGCATTACATGCGAGGAAATTCATTGGTCTTGGTCCAAAGCTGATGATCTTCAGATTCTGGAGTCCGATGACCGCTCTTGCGATCGGCATAAATTCATGGATCATATCGGCACATTTCTCAGCATCACCCACAGGATACTCAGGAATATAGGCCTTGATATTGCGCAGCTGCAGATTGTAACTGGCATTTAACATACCACAGTATGCATCACCTCTGCCATCCAACAGGTTGTCTCCGCTCTCTTCTGCAGCGGCAATAAACATCTTCGGTCCGTCAAAATGCTTTGCAAGCAGTGTCTCTGAAATCTCAGGACCAAAGTTACCGAGATAAACACAAAGGGCGTTGCATCCCGCTTTTTTGATATCTTCCAGTGCCTGCACCATATGGATCTCGCTCTCCACGATACAGACAGGACATTCATAGATTCCCTCTGTCCCATACTTCTCTGTATAAGCCTTCATCAGATTCTGTCTTCTGCTGACAGAAAGACTTTCAGGGAAACAATCACGGCTGACAGCCACAACACCTAACTTCACTTCCGGCATATTGCTCATAATAAAACTCCTCCATTTCATGTTATAAAAATTGTGCCATATAAACTGGCAGACATATAATATCCTGGTCCTTACACAAATCTTTGGTATAGACAAGATATTTCCACAAAATTCTATCTGAATATTTTTGCGAAAATGCATCCAGTGATTTGTGTGTTTTGTAACCAGATGACTTTATTTCTATCGGGCAAAGCTTATTTTTCCTGGCAAGCAAAAAATCTATTTCATAATTATGTTTGGAAATAGGATTCGCAAACGTATAATAAAATAATTCGTTGCCATTCGCCGCCAAAATTTGTGCGACAACATTTTCATACAAATAACCCAGATTTGTACTCAACTTGTCATTTAAAAGTTTTTCATAGATGATATTTTCCGTGAAATCTTTATCTTTAAACATAAGTGTAACAAATAACCCTGTATCACACAAAAACATTTTAAATTTTGTCAGATCCTTGTTATTTGCCATACCGGCGTTTGGATCATTTGTATGATAGGAAATCAAAACCGTTTTTGAATCTTTCAATTCAGCTATGAGTTCCAACATTTTGTCCGACCATCCGCTGTCCAAAACACTTGAAATCTGATAGCGGGATGCATTTTTATTCAGCTGTGCCGGAATGGCATCAAATAAAACAGATAATCTTCCGGTCGCATCTATCTTTTTAAAATCATCCTCATACAAACTAAGAATATCCCGCTTCACGGCGTCCACTTTTCGAAAATTATTCGTTTTGATATATTCATCAACAGCCTGCGGCATTCCTCCCACCAGCATATATAATCTGAAGTCTCTAAGTAATTTTCGATTCATCTTCTCACCAAGTGCCTGTCCCGCTTCAAACAGCTTTTTAACCAGAGAAGTACTTACCGTGTCACCTATTGCCCACAAAAACTCCTCATAATCCATCGGATACATGCTTATTTTTCTTTCTTCACTGGGAATAAGAATATCCTGCACATTTTTCTTAATAGAAATTAATGACCCGGTTTCAATATAATCATACCGATGATCTTTAACCAACGATTTAATGGCCTGCCTTGCTAATGGGCATAACTGCACTTCATCGAAAATAATCAACGATTTTCTTTCATGCAGATCAACTTTATATTGCAGCTGAAGCTGTAAAAAAATATAATTCAAATCAGATATATCTTCAAAAAGCTCCCTAACCGTTCTTGAAGCTGTTGAAAAATCAATTAAAATATAGCTTTCATATTCATTCTTTGCAAAATTTTCTACAACTGTGGACTTTCCAATTCGTCTGGCGCCCTCCACTAAAAGCGCGGTTCTTCCATCAGACTCCTTTTTCCACTCTACTAGTTTTTCATAAATTTTGCGTTTGAACATACTGTTTTCCTCCTTTATTGAAAAATCCGCATTTTATTTTTCGCTAATATATATTAAATCCGCATTTTATTTTTTCGCAAAATACCGTAAAATCGCATTTTCTTTTCTTTAATATTATAGTAAAATCGCATTTTCTTCAAGAGGAGTTTATAAAGAAAGCCGACAGTTACACATGAACTGACGGCTCTCCGCATAACATAAATTTTTTATTCGCCAAATACAGCCTTGTAATCTGCCTGGAATTTAGCAATACCCTGATCTGTCAGCGGATGATGTGTCATCTGCTCGATTACCTTGTAAGGAACTGTTGCGATATGCGCACCTGCCAGTGCACAATCTGTTACGTGCATTGGATGTCTGATAGATGCAGCGATGATCTCTGTTTCGAGGCCATAGTTGTCAAAAATTGTTACGATATCTTCGATCAGGCTGATACCTGCTGTGCTGATATCATCCAGTCTGCCGAGGAATGGGGATACATATGTAGCACCTGCTCTTGCAGCCAGTAAAGCCTGGTTAGCTGTGAAGATCAGTGTGACGTTTGTCTTGATGCCTTCTGCAGACAGAACCTTAACAGCCTTTAAACCTTCAACTGTCATAGGAATCTTAACAACCATGTTTGGATGGATAGCTGCGATTTCACGGCCCTCTTTGATCATGCCTTCTGCATCAACAGTTGTAGCCTTTACTTCGCCGCTGATCGGTCCATCAACGATCGTTGTGATCTCTTTGATGACTTCCTTGAAATCTCTGCCTTCTTTGGCGATCAGGGATGGGTTCGTTGTAACGCCGCAGATAACGCCCATGTCATTTGCTTTTCTGATATCTTCTACATTCGCTGTGTCAATGAAAAATTTCATAATTTTACCTCCTGGGGCCTTTCGCCCTTAATTATATGATAATTTGTAACTGTTCAGAGCCAAGCATAATTTCAAAAAACAGGTATAAAATGCTTGCATTTTTAAGTTACGATAATTGCTACCTCGTTTAACGGAAATCTATTTACCCGGCTGACCATAGTACGCATTGGCACCATGTTTTCTGAAATAATGCTTATCCTGAAGTTCCTGCGGTGCAGGCTGAACCTTCGGATTGATCAGCTCACATCGGGCTGCCATCTTGGCAACTTCTTCCAGAACAACGGCATTGTGTACAGCCTCATGGGCATCCTTGCCCCATGTGAACGGTCCGTGATTCTTGCAGAGAACGGCAGGTGTTGCAATATAATCCAAACCCGGACGTTCAAATTCATCTGCGATCAGGACACCTGTATTCTTCTCATAGGCATCATTGATCTCTTTCTCTGTAAGGTTTCTCACACAAGGTACCTCGCCGTACAGATAATCGGCATGGGTTGTCCCGTAACATGGAATACCACGGCCGGCCTGTGCCCAGCTTGTGGCCCATGGTGAATGAGTATGTACGATACCGCCGATCTTCGGAAAACGGTTATATAAGACAACATGTGTCTCTGTATCAGAAGACGGATTGTAATCGCCCTCTACTTTATTGCCATTCAGATCTACAACAACCATATCTTCCGGTCTCAGTTTGTCATAATCCACACCGCTCGGCTTGATGACAAAAAGGCCCTTCTCGCGGTCAATCCCGCTGACATTGCCCCATGTAAAAGTCACAAGCTGATACTTCGGAAGCAGCATATTGGCTTCGTAGACTTCTTTCTTTAATTCTTCAAGCATTCGACTAACACCCTCTTTTCTGCCATAAAGGCTTTTTAGACTTCCCGCATCAACATTCCCTTGTGAGTCCCGATGCAAAATGACATGTTTATTTTATCACTTCTGATGCTGTCTTTTCAACTGCTATTGCACCTTTATAATTCTCAATAAACTTCTCAAAACCTTCGATATCCTTTGCATCCGGTTCTTCACTTGTACCTGCATTTCCGGCAAATACTTTGCCCTCCAGATAATTCTGAAGTGTTTCGTCTTCACCCTTCCATGTCAGATAAGATGCCAGCAGTGCCATACCCCATGGACCGCCCTCGCCGGCTGTCTCCATAACGGATACCGGTGTATCAATGGCAGCTGCCAGAAGCTTTTGTCCCACACCTTTTGTAGTAAAATAACCACCGTGACCGTAAATCTTATCAATGGCCACATGCTCTTTCTTGATCAGAATATCCATACCTACTTTCAGGGCACCCAGGGCACTGCTCAAATGCAGACGCATAAAGTTAGCAAGACTGAATCGGCTGGTTGGTTTTCTCACAAAGAGCGGACGGCCTTCTGTGATATCGGTAATATTTTCCCCTGAATAGTAACCGTAAGACATCATATCACCACAGTCTGCATCACCCTCCATGGCCACTTTGAATAATTTCTCAAAGAGGTCATTCTGACTGATATCCATGCCGAACAGCTCCGCAAATTCTCTAAAAAGGCCTACCCAGGCATTGATCTCGGATGTACAGTTATTGGCATGCACCATAGCTACCGGACTGCCCACAGGTGTTGTCACCATATCGATCTCCGGATAAACGGCCTTTAACTGGTCTTCCAGAACCACCATGGCAAAAACAGATGTACCGGCAGAAACATTACCTGTATGAACACCAATGCTGTTGGTAGCTGCCATACCTGTACCTGCATCCCCCTCCGGCGGACACAGTGGGATACCTGCCGGCAATTTGCCGCTTTCATCCAGAAGCTTGGCTCCCTCTTCTGTCAGCACACCGGCAGATTCTCCGGCCACAAGGATTTTCGGAAGAATACCTGTTAATGTCCACGGATAATGTTTATCTTCAATAAGCTTACCAAACTTCTCAACCATTGTCTCATCATACTGATGGGTCTTGTCATTGATCGGAAACATACCGGAAACATCGCCGATACCAAGGACTTTCCGCCCTGTCAGCTGCCAGTGGATGTAACCCGCCAGCGTTGTCAGATAACTGATCTGATCGACATGTTCCTCACCATTTAAAATCGCCTGATACAAATGGGAAATGCTCCATCTCTGAGGAATATTGTAATTAAATAATTCTGTCAATGCTTCAGCCGCCTGACCTGTTGTACTGTTTCGCCATGTACGGAACGGTACAAGCAGCTCGCCCTTCTCATCAAAGGCCATATAGCCGTGCATCATGGCACTAAAACCGATGCTGCCGATCTTCGTCAGCTCTGCACCGTATTTTTCTTTCACATCGGCTGCCAGGCTCTTGTAGCAGTCTCTTAAACCCTTCCAGATATCATCCAGAGAATAAGTCCAGAAACCGTCGATCAGCTGATTCTCCCAGCTGTAACTGCCGGAAGCGATTGGTTTAAATGATTCATCGATCAGCACTGCCTTGATTCTGGTTGAACCGAATTCAATACCCAGTGCTGTTTTGCCGCTCTCAATAATTGCTTTTAAATCTGCCATTCTATCCTCCTGATTCATGGATTCGCTGTCGAATCCTGCTTTGAAATGGACACTCTGTCCAATTCAAACATTGTCTATCTCTATAACCACAGGCAGGCAGCTGCCTGCGGTTTATACCACACTATCGCAGCTGCCTGTCTTTTAATCAATTTAACGATAGTAAATGGAATTCCATTTCAGCTCATTGTTAAACTGTCTGATTGTTGTGTCTTTGTCGATATAAACAGCTTCAATGCCCATGCTGTTTGCCCAGTCACCCATCTGCTCAGCCGTCAGGTCATAGGAGAAAGCTGTATGATGTGCACCGCCTGCCAGGATCCATGCTTCAGCACCTGTCTGAAGATTTGGTTCCGGTGTCCAGAATGCAGTTGCAACCGGAAGCTTCGGCATTGGTTTTTCTGTCTTCTTGCAGTTTACGTCATTGATGATCAGGCGGAAACGATTGCCCAGATCGATAAGGGATGTGGCAATAGCCTTGCCCTCTTTAGCTGTAAATACAAGTCTTGCAGGATCTTCTCTGTCACCCATGGATAATGGCTGCTCTTTGATAGAAATAGGGCCATCTGCAATTGTCGGGCAAACTTCCAACATATGGGACTGAAGAATACCTTCTTTGCCCGGTACAAGATTGTATGTATAATCTTCCATAAAGGATGTACCTTTGGCACCTTTCATGCCCTCTGTCATGATCTTCATCAGACGCACCATGGCTGCTGTCTTCCAGTCGCCTTCCGCACCGAAACCATAGCCTTTAGCCATCAGTCTCTGGATAGCCAGACCCGGAAGCTGCTGCAGGGCACCTAAGTCGCCAAAGTGCGTAACAATGGCCTGATAATTCTTTTCTTCAAGGAAACGTTCAAAACCGATTTCAATACCGGCCTGAACAGCCACATGCTGACGGAATTCCTTCTCGTCTCTGCCTTCAAGTAAAATATTATATGTGCTGTAATATTCTTCTACCAGTGCATCAATATCTGCCTTTGAAACTGCTTTCACTGCTTCTGCAATTTCATTTACCGGATAAGCATCCACTTCCCAGCCGAATTTGATCTGTGCTTCAACCTTATCGCCCTCTGTAACCGCAACATTTCTCATGTTGTCAGCAATACGCATCACACGGATATGGCTGCTTTCAAGAACGCCTACAGCTGTACACATCCAGGAGCCGATTCTATCCTGTGTAGATTTGTCTTCCCAGTAACCCATAACCACTTTGCGTTCCATATGCAGACGTGAGAAAATATGACCGTATTCTCTGTCACCGTGAGCTGCCTGATTCTCATTCATGAAATCCATATCAATGGTATCGTATGGGATTTCACGATTATACTGTGTATGCAGATGAAGCAAAGGTTTTCTCAGTTCCTGAAGGCCGAGTATCCAGGATTTTGCCGGTGAAAAAGTATGCATCCATGTGATAATGCCGGCACAATTATCATCCATATTGGCCTCATTCATCGTTTTACGGATTAATTCATTGGTGATCAGGGTTGGTTTCCATACAACCTCATATGGAAGATTGCCTGATGCATTAAGTTTTTCTACGATTTCTTTGGAATGTGCTGCCACATGGGACAGGCACTCATCACCGTACAGATCCTGTGAACCTGTACAAAACCAGAACTGATAATTTTTCACCTTTAACATGTTTTTAATTCCTTTCTGTGTATGTTCAAGTTGAGTATATACGAAACTTGGCGCGGAATTCAGGTCTGCCGTGCAGACATATTTCTTACCTGAATTCCTGCGCATGCTTAGGTCAATGTTAAGCGTTTTTCTTCTTCATGCGGGCAAAAATTGCCTGTAATACGATGAAGAAACAAAGCAGTGCGGAAAGTACGATACGTACCCACCAGCTGGACAATGTCCCCTGTGTGGTAATCAAGCTTGTGATGGTACCTTTGATCAGAACACCGAAGATGGTGCCGAATGGTGTACCCACACCACCGCTTAACAGTGTACCGCCGATAACGGATGCAGAAATGGCATCCATTTCAAGACCTTTGGCCTGTTCTACGAAACCTGCACAGCTGTTTAAGCAGAATAAGAAACCGCCGCAGCCTGCAAGCAGACCTTCAAGCACATAAGCTTTAAATTTGATTCTCTTAACATTCAGACCCATCATTAACGCGCTCTGTGCATTGCCGCCCACAGCGTAAACTTCACGGCCGAATTTGGTATATTTCATAACAACTGCGATAATCGCTACGATAATCAGAGCAATAATAACCGTCGGATAAATATATGCCGGATGGAACTTACCGCTCTTGCTGTAGGAACCAATAAACGGCAGATAAATCTTTGCATTGGCCCATGCAAGGAATGTTTCATTCTTGATAGAAATCATCTCTGTGCTGACCATGGAAGTCATACCACGTCCAAAGAACAGACCTGCCAGGCTGACAATGAATGGCTGGATCTCCAGATAAGAAATCAGGAAGCCCTGTACAATACCGAAAGCCAGACCGATAACCAGTGCAACAGCAATCGCTGCATAAGCACTCATGCCGTGATTCTCCATCTGATTGGCCATAACCATACAAACCAACGCTGTAATAGAACCAACAGAGATATCAATACCGCCTGTGATCATAACGATGGTCTGACCAACTGCAATAACCAGCAGACCGGCATTGGAAATGAACAGGTTCAGAAACATCTGTGGTTTTGCAAAACCCTTATCTGCGAAAATAACCATACCTGCGATATACATGATCGCAAAAAGTGCAATTGTGATAATCAAAAGGAAGGTATTGCCGTTAATCTTTCTGTTTGAATCTGTGGTTGTTTTTAACTTAGCCATGATTATTTACCTCCCTCTACTGCTGCTGCAGCTTTTTTTGCACGCTGTTTTGCAATGAAACTCTGGAATACAGGGCTCTGCAGTGTAACAATAATAACGACAACGATGGCCTTGTAAACCGGCAGCTGATCGGCTTTAACATTCATCGCATAAAGCGTTGTTGTCAGAGCCTGGATCGTATAAGCACCGATAACGGAGCCCATCAGACTGAACTTACCGCCGCCCAGTACATTGCCGCCAAGAGCAACTGCAAGGATGGCATCCATTTCAAGGTTCAGGCCAATGTTGTTAACATCGGCTGAATAAATACGGCTGGATGCGATAATACCTGCGATACCTGCCAACACACCGCAGATCACGTATGTCAGGAATTTGATCAGTGTTGAATTCAGACCAACCAGTCTGGAAGCCGTACCATTGATACCAACACTTTCAATATACAGACCAAGAGCTGTTTTCTTCAGGATCAGATTCACAATGATAACAACGATAATCGCCAGGAAAATCGGTGTCGGTACAGGAATCTTCCCGATATAACCACCAAATACCTTATAAGAATCCACACGGACATATGTAATCTGACCTGCTGTGATCAGCTGTCCGATACCACGTCCTGCTGTATACAGAATCAGTGTGGCAACCATCGGCTGAATATTCATCTTGGCTACAAGGAAACCATTAAAGGCACCGCAGAGTGCAGAAGCCAGAATAGCTGCAATAATTGCCAGACCCATCGGAGCAGCCAGCTCAGTAACAGATACTTCACCACCAGAAAGGATCTGACAGCAGACAGCTGCTGCAACAGCCATAACTGCACCAACACTGATATCCTGACCGCCGGAAGCAGCCGTTACCAGTGTCATACCGACAGCCAGAATAACCAGCTCGGATGCACGGTTGACAACGTCCACAATGTAACCATATAAAACACCATTATTAATGGAAATCTTGAAGAATCCCGGTGTCGTAATCAAATTCACTAATAAAACAGCAACCAGACATACGATTGGCAAAAACAAGCGCATGGATGTTATTTTCTTAATCGAATCCTTATTCATTGCTGTCACCTCCTGCTATTGCTTTCATAACGCCTTCCTGTGTCAGCTGGTCGCCGGAAATCTCGCCGACCTTCTTGCCGTCTCGGAGAACTCCCATACGTGAACATGTACGAAGCATTTCCTCAACTTCGGAAGAAATAAATGTAACGGCCATGCCCTGGTCTGCCAGGTCAAGCACCAGTTTCTGGATCTCAGTCTTTGTACCGATATCGATACCTCGTGTCGGCTCATCCAGGATCAGATAATCCGGATTGGTCAGAAGCCATCTGCCGATAATCACCTTCTGCTGGTTACCACCGGAAAGACTCTTGATCGGTGTCTCTCTGCTGGCTGTCTTAATCTGCAGCATATCGATATATTTGTCTGCGGCTTCCTCCATCTCTTTTCTGCTCATCGGATGGAACATGCCTCTCTTCGCCTGAAGTGCGATAATGATGTTCTCACGTACAGACAGATCAGCAAGGATACCATCTTTCTTTCTGTCCTCAGGCAGATAAGCCATACCCTGTTTCATGGCATCCAGCGGAGAATTGATCTTCACTTCCTTGCCGTTGACCTTGATCTTACCTGTATCCGGCTTGTCCGCACCGTAAATGGCACGCACCAGTTCGGAACGTCCGGAACCCAGAAGTCCTGTCAGGCCCACAACCTCACCTTTGTTGACAGCAAAATCAAACGGTTTGATACTGCCTTTTCTTCCAACCTGTTCAGCTTCGATAACCGGTTCAAACTTCTCAAGTACTTTATGATCTCCCTTGATATCTGCCAGATCATCAAAGTTCTTGCCCATCATCTTGGCAACCAGTTCTACTCTAGGCAGTTCCTTTACAGGATACTCTCCAACCAGTGTACCATTTCGAAGAACAGTAATCCGGTCACAGACCGCATATACCTGCTCAAGGAAATGCGTAACAAAGATAATACCAACGCCTTCTTTTTGAAGACGTCTCATCAATACGAAAAGTTTCTCAACTTCTTCATCATCCAGAGAAGATGTCGGTTCATCCAGAATCAGAACCTGGCACTTCATATCTACCGCTCTGGCAATGGCAATCATCTGCTGCTTCGCCAGAGAACATTCCTCTAATTTATCAGTTGCTCTTGCATCAATATCCAGACTCTTCAAGAGCTCTGTTGCTTTCTTATTCATTGTATGCCAGTCAATAAAACCAAACTTTCTCGGCTCACGTCCGATAAAAAGGTTCTCCGCCACTGACAGATTCGGACAAAGATTAACTTCCTGATACACGGTACTGATACCGTGGCTCTGGGCATCCTGCGGGGATTTATTGATAATCGGTGCATCAGAACCCGCTATTCTGATCTCACCGCCGTCTAAACTATGTACTCCGGTAAGCACCTTGATCAGTGTGGACTTGCCGGCTCCGTTCTCTCCCATTAACGCATGGATTTCACCTTTGCGAAGCGTAAAATCTACATGCTGCAATGCTTTGACACCCGGAAATGTTTTCGAGATATCTCTCATACTTAAAACAACATCATTGGACATATAGCATTCACCTGCTTTCAAATTCTCTCTCTAAAATCTCTCCCATTTCGGGTAAGTTGACATGTAACGTATAAGCATAAAATTGGCGTGGCAGCATTCCAGGCTTCTGCCTCTTTCTACCACGCCAATCATTATGTTCCCGGAAAATTAATTCCTATAAATTTTAGTATGCACGAGCGTCTACAACATCCTGTGTTACTTCTGTAACTTCATAATCTGTACCGTCGATTGAAACGGATGCTACATCAGAACCATGAGCGTAGATACCTTCTTCTACATATGCCTGTTTCTCTGGTGTTTCGCCAGCCTGAAGCTGTTTGATAATCTGTTCTACACGTGGGCCGTGAAGAGGATTACACTCTGTGTTAACAATGATATCACCTGATAATGTATCTGTGATACCCTGTTTTGTTGTATCGAAGGACATTACAAGGATGTCACCATCAGGACCAACTGTCTTACCAGCTGCTTTGATTGCTTCGATTGCACCAAATGCTTCGTTATCGTTCTCGCAGTATACAACGTTGATGTTGTCATACTGTTTCAGCATAGATTCCATAACTTCCTGGCCTTTAGCCTGTGTGAATTCACCTGTCTGCTGAGCTAACAGATTCCAGCCATTAGCTTTTACTGCTTCGTTGAGGGCTTCTGTACGTCCGATCTGAGCGGATGCACCGATTGTACCCTGAATATCTACGATATTAACTTCGCTCATGCCTTTAGCTTCTGCATAAGCTTTCAGCCATTCGCATGCTTTCTGACCTTCCAGTTTGAAGTTGGAACCAACCCAAGCTGTGTAAAGGCTGTCATCAGAAACGTTTACCATACGGTCAACGATGATAACAGGGATTTCTGCGTCTTTAGCTTCCTGAAGAACTGTATCCCAACCGGATTCTGTTACAGGTGCAAGAACGATATAATCAACTTCCTGCTGGATGAAGTTACGGATCGCTGCGATCTGATTCTCCTGTTTCTGCTGAGCATCATCGAAGATTAAATTGTAACCGTTTTCTGTGCTGAATGTAGATTTCATAGATTCTGAGTTAGCTGTACGCCAGTCAGATTCTGCACCAACCTGTGAAAAACCAACTGTGATCACGTCACCTGTGTTGCCTGCTGCTTCTGTTTCACCAGATGCTGCTTCGCTTGCAGCTTCTGTTTCGCTGCCTGCAGGTGCTGCTGTTTCTTTAGTACCTGATGAGCCGCAGCCTGCCAATACTGCAGCAACCATAGCTACTGACAATAATACCCCTAAAAATCTCTTCTTCATAAACTCTTCTCCTCCTAGTTATGAAATAATAAGTATCTTATGTGAAAAGCATACCGTATTCCCATAATTTTGGAAACAGAGGATTCTTTTTTTTAGGTTAATATTTTTTGAACTTTTTGTGAATGTTTTGACCCATTCAAAAAAAGTGTACTTTTTTATGATAAAAGTGTATTTTTTTATGAAACATTTCTGGCCGGTATCAAAACCCTTGCTGTGGTGCCCACATCCGGTTGACTTTTGAAAAATAAACCATAATTTTCGCCATAATAAATATGGATCCGCTCATTGACGTTGCCCACGCCAAAGGCCGCTATATTGGCTGACTGGGTACTTCCGTCCACAGAAGCCTTCCTGAGATTATACAGTTTTTCTTCATCCATGCCTACACCGTCATCCGTCACACAGAAGACAATATTATCCCCTTCCAGGCGGCCGGTCACAGAAATCGTTCCTTTCCCCCGCTTGCCGCGAATCCCATGAACCAGAGCATTCTCAACTAACGGCTGTAAAAGCAGCTTCGGGATCGTAAAATTATATAACGCCTTGTCTATATCAATGTTGTAAGCCAGCGTATCCTGGTAACGGAACTGCTGGATCTTCAGATAACTTTCAATATGCCGCTGCTCCTCCTGGATCGTGATAAAGTTCTGCCCATTGCTCAGAGAAGTCCGGAAGAAATCAGACAAATAGGTCAGAAGACGGATCACCTGATCATTCTGTTTCGCCTCCGCCAGCCACACTGCCGTATCCAGTGTGTTATACAGGAAATGCGGATTGATCTGCGCCTGCAAAAGTTTCGTCTCGCTCAGCCGCAATGTCTCATGGTTGCGCTTCATATCTTCCACAAGCTGACCGATCTCCTTGGTCATATCGTTGAAATTATCCATAAGCAGAGCAATTTCATCCTCTGACTCCACATCCTTCGTCTGTGCCGTAAAGTCACCTTCGGCGACCCTGCTGGTCAGTGTACAGAGATTACGTATCGGGCCGGTAATGTTTCTGGACGCCCTGACAGAAAGTCCTACCGTCAAAATGACAACAAAAAGCGACGCCAGAATCGTAAAACAGAAAATTGTCCGATTATTCTCATCCAGCTGTGCTTTGATCTGATCGAAATTCAGGGTTTCTGCATAAATATAGTCACGGATACATGACTGCACCAGAGATGTCAGTGCATAAACATCATTATCCAGCGTGGCCATATTCTGATCATAGGAATTCTCCCGGCCAATATTATTCTCCAAATCATGAATACAATTTGACAGTGTATTCAATGTATTCTTCAGGCGAACCATCTGACTTTTGTTCAATTCAACCGTTGCAGAACGCGCCAGATCATTGCAGACGCTTTTCAGTTCATCGATATAGGCATAGGGATCCACCGTCAAAATACCATTGACCGTCACAGTTCCCACATCCAGCTCATCAATCTTCTTGTTGTTGATGACCGCCAGGTAAGTGGTATAGTCAATCCGCTCCTTGAAATCCCGGACATATTCATTGGCCTCTGCCACATTGTTCGTGATGTCCGCATACACACCGGTCGTATAGGAAATTGTCCAGAGCAGATAGCAGACAAGACAAATCATCGGTACAATAGCCGCCACGGCGATCATCATAATCTTTCGATTCAGGGAAAGCTTCTTATATCCAAACATAGCTTACCCCTTTCTTGCCGCCCTGTATTCTTTCGGCGTGCAGCCCTGGGTCTTCTTGAAAATATAGCTAAAATAATGCGGGTCTTTGTAGCCCACTTCATAGCTGATCTCCGATGTTTTCATAGATGAACAGGCCAGATACTGTTTCGCCTTCTCCATGCGGACTTCCGTCAGATACTCAATGAATGTCTTGCCCATTTCCTTACTGAAAACGGAACTAAAATAGCTTGGACTCATGCAGACTTCTGCCGCAACGGAATTCAACGAAATGTCTTCCGACATATAATCCTGTTCAATCCGTTTCTTCGCCGTCTGGATAATGTCTGAATACCGTCTTCCACTGACCGTATTGCGCAGTTCAATGGCATGATCCAAAAGCGTTCCTATGTAGGCCTTGATATCATCAACAGATTCCGCAGTTGAAACAGCCCGCTTCAAAATCTCTTCGTTCTCCCGAAGGCTCTCCATCTGACCCGCAGCCTCTCCATCTACTCCGGCATCTTTTCTCAGCTTCTTGCAGAAAGTCAGAACCGTTGCATAAATGTTCATGATAATATATTGCCTGATCATCAGCGATCGGAAATGATCCTCTGATATTTCCGTAAATAATGCCCCGACAAAACTCTCCACTTCCTCCAGAGAACCGCTGCTTAGGAAACGGGTAATAATTTGATCAAACTGATTAATCTCACCAAAAATATTGGCATCAAATTCATTGTCCTGCTGTTCAAAGTTCAATTGTTCAACCGATATGATCTGATTCGGTTTCTGCACAAAACGGCCGGCAAATGCCTTATCCGCCTCCCGAAATGAATATCGCAGTTCACGGATTCTCGCCACCTCACTGCCGATACCGCCAAACCAGGTCAATGTGTCAAAAGGTGCGATCACTGCTTTCAGCCCCTCAATAAAGGCTTTTGTCTGAGTCTCCATTTCTTCTTCCACAGATGTCAGAAGAAATGCCCAACCTTCAACCCCTCTCTGGAATCGAAAAACATCCCTGAATCGGTCAACGTAGCCTCCGACAGCCTCATAGGCTCCGGCCAGTACCTCAGACTGCTCTGCCTGCACGTGATCCTCCTGGATAAATTTGAACAAAATAATCCTGTAAAAAGGGCCGCTAAGATTCATATGGAAACGCTTTCCTTTTTCCATGGCATCTGCCAGGGACAATTTACCCGATATCAATTCCCCCAGGAATTTCATCTTGATCAGTTCTTCATTCTCCTGCATTTCCTGGTAATAAACTTTCTTCAAGGCCAGATCTTCCCGCTCATCTCTGACTTTCTCGGCAATCTCCGACAAATGTTCCAGCAAAACTGCTGAAGATACCGGCTTCAGCAGATACTCTGCCACGCCGATCTTAATGGCCTGCTTGGCATACTCAAAATCGTCATACCCGCTCAATATCACAATCTTGATATCCGGCAATTCCGCTTTAACCATACGGCTTAACTCCAGTCCATCCATAAACGGCATACGGATATCTGTGATCAGAATATCCGGCTTCTCCTTCAAAATCACCGGAAGTGCCAGCTCGCCGTCGCTGGCATCCCCCACAAATTCATACCCTTCTTTTTCCCAGTCGATACTGTTCTTGATACTCTGGCGTATAATAATCTCATCCTCGACCAAGTATACTTTTACCATCTTTATAATCCTTCTTTTCTATATGCCTGCCCGCTATAAGTTCCATCTAACCGCGGCGATAATTTCTGCACTTTTGTTTATTTCTAGCTTACCATATAAGCGGCCGCCTTGCAATTATCGAAGAAATTTTCCTCTTTGCACACTGTTTCCAGTCTTCATCCGCCAATTGTATACAAAACCTCTTCGCATTTTCATATTACCATGGTAAAGTTTTACAGTTTTTATCTTTTTTAACAAAAAAGCATTGAATTTCCATTTTCCCTATGTTAATATTTATTTCATTGTATTACTTAATTAATACTCAGGAGAGTCTCTTCACAATGCATCATGCAAAATACAAAAGAAGAGCGCCGAAGGTGTACGCAGCTGCGGAATTTTCGATCGGATACGCCCAACTGCAAGTCTCTCAGGCAAAAGGATGGAGGAAAAAGAATGTTTACACAAATCAACAATCTCATCAACTGGTTGGACGCAGTCGTATGGGGACTGCCTCTGATCATCTTAATCCTGTTCACAGGATGTCTCTTAACAATCCGCTTAGGTGTCCTTCAGATCAGACATCTTGGCAAAGCACTCAAATTCATGATTAAAAATGAAGACGGCGGCGAAGGTGAAGTATCCAGTTTCGGAGCTTTATGTACAGCCCTTTCCGCAACCATCGGTACAGGTAATATCGTCGGTGTTGCAACTGCCATTGCTGCCGGCGGCCCCGGCGCTCTTTTCTGGATGGTTATCGCTGCTTTTCTCGGTATGGCGACTAAATACGCCGAAGGTCTGTTAGCGATCAAATACCGTACAATCGATGATGAAGGCCATGTTCTCGGCGGTCCTTTCTACTATATTGAAAATGGTATGGGACACGGATGGCGCTGGCTTGCCAAAATTTTCGCTTTTTTCGGTGCCGGTGTCGGTCTGTTTGGTATCGGTACATTTACACAGGTCAACGGTATCGCATCCGCAGTAAAGAATTTCTTTGATCCGGATATGATCCATACCGTCTCCCTCTTCGGCAATACTTACTCATGGGCAACTGTTATTGCCTGTCTTATGCTGACCCTCTGTGTCGGTCTGGTTGTTCTCGGCGGTATCAAGCGAATTTCCAAAGTTGCTCAGGTTGTTGTGCCTTTTATGGCAGTTCTTTATGTAACTCTGGCATTGATCATCCTGATCACCAACATCACAGCTGTTCCGGCTGCCATCGTAACCATCGTAAAATCTGCTTTTACAGGCAGTGCTTTGGCCGGCGGCGCTATGGGTACTATGATTATGGCTATGCAGAAAGGTATCCAGCGAGGTATCTTCTCCAACGAATCCGGTCTCGGAAGTGCACCTATCGCTGCTGCCGCCGCTCAAACAAAAGAGCCTGTCCGTCAGGGTCTTGTCTCCATGACAGGTACATTTATCGATACCATCGTTATCTGCTCCATGACAGGTCTTTCTATCGTTATTACCGGAACATGGAATACCGGTCTTGAAGGTGTTGCCATCACAACAGCCGCTTTCCAGCAGGGACTTCCCTTCCCTCCGGTTGTGGCATCCTTCTCACTGATGCTCTGCCTTGTATTCTTCGCATTTACAACCATCCTCGGCTGGGATTACTATGGCGAACGCTGTCTGGAATATCTTCTGAACAGGAACCAGACAGCTGTCAAAACCTACCGTTGGCTGTATATTATCTGCGTTTTCATCGGCCCATACATGACCGTTGCTGCCGTATGGAACATTGCCGATATCTTTAATGCACTGATGGCATTTCCGAACTTAATCGCGCTGCTGGCATTGAATGGCGTGGTGAGAAACGAAACAAAGGATTTCTTTAAACGGCATCCGGAGTTATAAAGGGCAAAACTTTCCCAAATCTCAATAAACTGTAAAGAATGAACGAATTCATAGCAGACACGTTCATTCTTTACAGTTTTCTTTAGTTTTGATTCCTAATATAGTTGTTTTGAATATTTCTGAGTCGTCTCGCTCAATTCCTGAGAATATTTTTTCTGAAAGTTCTTTTGTAACTCTTTCTGTTGTTTCTGCAATGATAATGTCTGTCTGAAAGATGATTTCGTCTTCAACCATAGCGTTAATTCCGTCATTAAATCAGCCTTCTATATAAAAAATCTATAGGATAGATATAAAAACAATATTTTTCATATAGTTTATTTCATGTTATACTACATCAAGAAAAATTTGTAAACAAGGAATGATTATTTATGAAACGTATTGATTTTGAAAATGGCAATATCGTCAGTAACATTCTGAAAGCCGCTCTGCCGATGCTTGTAGCCCAGATCATGAGTCTTCTCTACAATATCGTCGACCGTGTCTATATTGCCCGTATTCCTGACGTTGGCACCACGGCCCTCGGCGCTGTTGGGCTCTGTTTCCCGATCATCGTCATTATCACAGCCTTCAGCAACCTGTTCGGCACCGGCGGTGCGCCGATCTTCTCCATTGAACGCGGCAAAGGCAATCATGAAAAAGCCGGACTTCTGATGAATACATCCTTTACCCTGCTGGCATTATGCGCGGTTATCCTGATGATTGCAGGACTTCTCTTTGCCAGACCGATTCTGGTACTTTTCGGTGCTTCTGATGCCGGGTTGGTCTATGCATACCCCTACCTGATGATCTATCTGCTCGGTACATTTCCATCCATGGCTGCCACCGGCATGAATCCTTTCATTAATGCCCAGGGCTACGCAACAACCGGCATGACCTCCGTTATCATCGGCGCTGTCGCCAACCTTCTGCTGGATCCGCTGTTTATCTTTGTATTCGGACTCGGCATCAAAGGTGCTGCCATTGCCACGGTTATTTCGCAGACATTGTCTGCTGCCTTTGTTTTGTACTTTTTACACTACAAAGCAGAATATCGGATCCGTTTTCTTTCCAAAACCGAACTGACATCCTGCGGTGAAGATGCCAAAAATATCGTCAGCCTCGGAACTGCCGGATTTATTATGCAGTTGACCAACAGTCTTGTCACTATCTGCGCCAACAATGTCCTGTCCGTTACAGGCGGTGATGTCTACATATCCGTTATGACCATCATCTCCAGTGTCCGTCAGATGGTCGAAACGCCGATTTACGCCATCACGGAAGGTTCTTCGCCGATCATCAGCTACAATTACGGTGCCCGCCGCCCACAAAAAGTACGCCAGGCCGGTATCACCATGGCTGTTTTAGCGCTGATCTATACGTTGATCATCTGGAGCGTGATTCTGGCTGCACCTCGCTTCCTGATCGGTATTTTCAGCTCGGATCAGGCTCTGATGACCGATACCGTACCCGCCATGAAACTTTATTTTGCTGCATTTATCTTCATGCTGCTGCAATATGTGGGCCAGACAATTTTCAAAGCCCTCAACAAGAAGAAATATGCCATCTTTTTCTCCATACTGCGTAAAGTCATCATTGTGGTGCCCATGACTTATATCCTGCCTTATGCCCTGAACATGGGACCAAACGGCGTTTTTATGGCCGAACCCATCTCCAACGTTATCGGCGGCAGTCTTTGCTTCATCGTAATGCTCGCCACAGTTCTCCCCGAACTGAAACGGATGTAACAGACAAAAGGTATCCGCATTCATCAACACGGATACCTTTTATACACAATATACTTATTCAGTTCTGCTATTTGCTGTTAAATACATCCCGATTCAGTGCACCGTCCTGATTCGCCACAATGACCGTACACATCGCATCACCAGTGATATTGACCATTGTTCTTGCCATATCAAGGATTCGGTCGATACCCATAATCATGGCAATGGCCTCAACAGGCAGGCCAACGGATGCAAATACCATGGACAATGTAATCAGACCAACTGAAGGTACACCGGCTGTACCGATGGATGCCAGTGTCGCCGTTGCAATAACTGTCAGATAATCTGTCGGTGTCAGTGCAATGCCAAATGCCTGCGCCGCAAAACAAACTGCCACACCCTGCATAATGGCTGTACCATCCATGTTGATGGTTGCACCCAGCGGAATGGTAAAGGAAGAAATCTTCTTGGATACACCAATCTTCTCATCCAGTGTCTCAATCGCCATCGGAATCGTTGCATTAGATGTGGCTGTTGAGAATGCAAAACTCATAACAGGGAAGTATTTGCGGATAAACTTGTACGGATTCAGCCTTGTAAAAATCGCCATCAGGGCAGAATAACTGCCAAGGCAATGAATCGCCAGCGCTCCAAGTACACAGAGCATATATTTTGCCATCGGAATAAATCCCGAAAAACCGATATTGGAAAATGTTCTGGAGATCAGACAGTACACACCAATTGGTGCTGCCATCATGACCATGTTGGTCATCTCCATCATGATATCATTGAACTGCGCAAAGAAGTTGGAAACAACTTCGACTTTTTCACCGAGTTTTGCAAGTATAATACCTACAAAAAGGGCAAATACAATAACCTGAAGCATTGTACCATTTGCCAGGGCTCCAATCGGGTTGGTTGGAATAATATTCAACAAAGTCTCAGTCAGTGTCGTACTCTCAGCCACCGTGACTTCCTGTGTCTGAATCGCAGCTGTATCCAGGCCGAGACCCGGTTTTACAATCGTACCAACTGCAAGAGCAATTGAAATCGCCAGTGCGGTTGTGAAAAGATAGAACACAATGGTCTTCACACCGACTTTACCCAAAGTTTTCGTATCACCAATAGCTGCACTGCCGCAGATCAGCGAACAGAATACAAGAGGTACAACCAGCATCTGCATGAGTCGTAAGAACCCCTGCCCCACAACATAGAAAATACCATCAACCAGCACTGTATCTCTGACATATCCCGAAGGAACAAAATAATATAAAATAATACCTGTAAACGCACCAAGGAACAATCCGATAAAAATCAGCGTTGTCATTCCCAGCTTCTTCTTGCCTTTGTCCTTTGCCATCCTTCTACCCCCTTAATTCCTGAATATATTCTTTCATGGCATCCTGCCACCGAGGCATCCGATAAATTCCCGTCACTTCCATCATCAGATTTCTGAGGAATGTATTTCTCGGACTGTTCTTACCTGACTCTGATGGTACAGCTTCAATTCTGCCTGTCGGATTCTGTCCCATGAGTCTGAGAATTTCTTCTGCCGCCTCCACTCTGCTGCAGCATCCTTCACAGGAGGCATGATAAATGCCGTACTCATTGGCATCAATCATCTTCATAATGAAGTCAGCCAGCATCTTGGCGCTTGTTGGACTGCTGTACTGTTCAGCTGCCACGCGGATCACACCGCCCTCTTTTGCCTGGCGAATCACAGAATTAACAAAACAGCTGCCCTCCCTGGCATAAACCCATGAACTTCTGACAATCAGATGCTTCGGATTCAGCTCGCGGACAAAATTCTCCCCGGCAAGTTTGGACTTGCCAAAAACCGTGTCCGGTGTGGCTACATCAAACTCCGTCAACGGTGCACTTCCCTGTCCATCAAAAACATCATCCGTTGACATATGAATCAGCTTCGCTCCAACCTTACGGGAAGCTGAAGCAACATTTCTCGCACCAATGGCATTGACTCTGAAAGCCTTCACCATATCCTCTTCCGCCCAGTCATGGGTATTGTAACCGGCACAGTTAATAACCACCGCCGGATGACTCATATCCATGAAAGCTGTGACACTGTCCATATCTGTGATATCCACATCCAGATCCGATGTCAGAACATTGTATTCCATACGGTCAAGAGCATCACTAATCGTACTGCCAAGTCTTCCCTTGGCACCGATAATCCAAACCTTTGTTTTACTCATAAACATCCTCCATTCATTCGTCATTTCACACACTAAGTGTTAAATACCTTATTTAATCTTTGGCCTGATTTCGATATTTTAGCCTAAAAAAACAGGGCAACAAGCCCTGTTTCGCAACTTACCTTCCCATAGTATAGCATATCCTTTGCCCTATATACAATATTTTATTACAAAAACATCTGGTAAATCAGGGCAACTGGTCAGGCAGTTTTTATTTTTTACTTTTTATTTGATTTCACTGTGCATCTGCTGCAGTGATTTGACTTCATTATTCTCTTCCATATGCGCTTTGACATAGCCGATGCCTTCAGCGGTTGCTTTGGCTGCTGCGATGGTTGTCATATATGGAATCTTTGCCTTGATGGCTGCTTTTCGAAGGTAACTGTCATCATGCACACTTTCTTTACCTGCCGGTGAGTTAACCACAAGATCAATCTTGCCATTCGTAATCATATCCAGAATGTTCGGACGTCCTTCATAAAGTTTCTTCACCTTTTCAGCCGGAATACCGGATTCATTCAGCAGATCACAGGTCTTTCCTGTTGCAATGATCTTAAAGCCGTCTTCATGGAATCGCTTTGCCACATCCACGACTTCTGCTTTATCTTTCTTATTCACGGAAATCAGGACCGTGCCTTCAAGCGGAAGCTTCAAGGATGCAGCTTCCTGAGCCTTGAAGAAGGCTTCTCCATAGGACTCGGATAAGCCAAGTACCTCACCAGTTGAACGCATTTCCGGTCCGAGAACAGGGTCTACTTCCGGGAACATATTGAATGGGAAAACCGCTTCCTTGACGCCATAATATGGAATCTTCTGCTCTTTCAATTCCGGAACAGGTGATGGGCGGCCTGTTAATTCTGATGTAATAATATCTGTTGCCAATGGCACCATACGGATGTTGCATACCTTGGATACAAGCGGCACGGTACGGGATGCTCTCGGATTGGCTTCCAGAACATACACTTTGCCGTTCTCAATGGCATACTGCATGTTCATCAGGCCTCTGACATGCATCTCCTCAGCGATCTTTCTTGTGTATTCCTTAATCGTTGCCACATTCTCATCGGAAATATGAACAGACGGCAGGATACAAGCAGAGTCACCGGAATGGACACCCGCCAGCTCAATATGCTCCATAACAGCCGGTACAAAGGCATGTGTACCATCGCTGATAGCATCTGCCTCACATTCTGTAGCATGATTCAGAAAACGGTCAATCAGGATTGGTCTGTCCGGCGTCACACCAACTGCAGCTGCCATATAGCCGGCCATACTCTCATCATCATAGACAACTTCCATACCTCGGCCGCCAAGAACGTAGGATGGACGCACCATAACCGGATAACCGATCTTATTGGCAATCTCCAGTGCTTCATCAACAGTTGTTGCCATGCCGGATTCAGGCATTGGGATTTCAAGCTTTTCCATCATGGCACGGAACAAATCACGGTCTTCTGCAAGATCGATGACTGCAGGTGCTGTACCAAGAATCTTTACGCCGTTTTTCTCAAGCTCTGCTGCCAGATTCAGTGGTGTCTGACCGCCAAACTGGGCAATCACACCCAATGGCTTTTCCTTCTTATAAATACTGAGAACATCTTCCAGTGTCAGCGGCTCAAAATAAAGCTTGTCAGATGTGTCATAATCGGTAGAAACAGTTTCCGGATTACAGTTGACAATAATGGTCTCAAATCCAAGCTTCTTTAAGGCAAGGGCTGCATGTACACAGCAGTAGTCAAACTCGATACCCTGACCGATTCTGTTTGGTCCGCCGCCAAGGATCATAATCTTCGGTTTATCCTCGGATACAGGATTCCTGTCCCCTGCATTGTAAGTAGAGTAATAATAAGCACTATCCTTTGTACCGCTGACATGAACGCCTTCCCAGGCCTCTTCAACCCCCAGGCTGATTCTGTGATTGCGGATCTCATCCTCCGAGATCTCCAGCAGCTGGCTCAGATACTTATCAGAGAAACCGTCTTTCTTTGCCTGGATCAAAAGTGCATCTGACGGCAGATGTCCTTTGGATTTGAGGATTTCTTCTTCCTCCTCAACCAGTTCACGCATCTGCTCGATAAAATATGTCTTCACCTTTGTCAGGTCGAAAATCTCTTCTGTTGTTGCACCCTTGCGAATAGCTTCATACATGATAAAGTGACGGTCACTTGTCGGATTGATCAGCAAATGAAGCAGTTCTTCCTTTGTCATGGTGTCATAATTCTTCGCATGACCGAGACCATAACGTCCTGTCTCAAGGCTTCGGATTGCTTTCTGGAAGGCCTCTTTGTAGTTCTTGCCGATACTCATGACTTCACCCACAGCACGCATCTGGGTGCCAAGCTTATCTTCTACGCCTTTGAACTTCTCAAAAGCCCAGCGTGCAAACTTGATAACAACATAATCACCGTCCGGAACATATTTGTCCAGTGTACCGTATTTGCCGCAAGGAATATCCTTCAATGTCAGACCTGTTGCCAACATCGCGGATACAAGGGCAATCGGGAAACCTGTGGCCTTGGAAGCCAGAGCAGATGAACGGGATGTACGTGGATTAATCTCGATAACAATGATTCTGTCTGTCACAGGGTCATGGGCAAACTGTACGTTTGTACCGCCGATAACCTCAACAGACTCAACAATCTTATATGCCTGCTCCTGAAGACGTTTCTGGCATTCTTCGGAGATGGTCAGCATCGGTGCTGCGCAGAAAGAGTCACCGGTATGCACACCCAACGGATCAATATTCTCAATAAAGCATACTGTAATCATGTTGTTGTCTTTATCACGGACAACCTCCAGCTCCAGTTCTTCCCAGCCGAGAATGGATTCTTCAACAAGGACCTGACCTACAAGGCTGGCCTGAAGACCTCTGGCACAAACGGTCTTCAGTTCTTCCTTATTATAAACCAGACCGCCGCCGGCGCCACCCATTGTGTAAGCCGGGCGAAGAACCACCGGATAATCCAGCTTATCCGCAATGGCAAGGGCTTCCTCCACACTATAGGCAACCTCACTTCTCGCCATCTCAATACCAAGCTTATCCATGGCATGCTTAAATTCAATACGGTCTTCACCACGCTCAATGGCATCCACCTGTACACCGATAACCTTCACATTATATTTGTCCAGAATACCGGCCTTGTTCAGCTCCGCACACAAATTAAGACCGGACTGTCCGCCAAGATTAGGCAGAAGGGCATCCGGACGTTCCTTCGCAATAATCTCTTCAAGACGTTCCACATTCAGCGGCTCAATATACGTTACATCCGCTGTCTCCGGGTCCGTCATAATCGTTGCAGGGTTGGAATTGACCAGTACAATCTCGTAACCCAGTTTTTTCAATGCCTTGCAGGCCTGAGTGCCTGAATAATCAAATTCGCAGGCCTGACCGATGATGATCGGACCAGAACCAATAATAAGTACTTTGTGAATGTCTGTTCTCTGTGGCATGATAAAATCCTCCTTATTTTAATTACTATTATAGACATAGCCCGTACCTATTCACAAGCTTTTTTTCCCAGAATTGTAATTAATTGTAAGGCCGTTATTTATTAATGTACATTATAAACAGGTTGAATTGCACATTTTAATCAATAGTCCTCTCTCTGCTATCATTTTTATCAATATTTTTAATATATTCATTGATTTTTATAATAATAAACTGTATACTATTACTAACGACTTTAGACACGATTACAGGAGGTCCCTATGGATTTTAAACAATTACAATCTTTCATTTCCGTTGTCCGCTGCAAAAGCTTCACGGAAGCCGCTGAGGAACTGGGCATCTCGCAGCCTACCATCAGCACCCACATCCGAATTCTGGAGGAAGAATTAAATTCACGGCTGATTGTCCGCACAGCCAAAAGCTTTGAAGTCACCCCCCGGGGTACAGAGCTTTTTGAATGTGCACAAAATATTCTGAAGCTCAGAGACGACATGATCAACCGTTGGAACGGCCACGATTCCAAGGTGATTCGTCTGGGTGTTTCCACAATTCCATCTGCTTATATTCTTCCGGAAGTACTTCCCACCTTCGGCAAAAGCCATGAGGACATCTATTTTGTTGTCACCCAGAGCGACAGCCGCGGCATTATCGATGCGGTTCATAAAGGCAGTTATGACCTGGGCCTTGTGGGAATGAAAACCGATGACGAGCAGCTTGTTTTCCGGAAGTTCTATCAGGATCGTCTGGTGATGATCGCACCTGTCAACGACTATTTTCTGGAAATGAAGGATACAGGCAGTTTTTCCCTGGAAGAAGTCCTTCAGGAACAGCCTGTGATCCTGCGCGAACAGGGCAGCGGCACCGGCAAATCCGCTTCTGCTTTCCTTGAGAAAATCGGCATTTCCGAAGATAAGCTCCACATTGCAGCCCGCATCAATGACCAGGAAGCTATCAAAAACCTTGTTGCCGGCGGCCTCGGCGTCTCCATCGTCTCCGAGAAAGCCGTCCATGACTATATCGATGCCAAACGGCTGCTGCAGTTCGAACTGCCCGGACATATCGCCGGCCGGGAATTCTACATCATTTACCATAAGGAGTACATTTTAAAAGACTACGTCTGCGAGTTTATCAGATACCTGGAGCACTGCTATAAACAGTAACTTTTCATGATACTTATCAGGCAATTGCGAAACCTCTCACACCTGAAATAAAACTAATTATTTTGATAGTTTTACCAGCACACTGCAGGGTTTTACAATGCCTGTCAATCAATACACCAAGGGGGATTTTACAATGTTGAATTTACCGGCTAATTTTGAAACCTATGCCGAAGCCCGCAAAGCCGGCTTCATGAAGATGAAAGAGATCAAAGACAATGGCGGCCGCATCGTGGGCGTATACTGTTCTTTTGTTCCGCAGGAGCTTCTGATGGCAGCCAATGCTGCCGCTGCGCCTTTATGCGCTTCCAGCGATGAACCGATTCCTGCTGCCGAGACGAAACTGCCCCGAAATCTCTGTCCGCTGATCAAAGCCAGCTACGGTTTCGCACTGACAGACACCTGTCCGTATTTCTATTTCTCAGATTTCATTGTGGGTGAAACTACCTGTGACGGCAAGCGCAAGATGTTTGAGCTGATGAACGAGTTAAAGGAAACTTACGTTATGCAGCTGCCTCACTCCAGAGACGAAGCTGCTCTCCGCTCATGGACCGGAGAAGTCATCCGCCTGAAAGAAAAACTGGAAGATTTTTATCATATTACAATTACCGAGGACCAGATCCGCGATGCCATCCGTCTGAAGAATCATGAACGTCGGGCTATGCTTGGTTTCCTTGAACTTGGCAAGCTGAATCCTGCACCGATCAGCGGTTATGAGATGGGCACCCGCCTGGACGGCCTCGGTTTTAACTTTGACCTTGAAGAGCGCATTGCCATTATCGAGGAACGTACAAAAGAAGTTCTGGCAGACTGGGAAGCCAACTACAAAGGCAAAGAAAGTACACGTCCACGTATCCTGATTACCGGATGTCCTAACAGTGGTGTTCGCGACAAGATCATTAAAACTGTGGAAGAATTAGGCGCTGATGTAGTTGCCTTTGACTGCTGTAACGGCACCCGCGAAAAAGTGGAACCGGTCGACGAAAACATGCCGATTTATGACGCTCTTGCGAAAAAATACCTGAACATCAACTGCTCTGTTATGAGCCCGAACAACAGCCGTATGCAGTATATTGACGAAATGATTGACGAATATCAGGTAGACGGTGTCATCGAAATTATCCTTCAGGCCTGTCATACTTACAATATCGAATCCCATTATGTGAAACAGACTGTAACGAATAAAGGAAAATCCTACCTGATGATTGAAACTGATTATTCCCAGGCAGATAAAGGCCAGATCCTGACCCGTCTGGAAGCTTTCCTTGAAACATTGGAGAAATAAAAAAGCAATGAGTACAACACCTGTTTATTTTGCCGGTATTGATATCGGTTCAACCGCCTCCAAGACTGTTGTCCTAAAGGATGGTAAAATTGAAGATTATTTTGTACTGCCCACAGGATGGAACGGCCGTGAAACAGCCAATGCCATTCTGGAACAGCTGAAAACCCGGGGCTATGCCGATGCCATGCGCTGCGTGGCCACTGGCTACGGCCGCATCTGTGTAGATTATGCCGACAAAATTGTTACGGAAATCACCTGCCACGGCAAAGGTGGATGGGCCATTTTCAAGAAAAATATGACCATTATTGATGTGGGCGGCCAGGACACCAAGATGATCAAAGTCATTGATGGACAGGTGGCAGATTTTCTGATGAATGACAAATGTGCCGCCGGCACCGGCAAGTTCATTGAAGTCATGGCTACCCGTCTGGGAGCTGATTTGAATGAAATGTATGAAATGGCCGCTCACGGACAGCCATTGGCTATCAGTGCTATGTGCACAGTTTTTGCGGAGTCTGAAGTCATAAGCCATATCGGCTCCGGTGAAAAACGCGAAGATATCGCCGCCGGCGTTATCCACTCTGTAGCCAGCCGTGTGGCCAATTTGGCTGCCCGCTTCGGGCTTGAAGAGAATATCGTTCTCACCGGCGGCCTTTGCGAAAGTCCTTATTTTATTCAGACACTTTCCGACAAAATCGGACACCCCGTTGAAACCGATGCATTTGCCAGATATGCCGGTGCTCTGGGTGCCGCACTTACAGCCGCCAAAAGGAGGGATTTAGAATGATTTATCTGGATTCATCGGCCACTTCTTTTTTGAAGCCTCCCCAGGTAGCTGAAGCAGTTTTCAAATCCTTCAGCACCATCGGCAACGCAGGAAGAGGCGCCCATGCTCCGACACTGAACGCCTCCCGGTTAATCTATGACACCCGGGACAAACTGGCTGCCCTCTTCGGTTCACCGGACCCGTCCCGGATTGTTTTTGCATGCAATGCCACGGAAGCACTGAATATCGCCATTCACGGTGCCGTCCACACCGGTGAACATGTCATCACAACCGCCTGCGAACACAATTCTGTCCTGCGTCCTCTTTATTTGAAGGAAGAGGCAGGTACAGAATTAACGATTATTCCCGCTGACGAAAAAGGACGCATCCGATATGATCTATTGAATGCGTCCTTGAAGCCTAACACGGCTGCCATTGTCCTGACCCACGCTTCCAATCTGACCGGCAATGTCACTGACATGGCTTTTGTATCAGATTTCGCCAAAAAGCATGGCCTGCTGCTGATTGTGGATGCTTCCCAGACAGCCGGAAGCATTCCGATCAATGTCATGGACATGGGCATAGACATTCTCTGCTTTACCGGACACAAGGGTCTCTTCGGTCCCCAGGGAACCGGCGGCCTCTATCTCCGGGAAGGCTTAACCCTGCCGCCATTCAAATCCGGCGGCAGCGGTGTTCACAGCTTCGACAGACATCACCCGGCAGATATGCCGACAGCCCTGGAAGCCGGCACATTAAACGGACACGGCATTGCAGGACTGAATGCCGGTCTGGACTATATCCAATCCATAGGTGTCAAAAATATCCACAATAAAGAAATCAGCCTTGCCCGCCGTTTTCTCGCAGGTATCACCGATATTCCTGACCTGAAAATTTATGGCGATATGGATGCGCCCCTTCGCGCACCGATTGTCTCCCTCAACATTGGCGATATGAGCTCTGCTTCCGTCAGTGATATTCTTTGGGAGGACTATGAAATCTGTGTCCGTGCAGGTGCCCACTGCGCACCGCTGATGCACAAAACATTCGGTACAGAAAAACAAGGGGCTGTCCGGTTCAGTTTTTCGTGCTTTAATACCGAAGATGAAATTGACAGGGCGGTTCAAGCTCTGCACGAGATATCAGAATAGCTATTCTAAAGAATCCGCATATTTTAATATTTACGATAAACAATAATACGTCAACAAAATAGAGCAGCAGATGGGCAATCACCCCACCTGCTGTTCTATTTTTTGAACAAACCTTTTGCAAAAAATGCAATCACCTTATAAACCGGGTTCTCCATATGACGAACCACCTGTTTTAATTCTTTGCGGACAGCAATCCTCTGCGGACAATGCTGTTCGCATTTTCCGCATTGCCTGCACAAAGACGCATTGGTCCGCTCTGCCCTGAAAGTCGTACACATCAGATACTCCCGCATCCCCGTAAAAAAGTTATCGGTGTAGCGAACATTATAACATCTGAAAGCTCCTGGGATATCCACACCATATGGGCAGGGCTGACAATAACCGCAGCCGGTACAAGGTACCTTCATCTTCTCATTCACGGCACTTCTGACTTTGCGAAACAGCTGCTCATCTGTATCTGTCATCTCGCCGGCCCTCACTGTATCTGCAATCCGAATATTTTCCCGGATCATATCCATACTGTTCATACCGGATAACACCACTGCGATCTCCGGCTGATTCCAGAGCCATCGAAGTCCCCACTCCGCCGGACTGCGCTTCGGTCTGGTTTCCGCAAACAAATCTCTCGCTTTCTTCGGCAGGCCGTTCACCAGTCTGCCGCCCCGCAGTGGCTCCATAATAATCACTGGAATGCCTTTCTTTGCCGCATAAGCCACACCCTCTGCACCGGCCTGACTGTGGATATCCATATAATTATACTGAACCTGACAAAATTCCCAATCATAGGCATCGATTAACGCCATAAAATTCCGGCTGTTGCCATGATAAGAAAAACCAATTCGGCGAATCTGTCCCTTTTCTTTCTTCTCCTTTATCCAGTCCAGAATCCCCATCCGGACTAATTTCTCCCAGATATGCACATCCGGCAGCATATGCATGAGATAGTTATCCACATAATCCGTCTGCAGACGCTTCAGTTGTTCACAAAAAAGCTTCTCAAGCTCATCAACAGAGTGAATAAGATAGTGGGGCATCTTCGTGGCAATCTGAATCTGCTGACGCCAGTGATTCTTCGCCGTCAGTTCTCCCAGCACCTTCTCATTGCCCCGATAAATATAAGCCGTATCAAAATAATTCACTCCATGTGCAATGGCATAGGCCAGTTCCCGCTCTGTCTCCTCCATATCCACACTACCGCCCTTTTTCGGAAAACGCATACATCCGAAACCGAGAATCGACCAGTCATTTTGTCTGTATTCCATCTCATCCTCCTTTATTATTTCATATAACAGCCATCTGTTAACTTTTCATTTGCTCAAAGCACAACATCTTTCATCTATTATACACCAAACGCTCCTGCATAAACCTACATTTCTGTGCTGAAATCGAAAAAAGAGGCCATTGCCGAAGCAATGACCTCTTTCGAATTATTAAATTGTGATTACTGTGTAACTTTTACAGACTTTGTACTCCAAGCAGAGAAATCCGTCTTGTTGCCAACTTTCTTGTAGGAACGAACACGGAAATAGAAAGTTTCACCCTTCTGTAAACCTTCGATCGCTACAGCATTTCCATTTGCTACACTAACATTTTCCTGCTGAGTTTCATTCTTAGCGAACTTGGATGTATCTGCAAGCTGAAGCTGGTAACCATCTGCTTCCAGATTTTCTTTCCATGCAATACCGACCTGTCCCTGCCCTATAGAGACAACGTCTGTGATTGTAGGTGTCTGTAATCTGCAAACGACTTTACCTGTAAAGTAACCTGAATCATTACCATTGTAAGGTCTTACAGCATATACATATGTTACACCATTCTGGGCTTTCTTATCTGTATAAGATACTGTGCTGCCCTTCTTGATGGTTGCAATCTTTGAATAGCTGCCGCCATATTCCTTACGGTATACGTAATAACCTTTTGCTCCGGCTACTTTGTTCCACTTAACAATAATACCATCGTTAGAATTGTACAGTGAAGTAATATTGCCAGATGCAAGATAGTTTACACACTTACCTGCAAACCAGCCTCTTGATCCGCCGTTATAACCTCTGATTGCGTATACATATGTTGTACCGCTCTTGAAGGAGCTTGATGGATCTGAATAAGTTAAAGTATCATGTCCTTCTACTTTGGCAATCTGCTTATAGGTACCACCATATTCCTTACGGTATACATAGTAACCTTCTGCGCCATCAATCGCATCCCACTTAACTGCAATTGCATTACCTGTATGAGACAGGGAAGTGATCACACCTGTTGAAAGATACGTATTGCATCTACCAGTAAATGAACCCATTGTGTCACCACAGTAAGGTCTTACTGCATAAACATAAACCGTACTGCTTGTAAGCGTTGCATCCTTATCTGTGTAAGATACATTCTTCTCACCCTTTACAGTTGCAATCTGTTTGTAGCTGCCACCATACTCTTTACGATATACATAGTAACCATCTGCTCCGGATACCTGGTTCCACTTAAGTGTCACCTGACCATTGCCATTTTCAGCAGATGTAATCTTACCTGCGTTCAGGCAGATAAACTTAACACCATTCTTATCGTAGTTACTTGTGTAAACATTGTAATCATTGTAGCAGCGAACAACATATGCATATTCAGTGCCGCTCTTAGCACCTTTATCTACGATGCTTGTATCTGCTGTCACACCAACTGCATCCCATCCGCTAGAAGATGTCTTTCTGAATACACGGTATTTCTCAGCACCTTCTACAGCTGGCCAGGAAATGTTAACGCCATTTGTTCCGTTTGAAACTGTCGGCAGTTCTGGTGTTGCCAGTGGATTGATCTTTAATGTGTACTGTGCAGATGCATCATTGTAGTTTGCATCACCGCCAACTTTTGCTGTAATTGTAACTGTACCGTAACCAATGATAGAAACTGTACCGTCTTCAGCAACTCTTGCTACCTTTTCATTACTTGAAGTATATGCGATACTATCTGCTGATGCTTCTGTCACCAGTGCATTATCAACAGTACCCTTTGCAGTGTAATCAACTACAACACTTTCATTTGTATACTTCATAGCAACTGTTGCTTTTGTAATTTCGAATGTTTTTTCTACAGAACCTTCATAGTAATCACCTGTGAAAGTTACTTTCACTGTATACTTACCAACATTCTTTGCTGTTGGATAGGAAACTGTGTAGTTCTTGTCAGCCGCAATTGTTGTACCATCTGCTGCTGCCACTGTTACTGCAGGCTTAATTTCCTGTCCAGTGTAAGTGTAAGTTGTTGCTTCCAGAGCAATTGTCTTTGGATGAGAAATTGTCTCTGTTTTTTCAACCTTGTTACATCTTGAACATGTGTAAGCAATTGTACCATCATTTGCTGTTGTCGCTTTCTTTGTTACAACTGGCTGATAATCATGTCCCTGAGCCTTAACAGTTACTGTCTTCTTCTCAGGATTTGTGTAAGTCTGGCCTTTAAACTCTGTTGATGCTGTATATGTGACAACGCTATCTTCTTCACATGTTGGTTTATCAGAAGTTTCTGCTACCTTAACCTCAGGTGTCTGTACATCTGTCTTATCATTTGCACATGTAAATGTTGCTGTTGTTGTCCACTTACCGTCTTTCTCTTCCCATGGAGACCATGTCAGTTCATACTTATGACCAAGTGCTTTAATTTCTTCTTTCTGAGTATCTGTGTACTCTTTGCCATCAAATGTCACTGTGGCTGTATAAACTGTCTCACCTGCGACTTCACATTTTGCATCTGTTGTTTTAGATGTGATAGTTGCTTCTACAGTCTGAGTATCATCACCACGTTCACACTTAAATGTTGCAGTGGCTTTTGTATAGCCATCCCATTTCCATGTTGGTTTACCATACTTATGACTAAGTGCCTGTCCTTCTACAACCTTCGGATTTGGATTTGTATAAGTCTTACCACCAAATTCTGTTGTTGCTGTATATGTCACAGTTCCTGCTTTTGTACATGTTGCATCTGTTGTTTCTGATGTTACTTTGACTTCTGGTGTCTCTACATGATTCTTATCATTTGCACATGTGAACGTTGCTGTTGTTGTCCAGCTGCCATCCTTTTCTTCCCAGTCTGACCATACTGGTTCACCATACTTATGTTCAAGTGCCGGTAAATCAACTTCTTTTGGATCTGCTGTTAATGTACCGATTTCCTTACCATCAGCATCTGTAACTGTCGCTGTTGCTGTATAAACATCTTTACCAGCTTCTGTACATGTTGCTGCTTTGGAATTTTCTGTATCCTTAGCAACTTCTACTTTGATCTGGTCTTCTTTGGCTACATCGCCACAAACTGTACACTTCACATCAGCGACAGTTGCTGTGTAACCAGTTACGTTACCAGCATCATCTTTTTTTTCAGCCCATGTCCATGTACCGGTGTACTGATGCTGACCTGCGTCAGATGTCTTCTTATCAGTTGCAGTATATCTGTAACCATCATCTGTCTTGCCTGTTGCTTTGTAAGTAGATGTTACCCCCTGATCACATGTACCAGTGTGGCCAACAAGTTCAGCTTTAACTGTTACTGCTTCGTCTAAAGTTTTATTAATAAACTCTCTGTTGGCTTTGTTTGTGTCATCGGATTCAAGCAGGCAATCTCTCTTGTTGATCTGTGCTTTACATGTTGTACATTCCAGTTTCTGGAATGTAACAGTTGAATCGTCATCACTCCACTTCGCATCTGTTGCTGTGTAAGCATGACCTTCAGCTGCATTCTTCTGTGCCTCATCCCAGAGGGCTTTCTTCTTCTTATAATTCTTTTTTAACTGTTCAGTCGCATACTTTTCGTTAGGCTCTACAGGTTCTGAGATACCTAAACCACACTCTGGGCAAACATAGTTATCTGCTTCGTTCCACTTGCCACTACTGTCTTTTGTATAATAAACTTCATGGAACTTGATGAAATGATGATCATGTGCAGTACCTTCTTCTTCTACACGTGTACCATCTTTGATCAGGCCACAATCTGTACAACGTTCTTCTGTGAACGCATTACGTCCGCAGAAAGCTGGTACAGAAACTTCTTCATAATTATGAGAAGTACCTGTTAAAGTATCCATATCAACAGTATCTACAAAGTTCGCAGACCACATGAATTCATCGTTATCATTTGTCTGGTTACCCATAATCTGCTGATAGTACTTATAATTGGTATAACCTGAATTATAATCTGTTTCCTCAAATGAATAACCATAGTTAGTATGATCTGTTACACTGCTCTTACCGGAAATAAATGCAAAGTTTGTTGCAATAGAAACAATCATCTTGCCATCTTTGATTGTCAGACCGGCAATTGGGTGATTGGTTACCGTAAAGACAGCATTGTCTTTATCTGTTGTTGAGAAAGCCATACCACCAAACAGTTTTGTCTTATCTCGTTTTGCAAAAACTTCATTGTATTCTTTTACAACAGCTACAGAACCATCTGCAGGATCATAGGAAACAATGTCATTGGATACGTTGAAGTAAAGCTTACCATTGTCAGCCAGAGCTGCTGTCAGGTCAATGGCTGGATAAGCGCTCTGTTCATCTAAAAACTGTGCATACAGTTTAGTCAGCAGATCACTCTTCTCCATCTTACCGTCTTTGAGAACACTAACAAATGTATCATTGTCATTTTCTTTATCTGTGAAGTTAATCAGTGTTTCATAATCACTCTCACCAGCCACATTGCCGTCACTGTCTTTTGCCAAATCATCATTTGCCAAATTATGACGAACCAGTTTATATTCTGACGCTTTCTGGTTCTGACTCAAGCTTGTTCTTGAGAATAAACCAGTAGAATCATACAGATAGTAGGCATATCCACCTTTGTAGTAAACATTACTTGCTGCACGAGACATCCAAGCATCTTCATAGGACTGATCCGTTGCAGCACTTGTATACAGAGATGTGATGCTTTCATAATTACCCTTATATAAACTTTCTGTACTTGTCTGGCTGAACATAAAGAAACCATGGTTCATATCGCCATCTGTCTCAACACGGTCACGGCTCATAACTTCTGTATAAACATCTGTGTAACATGAGTCAATATAATACCACTTATCATTTTCAAGTTTTACAGCATTCCAGTAATGATCGGAACCAAAACCTTCCTGTTCTTCACCATACATTGTAACATCTGAACTGAAATGGATCTTTACAAGGTCAACGGTGTAATTCTTGGATATATCCAATGCGCCATCTGTATAATACAGTTCCTTGGAAGTCTTCCAGTTATCACATACTTCAGATGTAGATCCATCATCTGCTGTCACTGTTTTCTTACTGTCATACGCATCTGTCTTATCAGGATCAATCAGATAGATCTTTTTGTCCAGGCACTGTACAAGATATGAGAAAGCTTTTGAATAGCCAAGACATACGGATGTACCCTTACCAAACACACCAAACTGAGTTCCTTCCCAATAATTAAGAATACCTGTTGTCAGCTTAGTTGCAGCTGTCTTGGTAGATTCTTCAATAGCTTCCTGGTAAGTATACATCTTGCCATCCTCTAATTGAACTTTCTTGTCTGTACTCTGCAACTCTTGCTGTGTCAACTGTTCTACAGTCATAGTTACACCGTTAACTTCAACACCATCTGTTTCGGCGCTCTTAATAAAAGCATCTGCCTGCTCTTTCATCTGATCAGCAGCTTCAGCGCCATAAGCCTTTCTTGCAAATCCATCCGGGTCTTTGTCAATTGCATCTTTATTTTCTTTTACATAAGCTTCTGCTTTCTCCTGTGCTGCCTGTCTCTCTTCGTCTGTAGCTTCACTCTCTTCTTTATTCAACGCCTGCTTATAAGCAGCCTGCTGAATAGCCTGTTCATAAAACTGTTGACGCAGAGAATCTTCGATCCCCGCATATACTGAATCATGGAAGTTCTGCTCAATTTGAGGCTTGTAGACACTGTAAATTGTATTATATACATCGTCTTCATGTTCTTCTTTCTGAGGTTTTTCAGCAACCATCGGCTTCTCATCGTCAGATTTACCAGAGTTCATGATATAAGACATATCGAATGTATTCTCATGAGCCAGCCAGTCATTCAGAACAAGGAGCTTCTGAGCTTTTGTCTGTGCACCGGATGCATCTACAGCAGCAAGTGCATCTTTTCTTGCCTGGATAACATCATCACCATAATAGTTAATGCCAAGCTTGTCACCATACATGAAATTAAGAATCATGCCGGTAAGATCATTATAGCTATATTTGCCATCTCTGACATCCTGTACAGATGCGCCATCTAATGCCAGCATCTCACCAAGAATACCAAGTCCATCCTTATTATCATCATTAAAATTGAGAAAGTACGGATTCTGAACACCGAGTACATTGGCATTGGCTGACCACTGATCCAGATACTGTTGATACATACCAACAACTGTATTAATCTGGTCTTCTGTCAGCTTCTTGGTTTCAGCCTGTTCATCTGCTTCATCTGCTTCATACAGGTCTGCTGTGCTGATGTTAGATTCATTGGATTCTGTGCCGGCTTCGCCGCCAACAATCTCAACCTCTTCCAGTGCTTTTCTCAGACTCTGGATAGCAGGATCAGATTCATCAATTTCCACGTCCTTTGTCATCTGTTCTGCAACAGCTGCATTGGCACCCTGGAAATTAATGTTGATATCACCAATTGAATAAACCGGCGTCTCTGTCTCTGTCTGAATTTCTGTTTCTTCTGTCGCTGTCTGAGCTTCTGTTTCTTCTGTCGCTGTCTGAGCTTCTGTTTCTTCTGTCGCTGCAGGTTCTGTCTCTGTCTGAACTTCAACCGCTTCAGTTTCTGCTGCTGATTCTGCAGCAGGTACCACTTCTTCATCTGCGGCTGTCTGAGCTTCAACCTGCGCTGCATCTGTATTATCCACACTGGCTGCCCATGCTGTAGAAGGAGCCATTGTGGCGATCATGGATGCAATAAGCGCCATAGAAACAATTCTCTTAAATCCTTGTTTCATGTTTTCATTCCTTTCTTTTTGTCATAATTTTATCCCAGTGCCATGCACCGGTTCCATCCACTTACTCACTCTATGCAAATAAGTGAAAAATTATGGTTGCTTTGTGTCCTCCCCGTTTGATTTCCTTAATCACCCTCCCTCGCTTTCTTCATTTTGATACTAATTAATCTTTCTGACATTGCTGTTCTCCTCTCTCCTCTCACTGACATCCTTCTTAAATAATGGGTCGGTAAACAAAAGGCTAAAGCTTCACAGCTTAGTCTCTGATTTCATTATAGGTAAAATCTACCTTTTTGTCAACGATGTAAACCGCAGAATACAAGGAAATTCGACACTATCAGCCACTTTTTCAGATGAATTCCCTGACTACAAAATAAGTCTGTTTATTAATAAACTTTTTTCCCGCGGAATATTAACAAATGTTAACATCTACAATCAATATGTAATCTTTCTCTTTTTTGTTTCTTTGCCATTCCTTAGCAGTTTTTCGACACCACATCAATGCCATGCTATTGAATTTTTCTTTCCAAAATGCTATACTCATCATGCTTACTTATGCCTAAATAGTAAAATATAGTAACTGTTCAGAGCTAACCTCCAAAATGCTACGCATTTCGTCGGTGTGGCGTATCCGCCAAATAAAATTTCAAAAACAGTCTTAAAAATGCAAGCATTTTATACCTGTTTTTTGAAATTTTGCTTGGCTCTGAACAGTTACAAAATATAAATTTAATCCTCGATGGATTGCGAAACTCTTATCTCTTTGGATAAACCATCCTGATTAACCGTTCGCAGCAGGTGCTTCATTGCTGGCCGGTACTTAGGTGGTGTCCTTTAGCACCTTATGTACCGCTGCCAAGCAATGGCAGTGCGAACGTGCCTGCTGTGAACGGTTAATCAGGATGGTTTTCAAAATCCCTGAAGTTTCGCAATCTCGATGAAAAAAGGAAAATCCTATGACTTATACAGAACAATGTGCCCCGCTTATCCGGCATATCCACTGTGCTATGGAGAAAGAAGCCAACAACAAGCTTCGTGAAATGGACCTGACAGTTTCTCAGATCTATCTGCTCCAGGCACTGAACCATGCCCCCGGCGGCACACACGCACTTACACTCAAAGAACTTGAACGCCAGCTGCAGATTGGCCAGTCCACCACCGTCGGTCTGGTTCAGCGGCTGCAGAAGAAAGATTTTGTCACCTGCACCCAAAGTGTTGATGACAAACGTATAAAAATTGTCGCACTGACCACAGCAGGAGAGAGCATCTGTCAGGAAGCAGAATCCCATATGGTATGTGTCTTTGACCATATGTCAGAAGGTCTTTCCGAAGATGAGAAGAAGATTTTACTCACACTGCTGAGGCGCGTTCAGCAGAATTTCATTCCGAACCGGGACTCAAAAATGAATCTTGAGAATATATAGGAGTCACACCATGACAAATTCAAACAATACCAAAGATACACAGCTTTTCGTGGGTATTGATGTCGGTTCCACAACCACCAAAATTGTGGCCATTGATCCTGAAAAGCATGAAATTTTATTATCCAATTATAAACGTCACAATGCCGCACAGGCTCAGAGCCTTCAGAATGCCCTGACCTTTTTGGAGAGCAACTTTCCAAATGCCCGTATCCGTCTGGCCCTGACAGGCTCCGGTGCCAAGCATCTGGCCGAAGCCCTTGGCTGCTGCTATATTCAGGAGGTTGTGGCCAACTCCATCGCCTTGCAGAAGGAATATGCCGATGTAGGTACTGCCATCGAACTGGGCGGTCAGGATGCGAAGATGATCTTCTTCCGCCGTGATCCGGCCACCCAGACACTGAATGTAGCTGATATGCGTATGAACGGCAGCTGTGCCGGCGGTACAGGTGCTTTCATTGATGAGATTGCTTCTATATTAAAGGTGCCTGTGGAAGAATTCAACGAACTGGCTTCCCAGGGCAGCTGCATTTATGATATTTCCGGCCGCTGTGGTGTTTATGCCAAGACAGATATCCAGCCACTGCTGAATCAGGGTATTTCCCGTCAGGACCTGGCGCTGTCCTCCTTCCACGCCATTGCCAAGCAGACCATCGGCGGTCTTGCTCAAGGTCTGGACATCCAGAAGCCTGTTGTTTTTGAAGGCGGTCCTTTGACCTTCAATCCGACACTGGTCAATGTTTTTGCTGAAAGGCTTGGCCTGACACCGGAAGAAACGCTGCGCCCGTCCCATCCTGAGATTATGATTGCCTATGGTGCAGCCCTTTCTCTAGACGGTATGTTTGCAGGCAATTCTTCATGGTATGCGCCAAAGCACTACCTTGAACTGTTGGACAATCCGAAGCTTCGTGCCCATTTGCAGGCCTCTGCCGACGGTCCACGTTTTTTCGAATCCGAAGAGGAACACCGTGCATTCAATAAACGCCATCAGCTTCCGGAATTTACACCTTATGTACCAAAGAAAGGTGAAACTGTCCATGCTTATCTTGGCATTGATTCCGGCAGTACCACCACGAAATTTGTACTGATGGATGAGAATGAGAATATTCTTGATTCATTTTATGCACCAAATGAAGGGGACCCGCTGACAGTTGCCAGGACAGCCCTACTGACCATCCATGACCGCTACGAAAAGGCTGGTGCCAAACTGGATATCATTGCCGCAGGTACCACAGGCTACGGAGAGCTGCTTTTCTCAAAGGCTTTCAGCACAGAATGCCATGTGGTGGAAACCGTTGCCCACGCCCGGGCTGCGGACAAGTATATCAAAGATGCCACATTTATCCTTGATATCGGCGGCCAGGATATGAAAGCCATCTGGATCGACAACGGCATTATCACCAATATTGTTGTCAACGAAGCCTGCTCCTCAGGCTGCGGCTCCTTCCTTGAAAACTTTGCTTCATCTTTACATATTCCGGTGGAAGAAATCGCTGATGCTGCTTTTTCATCCGACCACCCCGCTTCCCTTGGCAGCCGCTGTACGGTTTTCATGAACAGCAGCATTGTCACGGAGCAGCGAAACGGCAAACAATCCGCAGATATTATGGCCGGCCTGTGCCGTTCCATCATTGAAAATGTTTTTACAAAGGTTATCCGAATCTCCAATTTGGACAGTCTGGGGAACAAGATTGTTGTCCAGGGCGGTACATTCAGAAATGATGCCGTACTTCGTGCCCTTGAGCAGTACACCGGCCGTGAAGTCATCCGTGCCCCTTATCCCGGCATCATGGGTGCCATCGGCGCTGCCCTTATTACCAAAGAGCGTTTCGAGCAGAACCACCCGGCCAAAACATTTATCGGCATTGACGGTGTGGCTGATTTTTCCTATACACAGGAAGCCAACGCCCCTTGTCCCTTCTGTGCCAACCATTGTAAACGAACCATTGTCCGTTTTTCCAACGGCAATTCCTGGGTAACCAACAACCGGTGCGAACGCGGCGAAATCCTCGGTGATCCGAAGGATGCTTCTGTCCGACAGCAGCTTGCAGATGCCAAGAAATCCCGTGAACAGACACCAAATCTTTTCAAACTTCGACAGGAACTGCTGTTTAAAGACTACCCTTATCCGAAAGCTGCTAAAGAACGTGACATCACCATCGGTCTGCCCCGGGTGCTTTCCTATTGGGAAACCATGCCATTCTGGACCACCTTCTGGCGTGCTCTGGGATTTAAGATTCAATTGTCCGATCTGAGCACACGCAAAATTTACGAAGACGGACTGTCTGCGGTCACTTCCGATACCGTCTGCTTCCCTGCTAAACTGGTGCACGGACACCTCCGCAATCTGGCGAAAAAAGGTGTGGATCGTATTTTCATGCCATCCATCACAACAGTAACCTCTGAAAATACAGAGAGCACCAGCGAATCTATGTGTGCCATTGTCAAAGGCTATCCGATTGTCATCCGCAACTCCGATAACCCGGAGAAGCGTTGGCATATACCCTTTGACGCACCGCTTTTCCACTGGTACAGGAGTGAGGACAGAAACTGTCAGCTCACCGGCTATATGGAGAAGACTTTCGGCATTTCCCCGGCAGAAACCAGGCAAGCCATCGCAGCCGCCGATGACGCTGAAAAACAGTTCCACGATGAAATGCATCGGGCAGGAAAAGCTGTTCTTGACGAAGTCACTGCCAATGGCAGCTATGCCGTTGTTCTGGCCTCAAGGCCATATCAGAACGATGCCCTTGTGAACCATGACCTTCCGGAAATGTTTACAAGTCTCGGCATTCCGGTGCTGACGGCAGATTCTCTGGAGGAAGCCGACCATGTGGATCTGAGCATGAGCCGGCTGGATATTGTCAATAATTATCATGCCCGCATGCTGTCCACTGCTATTCTGGCTGCCAGAAATCCACATTTGGAATATGTGCAGATTGTCAGCTTCGGCTGCGGCCATGATGCTTATCTTTCTGATGAAATCATCCGCCTGATGAAGGAGATTTCCGGCAAGACACCGCTGGTTCTGAAACTGGATGAAAGTGATATTCAGGGGCCGCTGCGTATCCGTGTCCGCTCCTTTACGGAAACTGTCAGCATGAATCATGCCGTTCATCCGAAACTGGATATCCATCCGCTGGAAGACCCTTATCCGGTGAAATTTACAAAGGAAGACCGCCGCAAAAAGATTGTCCTGGTTCCGAATACCTCCCATGCTTTCTGTCGGATCATGTCAGCCGCCATGCGGGGACAGCATATTCAGGCAGAACCGCTGGAAATCGGCCGTGAAGAAGCCATCCTCCTTGGAAAGCAGTATGTTCACAACGATATCTGTTTCCCTTGCCAGATCGTAATCGGTGAAGCACTGGCTGCATTAAAGAGCGGCAAATACGACGGCAAAGAAGTAGCCATCGGTATGGGCAAATATATCGGCGACTGTCGTCTGACCCATTACAGTGCCCTTCTTCGCAAAGCTCTTGATGATGCCGGATTCCGTGATGTGCCGATTCTCACCAACGATGATGTAGACTACCACAATATGCATCCCGGCTTCCGAATGAGCCTGGGTTCCGCCATCCGTCTGGCTTTTGCTCTGCCTGTGATTGACGTACTGGAAGAACTGCTGCGCAAAATCCGACCTTATGAAAAGGTGGCCGGAAGTGCCAACCGAGCCTTTGAAGAAGGTATGGATGCCGTTGTGGAAGGCCTTGAGCTTCACGGCATCAGCGGTCTGAAAAAAGGCTTCATGAAGGCCATCGACCTGATGAACCGGGTAGAATACGACCGCACCAACCGCCGTCCGCGGGTTCTCATTGTCGGTGAATACCTGCTGAACTTTCATCCGGGTGCCAACCACGATATTGAAGATTATCTGGAACATAACGGCTTCGAGATCATTGAAGCCCACATGACAGACGTCATCCAGAAGTCCTATTTCTATCTGGATGCGCAGATTAAAGAATATAAATTAAAGAAACCGTTAGACAAGAAGATTTGGTTTTCAACTGTAGATAAGGTTTTCGACATGGCCCACAATATGACAGATGCCATTGCCAAAAAGCATCCTCTCTATACACCCGCCTGCCGAATGCCTGACCTTGTCAAGGCCAGCGACCCGATCATCCACCACACATTTGATGCCGGTGAAGGTGTCCTGATCCCGGGTGAAATCCTGCATCATGCCAAGGACGGCTGCCGTTCCTTTGTCATCCTTCAGCCATTTGGCTGCCTGCCAAACCACGTAGTCGGCCGAGGCATCAGCAAGCGGCTGAAAGAAATGTACCCGGATGCACAGATCCTGCCTCTGGACTACGACCCGGATGTCAGCTTCGCCAACATCGAAAACCGACTTCAGATGCTGATTATGAACGCCAAAAGCGGGAATATCAAGGATAAGAATTAATATTTCGAAAACGATGTACTAGTATCTCACCATGAAAAGCAATACTTCATGTAAACTTATTTTTTGCAATGTGTGTCGAATAATGTAAGTTTTTGAATTTTATTCATGTAATTTAGTGTTAATTTATAGCATATATTCGTTGATTTTTACACGAATATATGCTATTTTTATGTTAAAGAGTCTTTTCCGCATAAAACAGCCTTCCATACCAAGGCCCGCAAACGTGTACTAAATTTTATTTTTACAAATTACAGAAGGAGGTTTTCATTGTATGTATAGAAAAGTTATCCGTTTTCTTGAGGATTGGCAAAACAGTCCCCATCGCAAGCCACTAATTCTCCAAGGCGCACGACAGGTCGGCAAAACCTACTCCATTCTGGAATTTGGCCGCACCCATTATGACAATGTCGCTTATTTTAACTTCGAAACCAATCCCAAACTCAATGAAACATTTGATGAAAATATCAGCCCTGATTACCTGATTCCTATCTTATCACATATCGCCGGTCAAACCATTGTTCGTGAAAAAACACTGATTGTATTTGATGAAGTTCAGTTATGCGAACGGGCATTAACTTCACTCAAGTATTTTTGTGAGGATGCCCCGGATTATCATATCATTGTTGCCGGAAGTCTTCTTGGCGTGGCAGTTAATCGTGCCAGATTTTCATTTCCTGTAGGTAAAGTTGATATGAAAACACTTTATCCCATGGACATTGAAGAATTTATGCTGGCTATGGGTGAAGAAACCTTAGTCCAACAAATCCGCCAATGTTTCGACGCTAATACCCCTTTGCCATCTGCCCTTCACGAAGCCGCACTGATGCTCTATCGCCAATATCTCGTTGTAGGCGGTATGCCTGAGTGCGTCCTTCAATTTGTTGAAACCAAGGATTATATTCTTATTCGTCATACACAGGATACCATTTTGGCCAGTTATCTGAATGACATGAGTAAGTATAATACTTTAAATGAAATCAAGAAAACCCGATTAACATACGACAACATAACCGTTCAGCTTTCCAAAAAAAATACACGCTTCCAATATAAATTAATTAAAAAAGGAGGACGTGCATCCGAATTTGAAAATGCCATTGAATGGCTGACCTTATCCGGTATCGTATCGCAAATATATAAAGTTGAACAAATCAAAAAGCCATTGGAAAACTACAGGGATATTGATTCCTTTAAAATATATGTCTCTGACCTTGGTCTGCTCTGTGCCAAAAAGGATTTGGCTGCAACAGACATTCTCTATATGGTGGACGAAATCAATGATTTCAAAGGCGGTATGACAGAAAATTATGTCAATACACACCTTACAATCAATGGTTATAAAACTTACTATTGGGAATCCAATCGCGGGGCTGAAATTGATTTTATTATTCAACGAGACACGCATATCATCCCTATCGAAGTAAAAGCGGCTGACAATACACGTGCCAAAAGCTTAAAATTATATATGGATACTTACAAACCAGCCTATGCCATCAAACTTTCAACCAAAAACTTTGGATTTGAAGATAACAAAAAAATTGTTCCGCTTTACGCAGTTTTCTGCATATAAATTTCAAATAAACATTGCTATCTTAAAACTAACGTCTCTTAATCGTCTCTTTTGAGGCGCATATCTTATCCGCAACACACAGAATCCAGCTCTCCCGATATTTCGGCGGGACTGGATTCAGTGGAAACATATGCTTTCGAATCATGTCCTGCTCAATCTCGTTCAGTTCAAAATCCCGCATGGCCTTCTTCAAGGCATCTCCTGCATGGGTGACACCATGCCATTTATGGCTTTCATCCGGTATATGCCAGTCGTATAAGAAATAATCATGCAGAAGTGCACCTCGCACCAGTGACCGCATATTTACTTCTCCCGGAAAATGTTTTACAATTCTCAGACACATCCGAGCCACCGCCAGGGAATGTTCGTATACCGACATCCTGCCGTGCTGTCTGAATGTTTTCTCAGACTGCATACCCGGGGATGACAGAATATCCCGGCCATATAAATTGATTAAATACTCTAAATCATCGTCTTCATCTATATTCTCGCTGTTTTTATCAAATTCAGACATCGTTATCATCCTCTGCATTTACCGCCTCACATATCTTTGATTTCTGGTGCTCGATTTCTTCACATCTTACAGCAGCGGCGCAAATAATCGCAGAATACACTGCCCAACTCTCAGTGCTGTTGACCGATGGCTTCGATACTGCTCCGTCACTTCATGACATTCTTCAAAAAGATGGTCGAAGTCCGCCTTCACGCCCGCAACTGCATCCTTATGATAAAAAGCTGCCGCATTTTCAAAATGATGATATAAACTTCTGTAATCCAGATTGATGGTGCCAACCACCGCTGCTTTATCATCCGATACACACTGCTTGGCATGGCAAAATCCCGGCGTATACTCAAAAATCCGCACACCCTTTTTTACCAATCTGTTGTAATAAGAACGTGTTGCCTTATAGACAAACTTCTTGTCCGGAATGCCCGGTGTGATAATCCGCACATCCACGCCTCTTCTGGCTGCCAATGTAAAAGCCTTGTTCATTTCATCACTGATCAGCAGATACGGTGTAATGAAATACGCATATTCCTGTGCACTGTTCAAAATATTCATATACACATTTTCCCCGGTATGCTCATCATCCAGCGGGTTGTCTGCATAAGGCTGTACATAGCCTGTCTGCTTCGCTGTATATGTAATCTCCGGAAAATACGGTGCATAGTCCGTGTCCGTCTTCTTAATGGCATTCCACATTTCAAGAAACATCACCGTCAGACTCTGAACGGCATCCCCTTCCATACGTACACCGCTATCTTTCCAAAGGCCATATGGATGGGTAATATTAAAATATTCATCTGCCAGATTGTAGCCGCCTGTAAAACCAACCTGTCCATCAATGACCGTAATCTTTCTGTGATCCCTGTTATTCATAAATATATTGACAAAAGGTACGATTTTATTGAAAATCCTGCACTGTATGCCGTGGCTTTCCATCTGCTTCACAAAATCCGTATTGATAAAGCCCATACTGCCAACATCATCATAAATCAGACGAACTTCCACACCTTCCTTCGCCTTCTCAAAGAGAATACTTTTCATGCCCGCAAAGGACTGTGCATCCTCGATGGCATGATACTCCATAAAGATAAATTTCTTCGCCTGCTTCAGTGCTTCCTTCTGAGCTTCAAAGCCATCAACTGCTTCCGGATAAAATTCCAAATCCGTATTGCCATACACCGGATACCCCGCCGAATGGCTGATGTAACGGGCCATGTTCCCTGTCTGCCGGTCCTCAGCCGACAATTTCTGCAAAACATCTTCTTTTTCCGGCAATAAAAGCGTCAGTTCTGACTTCAGTCCCTGAAAATGTTTGCGGATACCGATATTCACTCCGGAATGTCCGCATAACAGGTAAATACCGACACCAGCCACCGGAAATGCCATAATCAGAATCATCCATGGCATCTTCATGGCAGAATTCATATCCCGGCCGTATATTTTAATAACCACAATTAATGCAATGGCACCGGATACCAGAGAAATTCCGGTGGAATACTTATTGAGTCTGACAAATAATTCAATAATCCAGACAACCTGTATCAAAACCAACAGCGCCGTAATAAAAATACGGCCAATACTGTTTTTTACAGCACCCTTTTGTTCTTCTCTCAATTTATCTCTTCTTTCTTATAAAAACTCCACACTGCCGTCCTCAATGTGATACATAGCGCCAACAACTCTCAGACCTTCCTGCTCCTCAATCTGCTGGATATCCAGACTGTGTTCAATCAATTCCACACTGCGCTTCACATTCAGGCAGCAAGCCTTATAATCATCAGTTTCATCGCCAATGGCCAGCTTAATCTCATCCGTAATAAACTTGATATAGCCCTCCGGGTCACTGTTGATGGCCGCATCCACCGCACCGCAATGAGTATGTCCCAGCACAACAACCACCGGGCTTCCCAGATGTCCGGCTGCATATTCAATACTTCCAAGCTGATGATCATCAATGACATTGCCCGCCACACGGATTACAAAGATTTCACCCAGACCCGCCGAAAAAATCGTCTCCGGAATCACTCTGGAATCTGAACAAGTCACAATAATCGCATGAGGATGCTGCCCGTGTTCATAAGTAAACTTACGCAGTGCCGCAGAAACATTGCCGCTGTTATTATTTGTAAGTAAATAACGGGTATTCCCTGACTTTAACTTCTCAATTGCCTCATCGGCTGTCATAATCATATGATGGATCATCGCTAAAACCTCCTGTCTGTCGCCTGCTCTGCCCGGCAGATTTAGTTCTCGCAATGGGCACGGCATGCTGACAATAGCTGTATGCCGCGTCCCATGACGGATATTTTCTCCTGCCGGGCGATTCAGGCTTTCCATGAATGCACCGAATAAAGCTTTTCATCTGCACTTTTCTCTCTGACCAATACCAATAATGAGAAAAAGCAATTCTAAGTTTTATTCTTCATAAATTAATTATAAACCAAACATTAGTATCCAACTTTTATAGTATATCTTAGCATTATTAGAGATTCAGCTCAACCCAAAAGTGCCTGCAAAAACGACATTTTTACCATATTGTTGCCAGAATGTCCTGACATTAAAACCCCTGCCTTTATTTCCGACTCTCCATCCCTCCTGCGCCTGCCGTGCAGATTATAGTTATTTCTACACATAAAAATGGCGGAGACTCTTTTCCCTTCTCTATTCCGCTCTGCCTGTGACTTACCTCTGAAAACGTTTCGCGATGAGCGTGTTTTCAGAGGTAAGTCACAGGCAGAGTGGATTCAGGGTACTTGAAGTCTCCGCCTATATGGTTTTATGGAAGTAAATAACTATACTCTGCACAAACAGCTTCGATGACTTTCAGCAGGCCGAATGGCACGCTGCTTTCCTGTCCTTTTGTCCAGGTTGTTTCTTTTCCGAAGAAACGAATCTTCGCTGTAACTGCTTCTTTGTCGATAACGGCAAATCCATCGTTCTTGCTGTCAGCCATATCGGCTTCTTTGGCAAATAAAGTGAATTTGTCAAGGTATGGTGCACTTGCGTATGGACAGAAGCTCTTGCAGTTGCCGCATTCGTTGCACATGTAGTCTACGTGGATGACCTGTGCTTTGGCCATACCAGGTACCTTGATTGAGATGTTGGCTCTGTTCGGGCATACATCTACACAGTTTTCGCATACGGTTGAACAGCCAAGACAGCGTTCAGATTCCGGTTTATCACCCGGTTCAGCCAGAATACCCTTCTTCGCATAGATGGAAGCCGGATCTGCTGCGATGTCGCAGCTGCCTGAGATTTCACGGCCGCAGATAGCTTCTGCTGCTGTGATGGCCTGAGCCATTGCTTTGACAACGATGGATGGGCCATACAGACCATCACCGATGACATATACATTTTCTACACTGGATTCCAGAGTCGGGCTGACTTTCACGCGGCCTCTGTCATCTACCTGAAGACCATTCGCTTCATAGAAATCTGTCGGCACTTTTTCACCAACAGCTGCGATCACGCGGTCTGCAGGTACAGCCACTGTTTCATCCGTCTCAACAATGCCTGCACGACCGGATGCATCCAGTTCACCAAGCTTCATGACACGGCAGATCAACTGACCATTTTCCAGTTTCTCAGGTGCCAGCAGTTCTCTGAACTCTACACCATCTTCTACAGCCAGCACTAATTCATGTTCATCAGCAGGCATGTAGCGTTTTGTTCTTCTATAAACAAGATACACATGCTCAACACCATCACAGCGTTTTGCTGCACGAGCTGTATCCATGGCTGTATTGCCGCCGCCGATGACAACCACATTCTTGCCGATGGCCATCTTGCCATTTGTGCGATTGTAATCTTCAAGGAATGCCAGTGCATTCTGTGCTTCACCGCCCTCAAGCTTGAGTTCACCGCGTTTGTAAGCACCAACAGCAAGAATTACGCTGTCATATTCTTTCTTCAAAACATCTACAGCAGGTGCTTCTGTGTTATATAAAACTTTCACGCCTAATTTTTCAAGTAAAGCAGCATCCTTTGCAATGACACTGTCATCAATTCGGAAGTTAGGAATGATAGCGCTGACAACACCACCCAGGCGTTCACGTTTTTCATAAATTGTTACCTTTGCGCCAAGTCTTGCCAGATAGTAAGCTGCTGCCATACCTGCAGGACCACCGCCCACGACAGCAACACTGCCGCTGTAATCACCAGTTACAGATACGCTGTCTATAATAGCATCCATAGCCTGCTCAGCACATTCCAGTTTTGTATTTCTGATCTGTACGGATTTCTCATAGAAATTACGTGTACAATAACCCTGACAAGGATGTGAACAGATGGTACCAGTCATAAATGGCAGTGCATTTCTGTTCAGAATCACTTTCAGTGCTTCTTCATATTTGCCCTCACCGGCTAATGCAACATAAGTCGGGATTTCCTGATGGATCGGGCATCCATCCTGACAAGGTGCTGTATAGCAATCAAGCAGCGGAACTGTCTCATTAGACTTTCTTGATGCAGGCAATTTGGCCGGTTTCACATGATGCGCATCTGTAATGGCATCTTCTGCCAATTTATTCAGTGCCGCCACATCGATACCCTTGAATTCGCCGACGCCCATTGCCTCAAGAGAATCTGCCATCTGCTGTAATCTCTGGTAGCCGCCCGGCTTCAGAATCGTTGTGGCAACTGTTACAGGCCAGATACCACATCCGACGATTCTGTCAATATTGAAAGCATCTGCACCGCCTGAATAGGAGATACGCAGTTTGCCATCAAATTCACGTGACAGTTTTGCTGCCAGTGAAATGGACAGAGGATACAGGGATTTACCTGACATGTACATTTCTTCGCTTGGAAGTTCACCTGCCTTAACATCTACAGGGAATGTATTTGTAATCTTCACACCAAATTCCAGACCCATTTCGCCGGATAATTTGATCAGGCGCTGCAGCATCGGAACGGCATCCACATACTGAAGATCATCTTCAAAATGGAAACGGCCGAATGCAATATAATCATAACCCATCTTGTCCAGTGTTTCTCTGGCAAATTCATAGCCAAGAAGTGTTGGGTTACATTTGATAAATGTATTGAGTTTCTTTTCTGTCAAAAGATAGGTTGCAATACGTTCGATTTCCTGCGGAGGACAGCCATGCAGTGTGGAAAGTGTAACGGAATTACAGATATCCGGTCTGATAGCTTCAATATCTTCTGCTGTCACATGTTTGAACTCGCTTACATGATCCAGCAGATACTGCTTACAGACTTTGAAGGTTTCTGTATCAGCTGCATTCTTCATACTTTCAATGAATGTGTTGACTTTCTCAGACTTGATACCCTCCAGATCATAACCGACACTGATATTAAACTGGAAACCATCCATACTGCCAAGGCCGTATTCCTTTGCCATAAAGGAAAGCAGGAACCATGCCTTAATGTATTCATCCTGTGCCTGAGGAACATAAAGCTCGGTAGACCACTCACAGTTGTAAGCTTCGTCATCCGCTTTGATACATGGCTTGTTGACACATGCTGCCAGTTCATCACCATCCATGATCTGAACGGTTTTCAGTTCGAAGAAACGGCTGCCGGCATAATAAGAAGCCGCAATATTCTGAGCTAACTGGCTGTTAGGGCCGGCTGCAGGACCAATCGGAGTCTCAAGGTCTCTGCCAAAAATTGTCAGCGCTTCTTCAGGCGCTTTATAAGCACGATGAAGCCCAAAAAGCGTACCATGATTCTCTAATTCTTCAGTTACCCAATTCATTAACTGGTCAAAAGACATACCTGTCATTCTATCACTCATGAGAAATCCTCCTGTATTCTCTTTCAATCTCTATTTTTTTAATTCTATCTTCCTTTTAAGTCTCTATTTCTTTTAAATCCGCGGCATCTGCCGGAACAGATGCCGCTCCTGTCCCCAATCTGATTAACCGTTGATGCTGTGCCACAGCTTTGCAGATTCCTCTCTGCATTTTGCCATTGCTTCTTCAACGTCAATCACTTTAATCTCACGGTCTTTCATCAATACACGGCCATTGGCAACCGTTGTCACAACGTCTCTGCCTGTCATGCCAAACAGAATATGGCCGTTGATATTGGATGCATCCAGCTGTGTTGGCGGGTTGTAATCCACAACGATGACATCACCGGCTGCGCCCTCTTTCAGAACACCAAGTGGTGTCTTAAAGTAGCGATTGGCAATGGCTGCATTGTTCTCAAACAACATCTTCGGAACTTCTCCCCATGCCGCATTGGCGTCGCAAAGATGATGTTTGTGCAGTACATTGGCCACCTTATAAGATTCGAGCATATCATGTGTATAACCGTCTGTACCAAGACCTGTCAGGATACCTCTGTGAACCAGCTCCATGGTTGGCGGGCATCCGCAGGCATTGCCCATGTTGGATTCCGGATTATGTACCACCATTGTGTTGGTATCTTTGATCAAATCCATTTCATGAGGGTTAATGTAAATACAATGACCCAGCAGCGTCTTCTCACCGAGAATGTTGAAATCCATCAGTCTGTCCACGATACGTTTGCCATATTTCTTCAGACAGTCATGCAGATCTTCAATGCCTTCTGCCACATGGATATGATAGCCGACTTCATCCGGTTTGTTCGCAGCTGCCAGTTCCATGGTTGCATCGGAAATTGTAAACTGTGCATGCATACCCATCATACCGGCGATCATATCTGAGTCATCTTTCAGTGCATAACGGATAAATTCCGCATTCTCCATGACAGATTCTCTGGCTTTATCCATGCCATCACGATCAGAAATCTCATAACAGAGGCAGGCACGCACACCTAATTCCTTAGCCACATCAGCGATTGTAAATAAGCTGCCGCCAATCTGTCCAAAACTTGCATGGTGGTCAAAAACCGTCGTCACACCATTGCGAATACAGGAAATCAATGTTTCAACCGCACTGTATTTCGTCTGTTCCAGTGTCAGATGGCGGTCGATCGTCCACCACTGACCATCCAGAATATCCAGAAATCCCTTCGGATTATACCCCTTAATACTTAATCCTCTGGCCATCGCACTGTAAATGTGCTCATGCGTATTGATAAATGCCGGCATGATCACGCCGCCCTTTGCATCAATGAATTCTGCATCCCCATACTGTTTCTTTATAGCCTCTGTTTCCCCCACAGCAGCGATCTTTGTCCCCTCAATCGCAACAGCACCATTTTCAACAAAGGGCATCTCATCATTTCTTGTAAATAACTTACCATTACCAATAACCAGCATCATTCCTGCCTCCTTCTTTAAAACTTAAATTAAATGTTGTAACTGTTCAGAGCCAACCTCCAAAATGCTACGCATTTCGTCGGTGTGGCGTATCCGCCAAATAAAATTTCAAAAACAGTTTTAAAAATGCAAGCATTTTATACCTGTTTTTGAAATTTTGCCTGGCTCTGAACAGTTACAAAATGTTTATTTACCTTATATCAATCTTACTCGGCTTTTTCTTCCACAGGTTCAACTGCACTGCCCTTCGGCTTTGGAAGAAGCAGATTCAGCACAACAGCTGTAATCATCGCCAATACAACCGGTGATTTACCAAAAATAGTTGTTACCCAAGCTGGGAATGTTGCTAATGCTGCATTCGCCTGTGTCACACCCATACCAAGGGCAATTGCCAGACCGACAATTGTTGTATTGCGGAAATCCAATGGCTGAGTTGTGATCAGCTTGATACCTGTCATTGTGATGGATGCGAATACAGAAATTGTTGCACCGCCCAATACACAATAAGGAATCGTTGTCAAAACTGCTGAGAATACAGGCACCAGACCTGCAACAAGCAGAATCACTGCCGCAATACGGAATACCTTTCTTGCTACAACCTTCGTAGATGCTACAATACCTACATTTTGACTGTAGGTTGCTGTCGGCAGACCGCCAAAAATCGCACCCACAACATTGCTGATACCATAAGCCACAATACCGCCCTTTAACTCTTCATCCGTCGGCATTCTGTCCAGACCGCCTGTTGTGGTAGCTGAGAAGTCACCGATTGCCTGAATCGCATTAATCGCAAACAGCATACCGATGGCAACACATGAAGACGGCTCAAACTTAATGCCAAAATGCAGCGGCTGAGGAATACTAATCAGTGATGCACCGGTTACAGATGAGAAATCCACCATTCCGAAGAAAATGGAGATAACGTAACCAATGATAATACCTATTAATATAGAAGCAAGCTTGAAAATACCTTTGCCGTAATGGTTCAGGTATGTAACGATACATAATACAATAATTGCTACCAGCCAGTTCTGCCATGCACCGTAATGCTCATTGGATGTACCACCGGCCATATAGTTGATGGCTGTCGGATACAATGAAAGACCAATGGCAAATACAACCGTACCTGTGATCAGCGGTGGGAAGAACTTCCTGATCTGTTTAATAAACAGACCAACCAATAAAGCAACAATACCGCCGACTATCTGTGCCCCCAGTATGGTCGCCACATCATACTGAGTCGCTATAGCCTGCATCGTCGGAACATACGCAAAACTGATACCCATAATCATTGGTAAACCCGAACCGATTGCATACGCTCTGCCATGGAACAGCGGATAAAGCTGAAGCAATGTGGTCAATGCAGAAACAAACAACGCTGCCTGGATCAGAATAACTGAATCAGAATCGGAAAGACCTGCCGCATTGGCTACAATGATCGCCGGTGTAACACATCCTACTATCATAGCAGCTACATGCTGCAATGACAATGGAAATGCCTGTAAAAATGATGGCTTACCCTCCATGTTAAATAAGTCATCAGCTGAAAGCCTTCTGCCTTTCTTACGTCCAAGATCTTCTTTACTATTCATCTTGTAACACCTACCTCCCTAAAAGTTTATACTTTTATGTATTTTCCTTTTTATCGTGTGCATATGATAAGGATATCATGCATAACCCGCGAACAGCTGCCAGACTATGTCGGGTTGTTTTGACATTTGATTAACAAACAGGGAGACTTCCACTCATTTGCTACACAATAACAAAAATATTTCCCTCCCTCATGGATGCGCATTTATTCAAGTTCACCAAAAGAAATATTCTCTGATTGTCATTTTAACATTATATTAGACAAAACACAAGCACTTTCTAAAAAAATTTTTTGATTCCTAAAAATTTTTTTGATTTTTCTCTTGCATTTTTCAGATAATCTGTTATGATGATTACAGGGAGACAAAATGAGACTTATCAAGCATAGTTTTATGGAGGTTCAGCAATGGCTAACAAAGCAGATAATCAAATCAAATGGGTATTAAACAAGATGCCGAAGAGTGATGACAAACAGGTCGCTAACATGTCTCTGGAGGAGATGTCGAAAGCAAACAATTTCCACAAGAGCTTTCCTCAGTATTCAGTTACACCTCTTACAGGACTTCCGCATCTGGCCGAGTATCTCGGACTTAAGAAACTTTATGTAAAGGATGAATCCTATCGATTCGGTCTGAATGCTTTCAAGGTTCTCGGCGGTTCTTATGCAATCGCACGATACATGGCACAGCAGCTCGGCAAGGATGTCAGCGAAGTTCCTTATGATGTATTAACTTCTGAGAAACTCAAGGAAGACTTCGGTCAGGCAACATTCTTCACAGCAACAGATGGTAATCACGGCCGCGGCGTTGCATGGGCAGCGAATAAGCTTGGACAGAAATGCGTAGTCAGAATGCCGAAGGGCACAACACAGACTCGTTTAAATAATATTGCAAAGGAAAATGCAACAGTTACTATTGAGAATCTTAACTATGACGAATGTGTTCGTATGGCTGCGAAGGAAGCGGCTGAGACAGAACACGGCATCATGGTTCAGGATACAGCCTGGGAAGGTTATGAAGAAATTCCTACATGGATCATGCAGGGTTACGGTACACTCGCACTTGAAGCTGATCATCAGTTAGAAGAAGACAACTGCCGTCCAACACATATCTTCATTCAGGCAGGCGTTGGCTCACTGGCCGGTGCAGTTGTTGGTTACTTCGCTAACCGCTTCAAAGAAAACCCACCGATCATGACAGTTGTAGAAGCCAAAGCTGCAGACTGCCTCTTCCGCTCTGCTTCCAAGGGTGACGGCAGCCGCGTAGATGTTACAGGCGATATGCTCACAATCATGGCTGGTCTTGCCTGCGGCGAACCAAACACAGTATCATGGGATATCCTTCGCAATCATGCAGATGCATTCGTATCTTGTCCTGATTGGGTAAGTGCCAACGGTACACGTATTTACAGCTCACCAATGAAAGGTGACGAAAGAGTTATCTCCGGTGAATCCGGTTCCGTTACAATGGGTCTGGTTGCAGCGATCATGACAAAACCTGAATTAAAGGAACTCAAGGAAGCACTGAAACTGGATGAGAATTCTCAGGTACTTCTTGTTTCTTCTGAAGGCGATACAGATCCTGACCGTTATCGTGAAATCGTATGGGAAGGCTTATGCGGCACAGACAAAGAACCATTTGCTGATCTTCAGGAAAACTAAGCATTCGTTTTAACTGCCTTTGACAGTTATTACATATAAATAGAGAAACAATTTTGTAGCGTTACAATATATGAACATTATGGAGGGTAAAAAAATGTTAGACTTTAACAAAATCAAAGAAGTAGCACAGGGCTATCAGGCTGATATGACAGCTTTCTTACGTGCCATCGTTAAGAATCCTGGCGAAAGCTGTGATGAAAAGGCTCATGTAGAGACAATTGCTGCTGAGATGAAGAAACTGGACTTCGATGAAGTTGTCATCGATCCACAGGGTAACGTTATCGGTTACATGGGTACAGGCGACAAGATTATCGCTTTCGACGGCCATATCGATACAGTAGGTATCGGCAATATCAACAACTGGACATTCGATCCATATGATGGTTATGAGAACGAAACAGAAATCGGCGGCCGTGGTGTATCTGACCAGTGCGGCGGTGTTGTATCTGCTGTTTACGGCGCTAAGATCATGAAAGATTACAACCTGATTCCGGAAGGTTACAAGATCATGGTTGTTGGTTCTGTTCAGGAAGAAGACTGTGATGGCCTTTGCTGGCAGTACATCATCAACGAAGACAAAGTTCGTCCTGAATTCGTAGTATCTACAGAGCCTACAGACGGCGGTATCTACAGAGGTCAGCGCGGACGTATGGAAATCCGTATCGACGTTAAGGGTGTTTCCTGCCATGGTTCTGCTCCAGAACGTGGTGACAACGCAATCTACAAGATGGCTGATATCCTTCAGGATGTTCGTGCACTGAATGAAAATGATGATGCAGACGAAACAGAGATCAAAGGTCTTGTTAAGATGCTGAATCCTAAATACAACCCTGACTGGGAAGAAGCTCGCTTCCTTGGCCGAGGTACAGTTACAACATCTCAGATCTTCTACACATCCCCAAGCCGTTGTGCAGTTGCTGACTCCTGTGCAGTATCTCTTGACCGTCGTATGACATTCGGCGAGACATGGGAAAGCTGTCTGGAAGAAATCCGCAACCTGCCTAGCGTAAAGAAATACGGTGATGACGTTGTTGTTTCCATGTACAACTATGACCGTCCATCCTACACAGGCTGTGTATACGAAATCGAATGCTACTTCCCAACATGGGCGATTCCAAAGGATCACAAGGTTACAAAAGCACTTGAAGCTGCTTACCATGGTCTGTACGGCGATAAGAGAATCGGTGCTGCTGACACACTTGAAATGCGTCAGGCTCGCCCACTGACAGATAAGTGGACATTCTCCACAAACGGCGTTTCTATCATGGGTAGAAACGGTATCCCATGTATCGGTTTCGGACCAGGTGCAGAAGCTCAGGCTCACGCTCCTAACGAAATGACATGGAAACAGGATCTGGTTACATGTGCTGCTGTTTACGCTGCTCTGCCAATGTCCTATTGCGAATAATTTCAAAAAAGACTATACTATAAAAGTTAACGTATTATAAACCAATAAAACTTCCGTGCATCGGACAATTTTTAACCGGTGCACGGCACTTAATCAAACGGAGGATTATTATAATGGATGCTAAATTACAGGCTTATATCGACAAATTAAACGCACTTAACTTCAAAGAAATGTACAACGGTGACTTCTTCCTGACATGGGAGAAATCAGACGACGAACTTGAAGCTGTTTTCACAGTTGCTGATGCGCTTCGTTACATGAGAGAGAACAACATCTCCACAAAGGTATTCGAAAGTGGTCTTGGTATTTCTTTATTCCGTGATAACTCTACACGTACACGTTTCTCCTTTGCTTCCGCATGTAACCTTCTTGGTCTTGAAGTTCAGGATCTGGATGAAGGCAAATCTCAGGTTGCTCACGGCGAAACAGTTCGTGAAACAGCAAACATGATCTCCTTCATGGCTGACGTTATCGGTATCCGTGATGATATGTACATCGGCAAAGGCAACAAATACATGCATGAAGTTGTTGACGCTGTAACACAGGGCAACAAAGACGGTATCCTTGAGCAGAAACCTACTCTGGTTAACCTTCAGTGCGATATCGACCATCCTACACAGGCTATGGCTGATATGCTTCACATCATCCATGAATTCGGCGGTGTTGAAAACCTTAAAGGCAAAAAGATCGCTATGTCCTGGGCTTACTCTCCATCTTATGGCAAACCACTCTCCGTTCCTCAGGGTATCATCGGTCTGATGACTCGTTTCGGTATGGACGTTGTACTTGCTCATCCGGAAGGCTATGAAGTATTCCCAGAAGTTGAAGCTGTTGCAGCTGAAAACGCTAAGAAATCCGGCGGTTCCTTCACAAAGACAAACAACATGGCAGAAGCATTCAAAGATGCTGATATCGTATATCCAAAGAGCTGGGCTCCTTTCGCTGCTATGGAAAAACGTACAGAACTCTACGGCAACGGCGATACAGAAGGTATCAAAGCTCTTGAAAAAGAACTCCTTGCTCAGAACGCAGAACACAAAGACTGGGCTTGTACAGAAGAACTTATGGCTACAACAAAGAACGGCAAAGCTCTTTACCTGCACTGCCTGCCAGCTGACATCACAGGCGTAAGCTGTGAAGAAGGTGAAGTTGATGCTTCCGTATTCGATCGTTACAGAGATCCTCTTTACAAAGAAGCAAGCTACAAACCATATATCATCGCAGCTATGATCTTCCTTGCTAAATTCGAAAATCCACAGGAAATCCTGAAGAAACTCGAAGAAAGATCTATGCCTAGAATCTTCAAATAAGATTAAATTTAACTTAACAACTTAACATATAAGGCGGGGATTCACCTCCGCCTTATATAAATCGCAAAAACCGTTATTTTGTTTATTTTGGGGGAAATATTTAGAATGAATAAGAAGAAAAGAATCGTTATCGCACTTGGCGGCAATGCACTGGGGAATACACTGCCGGAGCAGATGGCAGCTGTAAAAGTAACTTCCAAAGCTATTGTAGATTTAATCGAAGAAGGCTGTGAAGTTGTTGTTACACACGGCAATGGCCCACAGGTTGGTATGATCAACAATGCGATGATCGCACTGACACATGAAGATGCACAGCAGCCAAACACACCGTTATCTGTCTGTGTTGCCATGAGCCAGGCTTACATCGGATACGACCTTCAGAACGCACTGCGTGAAGAGCTGTTCAACCGCGGTATCACAGATATCCCTGTTGCAACAATGATCACACAGGTTCGTGTCAATGAAGATGATCCTGCTTTCAACAATCCATCCAAACCGATCGGCAAGTTCTTCAACGAAGAACAGGCGAAGATGATGGAAGAAAAATACGGCTACATCATGAAAGAAGATGCCGGCAGAGGCTATCGCCGTGTTGTTGCTTCTCCAAAACCTGCAGAAATCATTGAAATCGGTACTATCCGTACAATGGTTGAATCCGGAGACCTGGTTATCGCCTGCGGCGGCGGCGGTATTCCTGTTACCCGTCAGGGCAACCACTTAAAGGGCGCCAGCGCAGTTATCGACAAAGACTTCGCAAGCTGTCTTCTGGCTCAGGAACTGGACGCAGATTTCCTCATCATTCTCACAGCTGTTGAAAAGGTTGCCATCAACTTCGGCAAACCAAACGAACAGTGGCTTGAAGATCTGACAGTTGAAGAAGCAAAGAAATACATGGAAGAAGGTCATTTCGCACCTGGCTCCATGCTTCCAAAAGTACAGGCAGCCGTTGACTTCGCTTCCTCCAAGGAAGGCCGCACAGCTCTGATCACACTTCTGGAGAAATCCAAAGACGGTATCCAGGGCAAAACAGGAACAAGATTCCATCTGTAAAACAAAATACTTCATTAACAAAGCATATTTTGCTTAGTAAATTCCTACCTTATTAAAGAACAGGCGTATGAACCTTCTCACATTATTCATACGCCTGTTTTATTTGATTTATTATTTATTATTTTTTTGTGCAGTTTCTTATCTTAGATTTCTTACACGCTTATCTTATTACCAGTACCACTTATTCCTCTGAGAAAGCAGTTCCTTCGAAATATCTGCCTCACGGTCACTCTCTGCATCATAACCACTGTTGTTTCTGCGCCCTAACACCAGCCACATAAAGAGAACATACAACGTCAGAAGTCCCAGAATCAGCCAGGCAAAGAAGTTATGCTTCGCTGCCTCAAGAGCCGGAACAAACAACACGGCCAATAAACACACCACATCCACAATCGTTATCACCATTCGTAAAGTTTTGAAAGACTTCATCCGCATCGCCTCCTTATAAGAGCTGCCATTGTTTTCGTTTCTATACAATTAGTATACCAGAGGATGTTTCTACACTCAATAGAAATATTTATGACTCACTTACTTTTATGAACCATTTATGACTCACTTACTTTTAGCGTCAAATTAGAAATCTTCCAGGACGACTGCCTCTCCTCCATCGTGACAACGCCCGTCACTGATGCAATCTGCTTACTGTCAGCTGCTGTCACCAACTTTGCTTCGAAATCATACATATCTTCGTTGCTTGATTTCTTCGTCAATTGAATGTCCTCTGCCAGAATATCTGACTGATACTGCTCCGCCAGTTTGATACTCACTGCAATGGTGCGATCCGTCATCATCTTGTTCAGACAATCTTCAGTCATATCATCCCCGAATCTCCCCTGAAAATATGTTTCCAGTCCATCTACAGAAACAATCCCTGTCTCATCCCCGGTTTCCTCTGCTGCCTGTTTAATTTCTTCCGATGCCGTCTCAAAATCAGCAGCCTCCTGAACTGTACAGCTCAGCACATGTTCCAGAGCACTTTGTGCACTTTGCTCTGAACCTGATCCTGCGCCCGCCTGCTGCTTACCGCATCCTGCTATCGTCATAACACATACCAGCGTCAATGCTGCTGCCATAATCATCCGTAAATTCCCTGATTTTCTCATACCCATTGCCCCTTTCTTCTCATAATATATTCGAAAGTGTTTGTATGAATATGATACCAGAAGGGCGCATCATAAGTGCATCTTCACTCCGTTTTTGTCAACGCATAGCTATTGTCCATCGGACAATGCGCGCCCTCTCGGAGCATTTTTGTTGCATAGGACGCAATTTCCTATGCAACAAAAAACATTATTGCAATACACCGCTTTTTATTTCAAATACCTCATCACATAATATTTCAATATCCTCCCTATTATGGCTTGTAATGAGAATACATCTCCCCAGCTGTCGATATTTCAACAAAAGCTGCCTAATTTCCTCAACGCCTTCCTCATCTAATGCATTCATCGGCTCATCCAAAACTAAAATATCTGGATTTTCCATAATCGCTTGAGCAATTCCCAGTCTCTGCTTCATCCCCATGGAATATTTCCCTACCCATTTCTTACTGTCTGGATTCAACCCAACCTGACGTATTGCATCCTTTACCTGTGCATCATTAATTTTATTTCTAATACGAGCCAGATAACGTAAGTTTTCGAACCCACTTTGATACCAGATAAATCCAGGCGTTTCAATTAAAGCTCCTAATCCTTCTGGAAAATCCATATCCTTTCCAAGTTCTTTACCATCTATCATAATTTTTCCACTGTCCGCTATCACGTACCCACAAATAATCTTAAATAAGACCGATTTCCCAGAACCATTTCTGCCAACAAAACCGTAAATTTTATTGTCAGTTAATGTTAAACAAATATCTTTTAATACTTTTTCCTCTTTAAAAGACTTATTCACTCCTATCAGTTCTATTTTTTCCATGGCTCAAACTCCTTTTCAACAACTTCTTATCCACAAAAATCGCAGCATTTAATACTATAATAAAAACAACTGACAACACAATAGCTTTTTCTATATCATACCCTTTATTTGGATATGTCTGATTACATACATTATACATCCCCCAGACAAATGGACAGTATTTTGGACTAAACCATTTTTGTGCCGAAGCATAAATACTCAAAATTTCTAACATCAAAATGCAAGTAAAAGAAGCCAGCATATTATTAACGACAATTCTTATTAAAATCATTATTGTTAACATAAAAAGTGAATGTATCAAAATCATTAAAATCTCTAAATACAAATTAGCCGTCCAATATTTCTGTATTCTCAATTTCAAAACCACAAACATTAAAATATAATACCAGCTATGTAATAAGTACACTTCCTTTATCTGCTGTTTCCACCATACACCTATATTCCCATATCGAAACACTGTCATTTGAACAAGTGCGAATTGATTATTTAGCCACCAACCACATATTGTCCAAACCGGCGTCACTATCAACAGCCACTCAATCACCTTCTGAGGAACAATACCATCACTCACAGGTCCTCCAAGATAACGCCAGACATTTCTATGATAATCTAAAGCAATACTTGAAATCAAAATTAAAATTATACTCATACATATTGTGATTAGTATGCCGAAAATCCATCGATATTTCTTAGTCATTTTCTTCACCTACTGAATACCTGAAATCCGCATGTTTTAATATTATCGGACCAATAAACAAAATGCAGACATAACACAATAAAAAGAGAGCATATGAAAACACTAAATCAAGTTTTGCCTCAAAATGCCAAAGATAGCTACTGTTTTTCAGCAATGACCACCTTGTAATCTTATATGAAACATTTAGATTCATTAAAATTATGCCGCTTACATGAACAGCTGCTGCCGCGATGGTTCCTATTGCCTTGTTTATTCCAGCATTGAGTACATATAATAGCATTCCAAGCACCAGACTGTACAAAAGCATCAACAAAAATGTATGAAAAACCGATTCCCACGGAAGAACCCCTTCAATCAAAGTTTTATCCGGTGCAACAAGATGCCATGTTATGATTGCTTTGTCCGACGGCCACAAAACTAATTGCTTCATTGCCACACTCCATTGATTTTGAATATAACCATGAGGAATCGTATAAATACAGCTTGCCGTCAATGATAGTGCAAAATAGATAATTCCCTGCACTAAAACATACAAACACAGCCCATCATACCAATTTCCTCTCGAAGTGCGGTATATTGTCAAAAGTGACCTTGAATCTACAAAAGGAGCATCTGCCACAACAAGAATAAATCCAACTAACATAATTGTAATATCAGCAAGACTTCTAAAATTCATCAGCCATGGTTCAAATATTTGGATTGGATGATTCGACGCATACTCTCCATACAAATACGCCGCCTTTAATGCCGCCATTACTCCAATCAAATATCCAATCAAAACTCTTTTCGACATCAAAGCAGCTCGTAGCTGCCCTGATAAAACAAGTATTATTTGACGGAAATTTATATTCATTGCCGCCCCCTCCGCTTCATTAACACCATATTGATTAAACATAATATTACAATATACCCCATATCTACTAAATATGGTATAAATACCGGAATATCACGACCAAAATCACTTCTGACAAGGTATACCGGATTCCATATTCCAACTGGAAATACTAACCACATTAATTCATAGGCTAAAAAGGGTAAAACATAGGCCACATATCGATTTTTAAAAATATTTGAAAATAATAAAGCTAATTCGGCCCACATTGCACCAAATAAAAACAATAATATTGCTTTTAACAACAACACAAAACGACCACCCCAAATATACATGTACGGTGCCCACATCAATTGTTTAAATATATGTCCATTATCACCAGGAATGACTTTTCGCCCAATCAAACAAATAACTGCAAAAATCATAACCCCAGGAATCATAACAGATAATCCACCTGACAATCCACTAAAAAGCACTTTATATTTTGCATACTTTCCTATATTAATTCTTGTCCGAATATACTTCAAATATCCACTATTACGTTCTTCTAAATAACTAAACGCATATGGTAGCCCCGGAAATATCCCTGCAAATATAATAAATGAAGAAATTGCAAAGGGAATTGTATACATAGTCAAAATATCATATGTAGTGCCCGGAGTCTTCCCATCCACTGTTATAATTCCATATTCAAATAGACTTACAAACAAGATAATAAAATTGGTAACAATAACAAACAGCATTCGGATATTTAATATTGATCTTTTTAACATTATTCTTTTCATCGTTTATTATATCCTTCTTTATCCCATATAAATAACAGCACCATTTCTTGCATCCAGAGCCAGTAATGTAATACCTTTTTCACCCAATTTACATTGAAAATACCATACTGGGAAAAAGTGCATTGCTCCATCTTCTATTTGTGTCATATATCCCATCCGTATGGATTGTATTGTATAATCAAAGCCTTTTTCTTCCATTATATATGTGTGAATATTTCCGTTCTTTACCCCATCATCAATAATCTGCATGATTTCATCAATAGATAATACGCTTGCCTCTTTAACATCCTTTGTCGTATATTGTTCTGCTACTGACAAAACATTAATCCCCGGTTCTGCTATTTGTATCGTATCACAAACAGGCTCTCCGCCTGCATCCAGCCAGGAACACCCATCTAAAGTTCTTAACATTTTTACACTGCAATACTGTTTTTCATTTGAAACTGTTAAATCTGTATTTGCAACTTCCGCTTCTATACCCAATTTCGAATACAAGTCTAAACTATTTTCTTCCATTTTCTTTACAAAATTTTGCTCTGATTCTGTCCATTCAGTCTCCTTTACTAATTCAAACTCCTCATTAACAAAATAATCATCTAACTTATAATTACAATACGTCAATGAATTATCTAATTTTGAAATTTCAAAATATATATCATAATCCAAATCATTATAAGCAGATCCACCAATATAACGTGTATAGTCGCTTTGACTGTTCTGCTCTAAAATCATATCTGTCCCTGGACACAGCACATTTTCCAACATGGAAATATCCCATTCTTTACTTTGTATAACGCCTTCTTTCAACGATATATCCGGAATATCCACAACAGCATTTATATCAAGCACACCATCTTCTCCTTCATTTTGAAAATGCTTTTCTATTTTTCGGCCATTATCTTGCATAATTTCATCTGAGCTGTAAGAACCCATCATTGTTTGCTCTGTTTCAACTTCTGGTGCCGCACAGCCTGTCAGCACTAAACCTACTAATCCCAAAATTCCTATGATTTTTCTGTTCATAATATTTATCCTCATCATTAAAAAAACAACCAGGTCGAAAAACGACCTGGTTGCCGACCTCTAATTATTTGATTTGAATAGAAACTAGTTAGAATTCCACGCACCCTGTGTATAGCCATAACCACTACGGAAAAGATTATCCAAACGTGCACATAAGGTATATGTTGTTCCTGCTTTTCCCTGTCCGCTTAACCATCCAGCATAATCCAAATAAGAAAATGTCGTTTTTGTCCACTGTGCTTCGCCCTTTGCCTGATATATTTCATTAGCATGAGAATATAACCCCGGTACATGCATCATGCCTAAAGTTCCATCTGTACTCCGCGGAAATGAAATAGCTGTTACATAATAAAACCATTTTGCATTTGTTGTCGCTTTTGTGTTTCTTGAACTGGTAGATGTTAATTCCGTTCCAGTACTCAACGTCTGATATTTGACTTTTGTTGAACCAAAACTCGAATTTCCTGCATAGACGGTAGACGCCAATAAACAACATAATAAACACGTAACAATTCCCATCTTAAATAATTTTCTCATTTTCCTTCCTCCTTCATAAAGCAATTTTCTTTCCATCAATATACTTCAAAGCAACATTTTTAGCAATACTATATGAATCAAACGACATTTTTCAGCTATTTTTGGTCAATTTTAAAAGAACTACTGTCTTCTTGAAATCTAATGGATTATATAAAACCCATTCTGTCTTCCAATAAAACAGCAGTGCTTTAATCCGCTTCTATTAGATTATTATTTTGCACTCTCTAAGTAAAACAAATACGCATCTTTAAATTCTTTGTATTTTCGTCTTGTCAAATAAGCCACTCTGTCACCAGCCAGAGAAATAAGATGGTTATCAAATTTCTGTACATATTTCAGATTCACAATAAAACTCCGATGTGGCTGACAAAAGCATTTATCTGTTAGTTGTTCCGCCCAATATTTAATTGGATGAACACATTCAAATTCACGTTTTAATGTATACAAGATTACCTTCCGATTGACAGCCTCCACCATCACAATATTTTCTGCCGTAAGACTATACGTCCCATCTTTTGTCTCCACGGCTATTTTACGATTAGATACCGTATAAATCTTCAGTGCTGCTTCCAAATTCCGATACAGTCTAGCCTTGTCAAGTGGCTTTGACAAATATCTGAAAACCCTGAATGACATGGCTTCATCCAGATATTCCGGAAAAGAAGTTACAATAAAAATGAGAATTTTATCATTCTTCTTTTTCAGATACTCACCGGCATGAATACCACTGATGCCATCCATTTCCACATCCAGAAAAGCCATATCAAATATTCCTCCGGCTTTCATCATTGCTTCTCCACTGGAAAAACAAACATATTCCGGCTGCTTCAATTTCTTCTCTTTAAAATAACCTTGAAGATACTTCAGCATTTCTTTACAAAAGTTCTGATCATCATCACATACAGCAATTCTCATTTCTATTCTCCACCCCATCACTTGTTATTCGTCAGCAAAACCATCATATGAAAACATTTCGCTTCTTTATCATAATGATAACTTACTTCTCCCTGATAATGTTCGGCCGCACGCTGAATACTCTTTATTCCTACCCCATGCAACTTGCCATCATTCTTCCGTGAAATAAGTCCGCCATCTCCATCAAACCTCGGTGGATACAGTACCGAATTTTCTACAGATATAAATGTCTGCTTTGACTTATAATTATAATTCACCGTCACATCTATATAAGCTTCTGACACACCTGCTGCAGCTTCCACAGCATTTTTCAGAAGATTGCCAAACAGAGCTGTTAAATCATCCATGGTTATATAATCTACACTATCCTTTCGGATGTCAACCCCAAACTGAATGCTCTTCTTCTTACAAATCTCCTGATATTGTCCCAGAATCACATTCAGCACCGGCTGACTACAATAAGTCACCGAAGATTTCATCTCCGGCATCTCCATTAATTGCTGCACATATTCATGAATCTTCGATTCTCCACCATCTTCACTCAAACCTGCAATCGTCTGCAGATGATTCTTGATATCATGAATTAAAATCTTCTGATTCTCTGTCTGCTCCGCCAATCTGCGATAATACTCCGCTTCTGCCTGCTGCTCTTTCAGATCAGCCTGCATCATCAAATAGTTCCTCATAAATTTCTGATCAGAATCATAGGCCCAAAATACAACAAAATTCATAACAAGAAGAAGCGCCATACTCGCCAATAGCATTCCACCCATTATGAAATCTATATGGCCATTCATACAAATCACTACAATTACAAGAGTAAGCCAAACTGATATCAATGGAGTGACACTCAATAAAACTGTAAAGCCGCTTTTGGCTTCCAATCTCTCTTTCTTCGGTGCAAAAACTACAATAATAATTCGTATAACAAAAAAATAAAATATACGGCTGCCAATAGATACAATAGCATAAGAAATTGAATTCTGCGTAAAAACAAGAAATCCATCTAATAATCGCATACATACCAACTCTATAATTACTTCCGTGACTACCATTGCTACAGTTAAAATCAATGCATGAAAAACAGAAGATGACATCCTTCTGGAAAATAAATAAAAACATAAAAAGCAATTAATAATCAAAAAGTCAACGGCATTAAACCAGAATATCTGAAGCCAAAACAAGCAAAACATCATTACATATGCGCTTACCATAAACATACACTCTGTCTGTTTTGAACATTTCGAACTGTAAAAACTACGAAAATATTGCCATGCAGCAACCATCTCAATGATATAATTTACCCCTATATTTATAATATCAATCATCTTATGTTTCCTTTCACCCCTGCTATTCTCAAATTATATTCATTCAAAGTATATAAGTCAACTGCGAAGGCGCTATTTAAAATCATGTGTTACAGAAATCTTCTTTTATATTCTCTTTAACGACTAATATTCTACTTTCTAACACAGTTTTTATCTTTTTCTTAACCATCTGTCATGTTCTCTAGACATCTTGTCACCACTCACTGTAATATAGTAAATAAGATATTACAATATAATAAATCTTAATTCATTTAGCAAAGGAGATCTAATTTTATGAAAAAAGATAGCAATTATTCACTTGCCAATGTAACCTCTAATTTTCTTAAAATAGTCATTCATACAGAAGCGCATTCCAACTCTACACTGCTCTGTCATGAACCTTCAGCTCCTGAAAGTTTAACTCAATTTAAGAAAAATCTTTCTCATAATAAAAAATGATTACCACTATTTCAAATCACTTAATTGACTGGCTGATTCGCGAAGATACTCTTCAACCAGCCGATCGTGAGCTTTATGTCTATGCTGCATATTGTTTTCTATTTGCATGGACACCGCTATTTCTTTTATTTATCATTAGTGCATGTATCGGAAGGCTGCCGGAAGCTCTGCTTCTCATTCTTCCCTTTATGACTATCCGAAAATTCAGCGGTGGCTTCCATGCTAAAACAGCACGGACATGCCTTATCATTTCCTGTACACTGCTGTCTGGCTTTATGTATCTGGCAATTCATATTTCAACTTGTCTGGCACTGTATATTGTACTGGCACTGGCATCAATTAGTCTAATGATCAACAGTCCCATCATGTCACCTCAGCGTCCGGCAACACTTGATGAGCAGAAACATTTTCGGCATGTTGTCATTGCTGCAATGATATTGTATAACAGTATCATTCTGCTTCTTAGCTGTACAGGATTCAGTCATTGGGCGGTATGCCTTGCACTGGGACTTATTTTATCTGCTGCGCTGCAGATACCATGTATCATTAGCAAAATGAAAACATCCTGATTAGGTACAAATATCTCAGATTTGCTGCTTCTTCAGGACAAAACACAGGGAGGATATGATTCCAAATGAGTCATATCCTCCCTCTTTAATTATAGTGCTTTTATCTTTCGTAAACAGGATTCCTCTTGCCCCATACTTCAAGTAAACTGTTTACTACTTTTTTATACATTTTATTTCACTCTCATTCTGTATTTTATCTTATGTCCTCAAGTAATTCTTCTTCATCCATCAGATACTCGCACAGTATCCCTTTACAAGTTAAACTCCTTGAACAGTTGCTCCTGATAATCTCTGTCTGCAGCTGCTTTGGCAATATCTTCATTCCTGTTCTGCTTTAACAACAACAAAATCAGCTGACTCATTCGCTCCTGACCTTCCTGTCTGCCTTCTTCTCTGCCTTCTTGTCTGCCTTCTTCTCGCTCATCTCGCATCATCTCTTCTAACAGCATATACTTTCCCTCCCAGTCACGGTTTTGTTTTATGCGTTTTATCTGTTCCTGCAACAATCTCACATAATCATCATTCGTTTCTGCTTCATCCGTATCCTGGCCAACATATTTCAGAAAATTCACCAATTCCACCGGTACTTCCGATGGATTCGTTCCTTGTGTACTCAAGATAATTGTCTGATTACCATCCGTGAACTACCCATTGTCTAAAGCCAATGGGCTTCCTGCTTCACAGACCTCGTGACCTACTATCTCCACAGGCGTAAATTCGGGCAGTCCCTGCCCTATATAGTTATTCTTCTTATGCTATTTGT
>NZ_JAAXCM010000061.1 GCF_019734885.1 Pseudocoprococcus catus | reverse complement strand
CAGGCTGGTCATTCGATTGGAATAATCCATCGATGAACTACCTGTATCATAGAACATTTTTGTGCCCTGTGCCGTATATCCACAAAGTAGGAATCAGGGGGAAAATCAGAAATTTCCACGATTGCGGAAAGTGTGATATAATCCAGTTAAACGGCAGAAATAAAACCACCGGAAAGGAGCGTGCGCCCATGAAAGTTGCAACAAGCATACAGGAACGCCTTTGGGAACTCCGCAAAGACAAAGGCTTAAATCTGGAAGAACTATCAAAGCTGACGGGCATTTCTAAATCAGCCCTTGGCAGTTATGAAAAAGAGGATTATAAGGAAATCAATCATGGCAACCTTATCACGCTGGCAGACTTCTATGGGGTTTCCGTCGATTATCTGCTGTGCCGGACAGAGAACAGGGAGCAGATCAACACGCCACTGACGGAGCTGCATTTGAACGATGAGATGGTGGCACTGCTGAAAAGCGGTCGGATTAACAACCGTCTGCTCTGCGAACTTGCCACCCATAAGGACTTTATCAAGTTTCTTGCGGACATTGAGATTTATGTGGACGGGATTGCCACCATGCAAATCCAAAATCTCAACTCCCTTGTTGATACCGTCCGGCATGAAATTATTGAACGGTATCGCCCTGGCGAAGATGACCCGCATTTGAAGGTGCTGCAAGCCGCACATATCAGTGATGATGAGTATTTCAGTCACATGGTTCTGGATGACCTCAACCTGATTATCCGGGATATTCGGGAATTCCACAAAAAGGACAGCGAGAGTGCGCCCCAAACTACCGTTGCCGATGAACTGAAAGAAAATCTGGAAGCGGTCGAAAATTTCAAGGGCAGTCGAGATGAAAAACTGGTTATCCTTTACTGCAAGCAGCTTGGTATCAACTATAAAAACCTGTCAGAAGAAGAATTTCGCTGGTTCATTCGTATTCTCAAAAAATCAAAGAAAATGGGAACGCCTATCAGCCAGAGGAAAAAACGGTAAAGGAAAACCGCTGTTGCATGGTTTGTTGGATTCCATGTAGCAGCGGTTTGTGCTGTGGTTATTATTTCATTCGTTTTCTTAATATTCGGCGATAATTTGTTTCTCCCTTTGGTGCGTCCTGTATAATTTCCAACACACCATCTTCAAGCATTTTATCAATGCGATTGGAAATCCATACATCACTAATTCCAAGTTGATATTTTCCTAAAACATTACCTATGACAATAGCCATTTTGAATTGCTCTGGCTGTTCCGCAATTTCACGAAGAATGAAACTATCATATATATCTTCTGAAACGCTTTGCAATTTACCATTTAACATTGCACGCAAAGGTGCATTTTCATTTTGAAGTTGATTCCATTTCATAGTACAAGCTGAAAGAAATACAGGATTAGCTTTCTCTTGTAGAGTTATATAGTTTCCCCATTCGCCAGGAGACACCTCGCCCCATGCTATTTTGGATGTCATAGTATTTTCTTTTCCATATTCCCATGTAGGTAACTTAACCAAATAAATTGTTGTCTGGCAGTTTAATGGTTGAAGTTGTTTCATAAGCCAATACATACCACAAAGCTCATCTGGATTATAGCTATACCAAATGCGAATTTCTTCCCCAGCTACATATCGTTCAATCACTGAGGTCAATGTAGTTTTAATTTTCTGTATTTTTTCTTCAACCTGATAATCTAAATCCTCTACAAAGCAGACAGACAGCATTTTCTTGAAAATATTTTTCCGCTGTTCGCCAATTCCATTATCAGAAATATCTCCCACACTAAGAACCATATCAAAACAATAAACATCACTGCTCTTGCCTCCCAATGGAATAGCATTCTCCCAAGCAATGCGTTCTTGTTCCTGTGCTTGAAGCTGTGCCTTTTTCATTTCATCTGAAGATGGAACACTCCCGTCTTCGTGCCTCATAAATATTGAAACAGCACTTCCTCTATACTTTCCCTTGCCGTAAGTTTGGGCAATTTTCAAACTTCCACAGGCACTTTCACCAAATACAATTTCAATCATCTTATATACCTCCGATTTAATTGCTCCCGTTATGAATAAATCATCTCATACAAAACAATTTCTTCTGCCCTGTTGTGAATGTTATTGCAACGCTGCACCCATTCCATTTGTCGGGTACACTTCAATTCCTCTGTCACGCCCTCGGTAGCTTTCATCTGCTCCATGATAGTGTCTAACCGTTTTTGTGCCTGTTCATTCAGGTCTGCAAGATATGTCAACAATTCTCCGGTCAGTATCAATGTATTCAATCTGGCTGGGTGGACTTCTCTTAAATATTCCCGGTGCATTCGTCCGTACTTTCCGATAGGGCGGTGTTCCTCCGGCAGTTTCAAGCCTGGAATGTAGTAATCTCCGACAAGGATATAATCAATTCCGTTTTCCGTTATTCTTGGTTTCAATTCGCTCATGTTCCTTACCTCCTGTGGAAGCAGGCTCGTCTGGTACTAACTCAATCACATCAGTAATCTCACAATTCAGAGTTTCACAGATACGGGCTAATGTATCCATGCTGATGTGCTTTCCCTCTTTGCTCATGTTGGCAATCATATTTGTTGTCATACCAGCAGCAAGCCTTAAATCCTCTTTTCTCATATCACGCTCTAACAGTGTGTGCCAGAGTGGTTTATAGCTGATGTGCATATTGTTTTCCTGCCTTTCTATCCATACCACCGGGGCGGTTGCCCCGGCAGGAACTTTTCTCTTATTATAACACCAATCTTGTGAAATCACAATTTATTCTTGTAGCCTGCCGCTGATACCGTCTGGATTGTGCATTCCCTTTCTTTTTGTTCCCTTTAATTAGCCATGAACTGCTTCATGCCTTGCGATTTTGCGCCCGGATTGTCGTTGCCGTAGCCCTCAAGCAGATTGATAACACCCCAAATGCCTAAGCCTGCGCCAAGTGCGATAACAAGGGTCTGTAAAACGTCGATTGCAGAATTGAAAAATGCCATATGATATCCTCACTTTCTGCCGCTTTTGCGGCTGTAAAAAATTTTGATTGTTTGGTTTTTGGTATGAAAAAAGCCGCCTGTCAGATTGATAGGCGGCAAGTCCCCGTGCGGCGTTGGTGCTGCGGCACGGCGGTATTCAGTTGTCATTGTCTGCGGCACTTTGCCGCTTTTGCGTCCAAGTAGGGGCGCGTACCATGTAGCCGGTATTTACTGTCTTTATGGGGTCAACCTCCTTTCCCGGATTATCGGGCGTTTGCGTGGGTCAGATAGTATTGCTCAAAGGCTTCTACATAACGCCGTTTGCGTTCTTCCTCCCGGCGTTCCATTTCCTGCGCCAGTTCCACAATTCCCCGTATGGCTGCTATCATCTGCCGTTTTGCGACTTTCTTTTTGATACGTTTATTCATGGTCTGTCCTCCTGTAAATAAATGATGTTTGATTTTGCCCGGTTCTTTTCATACAGGGCTTCGCACCTTGCGATAAACTGTTTTAGTTCCGCCTGCCGCTGCATTTCCTCCCGGTGCAGCTTTGCAGGCTGTTCTGTGACAATCAGCCGCAAATGCGGTCTGTTTTCTGCGTTACTCATGGTCTGTGTCCCCGGTCAAATCGTCTGCGTCGATTTCGTAGTAGTCAAAGGCTTCGTCCGGCTTTACGATAGCGGGGCGGCGTTTGATATGCTTTTCCATGTCAAAGGCGTTCTTCGGGTCAGCGTCGGAAAGATACTTATACTTCGGGTGCTTCGTTATATCGTACTTATCCGAAAAGAACGGACGCACACCGCGTAGCTGCAAGATACATTTTCCTCCGTCCATAACGGCGATCTCGTCTTGTGACATAAGTTCCTTTCCTAATTTCTGATAGTTCAAGCCGTAGGATTTCTGATTGCTGCGGGTTTCGGAAGTGTTGAAGCTGTCAATGGTTTCTTTCCCCAAAAGCTCCGACATTTCTTTGAGCGTCGTTTTTTCCTTGCCGCCCAAGAACAGGGTCGTATCGCAGTTGCCGACTATGGTATCGGCGTTGTCCTTGTAGATTGCCTTTAGCTGTGACTGGCTCTGCAAGATGATAGACGCGGAGATTTCACGGCTTCGGATAGTGGCAATGAGTTTTTCAAACTTCGGTATCTGTCCGATATTCGCAAACTCGTCAAGCAGACAGCGCACATGAACGGGAAGCCTGCCGCCGTATTCGTCGTCGGCTTTATCACACAAGAGATTGAAAAGCTGCGTGTAGAGGATAGACACGACAAAGTTAAAGGTGTCGTCCGTATCAGAAATGATAACGAACAATGCCGTTTTGCGGTCGCCTATGGTATCAAGCTCCATTTCGTCGGTTTCCATTAGCTCGCGCAGTTCCCGTATGTCAAACGGGGCAAGTCTGGCACCGCAGGAAATGAGGATAGAGCTTCTTGTCTTTCCGGCGGACAGCAGGAATTTTTTATACTGCCTTACCGCAAAATGCTCCGGGTCTTTTTCCTCCAAGCGTTCAAACATGAGGTCAACGGGGCTTTGAAATTCCGGGTCGTCCTCGCGGGCTTCCGACGCATTTATCATTTCAAGCAGCGTCGTGAAGTTCTTTTCCGCTTCCGGGGCTTCATACCAGATGTAGCCGATCAGGGCGCAGTAAAAGAGCCGTTCCGACTTCACCCAAAAATCCTCGCCGGATTTTTCCCCGTCGCCTTTGGTGTTGGCGATAATGGTATTTACCAGCTTCAAAATATCCTTTTCGCTGCGGATATAGGCAAAGGGATTGTACCGCATGGATTTCTTGAAGTTTATCGTGTTCAACACCTTTATCCGGTAGCCGCCCCGCTGCAAGAGCTTTCCACACTCGACTAAAACCGTGCCTTTCGGGTCGGTCACAACGTAGGAACTGTGCATTTGCATGAGGTTTGGTTTGACGAAAAAGCGGGTCTTGCCGCTGCCGCTTCCTCCGATAACAAGGATATTTTTATTCCTTGCGTACTTTGGCTGCTTCGGGCGGCTGCTCATCATCAGCCGTTCAGTCTGTGTCAGAAGCACGTTGTTTTCAAATACCGGGTCAATATAGGGCTTGATGTCCTCGGCGTTGCCCCATGAAGCGTTTTGTCAAGTGCTTTTTTGAGTTATTGACGCAAATTATCGTGAAAGTGCGAAAGTGCAAAGTACAAAGGGTCTGCGTTTTGCACTTTCAGCTTGCGGGTTCGGGTGGTTGCTTCTTCTTGATGAAGTTGTACCATTGACCGCCGACACGCCTTGCGCCTAAAATGCCGCCCATGTTGCGCTTGGCGTTCTGTACCGTCCTTTCGGATATTCCGGCTTCGGCTGCGGCTTTTACAATGTCCTCACTGGCAAGCTCTTTCCCGTCTGCCAACAGGTCAAGTATCAGCCTTTCGGCTTGCTCAGTCTTGGTGGCGGTGTTGCCGCCCGCGCCGGACAGCAACTCGTCGGCGGTGATGTCGTATTCGCCTATCCATGAAAAGCCTGTTTCCGGGTCAAGGCAAAAGGCAACGGGCTTGCCCTCCGGCGCAAGGGAAGATTTGTCGTGAATGACTACGCGCACATTCGGCTCGCGCTTCACGCGCCCAATGAGTAAGACGCTCCGCGCCGCCGCCCGGAAGTCGATAGAACCTAAACCGCGATAGGCTGATTGACCGCCCGCCGCTTTGTTCAAATGCCCGATAAGGATAACGGCGCACCCGGTACGCTCGGCAACATCGGCAAGGCGGCGGAACATGGGGCGCACTTCGTTTGCCCGGTTCATATCGGTCTTTTCGCCCATGTACGCCTGTATGGGGTCAAGGATAATCAGCCGCGCCCCGTTCTGCGTGATTGCCTTTTCTATGCGCTCATCGGAGAGGGTAAGCTCCCGCTTGGCTTCATCAATCACAAGCACGCGGTCAAGGTCGGCTTCTGCTTCTATCAAACGGGGCTTGACGGTATCGCCTAAACCGTCCTCGGCGGTCTGGTAAATTACTTGGAATGGCGGCAAGGGCTTCATTCCCGGCAGCGTTCCCCCGGTGGTGCAGGCGGCGGCAAGGCGTAGGGCAAAGGTGGTCTTGCCCTCGCCGGGATTGCCTTGCACAATGGTTACTTTCCCAAAGGGGATATACGGCTCCCATAGCCATTCAACGGTCTGCGTGTCAACCTCACTCATTCGGATAATCTCAACGGTTTCTTCCTGGGTTGGCTCTTTCAAGCCGTAGACCGCTTCCCGCAAATACTTCCCGTCCGCAATTTCTGCCCGGTGCTGCAATACCTCGTTCCAGTCCTTGTAAAGCGGCACAAGGCGGTGGACGGTCAAGCCCTCCGGCACAAGCTCTGCAAGGCGGCTGCAAGCGTCGCTTCCGGCTTGGTCGCTGTCAAGGCAGAGGTACACGGTCTTGATGTTCGGACGGTCAGAGAGGAAACGCAGCAGGGCTTTTTCTCCCACGCCGCCCAACGCAAGATAGCTTTGCTTTTGCCAATCCTTTTTGAACAGGCAGAGGAAAGATAACAGGTCTATCGGGGCTTCAAAAACAAACAATCTTTCGCCCTCGCCACGGTAGCAGAAGTTAAAAGCTTTGTCGCTGCCTTTCACATCAAGCCGGAAACTCTCGGCTGTGCCGCGCTGGTGGGCGTATCGCGGTATGCCGCTTTCATCTCTGCCGACGAATACTGCGTTATGGTGGGCGGCTTCCTCGTAAATATCGCCGGTGGAAAAGAAAAAGCCCGTCACATCTTCATCAATGCGGCGGGCGGCTGTGAGGTGGTTCCTCGCTATGCGGTTGTCGGGGCTGCGGGGTGGCAGTCGGAAGTCAGAAATGGACGCGGAGCTTGGTCTGTCCGGCGGCGGTGCTGCGCCTTTTTCTCCTGTCAGCAGTTCAACGGCTTCGGTGAAGCTCTTGCCGAAAAACTCCATGACAAAATCAATGGGTGCGCCGCCCTTACTCTGGCTGTGCCTGTACCATTTGTTTCCCCGGACGGTCAAGCTGTCGTGCCGCTTCCAGCGGTATTCATTTCCGGCGCGGGTAAGCTGCTCGCCCTGTCCTTGCAGAAAAGAAACAAGGTCGGCTTGGTTGGCGTGGTCTATCTGTTCTTGGGTGTAATACATGGTTGATACCTCTCTTTCTGTGGTTGAATTGTTCATAGTTTTGATGTAGAATGAAACCGAAAAATCGGAAGTTAGTGAGGTGCTGGATTGTGAATGAAAGAGAAAGAATTATTCACTTATGGTTTGAAATGTGGCTTACAAAACAGGACTTAGGTATTGATAATATTTTTGCAGAAGATGTAATTTATACTGAAAGTTGGAGTCCAAAATATAATAACCGTCAAATCGTAAAACACTGGTTTCAGGAATGGAATACTCGTGGCAAAGTCGTTGTTTGGGAAATCAAACAATTTTTCCACAAAGGAAATCAGACGATTGTGGAGTGGTATTTCAAAAATGAAATGAACAATGGGAGCATAGAGGAATTTGATGGAATTTCCCTGGTTGAATGGACAAAGGATAATAAAATAAAATCATTGAAAGAGTTTGGCTGCAATTTGAATAATTATAATCCTTATGAGCATAGTGACCTGCCCGAATTTAGGGACGAAAGAGCAAGTTGGTTTTAATATTAGGAATCAATAGCGTCCATTTTATCGGAAAACACTTAGGACGGACAGGCAAAGTAGCTTGCCCGTCCTTTTCTTTATCGCTCCTGTTCGTGCAGCTTGGTGCGGGTCTGTGCCTGCTCCGGTTGGTCGGCGCGGAGTGCAATATCCACGCACCTGCGGATTTTTTGAAGCTCGGCAACCTCGGTGCGGGTAGCTTTCAGTTTGGTGTAGTCGGTATCTCTCTGCTCTTTGAGGTCGGCGTATTCCTGTTTCCATTTGGAGATAGGCAGCATCTTTATATCCGTCAGATTTGCATGGAGATAGCGGCTTGCTGCGTTCCATAGGGTCAGCTCGGCGCGGTGGGCTTCCTCATACTTATCCCGTTTGTTCGTCCAGCCGTTTTTCAGCTTTTTCAGTTCGGCATGAATGGGTTTATACTGTAAATAATTCTCGCCGTTCTCTATCAGCTTTTGCAGCTCTTTCATGCGCTGCTCGGCGGTTTTCATTCCCTCCCGGATTGAATAGACTTTATCACTGACAGAGGAAAGAGAGGCGTCCAGCTCGTCAAGGGTCGAGATACTATGCTCGGAAAGATAGTTGACCGCCGCCGCTATGGTTTTCAGTTCATCGGCTGCGTGCTGTTGTTGCCAACGCTGCGAATACTTCCGGCTCTTTTCTCTCTGAACGCTCAAATACTTCATCAGCAGATTTGCAAGGTTGGGAGATTGCGGCGGCTGTTCCGGGGCGGTTTCTCGCGCTTTGAACAGGTCGGCAATCCACTCTTTGAGCTTCCCAATCTGCGCCCGGATTTCCCGGATAAGGCGGTTTGTCTTTTGAATACTGCGGTTCAGTTCGCCTTTCTCGGTGGCGATGCCTTTCTTCTCCATCTGGCAAGCCGCCACGCCCATGTGGACGGTGGGTATCTCGTCTATGCCGCGCTCGGCGTTGCTGCGGTGGTCGATACGCTCCGGGCTTCCGTTTCTCTCCAAAAAGTCGTTGGTATAGTCAGCCCACGCCTTGCGCCACAAGAGGGTGTTGTCCTTGTCGTTCCAGCCTGTAAGGTCAACTTTGTGGGTTTTGTATCTGCCGCTTGGCAAGCGGATACGCTCGCCGTTTTCGTCAAGGTCATATTCCTTTTTGGATTTCGCTGCCCATGTGCCGCGCTCGTCAAGGGGGCGCATGGTAAGCATGATATGACAGTGGGGATTGCCTTTGTCGGTGTCGTGAATGGCAAAATCAACGCACATTCCTCTGGAAACAAATTGAGAGGAACAGTATTCCCGGACAAGCCGGATCTGTTCCTCTCTGGATAATTCTATGGGGAGCGCCGCGTCAATCTCTCTGGCAAGCTGGGCGTTCCCGGCTTTCTCATAAAGTTCCACGCTATTCCACAAGGTTGAACGGTCAGAGAATGAGGGTGGCGCGTGGGGCGGCAGCATGATTTCGGTATGGACAACGCCGCCTTTGCGGGTGTAGTCATGGGTCATTCCGTCCCATTCGTTTGTCAGCTTTTCGCCGCTTCGGTAGGCGGCTGCGGCAACGGCTGATTTGCCTTTTCCTCGGCTCACAATGCCGATGTTCCAATGGTAAATGGCTATGGGTATCACCTCCCGGATAGGATAATAAAACCCGCAAAAACAGTACAGACGCCAACGGCGGGTGTACTGTTTTTGTGGGTGTGCAGGGATAGCCGCAAAGCGGCGCAAGGGGTGCAGCCCCTTGTTGCGGCAAAGCCGCCAATGTCGGTCAGAGGGGGAAGCAAGCGGCTTTCTCTCTGTGCCGACAAGCCCTCGGCAGAGCGCACACGCCCGCAAGGGTGTATAAGTGCGCCCTTTGTTCCAAAGGGATTTATTCTGCGTTCCCGGCTTCGGCTCTTTTTCTCAAAAACTCCCGCGCTGGTTCACTCGTCAAGGCGAGCCGGAGAAGTGCTGTGGCTTCCTCGTCGGTCATGTTCTTTGCTTCCGGCACAATGCTTTCAAAGACTGCGCCCCGGACGATAAGGCGGTGGCTGCGCGTTCTGCATTCCTCTTTGGATAGCTTCTGACGCAACATCTTTTCCCGGTTCTCAAACTGCCGGATTTTCTTCTTTCCGTCCTCAATCTCGGCAGTCAATTCCTCGCGGGTTTTCTCTCTCGGTTTCGTCATAGCTGGCCGCTCCTTTCTGCCTGTCGGCATAGAAAAAGGACAGTCGATTTTCTCGGCTGTCCTGATGGTAGTATTAAATTTTCATGGGGTTATCCGTTGAAAGAACTTAGGTCAAGCGCACCATTATTTATCAGCTCTTGGATAATGGTAGCCAAATCGTTTTTCACACTTTCGCTTTCAGTTTTTGCACCCGCATTTTCAACATATACGGTGCTATCTCCCAACTTAAAGGTCGCATAGTAAATTACATTCTGTTCTCCCACGCTGTTCCGGTCTGTTACAAAATATCCTGCCGTCACGCTTGTGCCATTTACTTCGCTACTTTCTTCACTTCCTACAATCTTCGTATCAAGTAGTGCTATATCCGTTGTAGATATTACCACTTTGGCATTTTCGATTTTTCCCTCAAAACCAATCAATTCTTTGTTGCTGTCGGAAACAGTATCATCAACACGAAAAACTGCATGAGCTGTAACGGTCAAGTTTGGAAAAAGAGATGCAGCTTCCGTTTCCGTAAGTTGCCTTGTTGTTATAGTCCCGTCAATGTCAATGCTTGAGCCAGCAGTTTCCGATTTTACAAAGATGATTTCATTTCCGTTGTCCAAAGTGGCAATGTCAGTTTTGTTCCCGAACAATCCACTTTGAAATACGCCTACGCCTAAAACAGCAATTACTGCAAAGCAAGCCGCCATAGCTCCCCACTTAACCCAACCGGGTTTCTTTGCTTTCTTTTTGTAGTTAAGGGCTTCATCAACATATTTCGTATCAAGTTCACTCATAGCGTCGGAAAACTTTTTTGCGTTCATACGAATACCTCTCTTTCAATCAAATATTGCTTCATCTTCTCGCGGATACGGGTCAGCCGGACAGAAATGTTTTTTTCTGAAAGCCCCATAAACTCGGCTATGTCCTTATAGCTGTCGGAAAACCAATAGCGGCGCATGAAAATAACGCGGTTTTCGGTAGTCAGCGTGTCTAAAAATGCTTCAATGATACGGGCTAACTCTTTGGCTTCGATTTCTGCTTCTACTGTATTCGGGGCTGCTATACAGGCTTCAATTTCTTCCAAAGCAATCGTGTAATGGCTGCTCCGTTTGGCTGCTTCCTTTCTCCAATAGATTTTGAGTGAAATGTTCCGAACGATTTTAACAAGATAAGATAGCAGCGGGTTAGGTCGTGCCGGGGGAATGGCGTTCCATGCGCCTAAATAAGCGTCGTTTACACATTCCTCCGCGTCTTGTCTGCTGCCTACGATATGGTAGGAAAGATTGTGGCAGACCTTTCCGTATTTTATATCCAGCTCTCGTATGCCTTGTTCTGAACGTCCAAAAAACATTTCTATGATTTTTTCGTCGTCTATCATCTCACCGCCTCCTTTCGGGCTTCACCTATGTACTACGGTTTCAGCTGCAAATACTACATCTAATCCGAAACTTTTTCAAAAAAATTATAGCACATCTTTTTGAATAGGGTGTGTCAAGTTGCCGGAATGTTTCTTTGCCGCTTTGCTGGCGGCGTTCCTCCGTTCTTCGCTGTATGGGGCGGTCAGACGGAAAGAGAAACGCCCCTTGCAGATTTCAAACTCCATGCAGCCCGTGTCCGGGTCTGCGTCAGTCTGGCGGCACTGGTCGGGGTGCTGTCCGGCGTAGGCGGCAAGCCGCTTCTTTAAGTCGGTGTTGTGGGTGCGGATATAGATCAGCGGGTCTTTCTCGTCAAACCATATATCGGTGGTCTTTTCCTGCTTCGTAAGCCCTGTTCTCATAAACTCTCCTTTCTGCGCCCCTGTTACGCAATAGGGGCATTTTTCGGGTGTTTTTCCCGGCTCTTGACTTGGGGAAAATGAGGATTTTCAAATAGAAACCGCCCGGACGGGGAATGGTTCGTTAGGGCGGCTGTTATCGCAAGATTTCTGTTTTTTCCAGCTCTTGACCGTCAGACGCGGATAAACGCGAATTGTCGGCAAGCACCAGTTTGAGCAGCTTGTCGCGGAATGTTTCTGTGCTGCTGTGATTGAAAAACAACTCCGCAACAATGGTCTGCCCGTTCCTCTGGGTCGTGATGATACTGTCGGGGGTCTGTTCTGCCATAGGCGGCTCCTTTCTCCGGGCGCAAAAGAGGGATTTCCCGCAGTTCGGAAAATCCCTCTTGGTTGACGGTTATTCTGTTTTACTGTGTGGGCTGTGCGGCGGCAGCCTGCGCCTTTCTCCTTGCCCGGTATTCCCGCGCTTTCATGCGGTCATACTCCCGCTGCTTTTCAAGGTTTCGCGCCCGATACTCCCTTGAATACTGCCGGTGGTAGGCGCGGCTCTTTTCCTTTTTGGCTTCTTCGATTTCCTCCCGCATTTGCCGGATTTCCTGCTCGGTCGGCTCTACAAGCTGTGTCACTTTATTCTCAAACTTGCCAATATAATTGAAATATATGCTGATGTGCTGGATTGCGTATCTCGCCCTTTTCTGGTCGCGCTCATGCACTTCAATCCGGCTGATAAACTCGTTGAGAATGGCGGGGGTAAGCTCGGTAAAGGCGGCATGACGTTCCGTCAGCTTCAAAAACTTCTGCGCCCGTCCTCCCGCGTTCTCGTAAGCGGATAGCTGCTCTTGGAGCGTGGCAAGCTCCGCTTTCAGCGCGTAGTATTCTTCCGAATACTTCTGCGACATCTGCTCATAACGGTCTTGCGGGATCGTGCCGAGGGCGTTGTCCTCATAGAGCTTATTCAGCACCTTGTCAATCTGTTCAAGGCGCGTCGTGATTTGCGGAATACGCTTCTGCTGTTTCTTGGTCTGGTCGGTCTGCTGCATGGCAAGGTTCTTTTTCACTAATGCTTCAAACTCCGCCCGGTTGCTGATGGAATAGTCCTCGATTTTCTTCAGCACTTCCGCGATGGTCTGCATGAGCAAGTCCGCGTCCATGATGTGCGGGGAATTGCATTTGGGGTTTTTGGCTTTTCCCTTGTGGTACTCGCTGCAATAGGCAACATGGCGCTTGCCGCCGTTCCGGTAATCTATGCGAATGTGCATTTTTGCGCCGCAGTCCTTACAGAAAAGCAAGCCGGACAGAGGGTGGATTTCCCCGTCCCCGTTGGGGCGTTTGACGGGTGCGTTTTCCAAAATCCGCTGTACGGTTTCAAAATCGCTGCGGCTGATAATCGGCTCATGCACATTTTCTGTGATGTGCCACTGGCTCCGGTCTACATAGTGGTTATGCTTATCCCGGAAATGCTTTGTAGTCTTGAAGTTGACCACATCGCCGCAATACTCTTGCCGTGTGAGGATATTGGTCAAGGTGGCTTTGTTCCACTTGCAGCGGTTATCCTCGTTGAGCGTCTTATTTTTACAGGTTCCCCGCCCCCGGTCTTTCATATAGAAAGTGGGGGTAGGGATTTGCTCCTGTGTCAGATATACGGCGATTTGGTTGCGGTTCTTCCCGCCGATAAACAGACGGAAAATCAAACGGACAACCGCGGCGGCTTCCTCGTCGATTATCCAAAAATCCTTGTTGTCCGGGTCTTTGACATAGCCGTAAGGGGCTTCGGTGACAATCGGCTTTCCGCTCATGCCTTTGGTCTTAATGCCCGTTTTCACTTTCTTGCTGATGTCCTTTGCGTACCACTCCGACATGATGTTGATAAAGGGCGCAAACTCCAATGTGTCGGGCTTCTCGCTGTCTATGCCGTTGTTGACCGCGATAAAGCGCACATTGTTCCGTCTGAATATCTCCATCGCGTTGCCGACTTGGAGATAGTCGCGCCCCCAGCGGGTAAGGTCTTTCATAATGCAGACACCGATTTTCCCGTTTTCCACATCGTCCATCATGCGGGAGTAGGCGGAACGGTCAAAAAACCTGCCGCTTTCGTCATCGTCAATGTAGTGCCGGATATTGGTTAGGTGCTGCCCTCTGGCATAGTTCTCCAAAAATATTTTTTGGTTCTGTATGCTGTTGCTCTCGCCGCCGTCCCTGTCCTCGTCGCCTACGGAAAGGCGGGAGTAAAGGGCTGTAATTTTGCTATAATCAGTCATGTGCATAACCTCCTGTGCGTCCATGTAAGTGTCATTTACACTTAAAATTATGCACTCCAACGGGCAGAGCCGTATTCTATGCCTTTCCGATATTTCTTTGCGTTCTTTCCTTTGGTGTAAACGATAAGCCGGATAAGGACAGCCCCGGCAATGCCGATAAGAAGATCTGTCCCGTGAAAACTCGGCACAAGGGAATGAAAGGCGGCGGTAAATCCGTCCCCGATACCTAAGAGCTTTGCGGAAAGGTCTGTTCCCGGTGCAAGCCTTACCGCTTGTGCCGCTTTGTCAAAGAGATAGACAAACAAAAGATACGGGAGATTGGGAAGTATCAGCTTTTTCAAGTTTACGTTGTTCATCGCTCAATCCCCCTGTCTTTGTTCTTTACCTGTACCCGCTGTGCGTTCAGAGCTGCCGCCTTTTCCTTGAAGTCGGACAGCACCTTTCGGATAGAGGGCTTTTGTTCCTGCGTCAGCTTCTTTGCGGAAAATTCCTTAAAAGCGGCGGTCAGCACGTCCGCGTCCCTGCCTTTGAAAAACACAAGATACCGGGGCGGTGTTTCCGTCATGTCCTTTTTCAGCGCAAAGTCGATATGATACTTTTTTGCTGTACTCTCAAAGGCTTTGATATTCTCCCCGGTGATCTCAATGTTGGAAACACCTGCGTTCTGTTTCATAAGCTGCTTTAGGGTCTGCTTGCCCTTTGGGGGCTTGCCTTGCTGCCGTTTCATTTCTTCAAGCAGCTTTTTCATAGCCTTTTGCAGCATGACAGCCGTTAGCTTTGCCCCTCGGATAGACAGGGCAACGATTTTTTCATTTACCTGTTCCTGCATTTGTTCCTCCTTTCATGGGGTAGTAGTGGTTTAGGGCGGCACACCGCTTTTCGGTACGTCGCGGGCATGAAAAAAGGGACAGCCGATTTCCCGGTTGCCCCATCGTGTGCCATGCATTAAATTCTTACCCGCAAGCCGTTCAAGTCCTCGGCTCGGATACCAACAAGGTACCAGTTGTCGCCGTACTCAATCCGGGTCGGCTTCCATTTGCCGCCTGCGAATACCTCCAAGCACTCGCCGCAATGCAAGCCGCCGTAGTAGTCGGCAAGGTCAAAGCGAATGTCGTAGCGGTCGGTCTGTTCGTCAAAAATCAATGCTCCTGTTTTCTGTGCCATAGAAAAATCCTCCTTTGGTTGTATTACAGGCTTTCGCCCGGTTTGCATGAGTAGTCCGGAAAACCGGATTTCGGTTTATTCCATGTGTCGCTTGCCATGTCGTGCGACACAAGGGACGTATAATAATTGCCGATTGTGGACGGTGCATTGAACAACGTCGCCTTTAGGTACTGTTTGATGTTGCGGATTTTCGTTGTGTTCTCCCGCATACAGTCAAGGACAAAACGGATATGTTCGCTGTCCAGTTTCATAAATTTGCTCTTTACAAGCTCTGCCGGGTAGTCGTCCCCGGCAACACGGATCGTACTGCGTTTCGTGCAGACGGTTTCAAGGATAAGGTCAACGATTTCGTTGATACGGTCAGCGTCAAGGTGGTTATCCTGCAAGAGAATGTCATAGCTGATATTGTCCTTGATAATTTCCTCATACACACGGTATGCGTCGTTCTTTTCCGTTCGTTTCCTTTCCGGCACAGCCGCCGTGTCCCCATAAGGCAGGGGATTTAGGGAATGGATAGGAATGGAATGGGTACTTGATAAATCCGTATTTGATTTTTCTTTCTTTGGTAAGTCAGTTCTTTGTATATCTTTATTTAATTGCATTGGATTTTCCAACGTAGGTTTTTCCTGCATAGGTTTTTCCAACGTTGGATTATCCAATGTTGGATTTTCCAATATAGGTAAATCCGATACAGGCTTTTGCGGCTGTTCGTAGATCACATACTCTGCACCCCGCAAGCGTCCTTTCTCGTCACGCTCCCTTGAACGCACGATATATCCGGCTCGTTCCAGTTCCCGGACAGCTTCTCGGATAGCGTCGATTTTCTCCCGGTTGATGTAGGATAGTCCCGCAAGGGTATAGTCCCAATCCTCCGGCAAGGACAGCATTTGCGATAACAGCCCCTTTGCCTTTAGGGACAGCTCCTTGTTGCGTAGGTGGTGGTTGCTCATTACGGTGTAGCCTGTGTTGCGTTCCACTCGGAAAACTGCCATTGTGGTTCACTCCTTTATTTCGGATTTGTTACGCAGTAGAACGGCGATTTTGAGGGATAAGGTATAAACCTCTTACCCGTTCGGGAACACGCCCGGAAAGCCTTGCGTGGCAAGGTCTTTTTCGTTCCTACTCCGTAACAGAGGGTATAAAAAAAGCGGCGTTCCTGTTCTCCCGGTTATGGGAAGTAAGAAACGCCGCTTGTGCGGTCTGTATTCGATTGTGTGATGTGCCGTTGCTCATTCATGGGTCAGCTTTAAGAGGTTGCGGTGGCATATCAAAGCCCTTTCCGTTAAAAGTAGTAAATCGGTAGTAAATTCGACTTGCAATCCTCTTAAAATGCTTGTAAATCAAGGCTTTTTCGGGATAACCAATTTATTTAGAAATACACAGGAATATTATATGTACATTACCAGTTTCAATTTTCCGGAGTTGATGAGGAATCAGGCAAAAAGACAGTTATCCTTATGGCATATGAACAGAGGGCTTCATACTGCCCAGAAAGTAGGCATAGATTTGGTAAAAAGTATTCAATCAAAGCATTGTCTTGCAGGCATGGCACATGGATACAGCGGTATGGCAGTGGCGATGGCTTTGTTGGGAAGCTATACAGGAGAAGAAAAGTATAAAGAAATTGTGCTGGAGTTATTTTCTTTTATATTTTAGAGTGGGAAAGAGATAAAGGCACAAAATATGGAGATAAGGGAAATGACCACAATTTTGATTAATGGTGTGATATAATCCGCCTGTAACAAAAATTTACACAAAAGAATGGAGGATTATCATGAAGAAGAACAACAAACTTGGATGGCATGATATTTGTAATTACGTTGGACATATTGGAGTATAAAGATGAAAGCACGAAATTATATAGGCTTAATGATTGTGACATCGTTGTTATTATCCGGTTGTCAGGCTACACCGGATCAGGATATTGTTGCCAACAAAAACGATCAGCAGACGGAACAATCGAAAGCAGAATCAGCTGCTGAATCAACGGAAGATACCGATGCGGAAAAGGTTGTTTCAGAAGGATATTCTGAATCCTTTGCTTCTGACAGCGGTGATGTGACAATCAATATTCAGGTTGACCAGGTGAAGGCACGTCCTATACCGGTTATGCAGGCGGAAGCGCAGGATATTTCGGTGGATGATGTGAAGCGATGGTCCAAGGCTTTCTTTGGTACGACAGAAGATGTCTATGAGGGAACCAGTCAGATGACGAAGTCAGAAATTCAGAAAGCCATTCTTTGGCGGCAGCAGTGGATCAATGACAAAGATCGATTGATCACAGAAGAGGGATATACAGAAGAAGCGGCAGAGGCGGTGATCCAATCCTATCAGGAGGAAATAGATAATCTCAAAGCCAATTATGAAAGTGCACCTGAAGATGATGAGAGACAAAAGACAGACTGGACATTCCATCCTGCTTCCTATTATAGGGAAATGGCTGAAGCTGGCGGAGATGAAGATTGGAGCAATCTGGATAAAACAGATAAGTTAAAGGTTATCGGTGATTGCGACGGCAAGATGGCTTATGTGAGTGCCAGCAACAGATCAACGCCTGATTATCAACTGCACAGTATTATGTTTTACTGGGATGATGAACAAGCTGGTTTGAATAGCAATGGGAAGTCCTCCATCAGTCAGGAGGAGGCTGTGAAGTTGACGGATCAGAAGCTGAAGGAATTGACAGATGGTGAATGGGTGGTGAATGCTGTCTGGGCAATAGGCAATCAATGGCGCATCCAGTATGTTCCGAGTATTGATCAGATACCTTGTGTTTACAGTACCATTGATTATACTGCGGATGATACTTATGCATCGAATCTGGATTATGAGCAGATTGATTTTTCAGTGACAGATGATCAAATTGTATCTGCGGAGTGGGATACACCGATGAAGGTGACATCTGCAGACAGTCAGACGTCAGAGCTGAAATCCTTTGATGAGCTGTATGATGCTTTTAAAACTTATATGAAGGTGAGCACCAGCGTCAGTTCACTGGGGTTGATGGAAGATGATTCCGAAGATGCAGCTGTGAATATCACAAAAATCCAGCAGATGTATTGCCGTGTGAAGGAGAAAAATACGGATAATACGTATCAGTATGTACCTGTGTATGCATTCCTTGGGAAGATCAGTGTAAGCGGAACCGAGGATACGAACGACAGCATCTTCTGCTTAATTAATGCAATAGATGGCACGATCATTAATGCTGGTTTAGGGTATTGACAATGTGAATTGAAAAACGATGTCAGCAGGAAATACCTGATTGGCATCGTTTTTTAGAATATTTTTCAGAATAGTTAGATTTGCTTCCTTTTTTGCTAATACAAAGATAGGATGATGCATTTTTTATGCCTGTGAATTTTATAATACAGTCAGAAAATGTTAAAGCAAGGCAGGAGGAAAGCACGATGAAGATAAGAAAATATGCATGTATAGCCATCTCAGCGGCACTATTGATGACAGGCTGTCAGGCCACGCCGGATCAGGATATTGTGGCCAACAAGAATGATAATCAGGCCAGTCAGAATGAAACGAGCCAGTCCGTTGATGATACCATTGCCATTGACGAAAACGCAGATGGAAAGGTTGTATCTGAAGCAATTTCTGATTCCTTTGATTCCACGGAAGGTGATGTAACCATTAAGGTTCAGGCAGATCAGGTGAGAGTAAAGAATGTACCGGTTCTGCAGGCGGAGGCGCAGTCTGTATCTGCGGATGATGTAAAGCGGTGGTGTAATGTTTTCTTTGGCACAGAGGATGTTTATGAATATCGGGATGAGATGACGAAATCGGATATCGAGGAAGCCATTCTCTGGCGTCAGCAGAAGATCAGTGACAGGGATGGTTTACTGGCAGAAGGGTATACAGAAGATGAGATAGATAGTACCGTCGAATTTTATCAGGAGCAGATTGATAACCTGAAATCAAATTATGATTCTGCACCGGAAAAAGATGAAGGCACAAAGACAGACTGGACATTTCATCCGTTCTCCTATTGGATGAAAGATGAGATGGATGGGGATGATGAAGACTACAGTAAGGAGGACAGGACACAATCGTTAAAGGTGATGGGTGATTATGAAGGCAGGGGTGCACATATCAGTGCCAATAATCGGCAGGATGCAGACTATCAGGTGCATGATATGTCTTTTGTACTGAATGATGAAGTGGATATCAATTACAATGCTGATCCTGTCATCAGCCGGGAGGAAGCCATTCAAATGACCAGTGAGAAGCTGAAAGATCTGACGGATAAGGAATGGCAGGTAGATTCAGCTGACAATAATGGCAATCAGTGGCGAATCAAATATGTTCCTGTTATCAATAACCTTCCGTGTCTTTTAACAGATCTGTCCTATGACAGTACGGATGCCTATGCGGCAAATCTGACCTATGAAATGTTGGAGTTTGAGATAATAGATGATCAGATTACATCTGTGGGATGGGATTCTCCAATGGAAATAACCTCAACCGATAGTCAGCCAGCAGAAATGTTGCCTTTTGATGATATTTATACGGCCTTTAAAAATTATATGCAGGTGAAATGTACCATGACATCACTTGGTATGGCTTCAGATGATGAAATGGAGGATGAAACGACAGCAGAGACAGAAAAGGTCTGTGCGAATGTGAATGATATTCGTCAGATGTATTGCCGTGTGAAGGTTAAAAATTCGGATCAGGCCTTTGAATATGTGCCAGTTTATGTTTTCAGTGGTTACGCAAGCCAGGGAGATTACAAAGAAGATGGGTGGGTCAACCATTTTTGTGTGGTAAATGCGACAGATGGCACAATTATCAATACCTGGTTAGGTTATTAAAAGAAACAGATAGGAAGAAAATGTTAGCATATGATAAAAAACAAATCGGCCGGATTCACCGGATTCTGATTCCGGCTGTGATTTTTACGGCGGCTGTGCTGTTGGGAAGGATGGATACCATCATGGCAGACTTTGGTCAGTCAGAACCCCTGGCAGCGGGAAAGGCCCTGAGCTTTGCCTTTGAATCCCTGACAACCGGCAATGCGCTGCTGGTGGCACCGGTGATCTGTGCTTTCCCATATGGCGCTGCCTGTATTGATGAGGTCAAATCCGGTATGTTCAAAAATGTCCTTTACAGGACGGATAAAGCAAGTTATATTCATTCGAAGGCAGCAGCCTGCATGCTGTCCGGCGCAGTGACTCTGATGGGGGCTGCGCTTTTGGTGATTCTTATAAGTGCGGTTTTGCTGATGCCATTGGAAACAGCTTCAGGGACTGCGAATGCGGCACAGGCAGCAGATATTGCAGATACTGCAGGTGCTGCCGGGGAGATTGCCCAGAGCTATGAGATTCAGCAGTTGATAGGCCTTGTTTTCCGGTATGGCTGTTTTGGGGCGGTGTGGTCACTGGTGGGCATGCTGCTGTCCTTATGGACATTTAACCGGATGATGGCCTGGATTGGGCCTTTTATAGTGGATTATCTGTTGGAAATTGTATATGAGCGCTATTTTGATGCTTTGAAATTATTGTATCCAAAGGAATGGCTGGTGATGAGCTGGAGCTGGCCCCTGAAGGACTGGGGGATTTGTCTGTGGCTGCTGCTTCTGGCAGGAATGGTTGCTCTTATAGTGAGAAGAACAGGGATGAGGTGTCTGGAACGTGTGGTATAAAGGAAAAATGGTGCTGTCGGTGGCTTCCTATAATTTCCTCCGATGGCACAAAAATGCAAGGGTTGTAACCGCCTTTCTGCTGGATTTTATTCTCTGTTACCTTCTGACAGACAAAGCAGTACAGTTTGCTGTGGAGCGGGATACAACCATGCAGATTTTTGAAGCTTTCATATGGACATTTGGAGACAGTAATGCGATTCTCCTTGTGTCGCTGCTACTGTTGATTTTATTTGCAGATATGCCCTTTATCACCACGGCAACGCCATTTTATCTGATGCGGACTACAAGGCGTGTGTGGGTTGTGGGGCAGATGGTGTATGTGGCTCTGGCCACTATGCTTTTCATGGTATTTACACTTTTTTCCACGGTGGTGCTGACTATGCAGAATGCTTTCACAGGCAACCGGTGGAGCCGGACAGCGGCAGCGCTGGCTTATTCCGGCAGCGGCAAAGAACTGAATCTGCCGTCAGCGGTGAAAGCTATCGAGATGAGCCGGCCATGGCAGAGTATGCTCTGGGTATTGGCGCTGATGCTTTTGTATACACTGGTAATGGTTCTGGTAATGCTGCTGTTTAATATATGGAAAGGACAGATAGCGGGGATTGCAGCGGTCATTTCCTTCAGCTGTTACGGGCTGCTGCTGAATCCGGACAATATTAAGAAGGTGCTGCATCTGCCGGATCAGTTAAGCTACAAGGCCAGAGTGCTGGTGGGGTGGATATCGCCCCTGAATCAGGCAACATTTTATATGCATAATTTTGGCTATGATAAGCTGCCAACATTGGGGCAGACTGTGGCAATCGGCCTTGCTTTACTGGCAGTATTGCTCATATTAACCATATGTGCTATTCGTCGGTATGCATTTTCATTCAGCGGAACGGAGGGAAAATAATGCGTGATGTGATCAGGGTCATGGATGTGAGCAAAAGTTTTGGCGAGGAGACCGTGCTGCATCATATCAGTTATGATTTTAAGGAAGGCCGGATTTACGGCATTGTGGGCAACAACGGCAGCGGCAAGACCGTGCTGATGAAATGTATCTGTGGATTTCTGATTCCGGATTCCGGTGAAATTACCGTGAATTATAAGCGAATCGGCAAAGATATGGATTTTCCCCAGGATACGGGAATTATTATTGAGACACCGGGATTTCTGCCGAATCTTACAGGCATGAGAAATCTTGAACTGCTGGCATCTCTTCGCAAAAAAATTGACAAAAAGGCAGTGGCAGAGGCCATCCGGGCAGTAGGATTGGATCCGGAGATGAAGAAGCCTGTCAGCAAGTATTCCCTTGGCATGAGGCAGCGTCTTGGCATTGCACAGGCACTGATGGAGGATCCATCCCTGCTGATTCTGGATGAGCCTTTTAATGGTCTGGACAAGCATGGCGTCAGTCAGATGCATGAACTGATACTGGCCCAGAAGAAAAAGGGAAAGACGATTTTACTTTCCAGTCACAGCCAGAAGGATATCGATGTGCTCTGTGATGTGGTCTGCGAGATGGATGGCGGTGTGATGCATTGCATCAGGGACAGGATAGAAGAGTAATAAATGATATCAGAAATTGTATAGAGGATACATATGGGAATCATTGTGAGGATCAGACAGGAGAACTGGATGCAGGAAACAGGATGGGAGGATACATATGCAGGATGATTGTGAAGATAAGGCAGGAGTGCAGGATGCCGATAACTGTCTCTGCAGGTTAAAGGATATTGTCAAATGGTATCCGCCGGATCGCCTGGTGCTGGATCAGTTTTCACTGGAAATTGGCCGGGGCGAACGGGTCATGATCAGAGGAAATGCCGGCAGCGGACGGACAACCCTGATCAGGATTTTAGATCAGAAAATAAAGCCCAATGAGGGAACTATATTATGCAGAGGCAGTATAGCGGCCATCTATGAAACAACGGGAATTCTGGAATCCATGACACTGGGAGAGCAGATTGCACTGCCCCTTTTGTGTCAGGGATACAGCAGACGGGAAGCCATGGCTCATGCTTCAGAGTGGCTGAAAAAGATTGGTGAGGAAATTCGGGAATATCATAAGGAAGACCGGATCACAGCCTACGACCGGGCATTGATCGCTGTGGGACAGGCTGTTTTGCAGAACCCGGATCTGATTGCGGCAGATACTTTTATGACGGACCTGAACCGGGCTGAACAGGCACGTATTCTGAAAATACTGGATGAAGCGTCAAAGGACAGGGCCTGTCTGCTGATGGCGGATGAGATACCCTGCGGTTTTCCATGCAACAGGATACTGGAGCTTCGAAAACCTATGGATAGACAGCCGGCAGACAACATGAGTTGGACTTGAATGGATGAAAAGGAGCGTTAGATAAAAGATGAGGAAAAGGTTATTGGCTTTTTTGATGGTCTTATGCCTGTGTCAGATGCCGCAGATGGTGTGGGCCGCAGAAGTGACAGAGAAAATGCCGCAGGGCACAGAAGCAGAGAAATTAACAGAGGCGGAAACGGTGCCGGAGTCTGAAAAACAGACGGAGACTGAAAAGAATCAGAGTGAATCTGATCAGACAGAATCCGAGCAGGCAGCTGTCAAATTTCAGATTGATGATACGCATATTTATGAGGGGATGGAAAAAGCCTATAAAGATGGATATGAACCAACAGTGGCCGATGACAAGGTACAGATGGTGCTGCCTCTTGTGGCGGAGGATATGAAAGCGGTCTCTTCTGTCACAGTGACACCGAATCTGGGTGATACCGGTACGGCGCCTTTTGTCTACAAAAATTACCAGAAAACATTTAAGGCAACGGAGGAGAAGGTGAATGGAACAAAGGATAAGAAGCAGGTTTTTCTTGTCAGTTATACATTTCCGTTGAAATCTGATCGGAAGAATGGGACTTATCCGGTTGTTTTTGATGTATCAGCGAAGGCCGATGGTCAGGAAATCCAGCAAAGCTTTACCCTTTATGTGACCATTAAGGATGAGAAGAAAAAGGATTCTGTGAAAAAGGACAGCAAATCGGATGTATCTGTGAGCAATGATGGGAAGAACAGTTCTGATGAGTCAGAAAAGCCCACATCCGAACCGAAGCTGATTATTACAAAATGCCAGTCTGATCCTGAGCGTCTGGAGGCGGGCAAAGATTTTACACTGAATGTGGAAATCAAGAATACAAGCAAGATTAAATACGTCCAGAACATGACCATTGATGTGACCTGTGCAGAGACGAATCTGACATTAAAGGCAGACAGCAATACATTTTTCTTTGATCGTCTCGGAAGTAATGAGACATTAAAACTGCCTCTGACATTTTCCGCGTCAGCGGGGATACAGGAAGGGCGTTATGATATCCAGCTGAGTATGTCCTATGACAATCCGGATGCATCTTCACTTTCTTCATCGGGAACGATTTCAGTGGATATACATCAGCCGCTTAGAGTGGAACTGGAAGCGGATGAGCTGCCGGATAGCATCAATGCCGGTGATACTATGAACATCAATGTGCAGGCACTGAATCTGGGCAAAGGGGCCATTTACAATGCCCGCTGCGTGGTGGATGCGCCGGGATTGTCAACGGGCACCAGTGCCTATATCGGCAGTGTGGAAGCCGGCAGTGCAGCAAATGGTACTTTGAAAATATTTGCTGGCATGAAGGAGTCATCAGCAGATGGTGAGATGTACGGGGAGACTTCCGGCAAACTTATTCTTTCTTATGAAGATGAGGATGGTCAGACTTACACGGCGGAGAAAGAAATCAGCACAGTGATCAATCCGCTGGATCTCAGTACGGACAGCAGCCAGACAGAGGAGAAAAAGCAAGGCGTTAGTCTGCAGTGGTATATCGGTGTCATTGCCGCTGTTGTTATTCTCGGCACGGCAGGAGTGATTATTTACAGAAGAAAGGCAAAACAGCATGAGCAGGAATAAGAAAGGCCGATGGTGGTATCTTGCTTTCAAAACTTTGAGTCTGAGAGAAATTCTACTGCCGGTCATTGGTTTTGCGATTTCCTTTGTATGGATCTGGAATGCCGCAGGGCAGTATCTGAATCTGTTTAAAGAACTTCAAAAACCTGTTGTTATTCAGGCAGAAATGTCTCAGAATCTATCTTCAGATATGCGGACATCTATCCTGTCCATGCAGGGGGTGGAGGCTTTGACACCTTATTCAGAGCAGACAGCAGTGATGCAGTGGGAAGATTACAGCGGTGAAGTCAGCGTTTATTATGTGGAAAGTGATTATATGAAATGGCTGTCCGGTCAGGCCGTGACAGCGGGAGTACCTTTTTCAGGGGGCATGCCCTATGGTATTGTATCCGAGAAAGCCCTTGAAAACCTGAAAAAGAAAACAGAAGGGCAATCCCGTATCACATCCATGCAGTCGGAAAGTGAGTCGGCAGCAGATGAAAACAGGGTGACAGACAGAAGCAGTCAGAAAGATAAGAAAAAGCAGGGGCTGGCACTGGAAAAGGCAGATTTACTGAAGGACTTTACCCTGGATGACAGTCAGTCTGTGCGCTTATACGGCATTGATCAGAACGAACAGCTGCCGGGAATTTATCTGTCAGATCAGTGGGCAGATACCTCGGATGAGATGGGCTTTACCGTGAGCGGCGGAGGAATGTCAGCGGATCCGGAGGGGAGTGATATGCCGGCTGATCCTAGAGACTTAGATATGTCTGCTGAAAGTGCCGGAAAGGACAGTATGAATTCGAAAAAATCTGCAAGCACTTCCAATAATTCAAACAGCAGCAAAATAACGGAGCGCACAGGAACAGATCGGTCTGACAGCACTGCAGTTGATGAGGGGCAGCAGGTGTCTGTGAAGCTGATGATCGCTGTGAAGAATGGTTTTAATGTATCCCCGGTGATAAAGGAACTGGAACAATTTCAGATCAGTGCCCAAAGTGATGTGACAGATGTTATCAGGCAGACAAACGAGAAAAATATTTCCCGTCTGGAGACAGGTGCTATGATCCTTATCTGTGCCATCTTTATGATGCAAATGAGTGAACGTGTCTGGAAAATTCTGCATGTCAGGTGGCTGGAGGATATCCGGCGATTTGGTGCAGAAAAGAAGAGTGATCGAAAACTCCTGCACAGGCGCCGGCTGATGATTGTCGGTCTGGGATTGATCGGAAGTTTTGCATGGCAATGGATCTCGATGTTGTATGGATGGCTGTAAAGGGCTGTCAATAAAATCATGTAGATGCAGGCGGCGGGTTGGCAATTGTAAAAATTCATATTTCAGAGTTAAAAACTTCTATGGACGAGATCACTTTAGCGGTGTGACATTCTGTAGGAGTTTTTTTGATGGAGCGGATCTTTTGACTTTAAGCGAAAAAAAGGATGTGTTTATTCTGGTTTCTTACGTTTTTTGAGACGGAAAATGTCGATTGAATAGGAAATTTGGTTTTATAAAAACTTAAGAAAAAAGGGTGTCGAAAGTACTTGGCGATTCGGGGAAAGTAGAGTATAATAGCGTCAATATTTCACTTCTGATAAAGCTGTCTGACGATTCTTGTCCAGACAGAGAAATCCATTATACGAAAGATAAATTGAATAGAGAGAGCATTGAGAAGATATTGGTTTTAATCAGGTCATGATAAGTTCAAGGATGGTGGTGACAATTGCCGGAACAGTTCGTGGGTATTCATAATGGCTATGAGGTGAAGAATATTCTTGGCATAGGCGGATTAGGTCAGGTGTATCTTGTCAGATGTCTTGAAGACAACCGATTCTATGCATTGAAAGTTTCTGGTGCAGATGAGTTGTCGGCTGCGATACTGCATAGGGAAGCGCAGCTGCTGTCGGTGGTGGAACATCCTGCATTTCCTGATGTCAGGGAGATATGGGAAGAGGATGAGCATGTTTATCTGGTGATGACTTATATTGAAGGCCAGACATTGGCTGAGATCATAGAAGAGCAGCTGCATCCCACGGGGAGAGGATTTGAAGCTGATGATGTATTGCCATGGATGATACAATTGGCAGAGTGTCTTGAATATCTGGCTGCACAGCGAATCGTTTACAGGGATCTGAAACTGTCGAATGTGATGATTGATGAGAATGGGAAGGTGTATCTGGTTGATTTCGGATCGGCCTGTTATCTTGGGGAAGATATTACTGTAAAGGGAATGGGAACACCGGGATTCGCTCCGCCGGAACAGTATAGCCACAGCTGCGGGCCGGGTCCCTGGACAGATATTTACAGCTTTGGGGCACTGCTTCATTTCCTTTTAACAGGGGATGATCCTTCAGAGAATTTATTCCATTTTAGGAAATTAAGCAGCTCTGACTGGTGGGATGAGAAATCTCAGAGGAGAAGGATGTGCTGTCGGAAGATGCAGATCAGGCGGCTGAATCGATTGATCGAAAGGTGTACACAGTCGGATCCGAAGAAACGGAGTGATTGGGAGGAGGTCAGGAAGGTACTTTGCTTTTCAGGCAGTGAAGAGATCAGCACATCTTTCCGGAGGATCAGGAGATTGGCATTGGGAGGAATGACCGTTTTCTTTCTGGTGTATGGGGTGATGACAGTCTTTTACAGCAGGTTGGATGCTGCCGCTTATGAAAGACATTTGAGCATGGCAGAGACCGGAGAGCAGGAGGAGGCGGATCGGGTGCTTTTGGAGGCAATCGAACAGGCACCGGAGAATCCGAAAGCCTATCTGTTATTGTATGATTCCTTTATGCAGGATGGGATTTTATCTGCGGAGGAATGGCAGAAGGTACAGCATTTGTTATTAGAGAACAGGAATTGTAAATCCGGGCGTCATGCGGCGGAGTGGATCGTATTGGATTATAAGATAGCAATGGCACTGTATTTGCAGTCTGAAGGTGCGGTTTCTCAGCAGCAGGCAGCAGACTGGTTTCAGGCAGTGGCGGATTCGGATATGAAGAACCTGGATCTGAGGGAATTTGACCATCGGAAGTTTGTCTGGCAGAAGAGAGCTGAGATTCTGGGTGAGTGGTGTCGGACATCAGATCAGAGTAGTTTTCGACGGCAGGAGACAGAAGAGGAAAAGAGAAGGTTCTGGCAGCAGGCGGCCCTTTTGCTGGAAGATGATTTCTATCCGGGAGAGGTGCGGTGGGAGTTGGAACTATATGACAGAATACTGAGCCGGGTGATGGAGGAAGTATCCGTTGGGACGATGCTGCAGATTATCTCCGGGGCAGATTTTGATGCTATTTTAGACAGAATAAATCTTGGTTTAGCTAAGACGAATAATATTGAGAAGGCAGAAGCAATGAAGCAGCAGATTCTGGATAAGGTATATATTATTAAAAAAAGATTGATGATAGGGGAAGCAGCAGATTGAGCAGAGGATGTAATGGGGGAGAGGTAAATGAGACGCAAACTGATTGGGTTACTGGGGCTGGTGATGGCGGCAGGGATATTGATGGGGATGTCCAAAGACGATGCACCGGTTTTATACGTGAGTGAGGAATCTGTACCGGAGAGCGGAAAGGGAATATATAATGAGCAGGAACAGGTTTCTTTTGTTCTGAGGGCTGAGAAATCAGGTGATTCAGATATTGTATCTATTTCATGTATTGCGGAAGATTATCTGGGGCATCAGAGAAAGGAAAGCTGGCCTGCCGAAGCTGGTCATACAATGATATATCATCCTGATCTGTCGGAATTTGCTGATGGAGAGATTCACTTTTCTTTTTGGGCCCAGGATCAGGCAGGACATACCGGTCTGCACAAGACCGCCTCATTGAGAAAGGACGGAACACGCCCAATAATCACGGGAAGGCTGGAAACAAGCGGACGACGAAACGACGATTATTATTCCGGGGATTGTCAGATTTATCTGTATGTGCAGGATGATAATTTAGATGATTCCTGGCGGCCGGTGGTTGAATCTGAGGATCCGGATGGGTATTCATTTTCAGGATGGCGAAGACATGGCAATACAGCAGAGGGGGTTATCAGCTGCTCTGGTGAAGGAATGTATCAGATCACTTTTTCATGTACGGATCTTGCGGGCAATCAGGCAGAGACGCTGGTAGTTCCGCCATTTATCATTGATAAGACAGCACCGGTTATTGCGGTTATGTATGATAATCAGGAAGTACGGAATCAAAAGTACTATCGTGAACCAAGGCGAGCAGTTATTACAATCAGGGAGAAATGGTTTCGGCCGGATGACGGCAAAGTGACGGCAGTTTTTGGCGGCGGTGAATCATTGGAAGTAGATTTGGAATGGAGGAAGACAAAGGAGGGCTACCAGTCAGAAGTTCTTTTTGAAAAGGAGGGTATCAACGCATTGAATGTAGCCTGGAAAGATCAGGCGGGCAATGAAGCGAAAGCTTACCATTCCGGCGCATTTGTGATCGACCGGACGGCACCGAAACTGAAGATAACAAATTTGGAGAATCATTCATCAAACAATGGCAAGGTGGAACCTGTTCTGCAAATCATTGATACCAATATGAATGAGGGAGAGATCAAGGTTTCTCTGAAGGAATTGGAAGGAAAGAAAGTGAAGCTCCCGGACGTCCATGAGCAGAAGATATCTGATCAGGAGATAAAGATAGCGATGGATAATTTCAGTGAGAAGATGGATGGTATTTATCAATTATCTGTGTCTGCAGTTGATTTAGCATGCAATCAGTCAGAGAAAAGCATATATTTTAATGTTAATCGGGGTGGTTCTGATTACACGTTCGATCGTGAGACAGAGGCGATGCTTCAGAAAATATTTATTCGGGATTCCGATAAAGTTGTGATCTGCGAGAAGAATGTGGACTGGCTGTCAGAGTCCAGTGTGATTATCAGCTGCAGCGGCACTTTGCGGGAACTGGAGAAAGGAAAAGATTATACTGTTCAGGCAAAGGGAAGTGAGACAGAGAAGAAGGAATATACTTATACGATAGATAAGAGCTGTTTTCAGAATGAAGGCACTTATGTCATTTATGTGGATTCGAAAGATAAAGCAGGCAATCATTCTTCTATAGAGCAAAAGGGTGTAAAAGCCGGGTTTATTTTAGATCGTACGGCACCGAAGATCCGGATCATTAATCTTGAAGACCAGCAGTATTATCATGGAGAGAATCATAATTTTCAGGCAGCAGTCAGTGATAATACGGAGCTGTTGAAGGTACAGTATTATCTTGATGGGAAGCTTGAGGAAGAGTTCTCAGAGAAGGAAATAGAGGAAATGGAGGGGCTGATCGAACTTCAGATGAAAGCATCGGATGAATATCAGGCAATCCGGATCATTGCAGAGGACAGGGCAGGGAATGTCGCAGATTCGGGCAAGCGGCATGTACTTGTGAATTTGTCTGATAGAACGAAGAAACAGAACAGTGCTTCTGATAATGAGGAGATTCTGCATCCGGGTAGCACAGCGATAGAGTCGAAGAATCAAAACAGTAGGAAAGTATCTCTTTTAATTGCCGGGGCTGTCTGCATTTTATTTATGGGAAGCAGTATAGGATATTGGTATTATCAGAAAAAGAATGTCAGTATCAGGCGATTGCCTGGTACTGACGATAAAAGATAAATGCGGACAATGCGGCTGTGATAACCTCTGTGATCCAGAATGCATGCCATACACCGCCAACACCGATGAAATGACTGAGAATGAAAGCCAGCGGAAGAATCAGGACAATATATCTCAGGCAGGAGATAAGCAGGGATTCCATACCTTTTCCCATAGCTTCCAAAGCACCGGCAGTGACAACAGAGATACCTGAGATGGCAAAACCGATGCAGATGATGCGAAGTGCCTGTCGGCCGGCAGTAATTGTAGCGGCATTGTTACTGAATAGATGGATCAGCTGATCTGGAACGACCAGACACAACACAGTGCCGGCAAGCAGAATAAGCACAATAATACTTAAAGAGGTCTGATAGATTTTTTTAACTCGGGATGATTCTCTTGCACCGTAGTTATAGCTCATAATTGGGCGCATTCCCTGGATTATACCATTGGCAGGAAGATACAGAAAACTCTGCAGTTTATAATAGATACCAAGAACAAGCACCTGTGTTTCGGAGAAAGTTCCGAGAAGAATATTCAACACGGAGATTAAGACGGAGGGCAGTGCCATATTCAGAGTCGCCGGAATACCGATGCCGTATAATCGTCTGCATATATTTTGAGTTGGCTTGAAGTACTGTGGTTTAAACTGAAGATTTAATGGCCGTATTCGGCTGGTCAGCAAGTAGATGCATAAACCGGTTGTCTGCCCGATACCGGTGGCCAGTGCGGCACCGCGGATGCCCATTTCGGGAAAAGGACCGATACCGAAGATCAGCAGCGGATCGAGAATGATATTGACCATACAGCTGCTTCCAAGGCTGATCATGGATGTTTTCATATGGCCCACGGACTGAAAGATCTTTTCAAAGGATAATTCTGTTGTGTGGATCATAGAAAAGCACAGAACGATAATACCGTACTGCATGCCATAAACAATAACGGTTTCATTGGAAGTAAACATATTCAGGAATGGCCGCATAAAGAGAATACCGAAGATCATGAACAGCAGTCCATGAAAGATATTCAGGAGGATGCCCTGGGAGGCGGCAGATGATGCAGACTCACCCTTTTGGCTTCCGAGAAAGATGGCAATGACGGCATTGGTACCGACACCGAAACCAACGGCTATAGAATGCAGAAGGTTCTGAACAGGGTAGACAAGAGAGATAGCCATCATTGCATCTTCACTCATTCTGGCAACAAAGATGCCGTCAACAATATTATAGAGAGAATTGATGAGCATGGAAAGCATCATGGGAATCCCCATACTCAGCAGTAGTGACAGAACAGGTTTTTCTTTCATATAAGAAGTATCCGCTGCAGACATATTGAATTCCTTTCTGAGTGTGGTGTACAGCAGTGAATGAAACAGTGGAAAACTGCTTTAAAAATAACTGCTGTGGTTGATAAGTGGAATAAAAAAAGGACTAAAGACCACCAGTTTGTAAATCAGAAACTTGGAAAATCTATAGTCCTATATGACAATGTGTTCGATTTTAGATGTTCGTTTTTATACGAGACTTGTAAAGTTATATCATTAAAAGATGGTGCTGTCAAGCTTTATCATAAAATTTATCGTAACTGTTCAGTGCTAGCCTTCCAAATGCTACGCATTTCGTTGGTGTCAAAATACAGATTTTTAAATATCCTTCATTTTTAGCCTGTAACGGATAAAAATAATGTGATAAACTATAAGAAACCTATTTATTCAGAAAGGCAGTGGTTTATTATAGATGAAAACATTGGTAATTGCTGAAAAGCCTTCCGTGGGACGGGATATTGCCGGAGTCCTGCAATGTACAAGAAGCAATCAGGGAGCGCTTGAGGGTGAGAATTATATTGTGACCTGGGCTCTGGGACATCTTGTAACTTTAGCAGACCCGGAAGGATATGATCCGAAGTACAAGGCATGGAATGCAGAAGATCTTCCGATGATGCCGCAGCATTTTAAGCTTGTAGTGATCAAGCAGACACACAGACAATTTCAGATTGTGAAGAATCATCTGCTTCGCAAAGATGTGGGAACAGTTGTTATTGCAACGGATGCCGGAAGAGAAGGAGAATTGGTCGCCAGGTGGATTTTGAAGATTGCCGGCAATAAGAAGCCGGTCAGGCGTCTCTGGATCTCATCTGTGACGGATAAGGCCATCAGAGAGGGCTTTAAGAATTTGAAGGATGGAAGAGCCTATCTCAATCTGTATGCGGCGGCAGAGGCCAGAGCGGAAGCGGACTGGCTGGTAGGAATGAATGGAACAAGGGCATTGACATGTCGTTATAATGCACAGTTATCCTGCGGACGTGTTCAGACACCGACATTGGCGTTGATTGCAGCCAGGGAACAGGAAATCAAGTCTTTTGTGCCGAAGAGGTTTTATACATTGACAACAGTGAGCCATGGCATGACATGGAACTGGCAGGAAGGGAAGAGCGGAAGTAATCGTTCTTTTGATAAAGAACGTATACAGTCTATTGCTGAGAAGGCAGAAAAGGATGAGATGCTGATCACAGATGTTCAGCGTTCAGTTAAAAAGAGTTATTCGCCGGGGCTGTATGATCTGACAGAGCTGCAGAGAGATGCGAATAAGCGTTTTGGATATTCGGCAAAAGAAACACTGAACATTATGCAGCGTTTGTATGAGAATCACAAGGTTCTGACTTATCCGAGAACAGATTCCCGATATATTGGCAGGGATGTGGCAGAAACTCTGAAAGAGAGACTGGAGGCATGTGCAGTCGGTCCGTATAGGAAACTGGCCGGGAAACTACTTCTGCAGCCGATCAGAACGAATAAGAGTTTTGTTGATGACAGCAAGGTTTCAGATCATCATGCGATTATCCCGACAGAGCAGTTTGTACAGTTGGATCATATGTCCTCAGAAGAGCGAAAGATTTATGATCTGGTGGTACGTCGTTTCCTGGCTGTGCTTTATCCGCCCTGTGAATATGAGCAGATCAAGCTGACAGGAAGCTGTGCAGGAGAGAAGTGGACGGCCGGCAGCAGGATGATGAAAGAAGCCGGATGGCAGCAGGTTTATGAATCAGAATGGGAAGAAGAGGAAGATAATCCTCTTATGACTGTGACGAGTATGCCTAAACTTGAAAAAGGACGGAAGGATGCAGTGATGCGCCCGAAAGTGAGTGAGGGCCAGACGAAACCGCCTGCTTACTACAACGAAGGAACACTTTTGACAGCGATGGAGAAAGGAAATCTCGGAACTGTTGCAACCAGGGCGGATATCATTGACAAACTGTTTAATAGTTTCCTGATGGAAAAGAAGGACAAAGATATCCGTGTCACATCCAAGGGACGTCAGCTTTTGGGACTTGTGCCGGAGGATTTAAAAAAACCGGAACTGACAGCAGACTGGGAGAAGAAGCTGTTGGCTATTTCTGAGGGACGCTTGAAGAAAGATAGCTTTATTTCTGAAATCCGTGGTTACACAGAAGAAATTGTCAGGGAGATTGCCGGTGGAGAGGGACAGTTCCGACATGAGAATCTGACGAATCATCTGTGCCCGAATTGCGGGAAACGGATGTTGTCTGTACAGGGTAAAAACAGTAAAATGCTTGTCTGCCAGGACAGAAGCTGCGGATACAGAGAAAGTGTTTCAAGAAAGACCAATGCCAGATGCCCGAAGTGCCATAAGAAAATGGAGATGTACGGCAAAGGGGATGCGCAAACCTTTGTGTGTTCCTGCGGCTATAAGGAGAAGCTTTCTGCATTTCAGAATCGTCGTAAGAAAGAGGGAGCCGGCGTCAGCAAGCGGGATGTTCAGCAGTATATGAGACGACAGCAAAAAGAGGCGAATGAGCCTATCAACAATGCATTTGCAGCAGCATTTGCAAAATTAAATCTGGATGCCGATAACGACAAATCCCAAAAGTAAACAGATACATCAAAATATTTTATAAAATGATATAGATAATTAATTTAAACGAAAGAGGGAAAAATATGAATTTTGTATTTGTATCACCACAGTTTCCGGCATCTTACTGGAATTTTTGCGATCGATTAAAACAGAGAGGCGTTACAGTTCTTGGACTCAGTGATGCACCTTATGATTCACTGTCAGAGCAGGTTAAGAACAGCCTGACAGAATATTATCGTGTGGACAATATGGAAGATTATGATCAGATGGTTCGTGCAATGGGGTATTTTACCCACAAGTATGGCAAGATCGATTGGCTTGAAAGCAACAATGAATACTGGTTGACACAAGATGCCAGACTGCGTACAGATTTCAATATTACAACGGGTATGAAGAGTGAGCAGGTTGCCAATGTCAGGAGAAAATCTGCCATGAAGGCATTTTATAAGAAAGCAGGTGTACCGACAGCAAGATATCACATGGTTTCTTCTCTGGAAGAGGGACTTGCATTTGCAGAAGAAGTCGGATATCCGGTATTTGTGAAACCGGATGGAGGTATGGGTGCAGAAGAGAGTTATAAGCTGTCAAATCCTGATGAAATGCGTTATTTCTATGAGACAAAATCGGATGTTGACTATATCATGGAAGAATTCATCACAGGAGATATCTGGTCTTATGACGGCATCTCAGACAGTCATGGTGATATTATATTTGAGACAACGGTATCCTGGCCAAGAAGTGTGGCAGATATCGTGAATAATAAGGATCATTTATCTTATTACACGGCCAATATACTGCCTGAAGATCTGAGAAGAGCCGGAAGGGCGACCGTGAAGGCTTTTGATGTTAGAAGCCGTTTCTTCCATTTAGAATTTTTCAGACTTCTTGATGATAAAGAAGGACTGGGCAAAAAGGGAGATATTGTTGCACTTGAAGTGAATATGCGTCCGGCAGGCGGATGGACACCGGATATGTACAATTATGCCAACAGCGTGGATGTGTACAGCATCTGGGCAGATATGGTTGTTTATGATAAGACTTATGTTGATCTGAATCAGAGAAAATATTTTGCAGTTTATGCAGGCCGAAGAAATGGCAAGAATTATATCCATACACCGGAAGAAATTCGTGAACGATATCGTGATCAGATTGTGATGGATGAGGATATTCCGGAGATTATTTCAGGTGCGATGGGAGACCATATGTGGACAGCAAGACTGGATACAGAAGAGCAGAAGGATGAATTTATTGATTTTGTGCAGGCAACATGGCAGTAGAAGGGAAGGATGCATATGCCTTTTATACGGACAACGACGAATGTGAACCTGGATGAAGCACAGGAGAAAAGACTCAGAGAAGGAACTGCAGAACTTATAAAAGATATTCTTGGCAAAGACCCGATAAGAATGATGACGGCTTATGAGGGCGGTGTTCATCTTAGCAGGGGAACAGGTGAGATTCATCATGTACCCACGGCCTTTGTGGAATGCAAGTTTTTCGGAGGCGGCGGTTACGAAGTATTTGAGAAGTTTGATCAGGCAATGCATGAACTGTACCGGAAGACGTTGTCAATTGAACCAGTGAATCTGTACATCAAATACGAAGTGATTAATGGCTGGGATAAGCCGGCACAGATATTTAAGATTTAACATACAAAAGACTATTCACAGAAGAGACGCAGACGGTATCGAAACATATGAGGATACCGGGCATATTGTGAATAGTCTTTTAATTTTCATATTGGAACGGCTGCAGTTTGAAACTGTTGCAGCAAATTACAAATTTGCCTGTGCATTCTATGCTGACATTGCCTGTGATATTATTTGGTCACAAGGGCGTCTGTTCCAAGCTTCTCTTTGAGATAACGATAATAGTCGGAGGTAAGGATTTTGCCGGCGGCAGTCCATTTGGCATCAACAACATTCTGCATTGTACTCAAATAATTGGCCGGGAGAGAAGCATTGGTCAGTGCTTTTGTCTCGCCGGTGACAGTATCACGACATTCACCATTTTATCTGATGGGGTACTGATTTCAGGCATTGTATACGCAACAAAGTCTGATTGCGGCACAAGGGATGGAAAAAGGGCATATTTGAAATCTGAAAAAGCAGTCAGATCAAAGCCAAGTTTTCTTAAAGACAAATCTTTTACCCATTGATTGCTGTAAAGACTCTGAGGCGAATAGCTGTCATCGTTGGCTTTATTGACACTTACTGTAAAGAGAAGCATCAGGAGAATTATTGCTGTTGCCCATTTCATAGTCATTGCCGGACGAAGATAACGAAACTTCGGATTGCGAATACAGAATATCAGAAAAATGATCAGGGGTATTGCAAATAAAATAATAGCCCAGATATTTTTATGTATAGCACTAAAGACCAGATCATTGAACTGTGTCAAGGCGTTGGCCCCTTCAGAACCGCCGATGATTAATGAAAATGAAAAAGCAGTTTTAAAAACCTGCCAGAAGATCAGATAAACCATAAGTAGCAGAAAACGGACACTAAGGATAACCCATGATAGAATCATATTCATTTTTGGGCGGCATCCTGTTGTGATGAGTCCTGCAACAGCCCCCATAAAGACAGCCATCAGCAGTGGGTACAGCAGACCGTGCCAGTCTTTGAAGAGAATGAGATGAAGCATCAATTCCCAATAGGCAAAGGTAATGACGAAGAACAGTACACGCAGCAATGCTTTTTGACGATGGAGGCGATGCAGCCATCGGTGGAATTGTGCGGAATTGATCAAATGAGCGGGTGTGTGTTGGTGAGACATAGTGTAATCTATCCTTGAATCTTAATAATTATTTATATCGTTGCATAAATATTACATTATATATATATTATATGAGCTTATTCTACACCATTGTTCTAATGAATTAAAGAATAAATTCTATTTTTTGTCGATATTTTGTCAGGTTTGTATTATACTGTTACATGAATATTATAGAAAAGAGTGATGCAATGCTTGACATTAATGTGAAGGATGTAAGTCTGGTCCTTGAAGGAGGAACATTCAGAACGGTGTTTACAATGGGGATTTTAGATGCATTTCTGGATGCAGGAATTATGATGCCTCATATCAGTGGGGTGTCTGCAGGTATTACCTATGCCGGTTCGTACATTTCTCAGCAGAAAGGAAGAAATATTCAGATTTTGAAAAAGTACCGCCATGATAAACGATATATGGGCATGAGAAATTTCTTAACAGACAGGAGTATATTTGGGCTGAAATTTGCCTATGACACGCTGGTGAATGAGCTGGAACCTATGGATTGGGAGACATTCAGAGCGTATAAAGGGACAATGGCTGTCGGTGTGACGAATGCCCGGGCAGGACAGATCAATTATATGGATGGTATGAAGATGGACAAGAGCTGCAGGATGCTCCAGGCAACTTGTGCCATTCCGATGCTTTTTCCGGCAATAGAGATAGATGGACAGTATTATTATGATGGCGGTGTATGCGAGCCGATTACGATTCACAAGGCGGAAGCAGATGGATATCACAAACATATCATTATTTTAACCAGAGAGAAAACTTACATCAAAGAAAAAGATAAATCCAATGAATTGGCAGCAAAGATATTGAAAAGACGATTCCCGAATATGGTGAAGCCCCTGCTTGAACGACATGATTACTATAATGCAGAAGTCGCTTACTGCAATGAACTGGAGGCAAAAGGACAGGCATTGCTGTTTCGGCCGGAATATCCTTTGGCCAGCATGGAAAAGGATATTGATAAATTGCAGGATGGCTATGATATGGGTTATCAACAAGCCATGCGGCGAATGGGTGAGATCAGGGCATTTTGCGGATTGACGGATTAAAAACAGCAGAATGATTCCGGTGGAATCAACAGTATAGATCAACAAGGATGAGAGGATGGATAAAGATGAGAATCGGATTGATTTCAGATTTACATGTTGACATCAATGAGGCATTCCCTATTCTGGAGCTGACGGCAGAGACGGCAGGAATGCAGTCAGTGGATGCTCTGGTCATTGCCGGTGATATCAGTGAGACACAGGATCAGACAATCAAAGCAGTGGAAAGACTGCAGTCACTGTGTCCGTTTCCGGTATATTATGTACCTGGAAATCATGATATGTGGAATAAGAATTGTCCGGAGCGCAGGACAGAGGAAATTGACCGAATTTACAGAGAAGATCCGCATTGTTTGTCAGGCAGGCATATCATATTGGAAAAAGATGGCAGGAAATTGGCGTTGATTGGCGACCTGGGATGGTATGACTATACGATGGCATCGCCGGAATATACAGAGGAACAGCTGGACGCCATGACAATGGATGGCAGAACATGGCAGGACAAATTATTTAATCAGTGGACAACAGATAATCGTAGTCAGACGAAGCGATGCCTGAGACAGTTAGAAGAACAGCTGGAAGCATGCGGTGATTTGCCGATTCTTGCTGTGACGCATATGCTGCCGGTTGAGGATTTTTGCGTGCCGGAGACACCGGGAGGTTTGAAATGGGGATTTTTTAATGCATTTTTGGGCAGTACAGCCATAGAAGCACTTTATAAAAAATACCCTGTACGATATGCGGTATGCGGTCATGTTCACTATCGCAGTCATGTTCAAAGAGATGGCATCACTCATATCTGCCCATGTCTGGGGTATCACACGGAATGGCCGTTGTATCAGCTTGGAGATAACAGTGCGGCTGTACATATCAAAGATGCATTGTATATTCTGGAGACGGAGTAATCCTTCAATTGCAGGAAAATGCAAGCAGCATACAAGAAAGAGGGGGCAAAGTTTTGCAGAATATTGACAGAAGAGAAATTTTACGGCAGGTAGATCATACACTTTTAGCACCAACAGCAACCTGGGAGGAACTACAGGTACTTTGTGATGAAGCCCTTCAATACGAAACGGCTTCAGTCTGTGTACCGCCAAACAGAGTCAAACAGGTCAAAGATTATCTTTGCGGACGGATGCCGGTATGTACAGTTGTAGGCTTTCCAAACGGTTACCATACGACAGCAGTGAAAGCGTTGGAGACGGAAGAAGTTTTAGATCGCGGCGCAGATGAAGTAGATATGGTGATTAATCTTGGGTGGGTTAAGGAAAAGAGATTTCATGATATTCAGACAGAAATCCATACCATGAAGGATATCTGTGATGATAAAATTCTGAAGGTCATTGTGGAAGCCTGCTATCTGACAGAAGAAGAAAAAATAAAAATGTGTGAAGTCGTGACAGAGGCCGGTGCTGACTTTATTAAGACATCCACAGGATTTGGCACCGGCGGTGCAACATTTGAGGATGTGGCACTTTTTGCGGCACATATCGGTGATCATGTCAAAATTAAGGCAGCAGGCGGTATCGGAAGCTTTGAGGATGCTCAGAGATTTCTGGAGCTTGGGGCTTCAAGACTCGGAACAAGCCGTTTAGTTAAGATTATGGAAGCAGAAAAGCCAATTTTATAGAAGCAGAAAAGCTAATTTTATAGAGGCGAACAGCTAATCGTATAATTATAAAAAGAAACCGGACAGAATGGATCAAAAGCTATCTGTCCGGTTTTGCGGTATTTACTTCGCATTATGTATTATCTAAAGGAAAGCATTTGCCTATGCCCAGAAGGAAAATAAAGCTTAATCCAAGTAGGCTTTTAATAATTCCAAAGTATTTTTCACGCCTTCAATATGAGAACGTTCGTAGCCGTGTGAAGCATAGACACCGGCACCGATGAGAGCATGGCGGATATCATAACCGGCATCAAGAGCGGCATCTGCATCTGAACCATAATGAGGGTAGATATCAATGGCAAAATCAATACCCTGTTCTTCTGCAGCAGCAACCAGTGATGAAACAGTGGCATAGTGATAAGGCCCATGGCTGTCCTTGGCACAGATGGATACCTGGCGTTCTGTACAGTTGAGGCCTTCACCGACACATCCCATATCAACAGCCAGTACTTCACTGACAGGTGCAGGAAGATAAGAACAGCCGTGACCGACTTCTTCGAAGACGGAAATGTGCTGATAAATGCGGCGCTCAGGAACGATATCCTGTTCCTGAAGATAATTGGCATAGCCCATAAGGATGGCAACACTCAGTTTATCATCAAGAAAACGGCTCTTGATATAACCGGATTCAGTAATACGTGTTCGCGGATCAAAGCAGACAATATCGCCGGTGCGGATGCCAAGGGCGGCAACGCCTTCTTTGTTGTAGACATCTTCATCCAGAACGACTTCCATGGTATCGAAAGTCCTTTTCTTCTCGTTATAATCGCCGTTGACATGGATGGAAGCATCAATTAACTGAAAAGTACCATCATAAATTCTTCCGCCCCGGGTATAGATTCGGCAGTTTTCGCCTTCAGTATTATTGGGATTGAGACCGCCCAGCGGAGTTAGTTTCAAACGACCGTCATTTTTGACAGTGTGGACCATGGCGCCAAGTGTATCCATATGAGCTGTCAGCAGAATGGCATCATCTTCATTCTTGCCGCCGAGATCAATAAAGATTCCGCCTTTAGCAGTGCGGACAGGAGCGTAGCCCATTTTTTTGTAAACATTCATGACATGTTCAGCGGCATATTCAGTAAAACCTGTGGGACTGTCAATGGCCGTCAGATCTTTTAATTGCTCTAAGATAAAATCTATTTCGTTCATGTGAATCCTCCTGATGTTTTTCTTTTATTATAGCTAATTTCTCATAAAAAGAAAAGCAGTATACGTTTATGTATAAAGTGTGTTATAATAGGATATGTTTTGTAGGCTGGTACATGGGGATTTGGCAGATGTGCCGGTCAGAAGTATGACAAGAATTTTATAAAATGAAAGAAGATACGACTATGCATGTGAAAATTGGAAGAAATGATCCGTGTTGGTGCGGAAGTATGAAGAAGTACAAGAATTGCCATCAGAGTTTTGATGAGAAGATTGAAGAATTGAGATCTCAGGGCCATATCGTTCCGGATCATTCACTGATCAAGACGCCTGAACAGATTGCAGGTATCAGGGAGAGTGCGAAGATCAACATTGCTGTTTTAGATGAAGTCGCTTCAAAGATTAAAGAGGGGATGACGACAGAAGAGATTGATAAGATTGTTTATGATACAACAACGAAGATGGGAGGCATTCCTGCACCTTTAAACTATGAAGGTTTTCCGAAGAGTGTATGTACTTCTGTGAATGAGGAAGTCTGCCATGGTATTCCGTCTCCGAAAGTTGTACTTAAGGACGGCGACATCATTAATGTGGATGTCTCTACTATTTATAAGGGCTATTATTCTGATTCATCCAGAATGTTCTGTATCGGCAATGTTTCAGAAGAAAAGAGAAAACTGGTGCGGGTCGTTAAAGAGTGTGTTGAATTGGGCCTTGAACAGGTTAAGCCATGGGGATTTCTCGGTGATATGAGCCAGGCTGTTTATGATCATGCCACTGAGAATGGCTATCAGGTAGTAAGAAATATCGGCGGCCATGGTGTTGGCCTTGAGTTCCATGAAGATCCATGGGTAGGTTATATTTATAAGAAGGGCACACAGATGGTGATGGCACCGGGTATGATGTTTACCATTGAACCAATGGTGAACATGGGCACACATAAGATCAGTGTGGATAAGAAGAATGGCTGGACCGTTTATACCAATGATAAGAAACCTTCTGCGCAGTGGGAGATTCAGGTACTTGTCACAGAAGATGGTCATGAAGTTATCTCATATTAATCAATGATAGGAGTGAAGCAGAATGCTGTGGATATTGCTGGCTGTTGCCATTTGTGCAGTTGACCTTGGTATTAAGCACTATATTGACACTCACAAAGAGGAAAACTGCTATGAACCGGCAGTGGGCGGACGTATAATTATTACACGCTTCCACAATCCCGGAGCGATGCTTGGCTGGATGAAGAAGAAGCCGAAGATGCTGATGGGAATAACGCTGCTGGGGATTGGTGTGCTGGCAGGCGGTTTGATGGGGGCGCTGTACAAGAAGCGGTCGCCGTTGATTCAAATGGGACTGGCGCTTTTGTTGGGAGGCGCAGCCAGCAATGCTTATGATCGGATCATCAAAAAAGAAGTGACAGATTATTTCAGAATTTCGATAGGTTCTGAGCGGCTGGAGAAGATGATCTTTAATCTGGGGGATATGGCCATTTTCCTTGGCGGTATACTGACAGTGCTGGGAGAGATCCGGGAGACATTTTGAAGCAGGAAGCCTATTGGCTTTAGACAATGGGCAGTTTACTGATAACAAGGGAAGCTGTAATTCGTTTTTATAAAAAATACAAGGAAAAAGCACTTCTGACAGTGGGTAAAACTGTCGGAAGTGCTTTTTGAGTTACGCTGCACGAATAATCTTCTCCGGATTATTCAGCTTCTGAAGGTGCTTCGGCTTCAGACTTGGCTGCATCTTCATATTCAAGAGCGGCTGCAACAAAGCCTTTGAACAGAGGATGCGGCTTATTAGGACGTGATTTGAATTCAGGATGAGCCTGTGTAGCCACAAACCAAGGGTGATCCTTTAATTCGATCATTTCAACAATACGGCCGTCAGGAGAAATACCGCACAGCTGCATACCATTTTCAGTCAGTACATCACGGTATTCGTTGTTGACTTCATAACGGTGTCTGTGACGTTCCTCAATCACTTTTTCGCCATACAGCTCATAAGCTTTGGAATTCTCATCAAGGACACATTTGTAAGCACCGAGACGGAGTGTACCGCCAAGGTCAGTGACATTGTGCTGATCCGGCATGATGTGGATAACCGGATGTGTTGTATTTGGATTCAGTTCAGAACTGTGTGCATCTGCATAACCCAGTACATGGCGGGCAAATTCAACGATGGCCATCTGCATACCGAGGCAGAGTCCAAGGAACGGCACATTGTGTGTACGGGCATATTCAATGGCTGTAATCTTGCCTTCGATACCTCTGTCGCCGAAACCGCCAGGTACAAGGATACCATCGGCATCTTTCAGGATCTGGTCAACATTGAAGGAGCTTACAAGTTCAGAATCCACCCACTGGATCTCAACTTCTGCACCATTGGCGCATGCAGCATGTTTCAGAGATTCAACAACGCTGATATAGGCATCATGAAGCTGGACATATTTGCCAACAAGGGCGATGCGTACTTTCTTTGTTGGGTTCTTCCATGCATGAATCATAGCTTTCCAGTCGTCCAGATCGGGTTCAGGACAATCAATGCCGAGACGCTTGCAGACAACCTGTGCCAGTTTCTCTTTCTCAAGGGCAAGAGGTGCTTCGTAGAGTACATCAACATCCAGATTTTCAATAACATTATGCGTATCTACGTTGCAGAAAAGAGAAATTTTGTCCTTGATGCCGTCATCCAGAGGAAGTTCGGAACGGCATACAATGACATCCGGCTGAAGACCAAGTGCCTGCAGATCCTTAACAGTATTCTGGGTCGGTTTTGTTTTCATTTCGCCGGAAGATTTGATATAAGGAATCAATGTTACATGGATCAGCATACAGTTTTCACGGCCAATCTCATGCTGGAACTGACGGATAGATTCCAGGAATGGCTGACTTTCAATATCGCCTACAGTACCGCCGACTTCAATGATCGCAATTTCAGTTTCTCTTGAGGATGGATTTCTGTAGAAACGGCTCTTGATGGCATTGGTGATGTGAGGGATAACCTGAACAGTGCTGCCGCCGTAATCGCCGCGACGTTCACCGGAAAGAACATCCCAGTAAACTTTACCGCTGGTTACGTTGGAGCGGCTGTTGAGGGAACAGTCGATAAAACGTTCATAATGTCCGAGATCCAGGTCAGTCTCTGTACCATCATCTGTAACGAAAACTTCGCCGTGCTGATAAGGGTTCATTGTACCCGGGTCAATATTCAGGTATGGATCAAATTTCTGCATTGTAACGAAATAACCGCGGGATTTCAGAAGTCTTCCCAGAGAAGCCGCTGTGATACCCTTGCCTAAACCGGATACGACGCCGCCTGTGACAAATACATATTTTACTGCCATAATGAGCCTCCTTAGTATATGAAAAATAAAATATAAAGTTTACATTTGAAAAAAAGACAATCAATAACTAAGATATTATAGCGCACCTTTTCTTAAGAATCTACAAATTTTTGAAAAAAATTTAATTGGAAAAAACTGTAAAATTTTATTATAAAAAAGTGATTCTGAAAAATAAAGAATTTGTGAAAAGTTTGGTTTGCTATTGATTTGATTTGAATATTTACTTATAATATAAAGGTGCATCCTGCAAAAGCAGCGGGAAATACATAGGATTATGAATAAGCCTATAGGCAGGAGGATATATGGAAGATAAGAACATGAACAACAATCGTCCGGATCAGGATTCTGGGGGCAGCAATAACAAGAAGGATGATATGAACAAGAAGAGCCTTCTCGTTATGGTGGTCATTGCGGTGGCTGTGATGATCATTGCGCAGATTTTATCCGGCAAAATCACATCCGCTTCTCAGAAGGAAGTGACTTATACTGAGTTTATGCAGGATGTTCAGGAGGGTAAGGTCACCAAGGTTGAGTTGGATTCCGACCGTATTTATTTCGAATTGAAGAATGATAAGTACGTCAAGTATTATACAGGCAATGTTCAGGATGAACGTATGTATGAAGAATTGGACAATGCCGGTGTGACATATTCACGTAAGGTTGTTGACACAACAACTTATGTATTGAGCAGTATTTTGTCCTTTGTGCTGCCGATGGTTCTGATGGTAGCAGTGATGATGATTTTTTACCGATACGCTTTCAAAGGCGGCGGTGGTGTTATGGGCGTCGGCAAGAGCAATGCCAAGCTCTATGTACAGAACAAGACAGGCGTCACATTCAAGGATGTGGCAGGTCAGGAGGAATCGAAGGAGTCTCTGAAAGAGATAGTAGATTTTCTTCATAATCCGGAGAAGTATACGAAGATTGGTGCGAAACTGCCTAAGGGTGCCCTTCTTGTGGGGCCTCCCGGAACAGGTAAGACATTGCTTGCCAAGGCAGTTGCCGGTGAAGCCAATGTGCCTTTCTTCAGTCTTTCAGGTTCCGATTTCGTAGAGATGTTCGTGGGTGTCGGTGCTTCCAGAGTACGAGACCTTTTTAAGCAGGCACAGCAGAATGCGCCGTGTATTATCTTTATCGATGAACTGGATGCCATCGGCAAGAGCCGTGATTCAAGATTCGGTGGCAATGACGAGCGTGAGCAGACATTGAACCAGCTGTTGGCTGAGATGGATGGTTTTGATTCGTCTAAGGGCATCATTATTCTTGCAGCGACGAACCGTCCGGAGATTTTGGATAAGGCACTTCTTCGTCCGGGACGTTTTGACCGCCGGATTATTGTAGAGCGTCCTGATCTGAGAGGACGTATCGATGTTCTGAAAGTTCATGCGAAGAATGTCTGCATGGACGAAACAGTTGATTTCAGGGAAATTGCTCTGGCAACAAGCGGTGCGGTTGGTTCTGATCTGGCCAATATTATCAACGAAGCTGCCCTTATGGCAGTTCGCAACGGCCGGAATGCAGTTTCACAGTCTGATCTTTTTGAATCTGTGGAAGTGGTTATTGCCGGTAAAGCGAAGAAAGACCGTGTACTCAGTGCAGAGGAGAGAAGGATCGTTTCTTATCATGAAGTGGGTCATGCACTTGTGGCTGCCCTTCAGAAGAACACGGAGCCGGTGCAGAAGATTACGATTATTCCTCGTACGATGGGTGCACTGGGATACGTTATGCAGGTGCCGGAGGAAGAAAAATATCTGATGTCTGAGAAGCAGATCCGTGAGGAACTGGTGACAATGCTGGCCGGTCGTGCGGCAGAGAGTATTGTATTTGACAGTGTGACAACAGGCGCTTCCAATGATATTGAGCAGGCAACCAAACTGGCGCGTGCCATGATCACTCAATATGGTATGTCTGAGAAGTTTGGACTGATTGGTCTGACAACCGTCGAAGACCAGTATCTGGGAGGTCGTGCCACCCTTAATTGTGGTGAAGCGACAGCAGCAGAAATTGATCAGGAAGTTATGAAGATCCTGAAAGAAGCCTATGATAAGGCACTGGCACTTTTAGCTGACAACAGAGATTGCCTGGACAAGATCGCGGCTTTCCTGATCGAGCGTGAGACAATCACCGGCAAGGAATTCATGAAAATCTTCCGTGAAGTCAAAGGCATCCAGGATCCGGAAGCCGAGAAGTCAGAAGAAAATGTTTCAAACTCATCTGAGAATGATTTAGAGACAGATGTGCAGGCTGAATCGGTTTCAAACGAAGCAGAAACAGACAATGATGTGCCGTCGGAATCCGATATCAACGTCTCCTTAGATAATAAATCAGAAGATTAAGCAATCAATATCAGTCATAGTCGTTATAAAAGGGCTGCTGCAAAGTACAGACAGAAAAAACATGTCTGTATTAAGCAGCAGCCCTTTTATTATGATATTTACAAAATTGTGCTGTAGATACTCTAAAAGCTGATAACCATCATTTTATTTAAAAATAATACAGGTGCTAAAACTTAATGACTCTTGGATACTGTTCAAAATTAAAGAGATTTAGCACCCGGTGTGGAGGAAGAAAACAATGTTTGATATTCAGGAAGAACTGAAGAAGCTGCCTGCTAAGCCTGGGGTTTACATTATGCATGATGACCACGATGATATTATTTATGTCGGTAAGGCTATTATCCTGAAAAATCGAGTCAGACAGTATTTTCAGAACAGCAGAAATCATACGCCGAAGATTCGTCAGATGGTCAGCCATGTGGCGCGTTTTGAATATATTATCACAGATTCGGAGCTGGAGGCCCTTGTTCTGGAGTGTAATCTGATCAAGGAGCACCGGCCAAAATACAATACAATGCTGAAGGATGATAAGACTTATCCTTATATCAAGGTGACTGTAGGCGAGGCATTCCCGAGAATTATGCTGGTGCGTTCCATGAAGAAAGACAAAGCCAAATATTTTGGCCCGTATACAAGTTCCCAGTCGGTGAGAGATATTATTGATCTGTCACAGAAAATCTACAAGATTCGGAACTGCAGCAGGAGTCTGCCGAAGGAGACCGGCAATGACAGGCCGTGTCTGTATTATCATATGGGACAGTGCCAGGCACCATGCCAGGCTTACATCTCGCAGGAAGGATACCGTGAAAATGTGCGGCAGATGCTGCATTTCCTTGGCGGCAATTTCCAGCCGGTGATTCAGATGCTGACGGAGAAGATGTATGCGGCTTCTGAAAAAATGGATTTTGAAAAAGCGGCATCTTACAGAGATTTGCTGAACAGTGTAAAGCAGATTGATCAGAAGCAGAAGATTACCAGTGCGGAGATGGATGACAAGGATGTGATCGCATTTGCAAGAGATAAGGATGAAGCGGTGGTACAGGTTTTCTTTGTCCGTCACGGCAGATTGATCGGACGCGAGCATTTCTATGTATCCGGTGTAGCCAATGATACGGAAAGCCAGGTCCTGACAGCATTTGTCAAACAGTATTATGCATCATCACCTTTTGTTCCGTCCACGTTAATGCTGCAGTATCCGCTGGATGACAGAGAGATCATTCTCGAATGGCTGTCAGACCGCAAAGGACACAAAGTTCGTGAAGTTGTGCCTCAGCGGGGACAGAAAGAACGTCTTGTAGAACTGGCCGCGGAGAATGCCCGGAATGTTTTAACAAAAGACCGGGAGAAAATCCGTCTGGAAGAAGCGAGAACAACCGGAGCAGTCAGAGAACTTGCAGATATGCTTGGCATTCCAGAAGGAATCCGCAGAATGGAAGCCTTTGATATTTCAAATATCAGCGGTGTGGAAACCGTTGGTTCCATGATCGTCTATGAAAATGGCAAGCCGAAGCGCAATGCCTATCGTAAGTTCAGGATCCGGACAGTGAAAGGACAGGATGATTATCGCTGCATGGAGGAAGTGCTGACAAGACGTTTTCAGCATGGTCTTGAGGAAATCGGACAGAATATAAATGGAAAGTTTTCAGATTTCCCAGATGTCCTGATGATGGATGGCGGCAAAGGGCAGGTCAGTGTGGCGTTGAAGGTGCTTGATCAGATGCATCTGAATATCCCGGTATGCGGCATGGTGAAGGATGATCACCATCGGACAAGAGGCCTTTACTATCAACAGGCAGAACTGCCCATTGATACGCATTCAGAAATGTTCAAATTAATTACGAGAATGCAGGATGAAGCCCATCGTTTTGCCATAGAATATCATAGACAGCTGAGAAGTAAGACGCAGGTGAAGTCGGTGCTGGATGAGATCCCGGGTATCGGACCGGCCAGAAGAAAAGCATTGATGAAGTATTTCGGCAGTATTGAGAAAATCCGGGAGGCGGATGAGGAAGAACTGATGAAGGCAGAAAGTATGAATGCAGGAAGTGCCAGAGCAGTTTATGCGTATTTTCATTGATGAAAATATAAAGATATGTTAAAATGAGACGAAGATTGAAAAGAAATGGTTATTTGAACGGGAATGGAGCGATAGAATGTACAACACCAGCAAAGGCAATTACAGTGTAAAACTGAACAAAGTTATTGAAAAGTTTAACTTAAAGAATTTGACACCGGAAGTTGATACGAAGAAGATTATCATCAGACAGACAGATGTCAATCGTCCGGCCCTGCAGTTTGCAGGCTACTTTGAGTATTTTGATTACAGCCGCATTCAGCTTATCGGTAAGGTGGAATATTCTTATCTGAAGATGCATGATGATGATTATATCCGTGAGATGACAGAGAAGATTTTTAAAGCCGGTATTCCATGCATGATTTTCTGTCGTGGTCTTGAACCGCGTCCGTTATTTATGGAACTGGGCAACAAATACGGTGTTCCGGTATTGGCAACGGATGACGGCACATCATCCTTTTTCTCAGAACTGAACCGTTTCCTGAAGATAGAATTGGCACCGAGAATCTCCATCCATGGTGTACTTGTGGATGTATTCGGTGAAGGCGTCCTGATCACCGGCGAAAGCGGTATCGGTAAGAGTGAGGCGGCTCTGGAATTGGTTAAGCGAGGACACCGCCTTGTATCCGATGATGTGGTTGAGATCAAAAAAACCAACAATGATGAGCTGATTGGTACAGCGCCGGATATCACAAGATATTTTATTGAGCTGCGAGGTATCGGTATCATTGATGTTAAGACATTGTATGGTGTTCAGAGTGTTGAAGAAAGTCAGAGCATCAGCCTGATCATCAAACTGGAAGAGTGGGATCGTGAGCGTGAGTATGATCGTCTGGGATTGGAAGAACAGTATGAGGAAATCCTGGGCAATAAAGTTGTTTGTCATTCCATTCCGATCCGTCCGGGACGTAATCTGGCAATTATTGTTGAGACAGCAGCGATCAATCACAGACAGAAACAGATGGGCTACAATGCTGCCCATGAACTGTATCGCCGTGTGACAGGCAACCTTCAGAAGAAACGTGAGGAAGACTAATGGATAAATATTGTTTTGGTGTAGATCTTGGCGGCACAACGGTTAAGATCGGATTATTTTCAATAGAAGGACAATTGCAGGATAAGTGGGAAATTCCTACAAGAACAGAGAATCATGGAGCTGAAATCCTCAGTGATATTGCGGCATCTATACAAAGCAGAATGGATACCGGCCATTTGTCAAAAGAGCAGGTGACAGGCATCGGTATTGGTGTGCCGGGGCCTGTTTTGAATGAAAATATCGTCCAGGGTTGTGTGAATCTTGGATGGGGGAATGTCCGTGTGGCAGATGAATTATCAGCATTAACCGGTATGAAAGTCAAAGCGGCGAATGATGCAAATGTGGCGGCCCTTGGTGAACAGTGGCAGGGCGGAGGCAAAGGTTTTCAGAACCTGGTGATGTTCACATTAGGAACCGGCGTTGGCGGCGGCATTATCCAGAATGGCCGCATTATTTCAGGTGCCAATGGTGCAGCCGGTGAAATAGGGCATATGGTGATCGTTGATTCGGATGAAGTTGTGGGAACATGCGGATGCGGCCATAGAGGCTGTCTTGAACAGGTGGCGTCTGCCACAGGTATTGTGAATCTTACAGAAAAGAAACTGGCAGAATGCAGTCAGGATAGCGTATTAAGAGAAATTTCACCGCTGACAGCCAAGGATGTGCTGGATGCAGCTAAAGCCGGAGATGCCCTTGCAGAGCAGGCGGCAGAGAATATGATGAAGCAATTGGGAAGGGCAGCGGCTTATATCGCATGTGTTGTCAACCCGGATATATTTGTTATCGGCGGCGGTGTGTCAAAAGCAGGTGAATATCTCATTGAAGGTATCAGCCGCTATTATAAGGATTATGCTTTTCATGCATCTGCCGATACAAAGTTTGCACTGGCATCTCTTGGCAATGATGCCGGTATGATCGGTGCGGCCGGCATGGTCTGTACGTTGTAGATTGTATTTGGACAATGATCTGATTTAAACTGGGACAAGAATTAAAGAACAAGAGGTTTATATGGATTTTTATCATAAATTATCAGAAGCGGCAGGAGTGGACCACATCTTAAAAGATGAGCCGATGTCTGCCCATACAACCTTCCGGATCGGCGGACCGGCAGATTATTTTGTTGTGCCTGAAGATGCGGCGTCTCTTGGAAGAGGGGTTGCACTTTGCAGAGCGGAAGGTGTGGATTATTTTATTACAGGTAATGGCAGTAATCTCCTTGTTGGAGACGGCGGTTACCGCGGTGTTGTTTTTCATATTTGTCATACAATGGATGATGTTGCCTATGAGGAAAAAGGGACAGAATTGCTGGTGGAAGCAGGTGCCGGTGTGATGTTGTCGAGCCTGGCGCGTCAGGTGTCATCCAAAGGCTATACAGGTTTTGAATATGCGACAGGTATACCGGGAACCCTCGGCGGCGGCGTGACGATGAATGCAGGTGCTTACGGCGGCGAGATCAGTGACAATCTTTTATGGGCAGAGCTCATGGATGAGACCGGGGCAGTTCTGCGTCTGGAAAGAGACAGATTGAAGCTTTCCTATCGGCACAGTGTGATGATGGAGCAGCCCCTGGTTGTTCTGAGAGCGGGCTTTTCCTTTACAAAAGGGGATGCTATGGCGATTACAGAAAAGGTGGCTGAATTATCCAGATCAAGAAAAGAAAAGCAGCCGCTGGAATATCCAAGTGCAGGCAGTACATTTAAACGTCCGGAGGGCTATTTTGCCGGCAAATTAATTCAGGACTGCGGCTTAAAAGGCTTTCGTGTGGGGGATGCGATGGTTTCTGAGAAGCACAGCGGTTTTGTCATTAATGTCGGCCATGCAACTGCAGCAGATGTTATGACTTTAATTCGTCATGTGCAGCAGGAGGTGGATCGACAGTTCTGTGTTCGGATTGAACCGGAAGTCAGAATGATCGGAGAGTTTTAACAGGGGGGATAAAATGCGTTTTGTAATTGTGACAGGCATGTCAGGAGCAGGAAAGAGTTCTGTACTGAAGATGCTTGAAGATGCAGGCTATTTTTGTGTTGATAATCTTCCGGTACCATTGATCCTGAAATTTGCAGAAATCAGCTGGCATGAAGAAAATATGATGTCCAAAGTGGCACTGGGAATTGATATCCGCAGCAGAAACCATTTGAATATGCTGGGGGATGTTCTGAAATCCGTCAGAGATGAAGGATATGACTATGAGATCCTTTTTATGGACTGCAGGGATGACAAGCTGATCAAGCGTTATAAAGAGACGAGAAGAAGTCATCCCCTGGCTGCAGGCGGAAGAATTGAGGCGGCTATTGTGGAAGAACGTCAGAGACTGAGCTTCCTGAAAAAGCAGTCCGATTATATCATAGATACAAGTAATTTGCTGATCCGTGATCTGAAGAAAGAGATACAGCATATTTTTGTGGATGACAAAGATTACAGTAATTTTTATATTACATTACTTTCATTTGGATTCAAATACGGGATTCCGGCGGATGCAGATCTTGTTTTTGATGTGCGTTTTCTGCCAAATCCCTATTATGTAGAGGAATTGAAGCATCAGACCGGGAATGACAAGCCTGTATACGATTATGTCATGAAATCGGAAGATGCAGGGATTTTTTTAAAACAGTTGTATGATATGCTTGTTTTCCTGATCCCGCGTTATATTGCGGAGGGCAAGAATCAGCTGGTGGTGGCTATTGGATGTACCGGCGGCAAACATCGCTCAGTGACCATCACCAATGCCCTGTATGAATGTCTCAAAGATCTTGAATACAGTGTGAAAGCTGAACATAGAGATGTGGACAGAGACAGTCAGCGTAAGGGCAGTCAGATGAGGTGATGTGATGTCATTTTCCAGCAAAGTCAAAGAAGAACTTTCGAAAGACTGTAATAATCCGCGTCACTGCTGTATCGCGGAGACAGCGGCAATTATCAGTATGTGCGGCAAGGTGATTTTTGATGAAAAAGATCGTGTCCGCATAGAAATTCATACAGAAAATGTAACCGTTGCAAGAAAGTACTTTACATTATTGAAAAAAACATATAATATAAATACGGATATCTCAATACGGCATAGTTCCAGTCTGAATAAGAGCAGATCTTATATTTTGTCGGTCAATGACGACGAAACGGCGAGAAAGATCCTTATGACATGCAGACTGATGAAACCATTCGGTGTGATTGAGGAAGATTTTTCCATATCGGACAGTTTGATCATTCAAAGGGAATGCTGCAAACGGGCTTTTATCCGAGGTGCGTTTCTGGCATCCGGGTCAGTGAGTGATCCGGTGAAGACCTATCATTTTGAAATTGTCTGTCTCAGTGAAGCTAAGGCGAAGCAGCTGCAGATGATCATGGAGACATTCAATATCAATGCAAGAGTCATCAAACGAAGAAAGTATTTTGTTGTCTATGTCAAGGATAGTTCGCAGGTTGTGGATCTGCTGAACATCATGGGTGCGTATAATGCACTGATGGATATGGAGAATGTCCGCATTGTCAAAGATATGCGCAACAATGTGAACCGTAAAGTGAACTGCGAAACAGCGAATATTAACAAAACTGTTTCTGCGGCAGTGAAACAGATTGAAGATATCAGATTCATTCAGATGTCGTCAGCTTTTGACGAATTACCGGAATCTCTCCAGGAGATGGCAGAATTGAGGGTCCGCTATCCTGAGGCGACGCTGGCCGAGCTTGGTCAGCTTTTGGATACGCCGGTTGGCAAGTCGGGTGTGAATCACAGACTGAAGAAAATTAGTCTTTTTGCTGATGAATTGCGGGAACGACATCAACAATAGGGGTATTATCGAAAGGCGAGGTATATTTTTATGATTTCAAAGAACATTACAATCAATATTCCTACAGATATGGAAGCACGTCCGGTGGCTTTACTTGTACAGGTAGCAAGCCAGTTTGAAAGCAATATTTACGTAGAAGTTGAAGATAAAAAAGTCAATGCGAAGAGTATTATGGGTATGATGACACTTTCTATTGTACCGGGTGAAGAAGTGACGATCATCACCAAAGGTGTGGATGAAGAAGAAGCAATGGACAAGATTGAAGAATATCTGACAACATCGAAATAGAATATCTATCAGGATAGAGAAGAGAGGCTGTTGTAAAACCGGTTCTTATGCATGGAAGGATTGTGCGGGTACCCGTTTTACAGCGGCCTTTTTTATCGCGGTCGGAGAAGATGCCTGCTTTTTGTAAAAGTGGTGAGCAGCATACATTCGACCTGAATCGAAAGGAAAGGAGCTGGAGGATGGATTTTACACATTTGCATGTCCATACAGAGTATAGCTTGCTGGATGGCTCGAATAAAATTAAAGAGCTGGTTGCAAGAGTCAAAGAGCTCGGCATGGATAGTGTAGCGATCACGGATCATGGTGTCATGTTCGGCGTCATTGATTTTTATAAAGAAGCAAAAAAACAGGGCATTCATCCGGTTATTGGCTGTGAAGTGTATGTGGCACCGGGATCACGCTTTGAAAAGAGTGGGAATATGAGCAGCAACCGGTATCATCATCTTGTATTGCTGGCGGAAAATGATACCGGATATCACAACCTGATGAAAATTGTGTCCAGGGGTTTTACAGAGGGATTTTATTATAAACCGCGTATCGACAAGGAACTTTTGAAACAATACAACGAAGGCATTATTGCCCTTAGCGCCTGCCTGGCCGGTGAGATCCCTGATGCTTTAAGAAAGGGATTGTATCAGACCGCGCTGGATGCAGCAGAAGAAATGTCCGGTATTTTCGGAAAAGATCATTTTTATCTGGAGCTGCAGGATCACGGTATTCCGGAGCAAAAAACCGTGAATCAGGGGCTTCTGCGTTTGGCGAAAGATACGGGACTTGAGTTGGTGGCTACTAATGATATTCATTATACATTAGCAGAGGATGCCCAGGCCCATGATGTCCTTTTGTGTATCCAGACAGGCAAGAAAGTATCGGACACAGACCGTATGCGCTATGAAGGCGGTCAATATTATGTCAAATCCCCGGAAGAGATGGCAGCACTTTTCCCTTATGCCAGAGAAGCTATTGAAAACACGCACAAAATTGCCATGCGATGCAATGTGAATATCGAGTTTGGCCATTATAAACTGCCGGAATTTCCGGTACCGGAAGGGTACGATTCGTGGGGGTATCTTCAGAAGCTTGTCTGGGACGGTTTTTATGAAAGATATCCAGAGGCAGATGAGAAGCTTAAAGAGCGTGTCAGCTATGAGTTGAATACCATTAAGACCATGGGATTTGTGGATTATTTCCTGATTGTCTGGGATTTCATTCATTACGCCAAGAAGCATGACATTATGGTGGGACCGGGGCGAGGCTCCGCAGCAGGAAGTATCGTGTCTTACTGCCTGGATATTACCACATTGGATCCGATTCGTTATAATCTGCTCTTTGAGCGCTTTCTGAACCCGAACCGCGTCACCATGCCGGATATTGACGTGGACTTCTGCTTCGAGAGACGTCAGGAAGTCATTGATTATGTCGTCCGCAAATACGGCAAGGAGCGTGTCGTACAGATTGTTACTTTCGGTACCATGGCAGCAAGAGGTGTTATCCGCGATGTGGGACGTGTGCTGGATTTGCCTTATGCTGTATGTGACAGCGTGGCAAAGATGATTCCGAATGAACTGGGCATTACTATTGATAAGGCATTGAAGATGAATCCTGAGCTCAGAAAACTCTATGAGGGTGATGACAGCATTCATAATCTCATCGATATGGCCAGAAGACTGGAGGGACTTCCGAGACATACATCTATGCATGCAGCCGGTGTTGTGATCAGTCCGAAGGCGGTGGACGAATTTGTACCGCTGTCCCGGGGGGCAGATGATGTTATTACGACACAGTATACCATGACAACCCTGGAAGAGTTAGGTCTTCTGAAGATGGATTTCCTTGGACTCCGTACATTGACGGTGATCCAGAATGCCGTGAGACTCATTAATGCAGGCGGTGGACAGCAGGTCAGCATGAAAGAAATCGATTACGATGATAAAGCGGTTTTTGATATGATCGGAACAGGAAAAACAGATGGCATCTTCCAGCTTGAAAGTTCAGGAATGAAGAGCTTCATGAAGGAGTTAAAACCGCATAATCTGGAAGACATCATTGCCGGCATTTCCCTTTATCGTCCGGGTCCGATGGATTTCATTCCCCGCTACATCAAGGGCAAAAATGATATCGCATCCATCAGCTATGAATGCCCGCAGCTGGAAGAGATTCTTGAGCCAACCTATGGCTGTATTGTGTATCAGGAACAGGTTATGCAGATTGTTATGAAGCTGGCCGGCTATGATCTTGGCCGAAGTGACCTGGTGCGCCGAGCCATGTCCAAGAAAAAAGCCGATGTTATGGCCAAGGAGCGCCAGTATTTTGTCTACGGCAATGAGGAACTTGGTGTACCGGGCTGTATCGCCAATGGCATTGATGAAGCAACAGCCAACAGAATCTTTGATGAAATGACGGATTTTGCCAAGTATGCCTTCAATAAATCCCATGCGGCAGCCTACACCATCGTGTCCTATCAGACAGCCTGGCTGAAATATTATTATCCGGTAGAATTTATGGCAGCCCTGATGACTTCGGTTATTGACAATTCCGTGAAAGTGGCAGAATACATTATGACCTGCCGTCAGATGGGAATCCGGATCCTGCCGCCGGATATCAATCATGGCGTCAGTGCTTTTTCTGTTGACAACGGAAAGATTCTTTATGGTCTGTCTGCGGTCAAGAGTATCGGAAGACCGGTTGTGGCTGCAATCGAACAGGAACGTTTACTGGCGGGACCTTTTACAAGTCTGAAGAATTTTATCGAGCGTATGAGCGGTAAAGAGGTGAATAAGCGGACTATTGAAAACTTTATCAAGGCCGGGGCCTTTGATAGCTTCGGAGCCACCAGACGGCAGCAGATGATGGTCTATGCACAGATCATGGATCAGGTGGCACAGGACCGCAAGAAGAATTTCAGCGGTCAGATGACATTATTTGATTTTATGGATGAGGAAGAAAAGCAGGCTTTTGAAATCCATTATCCGGATGTGGGTGAGTACGATAAAGGAACGCTTTTGTCCTTTGAAAAAGAAGTTCTGGGCGTATATATCAGCGGTCATCCTTTAGATGATGTGGCAGAGAGTTGGCGCAAAAATGTTACAGCCGTCACATCAGATTTCTATGTGGATGAGGAGACCGGCATGCCGAAGGTGGTGGATCAGTCCGTTGTAGTTGTGGGCGGCATGGTGACATCAAAAACTGTAAAGTCCACCAAAAACAACAAAATGATGGCTTTCCTTCAGCTGGAAGATCTCATGGGTACCGTGGAAGTCATTGTATTTCCGAACGATTATGAACGGCACCAATCAGAACTGGCGGAGGAGGCAAAGCTCTATATCCGGGGGCGTGTGTCCGCATCAGAAGATCAGCAGGCAAAGCTGATCGCCGAAAAGATCATGCCTTTTGATAATATTCCGAAGGAGGTCTGGCTGCAGTATCCGAATAAAAACAGTTTTATAGAAAAGCAGGAGCAGCTTTACAGGACACTGGCAGGACATTCGGGCAATGATCGGGTAATCATCTTCTGCAAAGAAGAAAAAGCCATCAAGAAGCTGCCGGTTTCATGGAATGTCAAGGCAGATGAAATGATTTTGGAGCAGCTTGGAAGCCAGATGGGAAAAGAAAACGTAAAAGTTAGGGAAACTGTCTTGAAAAGCTTTTAAAACTGTATTAAAATATTTTCAATGGGTTTATGTGGGCAGACAGCAGATGGACAGAACTGAAGAGAGATGCCCGAATGAAAGATAAAGACAGCGTAAGTGGAGGAATCGAGCATGAATGATGGCGTAAAAACAATAGGTGTACTGACAAGCGGTGGAGATGCACCGGGAATGAATGCTGCAGTTCGTGCGGTCGTCAGAACGGCGATTGCTTACGGCTGTCAGGTGAAGGGGATCCAGAAGGGATATTCAGGACTTCTAGAGGAAGAGATCATTGACCTGTATGCAGGCAGTGTATCAGATATTATCAATCGCGGCGGTACATTTTTGTATACAGCCAGATGTGAGGAATTCCGTACACCGGAAGGGCAGAAGAAAGGCGCAGATATCTGTCGGAAGCACGGTATAGACAGCGTTGTTGTCATCGGCGGAGACGGTTCATTCCAGGGAGCCAGACAGCTGGCTGCCAATGGTATCAATACCATCGGTGTACCGGGAACCATTGATCTTGATATCGCATGTACAGATTACACCATTGGCTTTGATACAGCAGTGAATACTGCTATGGAAGCCATTGATAAGGTTCGGGATACATCGACTTCCCATGAGCGATGCAGTATCATTGAGGTAATGGGCAGGAATGCCGGTTATATTGCCCTCTGGTGCGGTATTGCCAATGGTGCGGAAGATATCCTGCTTCCTGAGTTATATAATTATGATGAGGAAGCATTGATTGATCATATTATTGCCAACAGAAGAAGGGGTAAGAAACATCATATTATTATCAATGCGGAAGGTGTCGGACATTCAACCAGTATGGCGAAGCGGATTGAAGCGGCTACAGGCATTGAGACACGTGCAACCATCCTGGGACATCTGCAGCGAGGCGGCAGTCCGACAGCGAAGGACAGAGTGATGGCTTCTGTCATGGGAGCATATGCTGTCGATGCTTTGATGGGCGGCAAGAGTAATCGCGTTGTTGCTTATAAGGATGGCAAGTATGTTGATTATGACATTGAAGAAGCTTTAGCAATGCAGAAGGAAATCGACCCGTTCCAGTACAGCGTTGCGAAGATTCTGGCGCGCTAGAGCGATTGAACAATTAAAGAACAGATTACAACTGAATCTGAAGAAGAGATATTCAGGGGCTGTCGTGAGATGATTCCGCAGTGGTTTCGGACCATCGGGAGAAAGCGGCAGTCCCTTTTGTATAAGGAGAAGATCATGATTACAAGTGTTTCCAATCAGCAGATGAAATACGTCAAAGAACTGCTGAACAAGAGCAAACAGCGAAAAAGGGAAAAGTGTTTTGTGGCGGAAGGCATCCGCATGGTGGCAGAAACCCCTGCGGACAGACTGGTGAAGATTTATGTGTCCGAGAGCTTTTATAAAAATCCGCCCGAACTGCGGGGACTGGAGCTTTCGAAGGCACTGATCGTGGATGATCAGGTGTTCAGACAGATTTCCGATACACAGACGCCCCAGGGAATTATGGCGGTGGTCCGTCAGCAGGAGAATTGTCTGGAGGATATTCTGAAGCAGCCGGATGCACTATTGCTTTTTCTTGAGAATATTCAGGATCCGGGTAATCTCGGAACGATGATGCGGACAGCGGAAGGTGCCGGAGTGACGGGGATTATAATGAGCAGAGACACAGTGGATATTTATAATCCGAAGACGATCCGAGCGACCATGGGATCCTTGTACCGAATGCCATTTGTGTATGCGGATGATTTTTGTGAAGCGATCGGCCAGGCAAAAGCTCAGGGGATTCGTTTGTATGCCGCACACCTGAAAGGCAGGAACAATTATGACGGAGAAGATTACAGACAGCCATCAGGATTTTTGATCGGCAATGAGGGGAATGGACTGACAAAGGAAGCAGCGGATTCTGCCACGGATTATATTCGCATTCCTATGGGAGGACAGCTGGAATCATTGAATGCCTCAGTTGCAGCTGCAGTTCTGATGTACGAGGCAAATCGTCAAAGACGCAAAGAGTATTAAGTAAATCGTTATGATTTGGTAATATAATTTTCGGAAAATTCAGAGATATTTAAAATAAGGGAATAAGTTGTCATGTATTACAGGGAATGTTATAGACAGAGACTGTAAAAAATGATATGATGAAGACAACTACAGACATCTGATACGAGGAAATCTTGAGGATGGCAAGGCAAGGAGGGAATTTGCGTGGAACAAATGGAGATTATCTGGCTGGCTTTGACGGCAGTCCTGCTGATCATAGAGATTGTAACACTGGGGTTGACAACGATCTGGTTTGCCGCAGGCGCTCTGTTTGCATTTTTTGCGGCATTGCTTGGAATGAATCAGGGCATTCAGATCGGTGTATTTGTAGTAGTATCTGTTGTGCTGCTGTTCTTTACAAGACCTTTGGCTGTGAAGTATCTGAACACGAAGACGATCAAGACCAATACAGAGGCACTGGTGGGCAAGACGGCCCGTGTGATTGTTGACATCAACAATCTGAAGAGTCAGGGACAGGTCGTGATCAATGGTCTGGAATGGACAGCGAGAAGTTCCGATGATACAGTTGTTTTCAAGATCGGCGATGCAGTGACAATTGTCGGCATTGAAGGTGTTAAGTTAATTGTCGAAGGACAAAAGAAAGGAGACTAATATGATTTTGGGAATTGTATTAATTATTATCCTGCTGTTGATTCTGGCATCCTGCCTGAAAATCGTTCCGCAGGCACATGCTTATGTTATTGAACGATTAGGTGCCTATCAGGGAACCTGGTCTGTCGGCTTTCATATCAAGATGCCGATCATTGACAAGGTTGCCAAGAAAGTTATCCTGAAGGAACAGGTTGTAGACTTTGCACCGCAGCCGGTGATCACCAAGGATAATGTTACCATGCGTATTGATACCGTTGTATTTTATCAGATTACAGATCCGAAGCTGTATTGCTACGGTGTTCAGAATCCGATCATGGCCATCGAGAATCTGACAGCAACAACACTTCGTAATATCATCGGTGATCTGGAACTGGATGAGACACTGACATCCCGTGAGATCATCAATGCCAAGATGCGTTCTACACTGGATGAGGCGACAGACCCATGGGGCATCAAGGTTAACCGTGTCGAGCTGAAGAATATCATTCCTCCGTCAGCGATCCAGGATGCCATGGAGAAACAGATGAAGGCCGAACGTGAACGACGAGAATCCATTCTGATCGCAGAAGGTGAGAAACGTTCTGCTATCCTGAAGGCAGAAGGCCACAAGGAATCTGTGATCCTTCAGGCTGAAGCTGACAAGCAGTCTGCTATCCTTCATGCGGAAGCTGTGAAGGAAGCCAAGATCCGTGAGGCAGAAGGTGAAGCACAGGCAATCCTGAAGATCCAGCAGGCCAATGCCGATGGTATCAAGTTTATCCGGGAAGCCGGTGCGGACTCAGCGGTACTTCAGCTGAAGAGCCTGGAAGCCTTTGCGAAGGCTGCTGACGGCAAGTCCACGAAGATCATCATTCCATCAGATATCCAGGGGATTGCAGGGTTAGCAACATCAATCGCGGAAGTTGTCAAAGAAGCTGATACGAAATAGCACTTTGCAAAACTTGCAAATTCATACTAGAGATGAAACAGGCAGCTGTGCAGATTGTACAGCTGTTTGTTTTTTTTTACAAAACTTATTACGAGAATGTTTAAGAAATTTTTCAGAATTTAGATAGACAATCTTTAAAAAATGGGTGTATACTTCTGTTTGTATCAAGGAAGAGAATGTTTTAAATTGAAACCATAATGAAATCATGTGTTGTGGAGGAGTTTTTATGAGGAAATTGAGACAATGGACGATTAAGCACCCATTGCAGTTTGTAGTTGTATTTATGCTCGTATATTTCACCTGGTTTTCTCTGTTGGAGAAGTATGCGAAGCCTGTGTTAACGATCCACTCGAAGCTGGATGACAAGATTCCGTTTTGTGAATATTTTATTGTACCGTATTTACTTTGGTTTGTATGGATTGCCGGTACATTCGTTTACTTTTACATAAAATCAAGAGAAGATTTTTATCATGCATGCCGATATATGTTTACCGGAATGATCATCTGTCTGGTCATCTATACATTGATCCCGAATGGATTGAGCCTGAGACCGGAGATTACCAATACCAATATTTTATCAAGACTGGTGGGGATGATCTGGTCAGTGGATACAGCAACGAATGTCTGTCCATCCATTCATGTATTCAATAGTATTGCTGTCAATACGGTGATTCAGCATTCCAACGCTTTTAAGCATAAGAAACTGGTACGTTTCGGCTCTTATGTTCTGGCACTTGCCATCTGCATGTCAACCGTTTTCCTGAAACAGCATTCCGTTATTGATGTGTTCTGGGCATGTGTTCTGGGACTGGTTCTGTATCCGCTGTCCTACAAGTCGGTATTTGACGATTCCAGAGAAAGCGAATACAACGTCAAAGCTTTATAAACGGATCGTATAGAATGTGTCCATTTCCCGATGATGGGAGGTGAGGCACATTCTTTTTTTGCGATTTCATAAAAAAACGCAGCGCATGTTTTACAGCTCTTGATAAATTGGTGAAAATAGGTTAATATCGTATCATATGGGTTCGTATTGAGTGGATGAAGGATAAAAGTGGAGGTCAGGACATGAAAGAGAAGATTTTAAAATGTCTCAGGGAGACAGAGGACTATGTGTCTGGCCAGGAGCTGTGCCGGATGCTTGATGTATCGAGAACAGCCATCTGGAAGGTGATGAATCAGCTGAAAGACGAAGGCTATGTCATTGATGCTGTGAAGAATAAAGGCTATAAATTAATTCAGACACCAGATATTGTGACAGCTGAAGAAGTGGACAGCCTTCTGGAGACGGAGTGGGCCGGACATCCTGTTGTGTACGAAGAGGAACAGGAATCAACGAATCAGACGGCCAAGATGCTGGCTGAACAGGGAGCTTTCCACGGTACGCTGGTGGTTGCCGAGCGTCAGGTGTCCGGCAGAGGCAGACGGGGAAGACCGTGGCATTCACCGAAGGGCAGCGGTATCTGGATGAGTATTCTTTTAAGACCTCAGATTCATCCGATGTCAGCGTCTATGCTGACACTGGTGGCAGCCATGGCAGTTTATGATGCCATCAGCAGCCGGGTAGAGGGATGTGCCATTAAGTGGCCGAATGATATTGTGATCAATGGCCGGAAGGTCTGCGGTATCCTGACAGAGATGAGTTCGGAACTGGACAATATCCATTATGTGGTGATTGGCATCGGCATTAATGTGAATACGGATGATTTTCCGGAGGATATTGCGGCGGTGGCTGCATCTATGCATGTGATCACCGGCGAATATTATAAGCGCGCAGAAATCATTGCAGATGTCTGGAAATCCTTTGAGAAATACTACGATCAGTTCCTTCAGACAGAAAATCTGTCGTTGATGGTGGAAAGCTACAATCAGCGTCTTGTTAATATGGGACGCAAAGTGTATATCGAAGAGCGGGGCAGTCAGTATGAAGGCACAGCATGCGGTATTGACAGTGAGGGCGCACTGCTTGTGGAGAAGACAGACGGAACAAGAACTGCTGTTATATCCGGAGAGGTGTCTGTCAGAGGCGTTTTGGGTTATGTATAATTTGCAGAGAACAATGATGATCTGCAGGAGATAAGACAGGAATAGAAGAATTTAAGTTGTATGGCTGAAGTAGGATGAATGCACTTCAGGCGATAGAAGGAGGATAAATATGTTTCAGGATAAAATGGTTTTATGTGCGTCCAGTGCATACGAGAAGAAATTTTATCTGAATGAGAATTTTGATGGACTGCCGCAGCATGTGAAAGATGAGCTGAAAATTATGTGTGTGCTGTTTACAGAGGATGTGGGCGGTGCGCTGTCTCTGGAGTTTGATGAGAACGGCAATCTTGAACTCAATACATCTGCCGATGAAGGGGATCTTCTTTATGATGAGATCGGCAGTGTGTTGAAGATCAAACAGATGCAGCAGGAGAAGCAGGAATTATTTGAGTCACTGGAAACCTATTACAAAGTTTTCTTTTTAGGGGAGGATCTGGAAGATGATAATGGCGATTGATGTCAGCAATACAAATATCACATTGGGTACCTTTAATGGAGCAAAGCTTTTGAAGGTTTATCGTGTGACGACGAAAGTTCCGAGAACATCCGATGAGTATGGTGTCCTTCTGCGTGATTTGGTTCGTTTGTCCAATGCCAGCCATCATGACATAGAAGGTATTATTATCGCGTCCGTTGTGCCGAATGTTATGTATTCACTGACCAATGCCTGCATCAAATATTTCCATGTTCATCCGATCATTGTCGGTCCCGGTGTGAAAACCGGTGTCAAAGTCGGTGCGGAGAATCCGAAGGAAGCAGGTTCTGATCTGATTGTTAATGCAGCGGCTGTCAAGGAATTATATGGTGTGCCGGCCATTGTTATTGATTACGGAACAGCCACATCCTATCAGCTTGTTTTAGAGGACGGTAAGTTGGATTCCGTTGTTATAGCACCGGGCATTCAGACAAGTGTTCAGGCCCTGACCAGTGATGCGGCCAGAATTCCTGAAGTGGAGATCAGAAAGCCAAAGACGATTCTGACGAAGGATACAACAGAATGCATTCAGGCGGGCATTGTCTATGGTACTATCGGAGAAACAGAATATATCGTCCGCAAGATGAAGGAAGAGTCAGGACTGGAGAATATCAAAGTAGTGGCAACCGGCGGCTTCGGCAAGGTGATCGCGGATGAGACAGATGCCATAGATATTTATGACAATATGCTGACCCTCCAGGGATTGCGTATCATTTACTATAAGAATGCGGTCAGCAGCAAAAAAGGCAGGAGAGCTTAGATGCGGGCTGCTTGTCAGCAAGCTTCAAATATCGGAATAAAAAGGAAATGTCGTGCATATGATGATGAAACCATTACAGATTGGAGATCTTTGCATTGAACGTCCCGTTATACTGGCACCCATGGCAGGCGTTACGGACCTGCCATTTCGTGTGCTTTGCCGCGAACAGGGGTGTGGTATGGTATGTACAGAGATGGTCAGTGCCAAAGCCATTACTTATAAGAACAAAAATACGTTTCTTCTGATGGAAACAGTACCTCAGGAACGTCCGGTTTCCCTGCAGCTATTTGGCTCAGATCCGGATATCATGGCAGAAGCGGCCAGAATGATCGCAGACAGAGATTTTGATGTGCTGGATGTCAATATGGGATGTCCGGTGCCGAAAGTTGTCAACAATGGTGAGGGATCTGCGCTGATGAAGCAGCCGGAGCTGGCGGGCAGGATTGTCAGAAGTCTGGTCGATGCCATTGACAAGCCGGTGACAGTCAAGATCAGAAAAGGTTTTGATGATGACCATATCAATGCGGTAGAGATGGCGAAGATCGCGGAGGCCAATGGCGCTTCGGCAGTTGCTGTTCACGGAAGAACCAGGGAACAGTATTATAGCGGCAAGGCCGATTGGGAGATTATCCGCAGGGTAAAAGAAGCAGTGAAGATCCCTGTGATCGGAAATGGTGATATCTTTACTCCTCAGGATGCCAGGAGGATGATTGAGGAAACAGGATGTGATGCCATTATGGCAGCCAGAGGTGCCAGAGGCAACCCATGGCTGTTCAGAGATATCATTGATTATCTGGAGAAGGGAATCCTTCATGAGAAACCGTCGCTGAAAGAGATGACAGATATGATGCTGCGTCATGCCGAGATGCATATCCGTTACAAAGGTGAATATCAGGGCATTCGGGAAATGCGCAAGCATGTAGCCTGGTATACAGCAGGTTATCATGGCTCCGCCAGAATGCGTCAGGCTGTGAATGAAGTAGAATCTTATGAAGCGTTGAAACAGCTTCTGGCAGATTGGCTGGCGTACAGTGAAGGCGGCATAAAAGCCTATGAAAAACCAATCGATCATGATGAAAAATATGGCATCAATCAGGGGGTTAAGTAAAGGAATCAGTTGACAGTGAAATGTCAATAAGATATAATACAGGGATGTATGCTGGATAAAATAGATAAGTTTTGCGTGAGTCAAAACATATCAGATCCGGTTTTGACAAATGACATTTCGAGAATGACTGAGTAATTCAGAGATAAGATAGAATAACAGAATAGAAAGGATATTTTATTATGGCTGAAACAAAGAAGAATATTATGACATTTGCGGGGTTAAGAGCGCTGGAAGATGAATTATTTGATCTGAAGGTATACAAACGTAAGGAAGTTGCACAGAAGATCAAGGAAGCAAGAGAACAGGGTGACCTTTCTGAAAATGCTGAGTACGATGCAGCAAAGGACGAGCAGAGAGATATCGAAGCACGTATCGAAGAACTTGAGAAACTTCTGAAGAATGTAGAAGTTGTTGGTCAGGATGAAGTGGATGCAGATACTGTTGGTATCGGCAGCCGTGTGAAGTTATATGATGTAGAGATGGACGAAGAAGTAGAATACACAATCGTCGGTTCTACAGAAGCAGATGCATTAAACGGCAAGATTTCCAATGAATCACCGGTAGGTGCAGCACTCATCGGTTCCAAGGTTGGCGAGACAATCGTTGTTGAGACTATTTCCGGTGACCTGGAATTCAAGATCCTTGAGATCGCAAGAGCTTAATTTTCAGCAATCGCAATTAATCAATTTTTTGTACTTGCAAAAGTTTAATATAGACAAGGGCTTAATTTTATGGATAAGCACTTGAATTTAGTATAGGAAACACAGAAATCAGTTATCGAATAGAACAGGAGAGAGCAACGTGGCAGAGTCAAAGAACAATCAGACACCAGATGTCAGTGAACAGGATAAGATCAGACGCGGCAAGCTGGCTGACCTTCAGGCAGCAGGCAATGACCCGTTTCTGATCACTAAGTATAACGTAACCCATCACAGCATGGAGATTAAGAACAATTTTGATGAACTTGAAGGTCAGGAAGTGACTGTAGCCGGCCGTATGATGCAGAAGCGTGTCATGGGTAAGGCTTCTTTCTGCAATGTCCGTGATCTGCAGGGAGATATTCAGTCTTATGTAGCAAGAGATGAACTGGGTACAGAGGCCTATCAGGCGTTCAAGAAGTTTGATATCGGTGATATCATTGGCATCAAGGGCAAAGTTTTCAAGACAAAGACAGGTGAGATTTCTATTCATGCAACAGAGATCACACTCCTTTCCAAGAGTCTGCATACACTTCCTGAGAAGTTCCATGGCCTGACAAACACAGATATTCGTTATCGCCAGCGTTATGTGGATCTGATCATGAATCCGGAAGTCAGAGATACATTTATCAAACGTTCCCAGATTCTTAAGGAAATCCGTAACTTCCTTGACGGCCGCGGCTTCATGGAAGTAGAGACGCCGATGCTTGTATCCAATGCAGGCGGTGCAGCAGCAAGACCTTTCGAGACACATTACAACGCGCTGGATGAAGATGTGAAGCTTCGTATTTCTTTGGAGCTTTATCTGAAACGTCTGATTGTCGGCGGTCTTGAAAGAGTTTACGAAATCGGCCGTGTATTCCGTAACGAAGGTGTTGATACCCGTCACAATCCGGAATTTACATTGATGGAATTATACCAGGCTTACACAGACTATGAAGGCATGATGGAACTGACAGAGAGTATGTTCCGTTACCTTGCAGAGAAAGTCTGCGGCAGCGCAGTACTCAGCTATAACGGCACGATCATTGATATGTCCAAGCCATTTGAACGTATCACAATGATGGATGCAGTTAAGAAATACTCAGGTGTAGACTTTACAGAAGTGAAGACAGATGAAGAAGCCAAGAAACTGGCTGACGAGCATCATGTTGCTTATGAAGCACGTCACAAGAAGGGTGACATCATCAATCTCTTCTTCGAAGAATTCTGTGAAGACAAGATGATCCAGCCTACATTTGTCACAGATCATCCGATTGAAATTTCACCATTGACTAAGAAGAAACCATCCAATCCTGAACTGGTAGAACGTTTCGAGCTGTATATTTACGGCCGTGAAATGTGCAACGCTTACTCAGAGCTGAATGATCCGATCGATCAGAGAGAACGTTTTGCTGCACAGGAAGAAGCATTTGCAGCCGGTGATGATGAAGCTAACCATACAGATGAAGATTTCCTGAATGCTCTGGAAATCGGTATGCCGCCAACAGGTGGTATCGGTTACGGTATTGACCGTCTGGTAATGCTGCTGACAGACAGCCAGGCTATCCGTGATGTATTATTGTTCCCGACAATGAAGTCACTGGACGCTGACAAGAAAGCAAATAAGGCATCTGAGAGCGCTGTAAAAGAAAATTGCGACCAGATTGCGACCGAACCGGAAGAAATTGATTTCTCAAATGTAAAGATTGAGCCATTATTTGAAGAAATGGTAGATTTCGATACATTCAGCAAATCTGATTTCAGAGCTGTTAAGGTTAAAGCATGCGAAGCGGTTAAGAAGTCTAAGAAGTTATTACAGTTCACTCTGGATGACGGTACAGGCACAGACAGAATCATCTTAAGCGGTATTCATGCTTACTATGAACCGGAAGAACTGGTTGGCAAGACACTTATTGCCATCACAAACCTTCCACCACGTAAGATGATGGGAATTGAATCCTGTGGTATGCTTCTTTCAGCAGTGAACAATCTGAAAGATTCAGAGGATGAAGAACTTCATCTGCTGATGGTGGATAACCATATTCCAGCAGGTGCAAAGCTCTATTAAGATGTAAATATATGAAAGTCAGTTACTCCGTGCCTATGGCACTCCCGTAACTGCCAACTGCATTCGTAATCCGGGCGATTGCCCTGCTTACTCATACAGTTTAGCCTACCCGATATCCATGAATTCGTTCATGCAGGCATGACTTATTCATGGCTGCCGTTCAGGACTTTCATAGTAAATAGACGGGACGTACTTCATTTGATAAAAAACTAAAAAAACAGCGATTTACATCAAACTTACATCATTTGATGCAGAAATCGGTGCAAGCAAGAAAAAATCGCATAATTAGTGCAATGAGTGGGCAATTCCAATCGGAGTTGCCCATTTTTAAAACAAACAGAAATACAAATCGGAATTTAAAGAGGAGGAATAATGCAATGAACTTCTTTGAAAATACTCGTAAGCCACAAGGCTTCGGCGGAAAATTGATGACGAAGATGATGAACATCGGTCACGCCAAGTTATCACAATGGGGATTTTCAAATATCTCAGTGAATCCGGACGCTGCGGTACTGGATGTTGGTTGCGGAGGCGGTGCAAATATTGTAGCCTGGTTGGGTAAATGCGGAAATGGACATGTGACAGGAATGGATTATTCGAAGGTCAGTGTGGCAGAATCTCAAAAACTGAACGCCGCCGCCATTAAACAAGGGAAATGTTGCGTGGTTCAAGGTGATGTATCTGCTATCCCTTTTCCTGATGCGGTTTTTGATTATGTTTCTGCTTTTGAGACAGTTTACTTCTGGCCGGGATTGAAAAAATGTTTTTTTGAGGTAAATCGAGTTCTGAAAAACGGAGGGACATTCCTGATTTGTAACGAATCTGACGGAACGAATGACGCAGATGAAAAATGGACAAAGTTGATTAATGGTATGAAGATTTACACATCTGATCAACTCATTGCTGCTTTGAAAGAAGCAGGTTTTACAGAGATAAAAACGTATTCAAATACAAAAAATCATTGGATAAGTATTGTTGCAACGAAATAGCCAATTTCCCGTTTATTGGGAAGTCGCAGAGAACGAAAAATCTGAATTTAACGCTTGAAAAAAGGAGAAATAAACATGGCAAAGAAAGAAGAAAGATTTGAAGTTACATTTAGAGACGGAAGTCAGCTTAAGGATGAAGGAGTTCGCCAAATCCTTGTAGATAAGGAGACTGGGGTTAACTATCTTTGTTGGAAATCTGGATATGGAGCGGCTATTACACCTCTTCTGGATTCAGAAGGAAAAGTCATAGTTACAAAGTAAAATCGGAGTTTGAAGCGGAGGTATGTATTATGAATATAGGATTTTGGTCGTGTATAATTTTGGTAATACCATTTTTGATTATAGGTGTGTTATTTGCGATTTTTAAGGAAAAAGCAGCAAAATTTGTTTCAGGATTTAATTCATTTTCTAAAGAAGAACAGGCATTGTATGATAAAGCTCATATCTCTCGTGATATAAGAAATCAGTGCTTTATGTGGGCTATTATAATGTTGGCAGGAGCATTATTATCCTGCTTTTTAACCCCATATATAGCTATACCAACCTATATTATTTGGTTAGTTCTGTTTTTTAGAGAAGTCCACTTTGATAATCATAAAGCGTTTGAAAAATATTTATTAAAGTAAATTCAAGTTTGCAGAACTGACCCAAAAGAGCTCGAAGGAGCTCTTTTTGCTTTTTTATAATAGTAGTCTTTAATTTCTTTTCAGCTTCCCAGCAGTCAATGCGAAGCATATAGCCGGCACTGGTATAAACATCAATACTGTTGCATTGTGGATTGTATTCTGCAAATATTGTTTTCATCGTATCAAATCTCCTTATCGTTAAATCAATCATTTGTTGCAAAAATCAGAAGCATTTCAATCAGTTCACCATGTCACTTTTATTTTGTGTTATACTGTTTTATAGGATTTTCTTGCCCTTGTATTTGCCCTTATCAGAGTTCGTAAACACTGGTGGGACGATATAACACAAGGGAAACAATAAGGGAAAGCTCACCTGCGACAAATCCAGTGTTTTCAAGGGTTTACAGAGAATTTAATAACAAAATATAACAGTTATTATAAAATGTACCCTATAGATTGGACAGTTTGAGTTTTTAAAACCCTTACCATTAGACAGTAAGTTTTAATGAAAAC
>NZ_JAAXCM010000065.1 GCF_019734885.1 Pseudocoprococcus catus | reverse complement strand
TACATTTTTCTTCCAGACATAGAAATAACCCCTTTCATTAGACTTACATTTTTGTCTAACAAAAGGGGTTCACTTCAATTTTGGAGTGGCGGCTTTTTCTATTTCCAGAAGCAACAGCAACAATTAGAAATGAGGTGAAGTCAATGAACACGCAAATCATCGCCATCGTCAACCAGAAGGGCGGTGTTGGCAAGACAACAACCTGTGCCAACTTGGGAATAGGGCTGGCACAGACTGGGAAGAAAGTCCTGCTGATCGATGGAGATCCGCAAGGAAGTCTGACGATTAGCCTGGGAAATCCGCAACCGGAAAGCTGCAAAAGCAGAGAAGCCGTGATGCACCGGTTATTCCGCACGGAAAACAGACTGTGAAGCAGCTTGTCGGGCAGAATCAGGGAATATCCAACATTGGCGTGGCTGTGCTTATTACCTATTCCCCGCAGAATGGTGCAATTTTGCTGGTTATGCATTTTTGATTAGCCCGATGGGATTGCCGCTTGCGGCGATCTGGCTGTTGGGTAAGGTGCAGGATTTGAAATATGCGATCCAGGATTGGATGTATGGGTAAATGATGTGAATATAATCTGGAATGAAAAGAAGCAGGACAATGGGAGATGAGACCCAATGCCCTGCTTCTAGGTTATTTGGAATGAACGGTAGTGTATTTCTGTTTTTTGCTTTTGGGTTTGTCTGGAAACATCATTTCAAGTTTACCAGAAGATAATAAAGGCTTGAGGTAATATTTGCTGAAGTGAGAACGGCTGGAAACATCAATATATGCTTGCATTTCATCTCGACTTTTAGGATCTGCACAAAATTTCAATAGCAAGTTTTGCTTGCTGATCACAGATGTATCATGTGCGGCATCATGTGCTGTATCATGTGCTGTATCATGTGCGGCATCATGTACGGAAGCACCGCACATGTTGTAGTTTACATTTTTCAAGATGACCCTGAAATCTGTTGCTGTTGAGGAAAATTCAGGCTTATATGCCGTTGTATATCCAGGTAGCTTTTCGGTTTCACTGACGATTTTGCGCAGACCACTTCCACGGCGTTCCATATACTTCATGCGGTGGAACAGGTCAGCAATCACAGGGTTTCGTCGCATCGAACGAATACTGTAAATATCGTATTCCTGAATTGAGCCGCCGCCAAACATACCGCCCGGAGATGTGATTTCCACCCGACCATCAAACATATCAATGTGGACTTCGCTGCCAAGCACAATATAATCACGATGGATGAGAGCGTTGACAAGAGCCTCTGTTACAGCTCGTTCAGCATAATCCGGCTTGTCTACCCGATACTGAGCTTCTTTGACAAAACAGACTTTGGAATTATTGCGAATAGCTTCATGTTGGCAAGGGTCGCACAGAAAGTCGGGCAATCAGTGACATCATCGACTATGTAGCAAATCCACAGAAAACAGATAACGGCAAACTCATTACCGGTTATGCGTGTGACAGCAAAACGGTTGATGCGGAGTTCCTTCTGGCAAAGCGGCAGTACATTGCCGCTACCGGACGAGTGCGTGGTACAGATGATGTGATTGCCTATCATGTGCGTTAGTCCTTCCGCCCTGGTGAGATTACCCCGGAAGAAGCAAACCGGCTGGGCGTAGAATTTGCAAGGCGTTTTACTAAAGGCAATCATGCCTTTGTGGTCTGCACTCACATAGACAAGTCGCACATTCATAATCACATTATCTGGTCATCGGTCAGCTTAGAATATGACCGGAAATTCCGAAACTTTTGGGGCAGCACCAAGGCGGTTCGCCGGTTAAGTGATACCATCTGCATTGAAAACGGACTGTCCATTGTAGAGAATCCGAAACTTCACGGAAAAAGCTATAACAAGTGGCTGGGAGATCAGGCAAAGCCCTCTCACCGAGAGCTGCTGCGTGTGGCGATTGACAACGCATTATCACAAAGTCCTGCTGACTTTGAAGAACTGCTGAGGCTGTTGCAAGAGTATGGTTGTGAAGTCTCAAAGCGCGGAAAATCGTATCGACTGAAACTCTCTGGTTGGGAGAAAGCCGCCCGCATGGACAGGCTGGGCGAAGGATATGGATTGGAAGATTTGCGGGCAGTTCTCTCCGAGAAGAAAGCACATATCCCGCGAAAGAAAACAGTCACACAGGCAGAGCCGCCGAAGGTCAATCTGCTGGTGGACATTCAGGCAAAATTGCAGGCTGGAAAAGGTGCTGGCTATGCTCGATGGGCTAAAGTTTTTAATCTGAAACAAATGGCGCAGACCATGAATTACCTGTCAGAGAACAATCTGCTGGAGTATGCGGTTTTGGAAGAAAAGGCTACGGCTGCCACGGCACATCACAATGATCTTTCGGCGCAGATCAAAGTGGCTGAAAAGCGCATGGCAGAGATCGCTGTTCTGCGTACTCACATCGTAAATTATGCCAAGACCCGTGAGGTCTATGTGGCATACCGCAAGGCGGGCTACTCTAAGAAATTCCGGGAAAAACATGAGGAAGAAATTTTGCTCCACCAGGCTACTAAGAATGCCTTTGATGAGATGGGCGTCAAGAAGTTGCCAAGGGTCAAAGAGTTACAGACAGAGTATGTGAAATTGCTGGAAGAAAAGAAAAAGACCTATGCCGAGTACCGGCGTTCCCGTGAGAAAATGCGGGAGCTTTTAATGGCAAAGGCCAATGTGGATCGGGTGCTGAAAATGGAGGTAGAACAGGATGTTGAAAAAGAAAAAGACCACGGCCAGCGGTAAGCTGGTCCTGGTAAAAAGCGTTCGCAGGCACTGGACATCCAGGGGATGTCCGCTTAGTGCCGACCGGAGTGGAACGGAGAACGCGCAGCCACAGAATGAAATTCTGTGTTCAAAGGGGCTTGGGGGCGCTGCCCTCAACAAGCAAGCAGAGAGGAAAATCACAAAGGGATATTCTTTCGGGCTTCTCGCATTTTTTGCCCTAAAGCAGTTAAATCATCAATCGGCATAATCGTTCACCTCAATAATATTGTATCGTTCCGGTTTATATGATGGAATGACCTTATTATGCCTGACAAGCTGTACGATTATGCCGATTATATAAAGCTGCGATTGGTGATAAACTTGTATTGTTCGAGATAAAGAACTATAATGTACTCTGTGGAGGTGCGAAATGGACTATATGACATTGAAAGAGGCCGCCGAGAAGTGGGGCGTGACACCTCGAAGGGTAAATTATTATTGTGCTGGTGGGCGTATCCCCGGTGCTGTGAAAATGGCCGGTGTTTGGCTGCTCCCTAAAACTGCGGAGAAGCCGACTGATAGGCGCAGAAAGGAAGGAAAAAAGAATAATGAAGATTCTCTTAATTGAAGATGATATAGAAATAAGTGAAATGTTATGTAGCTATCTTATAGCAGAAAATTTTGAAGTTGTCTGCGCTACCGATGGTCAAAAGGCATGTGAGGCTTTCGACATTGGTTCTTATAGTATCGTCTTGTTGGATTTGATGATTCCCAAAATTACAGGTATGAATGTAATGAAGTATATTCGTCAAAAAAGTACGGTGCCAATTATCATCATTTCTGCAAAGGATTCGGATTCCGACAAAACTTTAGGTTTGGGCCTCGGTGCGGATGATTATATTACAAAACCGTTTTCCATAACAGAGGTTATGGCGCGTATTAAAGCAAACATACGTAGAAATACCGAATATGCTGCCGTACAGCCAGAGCAAACGAAACTTGTGTGGGGCCCATTGGTTATGAACTTGGAAAATCACACCGTCACAAAATCAGGCGAGATTATCGAACTGACCGCAAAAGAATTTGATATTTTACGGCTGCTTCTGGAAAACCCACAAAGGGTCTACACAAAGGCTCAAATCTATTCTTTAATTTGGAATGATGCCTATATGGGGGATGAAAATGCCGTCAATGTTCACATCAGCCGTTTACGAACGAAAATTGAGGATGATCCACGAAAGCCACAAGTTGTTATAACTGTATGGGGAATTGGCTATAAGCTGGGAGAACAGAAATGAGCAATGCGACAATTATCTTTTTACTAACCCTCTGTATTATGATTTTAATCTGTATCATTGTGTACCAGCAGTTTGTATTCCATAACGGAACAAAAGCAAAAATACATGAGATCAGCAGCAAATTGAAAGAACTTCTTGACACCGACAGCGACGAAAAAGTGACAGTCTTTACCGATAATAAGGCACTGATAGAGCTTGCAACACAAATCAATCGAATGTTAGAAGATCGGCAGAAAGTAAAAGTTGAGTATCGGCGGGCTGAAATGGCATCCAAAAAGATGTTATCTAACATTTCCCACGACATTAAAACTCCCATGACAGTGATTCTTGGCTATTTGGAGATTATGCGTTTGAACGGAACCCAAAGCAATGAAATGTTGCAAAAGGTAGAAAACACTGCCCAGCGGGTAATGGGATTGATTACACAATTCTTTACGCTTGCTAAATTAGAGGCTGGCGATACAGATATGCCATTGGAGCGTTTGAATGTGAACGAAGCCTGCCGGGAAAATATTTTGGATTTCTATGAACTCCTTTCACAAAAAAATTTTGAAGTGGAAATTAACATACCCGATCATGTGTTGTATGCAAATGCCAATAAAGATGCGTTGCAAAGAATTATGTTCAATTTGATTTCCAATGCAATTCGCTATGGCGGCGATGGAAAATATTTAGGTATGTTTTTGCGGGCAGATCAGGCACATATCTATATAGACATTGTGGACAGGGGCCGTGGAATTGAAAAAGAATTTGCTGCGTCTGTTTTTGACCGACTGTTTACAATGGAAGATTCTCGAAATAGCGCCATGCAAGGAAATGGTCTTGGACTGACGATTGCGAAAAATCTTGCCTTGCAACTCGGTGGCGATATTACTTTAGAAAGTCATCCGCACCAGAAAACAGTTTTCACTATTACGCTCAAGAAAATGGCCTATTAAACCATAGGTCATTTTTTCAAGAAAGAAATTTGTAAGAATTATTCAAGAGTTTTGAAAATCGAACTTTCTATAATGTCAGTAGAAAGGAGGGCAAGACAATGCCATTTATTTTACAAACAAGTGGTCTTTCTAAAAAGATCGGTAGTAAGGCACTTGTCACTGATGTTAATATTCATATTCCCAAAGGGGAAATTTATGGTTTTCTTGGTCCTAACGGAGCTGGTAAAACCACAGTGATGAAGATGATTACTAACCTTTGGAAACCTACCAGTGGGACTATTGAGGTGTTTGGAGAGGTATTGACTCCAAAATCCTATGAAGTCTTAAAAAGAATGGGAAGTATCATCGAGTTTCCCACCTTTTATGACCACATGACCGGGCGTGAGAACTTACAGCTTCATTGTGAGTATATGGGCTATTACAATGTTGACAGTGTTGAAAGTGCGTTGCAAATGCTGGACTTGACATCAGCAGCCGATCAGCCGGTCAAGAACTATTCCCTCGGCATGAAAGAACGCCTCGGAATTGCAAGAGCCATTATGTGCAAGCCGGAACTGCTTATTCTCGACGAACCCACAAACGGCCTTGATCCATCAGGAATGAAACAAATCCGTGATTTATTAAAAACACTTTGTTCGGAGTACGGTATTACCGTTATGATTTCAAGTCACATTTTATCTGAAGTGGAGAGTATTGCGGATACCGTTGCTATTATCCATCACGGAAAAATGATGAAAGAAATTCGTATGCAAGATATTGAGGAAATGAACCTCAATTATGTGGAGCTTTCTGTCACGGATGAAAAGCGGGCTGCCTATGTCTTGACTGAAAAGTTGGGTCTGCAAAATTTTAAGATTCTTGACAGCGGTAAAATTCGCATATATGACCATGCAGCGTCTACCAAGCAGTTGACGAAAATACTGGCTCTGAATGATGTCGAAGTTGTGAGCATTGGAAAGAAATCTGAAACGCTGGAGGACTACTTCTTGAAGCTGACCGGGGAGGTGAAATATCATGCTTAAACTCATTAGGCTGGAATGGAAAAAGAATAATGTAGGAAAGTACATTCGCAATGTGGTTATCATGTCGGCTCTGATCTGCCTGTTCATATTTGCCCTTTGCTATTTGGGAATTGCCAATGATCCTGATACGGGTGTTCCTGATGCGGCGCCGGGTAACAGTGCGATTTCTTCCTCTATCGAGCTGTTTACAAGCATGGCTTTTCTGGTGTTTACCAGTGTCATGTTGTCCACATACATTGTGAGCGCCTATAAAAATAAAACCATGAACTTAATGTTTTCGTATCCAATTAAGCGACAGAAAATTCTCGTTTCTCAAATGTTAGCTGTATGGATTTTCAATTTCGTGGCTCTGGTGCTGACAAAACTATTGATTTACGGCTGCATTTTACTTGGTTCACAATTCATGGTTTCCTCATTCCCACTGGACTACAACATGGCAAGTATGGGGTTCTATATTCAGTTACTCTTAAAGTCCGTTGTCATTGTAACCATGAGTTTTATCGCCTTGTTTATTGGTATGGCTATGAAGTCCTCAAAAGCTACCATCGTATCATCTTTTCTGCTGATCTTTTTGACACAGGCTAATGTGGGCGATTTTTCTTTGGCGGATAATGCCATTCTTCCTGTTGTACTTATGGTACTTTCCTTAATCTTTGCGTTTCTCTCGATTTACAATGTGGAAACTAAGGATTTGAACTAAAATGCTCGATGAAAAGGAAAGTTCTTATAGTGATGCCAACTATAAATTGATATTAAATAGTTATTAAACTGCCGGGCGACGGCAAAAGAAAAAAAGCCGTCGTAGAGCAGACAATTTGACACGCCCATTTGAAACGGCGGCTTTGATTTTCAGAGCCGCCGTTTCTTTGCGTCTACACAAACCAATGACGACTTGCAGGGACACGGTAGCCGATTGGAGGTTATTTTGCCGTGTCTCGTTTGCTTTTTCAAAGCTCACATGATCTACATCAGTTAAAAAAAGCATTGCTCCTCCTCTGGGCAAGTATAACATTGCATCGGTATTATCGTTCCATGTAATTCGGTATAATAGCGGCTGTTTTTGGCGCGTCAGTTTTCCATCGCGGAAATCTGGCGTTTTCTTATAGATTTGTACTTGCCTGTTTATCCAATATACGGGAATATTAAAGTAGCTTCACACCCTTTCGGGAAAACATTAGTAAGTTTGAAACTGCCGTTATGAGCTGCGGCGACTTGTTGGACAATCAGCAATCCAAGCCCATGTCTTAAATCAAGCCGTTCATCTGTGCTTTCCATATAATGCGGCTTTTCTTCCAGCTCTTGCAGCTTTTCAGCAGACAGACCCGTTCCGTTATCCGTAACCGCCAAGATAAGATGGCTTTGCGATGCTGTAAGCGAAAGGCCGATTTCACAGCCCTGCGGGTTGTGTTTCATGCTGTTCTGGACAAGGTTGTTTACAGCCCGTGAAATCAATCTGGCATCACATTCCAACACAGCATTTTCCGCGTCAGGAGTAATCTTAATTCCGATGTTGTAGCTATCGGAAATTCCTGTATTCAACAGGTCTGCTACATAGGATCGCAGTAGTTTGGATAAGCGAACCATCTCTTTATGAAGCGGTTGCATCTCATATTCCAACTGCGATACTAAATTCAAATCCTGTACCAGTTCTTTGATTTTTACACTTTGCTTCCGTACTATTTCCGCCTGTTCCCGGATGCTCTTGCTGGCAGCTTCACTTTCCGCAATGCGGCCCGCATACCCCATAATCATGGAGAGAGGTGTGCGGATGTCATGGGAAACGCCACTGATCCAGTTTGCCCGCGCTTCATTTTGCCTATTCAAAATGGAAGAAGCTTTGTTTACACTGCTTGCAATTTCCGATAGTTCTCCGCTGATATGAAGTGAAACTGGCTTTCCGTCTGCCAAAGTTTCCACAGCGGATACAATCGGTTCGGTATTGTGAATGATTCTGCGTTTGGAAAAGTAATAGGCTGAAAAGAGGCACAGCACATCCAAGCCAAGCATCCCCAGCACAAAGATGGGGAGTCGTTGAAGTGCTGCAATGGAATAGAAATTGCTGGTGAGTTTTGTGTAGCTGTCTGTGGGATAGCCCAGCACCAACAACCCATCATCGGTGTTCCAAATAAAAACCGGGTAATCCTCAATATACCCTTTTGAAAATAGTGCGACATCTTGAATTGTGTAATTTTTCGGCACATTGTCCGGCAAATCAACCGACCAATAACATTGACCAGCTGTGTTCAAGTAGATCGCCCAAATATGATTCTGTCGGAGCATTTGCACCGCCTCATCCGATAATTGTTCCGGCGTAGCGGCGGTAGCAGTCATTTCCAACATGGATTGCGGGGATGAATCGCCATAATCCTCGGTCACAATCTTTTGAAAAGTCAGACCGAATACTACTGCATTAAGAAAAAGCAATATCAGAATAAAGGCAACGAACGACACAAGATATTTAGATATATAACTTTCGAATGATTTCATGACATCATTTCCTTGCTATCAGCTTATAGCCTAATCCTTTAATGGTTATCAGGGACACGGGTTTTGATGGATCGGTTTCAATCTTTTCCCGGACGCGCCGGACATGAGCATTGAGGCTGTTTTCGTAGCCAAAAGGATTATCCCCCCAGAGGGCTTCACAAAGCGCATCTACGGTAACAATCTTTCCAGCATTACGGGCAAGCGTTTCAAGTAGAGTATGTTCTTTGGCCGTCAGGGAGATAATCTCGCTGCCCTTATGGACTTCGGCCCGGCTGAAATCAATCGTACATCCATCCAAAACAAGCAGCGGTGAATCCTCTTTGTAGGTTCGCCGCAGTACCGCATAGATACGCAGTAACAGTTCCTGCGGCATAAAGGGCTTAGAAATGTAGTCATCTGCACCAAGCCCCAATCCCGATAATTTGTCTGCTGCTTCGTCCTTTGCTGTTAAGAAAATGATCGGCACATTGGTAAAAGTGCGGAAATGTTGCATCAGAGAAAAGCCATCCCCATCCGGCAGCATGACATCCAAAACAATTAAATCGGGAGTTTCCTCTTTTGCGGTCAAAATAGCTTCTTTGACCGTCATTGCGGTAAGGACAGTTTCAAATCCTGCATCTTTCAATATATCTGAAACCATTTTCAATAGTTCCTGTTCATCATCTACCAACAGGAGCCTTTTAGTATGTAAAAAGGAATTATCCATAGCAGTTTCTCCAATATGATTTTATTTGTTTCTATTATATCATGGGCTGTCCATTCTGCGTTCTTGTTCCTTGAAAAGTAAGGTAAAAGTAAGGACGGGAGAATGTAGATGTCAGGTTGAAGTTGTACCATAGAAGCATCGAAAGGAGATGTTTCTATGGACCATATCATTACAACGGAACAGTTGACCAAGAAATATAAGAACTTCACTTCGGTCAATCATGTTTCGCTTCATATTCGCAAGGGCAGCATTTATGGTTTTCTTGGCCCAAACGGGGCAGGCAAATCCACTACCATGAAAATGCTGTTGGGGTTGACCGCTCCCACAAAAGGCAGCTTTACCATTGATGGGAAACAGTTTCCGCAGGATCGGATTGCCATTCTCAAAGAGATCGGCTCTTTCATCGAAGCGCCGTCTTTCTACGCGAATCTCACCGGGCGGGAAAATCTTGACATTATCCGCCGCATTTTGGGACTGCCGAAAGCTGATGTGGAAGATGCTCTGGAACTGGTAGGGCTGACCGAGTTTGGCGACCGGCTGGCAAAACAGTATTCGCTGGGAATGAAGCAACGCTTGGGCCTTGCCGGGGCACTCTTGGGGCGTCCGCCGATTCTGATTCTGGACGAACCCACAAACGGTCTTGACCCGTCCGGTATCCACGAAATCCGCAATCTGGTAAAATCCTTGCCCAGCCTTTACGACTGCACGGTGCTGATCTCGTCCCATATGCTGTCTGAAATCGAATTGATTGCAGATGACATTGGGATTCTCAACCACGGGCGGCTGCTGTTTGAGGGAAGCATGAATGATCTGCGTCAATACGCCCTGCAATCCGGCTTCGCTGCGGACAATCTGGAAGATGTGTTCCTTTCTATGGTTGAGAAAGATAACATGGACAGAAAGCAGAGGGCAAAATTATGAAAACGCTGGCAATCGAACTTCGGAAAGAAAAGCGAACCGGCGTGATTCCCGTGCTGCTGGCCGTTGGTGTCTTGGGAGTCGCCTACGCATTTGTCAATTTCATTGTGCGGAAAGACACACTTCTGAATCTGCCGCTGGCCCCGATGGATGTCTTGTTGACCCAGCTCTACGGCATGATTATGGTGCTGAATCTGTTCGGTATTGTGGTTGCTACCTGCATGATCTACAACATGGAATTTAAGGGAAGTGCTGTAAAGAAGATGTATATGCTTCCCGTCAGCGTCCCGGCCATGTATCTGTGCAAATTTCTGATTCTGACGGTCATGTTTTTGGTTGCAATCGTGCTGCAAAACCTGGCACTTGTACGGATCGGAATGACGGACTTGCCGGACGGAGCGTTTGAGATGGGTACGCTGGTACGCTTTGCAGGATACTCTTTTCTCACATCCATGCCGGTACTGTCGTTTATGCTGCTGATTTCCTCGCGCTTTGAAAATATGTGGGTGCCGCTTGGAATTGGTGTTGCCGGTTTTCTGAGTGGTATGGCCCTTGCAAATTCGGGGCTGACGCTTTTGCTGGTGCATCCTTTTGTGATTATTCTGAAACCAGCAGCAGCCATGAGCGCCCAGCCTGATTCGACGGTTGCCCTTGTCGCTTTGGTGGAAACACTGTTGTTCTTTGCTGTGGGCTTGTGGCTGGCGAAGTACAGACGCTACGAGTAAGGAGGGATAATAAGAAATGAGCTTTTTGGATTTACTCAAAATCGAGTTTATGAAAGTAAAACACTCCAAAATCGTACCCCTGATTTTCATTGCACCTTTATTGGTGGTGGTTTCCGGGGTTGCGAGTTTGAGCAACTACTTTACACCGGAATACACCAATGCGTGGCCTGCCATGTTTATTCAAAGTGCGCTTGTTTACGCCTACTATCTGCTTCCATTCAGCATGATCGTGGTTTGCGTGATGATCGCAGGACGAGAAACAGGAAATAACGGGATTCTGAAAATGCTGGCGCTGCCGGTCAGCCGCTGCGCATTATCCATTGCCAAATTCTGTGTGCTTACCTTTTATCTGTTTATGGAGATGGTGGTGTTTCTTGTCATATTTGTAATCGCTGGGTTGATTGCGACACAGACAATGGAAGTAACAGAAACCTTGCCGATCCTATATCTTCTGAAATGGTGCTTGGGGCTGTTTCTGACTATGCTGCCGTGCATTGCGGCTATGTGGGCCATCACTGTGCTGTTTGAAAAGCCGCTTCTTTCTGTGGGATTAAATCTGCTGCTTGTGATTCCCGGTGTATTGGTTGCGAATACGCCGCTGTGGATCGCCTATCCGTACTGTTACAGCGGTTATCTCGTTTCCTGCTCTCTCCATGATTTTACAGCAGAAACCTCCGACGCCGCTTTTTCGGTGTTTCTGTTCCTGCCGTGCGCGATTGTAGTGTTTGGCCTGTTTTTCGCGCTGGCTGTCACCAAATTTGGGAAAAAAGAAATGAGGTAAACTATGCCGATATTCTCTGGAACGGCATACAGGCTGAAAAGGTGCAGAGGGCATTTGAGAAGCTGAATTACCGGGAACAGACCTTACTTGAAAAACGGTTAGCAATCTGTATGACCTGCGGGCGAGTTGGCTCATGGAAGAACGGCACAGCAGAAATCGTTCGGCTTGCTGATTGGGATACAATTAAGACGAACTGGTTTGCCAATGAGGCGATTCGGTATATTTTATCATTGTCGCCTGATGCTCTTAAAAAATATATGCTCGTCCCCCTTGAGCCGCCACTTATATCCTGAATCCTTACAACAACTGTAAGTGGTATTTGCTGTGTTCCCATGCTATCATTTTATTACAAATGATAGGAGGTATTCACATGAAACCCATTTTGAATATTGAAAATTTAACAAAAATCTATGGCAATGTGCCAAGTCAAACAAAGGCACTGAATGGGATCACCTTCCAGGTGATGCCGGGAGAGTTTCTCGGCATTATGGGAAGCAGTGGTTCCGGTAAATCCACGCTTCTCAACTGTATTGCAACTGTGATTCAGCCCACCGGTGGAAGCATTCAGGTGGAGGGCGATACTCTGCAATCCCTCAAGGGAAAGGCTCTTGCAGAGTACCGTGGCAAAAAAGTTGGTTATCTATTCCAGAACTTTGAATTGCTGGACAACCTGACTGGCAGGGAAAACATCCTGCTCCCGACTTCCTTGCATGGGGTATCCGAAGCAGAAAGCAGCCAGCGGCTGAAGCAGTTGGCTGACTATCTGGAAATCACTGATGTTCTGGATAAGTTTCCGTCCAAGATGTCCGGCGGCCAGCGTCAGCGTGTTGCGGCAGCAAGGGCTCTGATCTTACATCCCCAAATGATCCTTGCCGATGAACCGACGGGTGCGCTGGATTCTAAGAACGCAAGAAGTCTTATGGAGAAGCTGTCCGGCCTGAATCGTGACGAACAAGCTACGATCCTGATGGTAACCCATGATTCCAATGCCGCCAGCTTCTGTAAGCGCATCCTGTTCATCCAGGATGGCGTGATCTTTCATGAGCTTCGGCGTGGAGACGAAAGCCAGCAGGAGTTCTACGGGCGCATCCTGAAGGTGATGGCGCAACTGGGAGGGGGCAGCGCAAATGTTCTCTAATCTCATTCTTCGGAACAGCCGCCGCAGCCGAAAGGAAAACGGCCTGTTTTTCAGCTCCCTGGTGATTTCTATTGTTGCCTTTTACATGATTCTTTCCATCTCCACTCAAGATGTGATGCTCTTTTTGCAGAAAATGGAGAGTGACGCAGTTGACAAACTCCTGCTTCTGATTCCTGCGTTTTATGGGATGACCCTCGGTATTCTGTTCTTTTTGATTTATTTTGCCTGCAAGTATCAGTTCGAGCGCAGACGGCATGAGTTTAGTGTTTATCTAATGTTGGGGATGCGTAGAAGTAAACTGTTTGGTATGCTTCTGGCGGAAGATTTCCTGACCAGTATTCTTGCCATGCTCATAGGCTTACCTGTGGCTGTGGTGCTTTCAGAAATTGTCAGTCTTGTCACCGCCAAGCTGGTAGGCATGGGGATCATCGGTCATCAGTTTTCTTTATCCTGGTCTGCGATTGAATGGACGCTGGCAGGATTTCTGGCAATTAAGCTGACGGCACTTCTGATTTTGAGTGGACGAATCAGCCGCCAGGAGATCGGTACTTTGATATCCCAGCCAACGAACCGCCCCAAAAAGCAAATGCCATCTGTTATCTATGGATTGGCTGCTATATGCGGAAGTGTGATGTTGGCAGTGGCTTACTACATGGCGATTCAGGGAATTGCATGGAAAAAGGTAAGTATGATGGTACTGACTTTGCTGTTGGGCATAGTTGGTACGATGCTGCTTTTCTATGGGATGCGTGCGCTGATTGCTTTGATTGTTAAGAAAGGAAAAGGAAATAAGCAGCTTCATGTATTTACCTTCCGGCAGATTCAGGAGAATGTCATTCATCAGTCAAACTCCATGGCCATCAGCTCCCTGCTGATTCTGGCGGCGCTGTGTTGTTTTGGTGCGGGCGTAGGAATTGCAGGAACGAATAACCTGTCTTCTGGCCATGTAATCGACTATACTTTTGAAGATCATACTGCAGAAGATTCATCGCAGGTTCTTCCGAATATAAAGGCAGTCCTGAAAGAAAACAGTTTGGAAAATCAATTTTCAGAGCTTTTTGAAATGAGGGTTGGGCGTATTCGCACCACAGAAGATTATGATAATGCCTACAGCATGGACGCTGTTATGGACTCTCTTCGGAGCCTGCCCCAGTCGGAAGACCGGGATGTCCTTTTGAACAATCTTGATTATGCCACATACCCGTATTTGATTTGTCTGTCGGACTATAATCGTTTACTGGAATTGTCCGGCAGGCCTGTCATTAAATTAAGTGAAGATGAAGCCGCTGTTTATATAGGTTCCGACTTTACTACTGTAAATCGTACCGCAATGCTGAACGGCATACTTACTGAACAGCCTGAAACGGAACTGGTTGGCAGTCCGATTTATCTTACTGGAGAGGTTCAGTCTGTAAATTTGATTACGGATCGTTCTATTACTTTGTCCTTTGCATTGATTCTTCCAGATGAAGCCTTCCTCTATCATACCCAAGGAATGTATGATACGTATGTGAATGCGATACTCAGTGAGCAGGCTATGGAAGGAAATAGCCTTATGACTGCCTATTCTGATCTGAACGAGGAGCTGGACGAAACAGGTATCGAATATGAAAGCTATCTTCAGAACATGGGACGCCAACTTTTCTATACCGTAGCATCCAGCTATATTACCCTCTATCTGGCGATTGTGTTCCTGGTGGTTGCCAACACCATTGTGGGTGTTCAGTTCCTGATGAGCCAGCAGAAAGCCGGGCGTAGATATCAGACCCTGATCCGCCTGGGAGCCACTTACGAAAGCCTTTGCCAGTCTGCCGGAAAGCAGATTGCGTGGTTTATGGGACTTCCTGTATTGGTTGCAGCTGTCAGCAGTCTGTTTGGAGTCAGAGCGTTGTTTACAGGGATACTCTCGTCTCGAACCCGTGGGACAGTGTCTGAAATGCTGCTTGTATCTGCTGCTATGATTTTGCTGCTTTGCGTGATAGAATATATTTATATGAGAGTGGTCAAGCACTCCAGTGATCGGTATTTGCTGACACTGATGCAGCCGCAGAGAGAAGAATAATTGGGAAGGAGGTGCTGTCGTGAAAAGAGTTGCTGTTGTGGAAGATGAAGTCTATATGCGGGAAGAACTCTGCAATATGCTCCAAAAGGACGGGTATCTTGTGGAGGCAATCACCGAGTTTGAAGATGCCGCTCGGCTCTTGGCAGCCCTCCGTCCTGACCTTGTGATCTTAGACCTGAATTTGCCGGAGATTAGTGGCTTTCAAATCTGCCAGGAGCTAAAGAATAAAACCGCTATCCCCGTCCTGGTGCTGACTTCCAGAGACCAGGTAAAGGATGAACTGCAAGCGTTCCGGTTGGGTGCAGATGAATATTTGACGAAGCCGTGCAGAAAAGACCGGCTTCTTGCCAGGGTATCCAATATTCTCAAAAGGTATGAAGGCCGTACCAACCTCATAGAGGGATTGGATTTCTTGTTGGACCAGCAGACTTACACACTTTATATTCATAACACCTCTGTGGTGCTTCCAAAAAATCAGGGAAAACTGTTGGTTGCTCTTTTGGCCAGTGGTGATGCTCTGGTCACGACGGAGCAGCTTTGCTTAGCACTATGGGGAACCACAGAATACATAGACGAAAATGCCTTGCAGGTTAACCTGACCCGGTTGAAAAAGACGATGTCCGGTCTGGAGATGAAGCAACGAATCGTTGCGGTTCGTGGGATGGGCTATCGTTTGGAAGCGGAGGTATCTCCATGAAGCAGTTTTGGCGCATAATAGAACGGTACTACCCTTGGCTGCTGTTGCTGCTGGGTGTGGATTGCTTTTGTTCTATCATTCTTTGGATTTCTGACATTCAGGCATTTCAGACCTTGATTGGGTTAGTGGTTCTGACAAGCATCCTTCTGTTTTCAGCGATCCTGTTTGTACTAAACAAGCGGGAGACCACCCGCCGGGAGCTGTTCCGGGATTTCCTCAGTGATCCTACCATCTGCAACGAGGAAAGGCTGCTCAGTGTCATCAGCCGGGAAGAAGGAGAATCTATCCGGCTTTTGGCCTCAGTTTTACAGGAACACAAAAATGAGAGCAGCAGTATGGCAGATGCCTTACGGGACTATGAAGAATATGTGGAAGGCTGGGCACATGAAGCAAAAACGCCCCTGTCGTTGCTGACCATGCTTTTGGATAACCGAATCGACGAAATATCGCCTTCCCTGCAAGCTAAGTTGGATTATGTCCGTAGTCAACTTCAGGAGAATGTCACGCAGATGCTTTACTATGCCCGGTTAAAGAGCAGTACAAAGGATTATCGGTTTGAAGATGTCAATTTGAATGACTGCTTGGGGGAAGTTCTGGAGGACTATGCCCCACTTCTGGAAGAAAAGCAGTTTGTAATTCTCAACAAACTGCAATCTGAAACAGTTTATACAGACCGTAGAGGGCTTCAGTTTATGTTGGGACAAATCGTGAGCAATTCCATCAAATATAGCAGCGATAGTCCCATGCTAACGATTTCCATGATACATTCGGAGACCGCAGATGTACTTTCTGTTGAGGATAACGGCATTGGTGTAAAAAAATATGATCTGCCGTATATTTTTCAAAAGGGCTTTACCGGGGATTCTACTGACAGCCGAAAGAAAGCTACTGGTATAGGGCTTTACCTGGTTAAGAAGATGGCTGACGATCTAAACCTTCGTTTGGAAGCTACTTCCCAGTGGGGAAAGGGCTTTAAGATAGTCATTTTCTTTCCAAAACTGGGATCCAACGGTGGAAAATAATATAAACAGAAAAACGCCCGCAGGATTTTCTCCTGCGGGCAGCATGTTGTCAGCTATCCAAAGGCTTGTATTCTGTTACAGTTTTCAAATAGGTTTCGGGATCGCCGTTCAAGATAAGGTCTGCATATCCAATCGGGTCATTGTAAATCAGATAGCCAAGCTCTGACCGTTGATACATATTGTCGGCAACCTCGTTCTCCACTGCAATGGTATCAATCGCAATCATGCTGCCATCGGCGAATTTCAGTTCTACACAGCAGTTATCCATATTGTAGGCACAAGATATTAAGGGTTTCATGGTATGTCCTCCATTCAAGAAAATCAAAGCGATTTGACAGTGGCGACTTAGAATAACTTTGTGCGCTTCTTAGAGGTTCTGTAAAATAGCTGGATTATAAACAGATTTCCATGAACGCCCTTGACTTCCTGATAAATGAATATATAATATAAACAAGTTTATCATAAACTAATTTATCATAAGGAGGCTTAGACATGAAATTCATAGGTCGAAAAATGGAGCTGGAAAAGTTGAATGCAGAATACGAGCGCGATGGCGGCTTCGTTGTTATTTACGGTCGACGTCGAGTAGGAAAGACAACATTGATCAAAGAGTTCTTGAAAAAGAAAACAGCCTTCTACTTCCTTGCAACAGAAGAATTGGAATCTCAAAGCATGAAACGTTTAGCGGGCGTTGTTGCTCGTATGACGAAAAACAGCCTTTTACAGAAAGCTGTATTTACAGATTGGCTTGATTTGTTTCAGGTTATTGCTGATTATGAGCCTGACAAGAAAAAAGTGCTGGTCATTGACGAGTTTCCGTATCTTGTAAAGATCAACTCAGCGTTCCCATCTATTTTGCAGAATGCATGGGATGAGATTCTGAAGGACAGCAATGTGATGCTGATTTTGTCCGGATCTCTCATTGGTATGATGCAGAAACATGCACTGTCGTATGATAGTCCTTTATATGGGCGTAGAACAGCGCAGATGCGATTGGCTCCATTGCCATTTACAGATGTTTATGATGCGTTTGCACTGCCTTTTGATAAAGTAGTAGAACAATACGCTGTGACAGGTGGGGTTCCAAAGTATCTTGAGTTTTTTGAAGACGGGCGTGATTTGGTCGATCAATTAAAGGATGTTGTTTTATCGAAAAGTGGCTTTTTGTATGAGGAACCATTTTTCTTGTTAAAAAGCGAATCCATGACCGCAGTAAACTATTTTTCTATCATAAAAGCGATAGCAGACGGAAACCACAAATTAGGCAAAATTGCTGGTGCACTAGGGCAGGAAACGCAGGCATTAACACCATATTTATCGACACTTGCGGATTTGGGGTTCATTGAAAAGAGAACTCCGGTAACAGAGAAAAATCCGAAAAAATCCAGAAAAGGCTTGTATTTTATCGCAGACAATTTCATCCGTTTCTGGTTTCGGTATGTTTACCCCTATAAAGGTGAGTTGGAACTGGACAATATGCAAATTGTTTTGGATGAGATTCGAAAAGACTTTATTGAAAAATTCGTGGCATTTGCATATGAGGACATCTGTAAAGATATATTTGCGAGTGTATGCAAACAAGGGGAAATTCCGTTTGTTCCGTCCCGTATCGGTTCTTATTGGTTGAATGATTATGACGGTGATACAGAGATCGATGTAATGGCAATAGACAATCAAAACAAGAGGATATTTGCCGGAGAGTGTAAGTATCATGTCAAACCAGTGGATGCTCCCGTATATTTCTCACTGAAAGAGAAAGTTGATGGTGCAGCTGAAATTCGTAAGGCATATCCTGGGTATGATGTTATCTTCGGCCTGTTCAGCAAAAGCGGTTTTACGCAGCGTATGCTTGATATTGCCAAAGAAAACACCAGTATCTTCCTGATTAATGAGGAGCATTTGGTGTAATTATTTGCTCCAGGCAAAGCGTACATCGTTAAGCGTTTCTACTGCTGTTTTAACGTTATCTCTTCATGACCAATGCAGAGCTGAACAAAGCATTATATCAAAAGATGTTTGCCGAGCAGGAAACCTATCGGGAATGGCTGCTTTCCCAGCCTTCGGAAGAAATTCTGAACCACACCTATGAGTACACGGTTCGGGAGGACATTCTTCTTTCGATGGAATACAATGATTTGCCGGATGCGCAGGTCAAAGCGCTTCTGAAATCTCCCAGTTCCCTCGCCGACGTATTTAAGGATTGGGAGCACAAAGAAACGGGCTATATGGAGGACATCTGGCAGACCGTAGCGGATCGGGCCAAGTCCGAAGTGCAAAAACAAAAGAAGAAAAAGAAAAACAATACAGATGATAAATAATTTCCTGCTTGTATTGCTGGAAAATCGGGATTCATAGAGTTCTTTTGTGATTTGCAACTGCTAGTTGACAGATTTACAGCCTGAAATGGTGGAATGCAAACAGCAAAACTGTTATATTTAGCTCATAAAATTTGCAAAAGGAGAAAAAAATGATTTTAGCTGATAAGATTACAGAGGAAAGAAAAAAGAATGGATGGTCACAGGAAGAACTAGCCAATCAGTTGGGCGTATCCAGACAGGCAGTATCTAAGTGGGAAAGTGCAGGAGCTGTTCCAGATTTGCAAAGAATTTTACAGATGTCGGAGCTATTTTGTGTTAGTACAGATTACCTATTAAAAGATGAAATGAAAGCAGAAAATATCACCTATCACGAAAGTTCTGAAAGCTATGCAGAACCGTTGAAAAAAGTAACTATGGAGAATGCAAATGAATTTCTTGACATGAAAAGAAATGGATCCAAAGTAGTGGCAAACGCAACAAGTATGTGTATCTCAAGCCCAATATTATTGATTGTTCTTGTGACAATGGCAGAAGATGGCGTATTTCATGTTTCGGAATCTCTGGCAACAGTATTTGGATGTGTTTTTTTGCTTGGAATGGTTGCGGCAGCCGTCTTTTTGTTTATTACATATGGAATGCGTGAATCACATATGGAACATTTTGAAAAAGAATGCTTTGAAACAGAGTATGGTGTATCTGGAATGGTACGAGAAAAAAAAGATTCCTATGAACCGATTTTTATCAGAGGAACAGCTGTTGGGGTAGTGCTTTGTATACTGGCAGTGATTCCGACAATTATTGCTGGAGCCATGGAAACGTCTGACTATTGTTGTGGCCTTTCCGTTGGATTGCTGCTATTCATACTTGCAATAGGAGTGAATCTGTTGGTTCGTGTTGGGATGGTAAAAAGCAGTTACGATACCCTTCTTCAGGAAGGCGAATATACAAAAGAAGAAAAACTGTTTAAGAAAAAGACTGACACGTTTTCTGGTGTATATTGGTGCTTGGTTACAGCGATTTACCTTGCATGGAGCTTCTGGACGATGAGCTGGGATATTACATGGATTGTATGGCCGGTTGCTGGTGTTTTGTTTGCAGCATTGCTTGGTGTGGTGAAAATGGTGTTAAAGAATGGCAGTGAAACTCAGCACTATATTTAAGATGGAGTTAAGTTTATTTTCCGCATATTATACTCATCCAGAAAATCCAATTTGTCTGGATGCTGATATTGCAGAAGTATTACAGAATTTGCGTTCATGAATAAACTAAAATATTGTAACTGTTCAGAGCTAACCTCCAAATGCTTCGCATTTTGTCGGTGTGGCGTATCCGCCAAATGGATTTATGTTCAAGAGTGTTCATTCATGCAAGCATGCTTCGCACTTTTGAACATAAATCCGCTTGGCTCTGAACAGTTACAAAATATTTATGAGTATAGATACGATTATTAACGAAAGGCAGTCACATTTGTGGCTGCCTTTTTAGCCGTAATATCTTATGTGTGCGAAATGATAAACTGCATAAATTTCTTTGTAAGCAGTCCGAAATGCTCCGGACTCTCTTCTACATAAGCATCGCAGTCTGTATCTGAAAGTTCTAACTGCTCCAGAGTGATATTCGAATTCTCATCTTGAAAATCAAAAAGCATATCGAAATCAGGACATCTGAAAATTAAGGGTGCACAGCAGAAAGAAAGCTGAATTGGTCTGCTGTTAAAATGGGGAATCGCCTGATCTAAGGAACTGTGAAAAAGTTCAACCTGTGGTGCAAAAACGTCATAAGGAAGGCGTGCTATTGAAATATTAGCATGGACACATGTTTTGAAAAAAAGATGGCAGAATAATATGTCGCTGTGATATAATAAAGAAAACAATTTGACATTTACATTCGGAATATTTGGAAGAGAATGAAAAGTGGATAAACTTTAGAAATAAAACAGAAAACTTAAAGTCATTTAAGACTTTTTAAGCACGAGGGAAGCGTATGGATGATTTCAAAAAACTCACAGAGCAACTTTTGAAAGTATATATTAATGCCGAATCAGTAGATAATTTTGGTATAGAGAATTATTTTGATGAAAATATTAGTCTGATTGGAACTGGGAAACATGAGTTATTCACGAATCTGCATGAGTTTTTAGAATCATTTAAATTTGATGTAAAACGAAGAGGTAAAATCAGAATTGAAGTAAGGAATTTACATCAGGAAGAAGAACGGCTTGATGATGCTCATGTTCTTGCACTCGGAACAGTAGATTTTATTGGTCTGTTTAAAGATGGTTCTATTTGTTTTAAAATGGAGACAAGATTTACGATTATCTATAAGTGGACGCATGGGAAATGGCTGGTTCAGCATCTGCATCAGTCAACACCGGATCTGGAACAGATGGACGGTGAAGAGTTTCCTCTCACATTGGGGAAGCAGGTTCAAAAAACTCGGCAGGCTCTTCATGCCTTAGGCACTGCTTATTATCATATTTCAAGGCTTAACTTAAAAACAAAGAAGATTGAACTTGTCAAAAGATCTCGAGAAATGGATAAGGGTATTAAAGATAATACTGCAGATTAGGATCCTCAGTTCAAGATTATCGAAGATATTATAGCAGAGCCATTTGTGCAGAAGTATATAGAATTTTTTGATATAGAAACCATGGCGGCACGTCTTCATAATAAAGAATCTATGTCTTCCGAATTTAAAAAGAAGAATGGATCATGGTTTCTTTCCATGGTTGTTCCTCAGAGCTATGATAAAAATGGAAATGTCACATCTGTGCTTTTTGCAAATCGAGATGTGACAGATGAAAAACTGCGGGAATTAAAACAAGAGGAAGAATTGCGGGAAGCAAAATTAAAAGCAGACTGTGCCAATAAAGCAAAATCGTCATTTCTGTATAATATGTCTCATGATATCAGAACTCCAATGAATGCAATCATTGGTTATACAGAACTGGCGTCCAGACATTTGCAGGAAACAGATAAACTTGGCAGATAACTTGAAGAAATTCAAATATGCGGAAAAGAACTTTTGTCGATGCTTGGTAACGTTTTGGATCTTGCAAGAATTGAAAATAATAAGGTTGAAATGGAATGCACTGTTTCAAATGTCCATGAGTGCTTTGAAAATTGTGTCATTATGTTCCAACAACAGGCAGAAAGTAAAAATCAGACCCTCTCTTTGACAGAACAAATCATGTATCCGTATGTATATATGGATGCACCGCATCTGTCAGAAGTCTGTCTTAATATTATAAGCAATGCAATAAAGTATACAAATACAGGAGGTAGGATATCCTGTAATGTTGTACAGAAATCCCGTGAAAAAGAAGACTGGTGCAATATGATCATTAGCATTACCGATAATGGAATTGGTATGTCTGAAGAATTCCAAAAGCGTATTTTTGAAACTTTCGAAAGAGAACGTAACACTACATCCAGTCATATTGAAGGCAGCGGCATCGGAATGGGTATTACGAAAAAGCTTGTAGAACTCATGGATGGGACAATAGAAGTGAAAAGTAAGCAGGGTAAGGGTTCCACATTTACGGTGACTATTCCTTGCAGGAAAGCGTCAAAAGAAGATTCTCTGGTGAAGGAAAATAGTAGTCTGATCAATAAGAATTGTTTGAACGGTGTTCGAATCTTATTAGTCGAAGATAATGAGATCAATACAGAAATCGCAACGGAACTATTGACAGAAGAAGGATGTATTGTTGAGTCTGCCAATGATGGTGTTGCATGCATTGATATGATTGAAAGGGCTGATGCTGATTATTACAAGATGATCCTTATGGATATCCAGATGCCGGTTATGAATGGATATGACGCTACATTAACTATCCGAAAGATGAAGGATAGGAAAAAAGCCAGTATCCCAATTATTGCGATGACTGCCAATGCTTTCGCAGAAGATATACAAAAGGTTCTTTCTGTTGGAATGAATGCGCATGTTGCAAAGCCTGTTGATATGAACATTCTTGTGGCAACAATGATGAAATATTTATAATAGACAGCTTCAATGAAAAAAAGCACAATATAATACAATGAAAAGATTCGTCGGCAAATCAGTCGAAAGGCTGAGACGCAAAGCTATAGGGTCTGTAAAATGACAGCAAATGCATTTGAAGAAGATAAGAGAGATGCTGTTGCAGCTGGAATGAATGGTCATATCGCAAAGCCAATCCAGGTTGATAACATGCTGTCGATATTATCGGAAATCATAAGGCAACAAGAAAAGTAAATGAGCTGACCATCATAGTAATAGCGAGGGCTTGAAAGCCCTCGCTATTAGCATACATTTTCAGTAAATGAATTATTTCTGGTCCAGTACGGACTGAATCTGCTTCATCAGCTGATCGTAGTTTGACTGATCGTCAATGCCACCCATGAAAGGTTCCCCAACGATATTTCCGTCTTTATCTACAAGAACTGTTGTCGGGAATGCCATAATGTTTCCTGCATATTTTCCGACGGTTGAATCGGAATCGAAAGTCAGGTTTTTGTAGGAAGCTCCCTGGGCCTTCAGGATTTCTTTCGCTTCTTTGATTCCATCCTGATTATCATCTAATGTATCTGTATTGATACCAACAACTTCGCCACCCATTTCTTTGAGTTTCTCATTTAATTCATTCAGCTTAGAGAGCTCTCCGACACATGGCTTGCATCCACTGAACCAGAAGTTTACAACTGTAACTTTATTTTTAGCGAAAAGACTGTCATCTACATCGTTTCCATCCAGATCTTTTCCTTTGAAACCTTTGAATACAGCTGTGGATTCGTCTGATTTGGAGGAAGAGCTGTCAGAGGAATCGGATGCAGCAATCTCTTTCTCAAGCTTGGCAATTTCTTCTTCAATTCCGCGGATTGTCTCGATGTCTTTGCACAGAGTTTTATATTCTTCTTCAGAGAAAGAGTCTTTGTTAGATTCCACTGTGCTTGCGAGGGAATCAGCATAGTTTTCGCTCATGGCATCACCGGCAGCGTTCTTGTTCATAAGACCAAAGGCTTTGTCCCATGCATCTTTGTGATCAGCAAAAAGCTGGTTTTCCTGCTGGTAAAGGTCATCCCGTTTTTCGTTCAGCTCGTCTGCGCTGCCCATTTCTGTTGTGGAAGAAGATTCCTGTTTTGTGTTTGTATTGTCTGTTGTGGAGGAATTTCCGCAGCCTGTAAACGCAAAAAGTACAGAAATGGCAAGGAATGCAGCAATTACCTTTTTTAATTTCATTGAGTTTGTTCTAAGTGTTTTGTTTTTCATGATTTTAAATCTCCTTTAAATTACGTTTTATTAGTTTTTATTTTCAGCCTGTTTCTTAGTTGAAAATCCGTAATGATAGCAGATTGCATCAGTCGGACAGGCTTTCATACATTCTCCGCATCGGATACACTCCGGATGGTTTGGTGTGTCTACTACATTGACATCCATCTTACAGACACGACTACATTTCTGGCAGCCAACACATTTCTCATGATCAACCTGAATCTTAAGAAAAGATACCTTGTTAAACAGTGAGTAAATAGCACCCAGCGGGCAGATCCATTTACAAAATGGACGGTAAAACAAGATGCTCAGGATGATGAAAAGCGCAAGGATTGTGAACTTAAATGTAAATAAATGTCCGAGTGCGGCACGGATTCCTGAGTTGGCAAGTGACAGCGGAATTGCGCCTTCAAGTACGCCCTGTGGGCAAATGTATTTGCAGAAGAAAGGATCTCCCATACCAAGTGAATTGGTTACAAATGCCGGAAGTAGTATAACAAAGACGACCAGAATCACATATTTCAGATACCGCAGAGGCTTCAGTTTTGCGGTGGAAAGTTTCTTGCCCGGAATCTTATGCAGCAGATCCTGGAACCATCCAAACGGACAGAGGAATCCACAGATAAACCGTCCTAACAGAACACCTAACAGGATGAAAAATCCGGTGATGTAGTAGGTAAATTTGAATTTTGAAGAACCAACCACGGCTTGAAAAGCTCCAATCGGACAGGCACCTGTGGCGGCAGGACAAGAGTAACAGTTTAGTCCCGGGACGCACATCGTTTTTACATTTCCCTGATAAATTTTCCCTTTAAACAGATTCGGGATGTGAATGTTGGTCAGCAGTGTAGCAGCTGCCTGAATCCATCCGCGGAAGCGGGCCAGAGAGTTTTTGTTTGATTTCATTTTCTTATCCAATTCCGACACACTCCATACATAATTTTATTGCTTTACTGAGTACAACTGCAGCTTCTCCACGGAAAATTCCAACAAGAAAAAATACCATACCGGCTGCAAGTAAAAAAACTTGTGTTGCTTTTTCTGATTTCATTCAAATACCTCTTGTTACTGTAAGTAGTAACTGTTCCTTTCAATGTTATTGTTCTCTAGGTGTCTTATTGACCGTTCTATGGTTACATTATATAATATAGAATGTAAATTTCCTGTTAAGAAAATGGAGAAAAGTAAATTGAAATTATTAGTTGTTGAAGATGAGAAGAAATTATGTGATATGATTGCGAAAAGTCTGCATCAGGCAGGTTATGAGGTGGATACGTGTAATGACGGAGAACAGGCATTGGATATGATCTATGCGGAACTGTATGATCTGATTGTGCTTGATCTTAATCTGCCCGGGATGGATGGGATGGAGATTCTTCGGGAGCTTCGCAAAGAAAATGAAGAGACAAAAGTATTAATTCTGTCTGCGAGAAGTCAGATTGCAGATAAGGTTGAGGGATTGGATTCAGGTGCAAATGATTATATGGAAAAACCATTTCATCTGCAGGAACTGGAAGCTCGCGTGAGAAGCCTGACAAGAAGAAAATTTGTACAAAAAAATATTTGTCTGGAATGTGGAAAACTTCGATTTGATACGAGAGAAAGGGTTGCATATGCAGAAGATAACCCTGTTGCGTTGACGAGAAAAGAAAATGGAATTCTAGAGTATCTTCTTTTGAATCAGGGAAGACCGGTCAGTCAGGAAGAACTGATTGAGCATGTATGGGATTCTTCTGTAGACAGTTTCAGCGGATCAATCCGAGTGCATATGTCTTCTTTGAGAAAAAAACTGAAAGCAGGACTGGGATATGATCCGATCGTGAACAAAATCGGTGAGGGCTATAAAATAGGGGGAGATAGCAGAGCATGAAAAAAATATCACTTCAGTGGAAATTAACATTTCTTACAACAGTGTTGATCACCATATTATGTGGATGTCTTACCTTTTTCTTATATAAAAACGGAGTCTATTATTTTGATACGCTTCAGGAGTCTATCACGGATCAGGGCACAGCGCCGGAAGCGCTGTACATTGATATTCCGGAGGATGAGTGGGATGACTTTGTAGCACAGTTTTCCATGAAGGTTTATAACTCTAAATCAGACTATAGAAGCAGAAGCCTTCTGATTACTGCTATTGTAGCGCTGTTTGGCGGCGCAGTGACGTATTTTATCAGTGGACAGGCATTGAAACCACTCAGGGAATTTTCAGAGACAGTGGAAAAAGTTCAGGCACAGAATCTGACAGATTATACAATCGAAGAGAATAAGATTGCAGAGTTGGACAGACTTCGCATATCTTACAATAAAATGCTTATGCGGCTTTCAGAATCATTTGAGACGCAGCGTCAGTTTACGGGAAATGCAGCACATGAGTTGCGTACACCACTGGCTTTAATCCAGGCACAACTGGATCTATACCATACAACAGAACATCCAGAGAGTACAGCAGCGGCAGAAGAGACTATTCAGATGGTAACGGAACAGAATGAACGTCTTAGCAAGTTGGTCAGAACGCTTTTGGATATGAGCGAATTACAGACAGTAGCGCGAAATGACAGAATTGAGATTCATAGTCTGATTGAGGAAGTGCTGACAGATTTGGAACCGTTGGCACAGGAAAAGAAGGTTGAACTGATACAGAAGTCACAGGGAGCAGGAGAAAAGGAAGATGAAGAATTATTTTTGACAGGAAGTGATATTCTGATTTACAGAATGCTATATAATCTTGTGGAAAATGCGATTAAATACAATCGGACCGATGGAACCGTTACGGTATCAGCAAAGAGGGAGAAGAACGAAGTTGTTCTGACGGTTTCGGATACAGGAAATGGAATTGATGAGGCATTCAGGGAGCAGATCTTTGAACCGTTCTTCCGGATAGATAAGTCAAGAAGCCGGGAGCTTGGAGGTGTGGGTCTTGGACTTGCGATGGTGCGAGAAGTTGTGAGGGTTCATGACGGGACGATTAAAGTTTATACAAATGAGCATGGTGGGACGACATTTGAAGTATGCGGTCTTGCCGAATATCGCGATAACGAGTGAAACTCGCAGAGCGTGTTTCACTCGTTATCGTGTGTTTTATCTCATTTATTCTGCACGTAATCCGGTAAGCTCTTCGAAAACCGGTAATTCATAACAAGGAATATAGATTCCATAAGTTTCTGTATTATGTACAACCTCAAGAATATAATAGGAATTACAATTGAGACAGCCAAACTTGTCAATTGACATATTATACGGTTTATATATTCCCTTATTATAAGGATCATCTTTATGCCATTCCTTAATAACTGTATGCTTTTTTACTGTACGAATAGATGAAAGAGAAGACAGCGGGAAAGCATATTTTCCGTTACAGTTGGTTAAATACAGGTTTTCATTATCACGGTAAGCTTTAAATATCAGATTGGAAAACTGATGAACCTGAAGCCCTTTTTCTATCGCTTTTATTTTGCCGTTACGCTCAGTGTAGTAGCAAGACAGCACATCCACATTTTTAGCATTATCGGGTACAGCAAGCTCTGCTAATATGTCTTTCATGACACGATCATGGGTAGCCAGCGCGTGTTGATTTTCATCCGTATCTAAGACCTGATGGGATTTTACTTTTTCACAAATTGTTAATAGGACGAATAGAATAACGCAAATAGGAAGAAGCCAAAAAATCCAGGGTGCGTTGTGATATGCTTCGGCAAGGGAAACCCGTGCTCTCAATAGGCCGCTGACGCAGATAAAAGCGAGAAAGAGACATATGGATTTAATAATGCGCAGAAGTAAAGGCATTTTGGACTTTTGGATAATAACATCTTTTTGCTCGGTGGTTTTGGCCAAAGTCTGGGATAATATTTCAGATGGTTTCAGTATTAAAAATTCATTGCCGTTTAAGCGTTCGTTTTTGCGGTTGGTAGTTATATCAATACCTAAAAATGGTTTCATAAGTGAAATTCTCCTACTATTCGTACTTCAAGTTAACAACATGTTCTAAAATAAGATAACCTGCTGAAGTTGATTTTCTGTTGCCCTAACTCAAAACAGGTAGATAATTTGATCCTGGCAGGTACAAAGCTTTATGCTTTGTACCTGCCAGGATATTTCTATTGGGGGCTATTTGGGGAATATGTTAGTTTATTGCAACAAAAATTTGGATAGTGCGCGTGTGAATGAATCAGATTTTTCCGGCGGCTTTCAAACCTGCCAGAACACGATCTGGTGTCAGTGGTGCTTCCTCGAAACGGACGCCGGTAGCGTCTTCCACAGCAGAGAAGATGGCCGGAAGTGTCGGGATGCAGCCGACTTCGCCAATACCTTTCATACCAAATGTGCCTTTCGGGTCGTTGCTTTCTACGAGAATAGAAATAATCTCCGGATGGTCATCAGCGGTTGGGAGCATATACTTGTGGAAGCCGGTATTATAGAAGCCTTTGCCTTCTTCGTAGGTCATTTCCTCACGGACAGCCCAGCCGACACCCTGAAGGACGCCCCCTTCTACCTGACCTTCGCACAGGCGTGGATTAATAACCTTGCCGACATCATGGGCGGCAGCAATTTTGAGAACTTTGACAAGACCAAGTTCCATATCCACTTCGACTTCTGCGGCCTGAGCGGCGAAAGGCAGGGAGTTGTCAGGTACTTTGCACTTGCTGACGAGGAATTGTTTGCCTTTGAGGTGCGCCTCGTAGGCAAGGGCCTTCAGTGTCATTTCTTTGCCGTTGCCACTGATGATGCCATTTTCCAGCGTCAGAGCTGAGGCATCTGTATCCAAAAAGTCTTTGCCGGCGGCATAGGAGAGGATATCAGCTTTCAGTTCTGCAGCAGCATCTTCCATGACCTGGCTCACAGAGTAAAGGGTTCGGGTTGCGTGGCTGCCGATGTCAAAAGGTGCGGCAGCAGAATCACCGAAGATTATGGTCGTTGTCTCAAAAGGAACACCAAGCAGATCACAGGCAACTTGAATGAGAGCGGTCGTGGAACCAGGACCAATTTCAGGGATGGCAGTGTTGATGCGCAGAGAACCATCCTGCTCAATGATCATATTCACGGCGTTGTAATCAACACAGAACGGTGCAGCGTTGCTGACATGTGTATTGCAGGCAATGCCCACGCCACGGCGCTTGTTTCCGGTCTGGACTTTACCGCGTTTTTCGTACCAACCAATCTCTGCGGCGGCCTTGTCCAGACATTCGTTTGTTCCGACAGAGCCGACAGAGAATGGGAAAAAGTTTTTGTCATCAGGTTTCATCGTGTTCATCTTGCGCAGTCTGATTGGATCCATGTCAAGCACCTTGGCCAGCTTGTCTACGCAGGCTTCGACGACGGCCGTACCCTGCGGTGTGCCGAAACCGCGAAAAGCGCCGGCGGTCTGCTGATTGGTGTAGACTGGATAACCCATATAGCGCAGGTAAGGAATATGATAGGTACCAGCTGTTCCGCAGACACCGCAGACAGCCAGCAGTTCCACACCGAAGGTGCAGTAGGCACCGGTGTTGAGTTTGGCTGTTGTATCCAGCGCCAAAAAAGTGCCATCCTTCTTTGCACCCAGTCGTGCATGCATATAGCCACCGTGGCGCGTGTCGGAGGCAATAAAATCTTCCTCACGCGAGTAGACTATCTTGACAGGGCGAAGCGCTTTCATTGACAGAGCCGCTGCTAAAAGCTCCGCTTTGCCGCTGATGCCGATGCGCACACCGAAACCGCCGCCAAGATAAGGCGGATTTCGAACACGCACCTTGCTTTCCGGCAGATCGAAGGCATAGGCAACAATCATCTTGGTTGGCGTTGGCGTCTGAGTCGTGGAGATGATTTCTAAGGTGCCATTGGCTTTATAAGAAGCAACTGCGGCATGCACTTCCATCTGGCACTGTTTGACACGCGGCAGCTTGATATCTGCGTCAACAATCACATCAGCCTGGGCAAAGCCGCGTTCCAATGCTTCGTCACTGTACGGCTCATGTTCGCAGAAGGTAACTCTTACAATCTCCCCACAGACGTTGTGATGTTCCTTATTGCCATAAAGGGGCTGAACCTCTGGGGAATCAGGTTTGAGTGCTTCAACAGGGTCGTAAACAGCAGGAAGCACTTCGTATTCTACTTTAATTCGCTTGATGGCTTCAGCTGCGATTGCCTCGGTTTCGGCTGCGACAGCAGCAACTTCGTCACCAATATACTTCGGTTCATCGGTAAAAATTGTCTGATCGCGAACCGGTTCTGCTGGACGCGGTGTTGTCACCATAGTGGCAGATGTGTTGAATGGTTTATTGGTTGTGTTCTCAAAAGTGCAGACAGTTACTACGCCTGGCAAAGCTTCAGCGGCAGAGGTGTCAATCTTCACAACCTTCGCATGCGCATAAGGACTGCGCAGAACTCTGGCGTAGAGCATATGCGGCATGGAGACGTCCATCGTGAACTGTCCAAGACCGGTGGCTTTATCAAATCCATCGTTGCGGGGGATGTTTTTGCCAACATATTTCATAGAAGTCACTCTCCCTTCCTCATTCTGTCTGCAGCGGCCATGACAGCTTCTTCAATTTTCACATAGCCGGTACAGCGACAGATGTTGCCGCCCAGTGCTTCACGGACTTCATCAGAGGTAGGGGCGTTATTTTCATCCAGCAGAGCCTTAGAGGACATAATCATGCCCGGGGTACAGAAGCCACACTGGATGGCGCCCTTGTTGATGAATTCCTCCTGGATCGGGTGAAGTTTTCCATTCTTGCCAAGACCTTCAATCGTCTCAATCACTGCGCCTTGGGCGCGCATCACAGGGATAATGCAGCTGGTGACTGCTTTTCCGTTCATAATGACCGTGCATGCACCGCACTCGCCTTTTCCGCAACCGATTTTTGTACCGGTGAGAAAGAGGTTATCTCTCAGAAAATCAACCAGACGAATGCCGGGATCTACATCTACGGATATCGCTTTTCCATTGATTGTCATATTAAGTTTTTCCATGAACTCCCTCCTGTCTATCATCATCAGAGTGTATAGTTAATTATCAAAATGCAGCAGCCCCATCTGTTTGGCGATGCCTTCTAAAGCACGGCGCACAAGAATCGGCAGGGCGTGCTCGCGGTATTTTTTGCTGCCGCGAAGCGGGTTGCTTCTAGGTTTCGCATTGTGCAGAGCCAGTCTGCCTGCCTCTGCCATGTTTTCAGGTGTCAGGGCTTTGCCTTTGAGCCATTCTTCTGCCTCAAAAGCTCTCGTTGGGCCGACGCCGACAGGTCCCATCGTGATGCGAACCCACTGGAAGAAGCCATCGGTTACTTTGGCCATGGCGGCGACATTGAGCATAGGGAGGGACAGAGATTTTCTCAGTTCCAATCGGACAAAGGATGCTTTCTCATCGTCAGCCGGCAGAGGAATATGGATTTCCTTTACCACTTCGGCGGTGGAATTCAGAGTGCTTTTGCCGAAACCGGCATACATCTCGCCCATTGCCAGCTCCCGAATGCCATCCTTAGACAGTACGACAAATCTTGGATCAAGAGGCGCAACAGCCATGGCGGCATCGGCGGCCGGCTGGGCGGTGACAACGTTGCCAACTAAAGTGGCAGAGTTTCGTATCTGAAGAGAACCAACGCTGCCGGCACCCTTGCACAGGGATGGAAAGTACTGTCTGATGAGAGGACTTCTGGCTATTTCCGTCAGCGTGACGGCTGCGCCGATGATGAGCTGGTCATCCTGAATACGAATGCCCTTCATATCATCGGCAGTAGTGATATCGACCAGCGTCTGGGGTGCAAGTTTACCGGCCTCCATATCAACCATGACATCAGAACCACCGGCAATAATCCGTGCCTTTCCTTCTTCGGCCAGCAAGGCTTCCAGGGCTTCGGCTGCTGATTTTGCAAGGATATATTTCATTTGGTAACCTCCTTTCATTGTGCGCGACATTTTGTGGGAAAAATTGAATTTCAGGTGATACAGGATGTTGATAGGAATAATTATAGAAAAACAAATAAATAAAAGTATATATAGATAGGATACTATATAAACAGAATTTAATCAAGCGTTTGCAGCGTTTTCTGACTTTAATTTTTAAATTTAAAAAAAATAATAATTTTCAGACAATATAAAAACTTTTATCCCATCACAAAAAAAGTATAGGCAACCATTCCTGGAAGAATGGGTCAGCTTGCGCTGATTGGAAGTATCTATCAGTTTTCGCATGTGTTTTTGTTGATATTTTCTAAAGTTTTTGTATAATAGAAGCATATTGATAATTACATTTTATGGGGGAAGAGACAAATTTAATGCCATCTGCGAGGCAGCAGGCATTGAAGTGATGCTTGGATGCATGGTAGAAGAGAGCAATCTGGGTATTACAGCAGCAGCCAGTCTCGGTGCAGCCACAAGAAATATCACACGCGCGGATCTCGATGCGACTTTTAACATGACAGAGAGGCCGTTTAAGGGAGGCATTTATGTGGAAGACACGAAGAAACTTGTGCTTCCGGATGTTCCGGGCTTTGGATTTATTGGTTTTGATAACGAATAGTTGATGGGAGATGTGAAGCATGTATCAGGATTTATCATTTATGAAAATTCCTTTGCCGGAGGATGTTTTAAAGCTAAAAAATTATGGTGATTATGCCGGTGCCCAGAAAATGATCCGTTATTTTCTGGAACACAAGGAGATACCGAAGGCGCTGCGTAAGCGCTTGGAAATTGAGCAGGAAATTATCGGGGTGATGGGAGCAGATGAGTATCCTTACACTTATGCCGAAGCATTGGAGATGATGACCAGTCATCTGCGTGATTTCAAAGAAGAAGAATTGCAGTATCTGAAAGAGATTGGTGCGGCGGACTGGATTTATATTGATGGAGAAGTTCATTTTCAGCGCCTTTTCTATGATAATCTGACACAGACGCGTCCCGATCTGGCCGCTCGTGTGATTGTACAGAATGAGGAACTTGAAAAAGAGAATGCAATGAAACAGAAGCTGCTTAATGGGAATGTTCATTATATGAAGGAACACGGAGGCAGAACAGTTCATACACGCATCCGTGCAAACATTAAGGCCAAAAAGGAATTCGAGGAAGTCGGACGAAAAGTTTCTGTACATTTGCCGATTCCGAAGGTGTATGAGCAGGTTTCAAATGTACAGATTCATGCTGCGAATCCGGAGATTACTTTTATTGCACCGGAAGATGCAGCGCAGAGAACAGTTTACTTTGAGACAGAACTGCAGCCGAATCAGGAATTTATGGTGGAGTATTCATTTGATTATCATATTAATTATGTGGAACTGGATCCGAAGCGTGTCGCCGGTGAACAGCCGGATTTCTGTCTTGAAGAACAGTCACCGCATATCATGTTTACACCTTATTTAAGGGAACTGAGGGATGAACTGGCCGGTGATGAGACGAATCCGGTCATTCTGGCACGCCGATTTTACGATTTTGTGACGACAAAGGTCATGTATTCTTTTGTGAGAGAATATTTTACAATTGAGTGCATTCCGGAATACTGTGCAGTCAATTTGAAAGGAGACTGCGGTGTACAGGCTCTTCTCTTTATCACACTTTGCCGAATGTCCGGTATCCCGGCACGCTGGCAGTCTGGGCTGTATGCGACAGACTACTATACAGGCTGTCATGATTGGGCGCAGTTCTATGTTGCGCCTTACGGATGGGTATTTGCAGACCTCTCTTTTGGCGGAAGTGCATGGCGCGCAGGTGAAATTGAACGCTGGAATTATTATTTCGGTAATCTGGATGTTTTTCGAATGCCTGCGAACTCGGAAATTCAGAAAGCTTTTGTACCGGAGAAAAAATGGCTTCGCATCGACCCGATTGATAACCAGCGGGGCGAATTTGAATATGAGGATCATGGCCTTCGTTTTTCTCAGGTGGAAGTGTCACAGAAACTCATCTCTATGGAAGATATTGAGAAATAACAATTAATAGCCTTGCCTTAAATCGACGATATGGTTCAGCACCTGACCGGCAAGAAAGCGTTCAATATTTTCAAAACACAGGTTCCAGATGGCCTGTTCAACATCTGCGTTGCCACCAAAACTTGGACCGGCGATATGAGGGGTGATGAAGACGTTTGGCAGATCCCATAACGGAGAGGCCTTTGGCAGCGGTTCAATTTCTGATACATCCAGAGCAACCCCTTTTAAGTGCCCTTCTTTTAAAACATGCAATAAAGCATCATTTTTAATCAGACTGCCGCGGCCGACATTGATCAGCAATGCCTCTTTTTTCATCAGACGCAGACGTTTTTCATCAAAGAGGCCGATGGTTTCTGATGTATTTGGCAGACATCCGACAACGATGTCTGCTGTTTTAAGTTTGAGATCTAACTGGTCTGATCCGATGACTTCATCAAAGTCCGGAAGTGCTCTATGGTTCGGATGGCGGCGGAAGCCAATGATGGATGTATCAAAAGCTTTTAAACGATGGGCAAGGGAAGAACCGATGTCTCCGGTGCCGAGAATCAGGACTGTTTTTTTGTAAATCGTGCCACAATTGTCAGATGGAAGCCAAGTGTGAGCTGCCTGATGATGTGAATAAACTGAAAATGATCGATACAGTGCAATAATAGTGCCAATCACATATTCGGATATAATGATACCAAAAGCACCGGAAGCATTGGTGATCGTCAGATGGGAAGGCAACCGTTTCATACGTGCGTATTTGTCTGCGCCGGCCCATGTCAGCTGCAGCCATTTCAGACGAGGCGCTTTCAGAAGATCCGGTTCGTCAGGTTCGCCGATGATAACATCTGTGTGGCGAAGCAGAGATTCAGGGATGGTCTGACTGGAATTGATAAAGGTAAAATGACATTGTGAGCCAAACTGTGTACTGAAACGATCACGGATTGATGGTGGACAAGGGACAGCCACTAAAATATGGATGGGATAGTATGTGTTCATTGTGATATTTCCTTTCTGACTCTAATCATAACATAGAATGTCGAAAAAATAAAAAGAATCTGACCGATGAGTTGCGACTCTTGACTAAACATGTTAAAATAAAATGCTATCTATAAATATTAAAGAAAGAAACATTAATGAGGTGTATCATGGATCACGACAAAAAAACAAAACAGGGTGGCCATAGAGGGCGCTTTTCGGGCAAGATCGGTTATGTTCTGGCAGTTGCCGGTTCAGCGGTCGGCCTTGGTAATATCTGGCGTTTCCCTTATCTGGCGGCAAAGTATGGCGGCGGAATTTTTCTGCTGGTGTATATTCTTTTGACAGTATCTTTTGGGTATGTATTGATCATGTCGGAAACGGCGATCGGACGTATGACGAAGAAGAGCCCGGTGGGAGCCTTTTCCTTCTTTGGCAAAACGGCACCATTTAAGATCGGTGGCTGGCTGAATGCAGTCATTCCGATGTTGATCGTGCCTTATTACAGCACCATTGGAGGTTGGGTCATTAAGTATCTGGTGGCGTATCTCAGCGGTAAGGTGCAGGTTGTAGCGGAAGACGGTTATTTTTCAGCATTTATTGCAGATTCCTGGCAGGCAGAACTCTGGTTCATTGTGTTTGCAGCATTGGTGTTTATCATTATTCTCGGAGGTGTCAAGAACGGTGTTGAATTGATGTCAAGAATTATGATGCCGGTTCTTGTGGTGCTGGCGATCATTGTGGCGATTTACTCTGTAACCCGTCCCGGGGCCATTGAGGGTGTGAAGTATTTCCTGATTCCGAATTTTGAACATTTCTCATGGATGACAGTTGTAGCTGCCATGGGACAGATGTTTTATTCGCTTTCCATTGCCATGGGTATTTTATATACGTATGGTTCTTATATCAGTAAAGATATCGACCTTGAACAGACTACCACACAGATTGAGATTTTTGATACAGGTATTGCGATTCTTGCAGGTCTGATGATCATTCCTGCGGTTTTTGCCTTCTCAGGCGGTAATCCGGAGACGCTGCAGGCAGGTCCTTCTCTGATGTTTATTACATTGCCGAAGGTTTTTGCCAGCATGGGCATCGGAACGGGTGCCGGTATTCTGTTCTTTGTGCTTGTATTACTGGCGGCACTGACAAGTGCTGTTTCGCTGATGGAGACAAGCGTTTCCACATTCATGGATGAGCTGCACTGGAGCCGCGGTAAGGCCAGTTTCTTGATGGCAATTGTGATGATCGTATTCGGCAGTGCATCATCTCTTGGATACGGTGTCCTTGATTTCATCAGGATATTCGGCATGAATTTCCTTGATTTCTTTGATTTTATGACGAATTCAGTTATGATGCCGCTGGCAGCGCTGACTACATGTTTCCTTGTGATCAAAGTGGTTGGCTTTGACAGGATTGCGAAGGAAATCGAACAGTCATCCAAGTTTGGCAGAAAGAAATTGTATAATTTCTTTCTGAAATATCTGGCACCGATTTGTCTGATTGTTATCCTGCTCAGCTCTATTGCCAACGTTTTAGGTATTATCAGCATGTAGAAAAAACTGAATGCCCATCCGGAGATGGAGTTTTATTGTGTTATCCTTGCAAATACAGTGTGATAACGCTATAATAGAGTGTGACAGCGGGGAGTCTGCCGGAGCAGGCTGAGAACAGGCTGAGCCGCCTGGACCCATAACCTGATTTGGATCATGCCAACGTAGGGATATGTATGCACACCGTCGCATAAAGCGAATGAGAATTTTGATGCGGATATGTCTTTCGGGGCATATCCGTTATTTGTTTTCCGGATATTCAGGTAGAAAACTTGTGAATAATTTCGGAAAATGAAGCAAAGATTAAAAGGAGCGTAAGAAAATGCTTGGAAATTGTATTGAGAATGTGAGAAAGAATGTTCCGCTTGTTCATAATATTACGAATTATGTAACAGTCAATGATGTAGCTAATATACTGCTGGCCTGCGGCGGCAGCCCGATTATGTCTGCGGAGCCGGAAGATGTGGAAGATATCACATCCATCTGCGGCGGCCTGAATATCAATATCGGCACGTTAACAAAGAGCAGTATTGAAGGTATGTTCCGTGCAGGAAGGAAAGCGAATGAATTGAATCATCCAATCCTTCTGGATCCTGTAGGTGCCGGTGCATCGGCCCTTCGTACGAATACAGCGGTTCAGCTGATGGAACAGCTGAAACTGACGGTGATCAGAGGCAATATTTCCGAGATTAAGACACTGGCCCTGGGAAGCGGTACCACAAAGGGTGTGGACGCGGATGTAGCAGATGTTGTAACTGAGGAAACACTGGATCAGGCAGTTCAGTTCGTCAAGCAGTTTGCCGCAAAATCCGGTTCCATTGTCGCCATTACAGGTGCTATTGATCTTGTGTCCGATGGTGAGAAATGCTATGTGATTCGCAACGGCAGACCGGAGATGGGTAAGATTACAGGTACAGGCTGTCAGCTGTCCGGCATGATGACAGCATTTCTGGTGGCGAATCCGGACAATCATCTGGAAGCAGCAGCTGCTGCTGTATGCACCATGGGTCTTGCAGGTGAGATTGGATGGAGCAGAATGCAGGAAGGCGACGGTAACTCTACTTACCGTAACCGTATTATCGATGCAGTTTACAATATGGATGTATCAACTTTAGATAAGGGGGCAAAATATGAAGTGCGCTAAAGAAGATTTGTTATTGTATGCAGTTACAGACCGCCATTGGTTAAATGGGCGGACATTATATGAAGTGGTCAAAGAAAGTCTGGATGGCGGTGTGACATTTCTTCAGCTGAGAGAGAAGACACTGGATGAGGCTCATTTCCTTGAAGAAGCCAAAGAACTGCAGAAACTCTGTAAGGAATATAAAGTACCATTTATCATTAATGACAATGTGGATATCGCCGTTGCCATGAATGCAGACGGTGTTCATGTGGGGCAGAGTGATATGGAAGCCGGAGATGTACGTGCCAAATTAGGCCCGGACAAGATCATCGGTGTTTCAACACAGACTGTGGAGCAGGCTATTCTGGCTGAGAAGCACGGAGCCGATTATCTTGGTGTCGGTGCAGTCTTTCCGACAACTTCCAAGGATGATGCAGCAGAAGTTTCCTATGACACATTAAAAGCCATCTGTGAGGCTGTATCCATTCCTGTTGTAGCCATCGGAGGCATTACACAGGAGAATGTTGTCAAACTGGCGGGCAGCGGCATTGACGGTGTGGCAGTCATCAGTGCCATTTATGCACAGAAAGATATTAAGAAAGCAACAGCTGCTTTGAAGGCAGCTGTTGAAGCAATCGTATAAAGGAGGCAGTTGCATGTGTACAGCGGCAACTTATCAAACAAAAGATTTTTACATGGGAAGAACTTTGGATTACGAGTTTTCCTATGGTGAAGAAATCACCATTACACCGAGATACTATCCCTTCCATTTCAAACATGGTGCGGTGCTTGAGGATCATTATGCGATGATCGGTATGGCCCACGTGGCAGAGAATTATCCCCTTTATTATGAAGGTGTCAATGAAAAGGGACTTGCTATGGCGGGTTTGAATTTTGTGGGGAATGCTGCTTATGGTCAGCCGATGGATGACAAGGATAATATTGCAGTATTTGAGCTGATTCCATGGCTGTTGGGGCAGTGTGCCAGTGTGGCGGATGTGAGAAATCTGGTTGAGACGTTGAATATTGTGGATACGGTTTTCAGTCCGCAGTTTCCAAATGCCCAGCTTCACTGGCTGATCGCGGATGCCAATGAGGCTATTACCATGGAGTGTATGAAAGACGGCCTGCATATTTATGATAATCCGGTGGGTGTGATGACGAATAATCCGCCCTTTGACAAGCAGCTTTTCAGGCTGAATGATTATATGGCACTGTCACCGAAACAGCCATCCAACAACTTTTCGGACAAATTGGATCTTGGCAGTTACAGCAGGGGCATGGGTGCTCTTGGATTGCCGGGTGACTTGTCTTCCTCTTCACGTTTTGTCCGTGCGGCTTTTGTGAAAATGAATGCTTTATCCGGGAACTCTGAAGTAGAAAGTGTCAATCAGGTCTTTCATATTATGGGATCGGTGGAGCAGCAGAGAGGCTGCTGCGAAGTGTCCGAAGGTCATTATGAAATAACGATTTACACGGCTTGCATGAATGTCAGCAAAGGTATTTATTATTATACAACTTATACGAATCATCAGATTACAGCTGTGGATATGCAGAAAGAAAATCTGAATGGAGAGATGCTGGTGCGCTATCCGATGCTGCAGGAAGAAAAAATTTTGATTCAGAACTAAAAAACAGGGAGCTGTCGTTTTAAAGATTAGAAAAAGTTGATCAGTCTTCGATATCCCGTAAAATCAATAAGTACCATATAAGCTATAATAAAAAATAATACGATAAAAAAATGATGAAAGAGTGTATCCCCTCTTTACCGAAAGTATGGTGAAGAGAGGATATATGTATTTATTTGTAACTGTTCAGAGCCAAGCAAAATTTCAAAAAACAGGTATAAAATGCTTGCATTTTTAAGACTGTTTTTGAAATTTTATTTGGCGGATACGCCACACCGACGAAATGCGTAGCATTTTGGAGGTTAGCTCTGAACAGTTACATTTATTTTAAACGGCAAAATGTGCTTTTAATTCCCGATGAACTTTTTTCCTTACGAAGTAGAAGCAGATGATCTGCATGATAAATGTCAGAATCCATGAAGCCGGGTAGGAAATAAACAGGAAATCCAGTGATCGGTTGTGCGGGAACAGCAGGAAAATCCATACGATTCTTAAGCCCACGGTTCCTACAATGGACAGGATCATTGGCACAGTGGAATGGCCCATACCGCGCAGGGCACCCGGGAACAGATCCATCAGTCCGCAGAAGAAGTAAGTCAGGGTGGTGTAGGTAAGAATTTCCATACCGCATTGGATAACATCTTCTTCAGAAGTGTAAATGTGCAGCAGTTCCGGTCCGAAAACATAGACAAGGATGCCCATGATGAGCGATACGGAAACGGACAGAATCATACAGTCCCGGAGTACCAGGTCCATTCGCTTACACTTGCCGACACCGTAATTCTGACTGGTAAAACTCATGCAGGCCTGTGTGACGGCATTGACGGAAACGTACATAAATCCGAAAATATTGTTGGCGGCGGTGTAACCGGCCATGGCTGTCGAACCGAAAGAGTTGACAGAGGACTGCAGCAGTACATTAGAAAAGTTAATGACGGTACTCTGGATACCTGCAGGAACACCCACCTGAAAAATCTGTTTCATATACAGGGGTTGGATTTTCAGCTTTGAAAAGCGAAGCTGGTAACTGCTGTCGGAACGGTAAAGACAGGTCAGGACAAGGGTACATGAGATCATCTGTGCAATAACTGTCGAAATAGCGACACCGGCCACATCCAGATGAAAAACAATGACAAGGAGCAGATTCAGGATGGCATTGACGGATCCGGATATGATCAGGAAAAATAAAGGCCTTTTGGTATCACCGACGGCACGCAATATTGCTGCGCCATAGTTGTATAGCATGAAAAACGGCATGCCCAGGAAATAAATACGCAGATACAGGGATGACAGATTGATGACATCATCCGGGGTTGCCATCAGTTCAAGGGCACCTCGGGCAAAAAGCTGGCCGATTACCGCCATCAGGATACCACTGATCAAAGCCAGGGTGATGGCTGTATGAACAGTTTCGGACATTTCCTTGTGCCTTCCGGCAGCATAAAAGCGTGCTGCCAGAACATTGGCCCCAAGGGAAATACCGATAAACAGATTGGTAAATACGGCAATCAGTGCGGTTGTGGAACCCACAGCGGCCAATGACTGGCTGCCGCTGAAACGGCCGATGACAATAATATCAACAGCATTGAACATCAGCTGCAGGATGCTGGATACCATCAGCGGCAGGGCAAAAGAAATCAATTTGTCCATGATGGAGCCATTGCACATATCAATTTCAAATTTATTATTTTTCAAGGTCGGAGACTCCTTCCTTTTCTAAAAATGGTTTCAGATAAATCTCCATGGAACGGTTCATTTCTCTTGAAAAAGCAGATTCATATTTGCGATTGCAGAATGCCTGCATCCAGGCATCATAGCCTTGAAGACCGGTGCGGCCTGCAAACATCCGGCGGATATCGCTGCTTTCTTTTGCCTGATAAGCATTTTCGCAGACAATATCACTCAGATCAAAACGGGATGGTTTCGTACGGTTTTGTTGCTGCGCTGTGGGATGTCCGAATACAAGCATACAGGCTGGATAGACATATTCCGGGAGTGCCAGCAGTGTCCGGATTTCTTCGACATTCTCCATAATGTCGCCGATATAGCAGGAGCCGATGCCGAGACTTTCAGCTGCAACAACTGCATTCTGCGCAGCAATCATGGCATCTTCCACAGCAAGGAGCAGATCACCGGCACCGGGACGGCGCGGTGAGATCCCGGCCTCCTTATAGAAAGCATCCCATTTCTGACAGTCGGCACAGAAAATCAGTACCATCTGCCCTGCGGCAATGAAAGACTGATGATCGCAAAGGTCAGCTAAACGATCTTTTTTAATCTGATCGGTGATATCCAGAATGGTGTAGAGCAGCTGGCATCCGGCGGATGGCGCCTGGATGGCGGATGTCAGGATCAGTTTCTTATCTTCATCTGTGATAGGGTCATCTGTGAAAACCCGGACGGATTTCCTTTGATAAAGCGCATTAATGATTTCATTCATATTTCCAAAAACCTCTTTTATGATAAATATAGTTATAATAAGTCTGAGCCCGAATGATCAGATAAGCATCAATTGGACTCTAAAATCTATTATCGCACATCTATTATTGAATCTACAACAGTTATTTGTAACTTCTCCATAGAAAAGAAGAATAAGACTAGTATTTAGAAAAATATCTAAATAGCTATTGACAGGGAAGGGCGACGGATATATACTGTATTTAGAAATATTTCTAAATAGCTTTAAATGGTAAAAAGGATGGTGGTTATGGGATTTGCTGAGACATTCAAGGCATTGTCTGATTCTGTGCGAAGGGATATCCTGATGCTGCTTCGGGAAGGACGGATGTCTGCCGGAGAGATCGGTTCGCATTTTGATATGACGGGAGCGACGATTTCCTATCATTTGAATATTTTGAAGAAAGCCGGGCTTATTTTTGAGACGAAGGAGAAGAATTATATTTATTACACGCTGAACACTTCTGTCGTAGAGGAAGTAATGCTGTGGCTTTCGGAATTGAAGGGAGGTTCTTCTGATGATCAAGGAGAATAAGCGTATTTTAATGATTACAAGTCTGATTATTTTACTGCCTGTACTGGTGGGGCTGCTTCTGTGGCATCAGTTGCCGGAACAGATACCGGTGCATTTTAATAGTGAAGGCGTAGCTGATTCTTACCAGAGCAAATTGTGGGGCGTGACATTTATTTATCTTGTTATATTCGCCTGCCATTGGTTCGCTGCCATTATTACAAGCGTTGATCCACGACGGAAAAATATCAGCAGTAAGATTTATCGACTGGTGCTTTGGATTTGCCCTGTTGTTTCTGTTTTTGTGGGGGTTACGATTTATGGTACGGCTCTGAACTGGCCATGGGTGAATATCAATTTTATGGCCAATCTGCTGCTCGGTGTGATATTCATTGTCATCGGTAACTATCTGCCGAAATGCCGCCAGAATTATACAATTGGTATCAAGCTGCCATGGACACTGAGTGATACGGAGAACTGGGATAGAACGCACCGGTTTGCAGGAAAGATTTGGATGCTGTGCGGTGTTTTGGAGATCATAGTTGGATTTTTGCCGATTGCTCAGTTTGAAATTGTAACGATAGCTCTGATCCTTCTGGCAACGATTCCAGTTGCGGTGTATTCGTATCTGCTTTACAGGAAAAAGATGGGATAGAGAATCAGATTGAAAATGGACAGACAAAAATATTATAGTTTTTGATATCAATGATGATTGTGTCAATATACTTGGCGTATTTCATCAGTTTGAAAACTATCGGGGTAAATTATAAAAAGGCTGCGTCTGCAGACAGAAAATTCTTTTAAAGAATGAATGTATCTGCAGGTGCAGCTTTTTGCGTGCCAGATTGAACATTCCAAAATTATTCAAGATATACTGAGCAGAGAATTAATAGATATCATTGACATCATCATTTTTCAATAGATTCCAGAATTGCTCCTTTCGTGCTTCTTCAAATGTAATTGTATCTGGGATAGAACCAAAAAGAGCATCTACCGTATCTAATTTGTTTTGATAGGGAGATGTGAGTTTGGCAATTGTTTTACCGTTTTTGGTAATAAAAATATCTTCAGTGGCGGCAAGAGTTAAATACTTTCCAAGGCTATTTTTTAATTCGGTAGCAGTAATAGTCATGATACTCCTCCTTTGATTGATATATATTATTACAACAAAAACGAACGAAAATATCAATTAAATCGTACGAAATTAAGCATCCGACCTGGAATAAGCATTCTTCATCTCATTGCTGAGTTCATAGAGCACCTTACCCAATGTATCAGAAGTGGCTGCTTTCAGCATATCAGCGACAGCCTGATTCGCTTCATGTTTTAATGCAAGATGTTTATCCGTATCTGCCTCGTTCTGGATCATATCGTCATAACGGTTGATGATTTCGTGTCCTTTGGACAGGACATGTTCCTGATAACGCTCAATATGGAAGACAGATTTCTTATAGGAAGCGTCGGCCATAGCAGCGATCATTCGGCTGGACCAGTAGAAGTTGTCTGTGGAGACTTCACCGGTGGTGTTGGAGAGATAATCCGGAGTTGTCTCGATATCGGCATAAAACGGCACCATCACGTTGAAAGCGTTGGAAGCAAATGCAAGCCACTGAATAGCTTTGATGTCATCAGGACGGTTATCGTTAATCTGAATCAGGGACATAAAGTCATTGCGGTTGATGCCGATGGAACGGTAGGCACCCCGCATATTGCTTTCCCCGTATCCGGCATAAGGGTCGTATGGTGTTCCCTGGAAGTGGGAGGAGAGGACATATTTCACATCCTCAACGGTGACTTTCTTTTCAGGCACCATGCACCATGGAATATTGTCGGAATATGGTGTGAAATCTGCAGCCGGACCGTCCCAGCGCCATGTGTGCGGATTCAGGCAGCGACCCATATACCATGCACGTGGGGTATTGTAAACATGATCAGAATCGTCATGACTGCCGAAAGCATCTCTCGGATTGAGAACGCCGTCCATAGCCAGATTCAGATGGTATTTTTCAATAAAATCTTTCAAATCGGCAGAACACATATATTCTTTCTGCTCGGAAAAAGCATCTTCCAGATTGAACTGGTCAATACCAAGCTGATTTGGCATGATTACATAGACATCATCCGGCACTTTGCGGGCCATCCAGTGATGACCGCCGATAGTCTCAAGCCACCAGATCTCCTCCGCATCCTGAAAAGCAATGCCGTTCATTTCATAAGTGCCGTACTGTTCAAGCAGGCTGCCGAGGCGTTTGACACCTTCACGGGCACTGCGAATATAAGGCAGAACCAGGCATACAATATCTTCCTCGCCGATACCGCCTTTAACCTCTTCCTGTTCATCTTTGGCCGGCTGATAGACAACCAGTGGATCAGCACCCAGAACTCTCGGATTGGAAGTAATAGTTTCTGTGGCTGTCATGGCCACATTGGCTTCATTGACGCCGCTGGCCGCCCAGATACCATCGCCTTCAAGGGCGTTGGGTACAGCGGTATAACGCATCGGATTGTCCGGAAGGTCGATTTCCACATGGGAAAGGACAGATATGTATTTGCGGGGCTGTTCATCAGGGTGAACCACCACGTATTTCTTTGGGGTAAATCTGCCGGATGGTGAGTCGTCGTTGCGGGCAATCATGGTAGAGCCGTCATAGGACGCTTTTTTGCCGACAAGAATTGTAGTACAAGCCATTTATAATTCCTCCTTGTGTTAGGTTATTGCAACTATAAGAATGATACCACTTTTAGAATGGTTCGTACAGTCATTATAAGGAATCGGAATAGTAAAAGCGTTGCATGGCAGGGAAGATTTAATGTATACTTTTATTAAGTTGTGATAAGCCCGTAGTCACGATGGAATATGGGGATTTTCAAAGGAGGAATTTGATGAAAGCAGCAGTGATTGACAGATTCGGAGGACCGGAGGAGATTTATTACACCGACATTGAGAAGCCGGTGCCGGGGCCGGATGAAGTTCTTGTAAGGAATGTTTATATTGGCGTGGGAAAGCCGGATTATATTATGAGAAGCGGTATCTGTCCGTTTCTTGAGGCAAAGCCGCCGAAGCTGGTTGTGGGCAATGAATGTGCCGGTATTGTGGAGGCAGTGGGTTCAGATGTAAAGGGGATTGAACCCGGCATGCAAGTCTGTGTCAACAGCGGTCTTGGATATGGCGCTTATGCGGAGTATATTGCTGTACCGCAGAAGTTTGTGACGGTATTTCCGGATCAGTTTCCGTTGAAGTATGCACCGGGATTTCTGAATTATATGGTGGCCTATGCGCTGCTGAATGAAATCGGAAAAGGCACGGATGGCAAGTCTATTTATATTTATGGGGCTGCAGGCGGTGTCGGCACAGCGGTTATCCAGACAGCTCTTTTGCAGGGAATTGAAGTGATTGCTTCTGCCAGCAGCCAGGAAAAATGCGACTACATTAAGTCTCTGGGAGCACAGTGTGTGTTTAATCATAAGGAACAGGATGCCAAAGAAGTTATTATGGATTACACCAGAGACCGTGGGGTGGATCTGATTTTTGATCAGCTGGTGGGCAGACGTTTTGCAAGTCAGTTCGAATATCTGGCGGATTTTGGTATGATTGTCATTTATAACTGGCTGGATGGCAGTCCAGAACTGGATCAGCTCGATACAATTATCAAACAGTCCAGTCATGCATCGGCCGTTCGTTCATTCTCTTTCCATATATATGATGATAAGCCGGAACGTCTGGCAAAGATTCGGAAGATCTGTATGGATCGGATTATCTCGGGTGAAATAAAACCACATTTTTATATGGATCTGCCGTTGTCAGAGGCAAGGAAGGCTCATGAACTGATGGATGGTTTGAAGATTATGGGCAAACTCATTCTGCATGTAGAGGAATGAAAATAATAAAGAATTTGAAAAGATTATCAGAGTCGGAAAGATTTTGATAATCTTTTTCTTGTATTATTTGTATTGCGGTGTATAATACAAATAGAAGGAGGAGAAGGAATATGATTATCAAAATAAATTCCAGGTCAGAGATACCGATTTATCTGCAGTTGCGCAATCAGATTGTTAAAGGCATTGGCAAGGGAGAACTTGAACAGGGAGAGATACTACCTACAGTGCGTCAGATGGCGGCGGACCTGGGAGTGAATGCCATGACAGTGAGCAAAGCCTATCAGCTGTTGAAAGCAGAAGGATTTATAGAGACGGACCGGAGAAAGGGCAGCGTCGTCTGTATACCGGAGGAAGAATATCCCACGCAGCAGGCTGCTTTTGAGGAAAAATTGGAGGATGAGTTGGAGCTTCTGACTGCGGAAGCCAAAATCCGCGGAATGGATAAGGGACAGTTTATACAGTTCTGCCAGCACATTTTTGAGGAAATGGAGATGGTGCCGGAATGATAGTAACGATCATTATGATATTGACGGATTGGCTGATGGTGGGGGTTACGAAGATGGTTTACAGCTGCAAAGTGGCCTATCGTCAGGGAATGCTATTTGGTGTTCATGTGCCGGGTGATGCAGCGGAACTGCCGGAAGTGAAGACGATGATTGAAAAATATCAGTCATGGATGAAGGCTTTTTATCGCTGGCATTTTGCCATTGGAACGGTGATTTGTTTTCTGGGAATGTGGTATATGTCCATCTTTTTTATTGCATGGACTGTGTGGATGACGGCCTTTTTCATCGGTGTTATGGGCAAAGTCTGGCAGACACACCGGCATATGTATGAATTGAAGATGCAAAAGGGCTGGTATGAGGCGACATCAGAAGAAGAGCAGGTGACAAGTGCCGTGGATACAAAGACAGCCGCCAGAACAGCCCAAATGGCAGTGCCGATGATTTGTCATGCGCTGCCGTTGATTGTGCTCTGTGGGCCGTTGGTGATACCGGGGCTTTGGCATGCCATGGCTATCAATTCAGAGAGCTGGATTATCTTTGTGTGCTGTTTACTTGTCTGTGGCTGCCTGTTGGGAGCAGCTTTGTTTTACGACAAAATGGGCAATAAGATTTACAGTGAACATTCGGATATCAATTTTCAGGTAAATTGTTTAGAGAAACGTATGACGTCCGTTGGCTTTCTGGCCAGCAGTATTTGTAATTCACTGGCTTTCTGGCCAATTGCCGGGACGCTGCTATCAGGCAAATGGATGGACTGGAGCTGGCTGGGGTTGTATGCGCTTTTTGAATCGGCGGCGGGAATCGTGATAATTGTACTCTTTTTTATCATCAGGCGCCGGAAAGAGGCACTTTTGAAGCAGGATACAGCACCGATGTATATTGATGACGATTATTACTGGCGAAATGGCTGGTACAGCAATCCGGATGACAGACGGCTGTTTATACAGGACCGCTACAGCAGTATGAATTATACCGTGAATTTAGGCAGGACGGCAGGGAAAGTCATAACAGGCATTACTTATGGGCTGCTGATCGTCATGATGGCAGGATTTTGTCTGTGGCTTTTGAAGATTGATTTTACACCTGTGCGCATGCAGATGACGGATACTACAGTGACCGTTACATCCGGGTACTCGAATATTTCATTTGACAGAGATGAGATAGAAGAGGTACAGCTTTTGGATGCCCTGCCGGATGATAATTTCTATAAAGTTAACGGATCAGCCGACGGTAAGCAGTATCTGGGTAAATTTAAAGGCAAAGAGGCCGGCAAATGTCAGATGTATGTGACGTTGGATGTGACGCCGATACTTGAGATTAAGATGCCGGAGTATACGGTTTTTATTAACAGTCAGGAAGAGGGAAAAGCAGAGAAATGGTATCAGGAATTGAAACAATAGCCGGGAGTGAAGTGCCTTTTGTAATAGAATGAAGGTCAGATCATTGATATTGCAGTTAAAAAGGACTATAATACTGAATAGAAATATTGATTAAAGTCAAGAATAGAAAAGAATGGGAGGCATCAATATGAGTCAGACATTAGTGGCTTATTTTTCAGCAAGTGGTGTAACCGCCAATGCGGCAAAGATTCTGGCACAGGCAGCAGGGGCTGATCTGTATGAGATCAAACCGGAAGTTCCTTATACAAGAGCTGATTTGAACTGGATGGACAAGAAAAGCAGAAGTACCGTTGAGATGAATGACCCGTCATCAAGACCGGCCATCAACGGCAAAGTTGAACATATGGAACAGTATCAGAATATTTTCGTCGGGTTCCCGGTATGGTGGTATCGTGAACCGAGCATCATTGATACATTTTTGGAGAGCTATGATTTCACAGGCAAGAGAATTATTCTCTTCGCAACATCCGGAGGCAGCGGTCTTGGTAAGACAGCTGAAGGGGTGAAGAAAATCGTACCTGGAGCAAAGGTTGAAAATGGGCGGATGCTCAACGGCAAGGTATCTGAGGCTGATGTCAAAGCTTGGGTACAGAGCCTGAATTTGTAGAACAATTTTAGAGAAGCTTATTATTATCCATGAATTTTTGTAGGGGATAAGAAAAGGCCAGAGTGAATAAAAAGCAGGGGATATCGTACAGAAGTATACGATATCCCCCTTTTATTTACGCGAGCAACGAGCCAAACGGAGTGTAGAGGCCGCGATAACTTGAGAAACTCGCGGAGCGTGTTTCTCATAGTTTACGCGGATAATGAGGCAAAGCTCATGCTTGCATGAAGCCTAGCCGAATATTGCGATAACGAGTGAAACTCGCAAAGCGTGTTTCATCTTGTTGTGTATGGTTCATATGAAAAGCTATTAAATCGGTAATGTAATTCCACCGATGATCAAAAGATAGGAAAGCGCTGCACTGCCGGCCATCATAATAAGGAGCATGAGACATCCGATCAGGCGCTTTTTCATGGTCAGGAAAAAACTGGTCAGAAAGATCATCAGGAGAAATATGATCAAGAGCAAAATAATAAGGTTCATTTGCGGCCTCCGAAAATTAAATTAATCTTAACGTACATTTAAGTATTCTATCAGATATTATCAGTATTTGCCATATTAATTCGATAATTTTGAAATTAAAATCTGAGTTAGATGCATAAAAATATTTGTTGAAGATGATTCAATCCTATTCATTTATTTTCGTGTTAAACTGACTTCATCTTATAGAAAGATGAGGGAAAATGTTATGAATCAACAAGTGACAGGAAAACCGAGTATTGATAAACCATGGATGAAGTACTATCCGCCGCAGCTGATTCAGGGACTTACAATTCCTGCACAGACAGTTTATGAGTATTTAATGGAAAGGTGTCCGGGAGATGATGTTGTGGCCATCCATTATTATGGCAGAGACATCAGATGGAGAGAATTGAAAGAGCAGGTGGATCTGGCTGCCAGATCGCTGCGTGCCATCGGATTTGTCGAGGGAGATCAGATACCGATATTTTTGCGGGCAGTTCCGGAATTTATTTACCTGCTACTTGCTGCGGAGAAAATAGGAGCCTCTGTTTTGTGCAGAGACAATACGCTTGAAGAGAATATAGAGGCTGTTAAGAAATCAGGTGCAAAGATGATCATTGCCCACGACTTCCTTTCTCATGAAGAACTTAATCGTTACAGAAAGGAAGCCGGCATCAGAGGTGCTGTTTTGTTAAGCTCGATCCGCAGCGCCATGAGAACGGGGCTTCCGGACTATTGTTGGAATTATCTGGAATCTCTTTATACAGATTATCCGGCATACGGTCCGTATACGATGTCCTGGGAGGCTTTTATGGCAATCGGGGATCAGTTTACAGGGAAAGTGGAGGCACCGAAAGACATTGACAGACCGTTATTCAGGGCTTATACAAGCGGCTCCACGGGTCCGTCAAAGCAGGTCATTCATTCCGCGCATACGATGATCGGCAATATGCATCAGATGAATTTTTATGGTGCATCTTCGGAATTCCGACCGACATGGATGGTTACACAGCTGCCCCCTTCTTTGGTGGCGGTAGTTGTTGCGATGCTGCTGATGCCGTTGGCATCAGATAAATTGCTGATACTTAGTCCTTTTGTGGCGGCAGAAGATGTAGATCTGGAAATGATGCATTATCGTCCGAATTGCTGGCCGCTGATTCCGATGTTTATTGAAACTGTGATGAGAAATGGCCGTGTCCCGGATGATTATGATATGTCTCATTTATTTTCAGCAGGTGCAGGCTGCGAGGCTTATAACAATAATCAGCTGAAGCGTGCACAGAAATTCCTGGAGGATCATCAATGTAAGGCACGTTTTACGACTGGCTACGGATGCAGTGAAGCGGGATCGAATATGTCATTGCCTTTAACAGCACATCCGATCAAAGACGGCAATGTGGGGATACCGATGCCGTTTACAACCATTTCTATTTTTAAGCCGGGAACAGATGAAGAATTGACATACAATACGATGGGTGAAATCTGCCAATGCGGACCGGGAACAATGGTAGGGTATGATGATCCGGCAGCGACGGCAAGAACAATCAAAATACATTCAGATGGCAGCCGCTGGCTTCACACAGGTGATATTGGTTATATGACAGAGGATGGAACAATTTATGCATTAACCAGAGGTGAAGCACCGAGATACGGCGGAGGTTCCCTGGCGACACTGCCTATGGAGAATCTTCTTGCAGATGCGGAGGTAGAGGGGATAGATGATGAATTTTTTGTGATCGTCCCGGATCCGGAGCATCACAGATGTTTTGTTCCGTACCTGTTTGTGGTCTTGAATAAAGGTTATACGGTAGATGATATCAGGGAAAAGGTAAAGGAAAGTCTTGAGGCGTACATGCAGCCTGTTGATATTATTGCTCTTCCGGAGAGACCGTTTTTCCACTTTAAGACAAACCGTATTGGCCTGACACGGGATATTGAAGCAGGAAAATTTAATAAATAATGAAGAATAACGGATAAAACGATTAGACTGAGATAAAGCAGTTTAATCGTTTTATTTTTTTGAAAATTCAGTTATAATAGAGGGGAGAAAAAATAGCATATGAAAAGGGGAAAACACATGAAGATTGTGAATAATACACAGGTAGATAATCCAAATCAGTGGATAGAAAGTTTTGTTGAGGACGTGTTAGATAATGCTAAAATAGATTGCGAACAGATTTTGATTGAGAAGATTGAAGAAGAGAAACATATTTTTTTGGATGTAGATGGTGAGAAATATGATATTAGATTGTGGGCATTTCTGCCGATTGCGGCGGATTTGAACGGTATGGTATGCAGGGAGAATTTGCAGTATATGCTTTATCGGAAAAAGAACGAATCTGATAAGGGGTATACAGAACAGGTAGATGATGATTTTATCAGAATAGAAAGAGGCAATCGTGCAGCCTATGAAGTACCACAGGAGAAGACTCTTTTCTAGGAAAATAAAGGCACTGTATGCCAGGGCAGTTAGTCCAACACCTATAATGCGGAATACCCACATATAAATTGGGTGGTAGCAGACTTTGATAATAGGAGAAATTATATCAACCCTTATCTTTCCAGAAAGATAGATTCAATGTAAAATAGTATGCGGGAAATAGACTTTGGAAAGGGAGCCATGATGAATCTTACCAGGCTAATGGATGAGTGATCATCTATGGAGCAGCAGTCTTTTTCATGATATAGCAGTCAATTCTTCCGTTTTTGGAAAAAGCCTTGCCGAACTCTTGTATTTTAACCTTAAATAGTGTAAAATCTAGTCAAAACGCACTTCATATTATATTATTTTTTATTTATGCGAATGATTATGAAGCATGCACAACTATTAAAATTTCAATTATAGATACAGGGGGAACACCATGGCAAAAGAAATGGTTATTGTACTCGATTTTGGCGGTCAGTACAATCAGTTAATTGCACGAAGAGTCAGAGAATGTAATGTATATTGTGAAGTCCTTCCATATACGAAGACACTGGACGAGATTAAGGCCTTAAATCCAAAGGGCATTATTTTTACAGGCGGTCCGAACAGTGTTTATGATGAGACTTCTCCTCATTATGAAAAGGCTATTTTTGAACTTGGCATTCCGATCCTGGGTATCTGCTATGGTTCTCAGCTGATGGCTTACACACTGGGCGGTGAAGTAGCAACTGCACCTGTCAGCGAATATGGCCATACAGATGTTGAAGTTGATACAACTTCTGTCCTCTTCCACGACGTTGCAGATACAACCGTCTGCTGGATGAGTCATACCGATTATATCAAGGAAGTACCGGAAGGCTTCCATATTACAGCCCATACACCTGTCTGCCCTGTTGCAGCTATGGAATGTGCTGAGAAGAAGTTATACGCTACCCAGTTCCATCCGGAAGTTATGCATACCAAGGAAGGTATGAAAATGCTCCACAATTTCGTCTATGACGTCTGTGGATGCGTTGGTGACTGGAAGATGGATTCTTTCGTTGAGACAACCATCAAGTCTCTCCGTGAGAAAATCGGCGATGGCAAGGTTCTTTGCGCATTATCCGGCGGTGTTGATTCCTCCGTTGCAGCAGTTCTTCTGTCCAAAGCGATCGGCAAACAGCTGACATGTGTATTCGTTGATCACGGTCTTCTTCGTAAGAACGAAGGTGATGAAGTAGAAGCCGTTTTCGGCCCTGACGGTCCTTATGAACTGAACTTTATCCGTGTCAATGCACAGCAGAGATATTATGACAAACTGAAGGGTGTTACAGAACCGGAAGCGAAACGTAAGATTATCGGTGAAGAATTTATCCGTGTCTTCGAAGAAGAAGCGAAGAAGATCGGTTCCGTTGATTTCCTTGTACAGGGCACAATCTATCCGGACGTGATCGAAAGTGGTCTCGGTAAGTCTGCTGTTATCAAGTCCCACCACAATGTGGGAGGTCTTCCAGATGTTGTCGATTTCAAGGAGATCATTGAACCATTAAGAATGCTTTTTAAGGATGAAGTCCGCAAAGCAGGTCTGGAACTCGGTATTCCTGAGTACCTTGTATACCGTCAGCCATTCCCTGGCCCTGGTCTTGGTATCCGTATCATCGGCGAAGTTACCGAAGAGAAAGTTAAGATCGTACAGGAAGCAGATTACATCTATCGCGAAGAAATTGCCAAAGCAGGCGTAGACAAGGGCCTTGGCCAGTACTTTGCTGCACTGACTAATATGCGTTCCGTTGGTGTCATGGGCGACTTCAGAACCTATGATTATGCGATTGCACTTCGTGCGGTCAACACAAGTGACTTCATGACAGCAGAAGCTACACAGCTCCCATGGGAAGTACTTGCAAAGGTTACAAATCGTATTGTTAATGAAGTAAAAGGTGTTAACAGAGTTATGTACGATTGTACAGGAAAACCGCCGGCAACTATTGAGTTTGAATAATCCACACGATTTTACAAAGCCAGTATTTATGCGGGTTTCAAACAAATTTGCTTAGTATCTGGCAACAAAATGGCAACATTTTGTGGTTATTCAGCGAATAAAAATTTTATTTCATAACGTATATAAAGAAACCTTACTGATTTTCAGAAGTAAAAAACTGAATATCGGTAAGGTTTTTCTATTTTCTTCTTTTATTATTCTTTTTTAGTCAATTCTTTTACGAGGTAATCACTCAATTCCTGAGATGGTACCTTGGCATGTTTCTGGTAAGTATCCAGTTCCGGGTACTTATATCTCCATTTATCATATTCTTCCTTGCTGATTTCACCGTTTTCCAATTTGTCAGCTTGTTCCATCCATGCACGAAGCATTTCATCGACAGATGAGCCGGGAGCCGATATGGAAGAGTCAAGGCAAAGATGAGGCTGTCCATCTACATTTTTTACCTTCAGCCCATACATATCTTCCAGTGCAAATAGTGTATGCATCAGACCTATGTGAGTATCAATATCCGGCACTGTTAAAGCATGAGTATTGACATCGAAGATCTGAGACATTTGTTTTACAAGATCGATTTTAGGAACTCTGGCTTCAGATTCATACTGAGCCATGCGGACATCTGAGGTTTTTCCTTTGAATCCCAGTTGTTCTCCGAGTTGTTTTTGTGTCATGCCTTTGCGGTTGCGAAAAAATTTGATACGTTGTCCGATTGCCATTTTTGTTTGCCTCCTTATAGTGGTCATTCGTGTTGCCATAATTAATTATGATAGAAAATAAAACAATTCTGTTTAGGTTCAGTATAGCATGAGCAATTTTGGATGGCAAGAAGAACTTAAACAAAAGAATTTAATATTCGCATGAAATCACTTGACTTAAATTAAAATGTTTAGTATCATGCAAATGTAGAAACCTAAACAAATTACGTTAAGATAGAAAGGAGAGATGCGATGTGACGAACAGAACTTTTATGACAGTAGAAGAAGTTGCAGCGGAACTGGGAGTTTCCAAGTCTTATGCTTATAAGATTGTCAAACAGCTAAATGAAGAATTGCAGAAGCTGGGTTATCTTACGGTAGCTGGCAGAGTAAACACCAATTATTTCCGCAAAAAAGTATGTTACAGCGAAATGTAAGAGAAAGAGAGGAGAATTTGTATGAGTATTCATAAAGATAATGCCACTGGAAAGTGGCGAGTAGTCTATCGTTATACCGATTGGACAGGAGAAACGCACCAGTCATCCAAAAGAGGATTTCCTACAAAACGAGAAGCGCAGATGTGGGAACGAGAGCTATTGCTGAAGAAAGAAGCCAAATTGGATATGACTTTCGAAAGCTTTTATGAGATTTATGTGGAGGATATGCAAAATCGAATTCGTGATAATACCTGGGGAACGAAGACAAATATTGCCAGAACTAAAATTCTTCCTTATTTCGGAAAGCGTAAAATAGGAGAAATTGAGCCAAGGGACATTATTGCATGGCAGAATGAATTGCTTGCGATCCGGCAGCCGAATGGAAAGCCGTATTCCGCCTCTTATCTGCAGAAAATTCATAGTCAGTTAAGTGCTATTTTCAACCATGCAGTTAATTTTTACCATCTTCCATCTAATCCGGCACAGAAAGCAGGAAATATGGGAAAAGAGGAACACCGGGAAATGCTGTTCTGGACAAAAGAAGAATATTTGAAATTTGCAGATGCCATGATGGACAAGCCTGTTTCCTATTATGCGTTTGAAATACTTTACTGGTGTGGGCTTCGCATGGGCGAATTATTAGCACTTACACCGGTAGATTTCAATTTTGAAACGCATACACTACGGATTAACAAGTCCTACCAGAGGTTGCACCGGGAAGATGTGATTACACCACCAAAGACATTAAAAAGTAATCGAACCATTAAGATGCCGCAGTTTTTGTGTGATGAGATGCAGGATTATCTGAAAATGCTGTATGAGCCGAAAGAGGACGAACGGATTTTCACGATTTCCAAATCTTATCTGCATCATGAAATGAACAGAGGATCAAAAGTGTCTGGGGTGAAGCGAATCCGTGTACATGATTTGAGACATTCCCATGTATCGTTATTGATCAATATGGGATTTACGGTATTGGCAATCGCAGATCGAATGGGACATGAGAGCATTGATATCACTTACCGATATGCGCATCTGTTTCCAAGTGAGCAGACACAGATGGCAGAACAGTTGGATATTGAAAGGATGGAAAAATCAAATGGAGAAGAATCTGGACAGTAAAGGAAGATGGAGAAACAAAATCGTAGCATTCCGGGTATCACCGGAAGAAGCAGAGCAGATTGATGCATGTGTCCGATTGTCAGGACTTAGCAAGCAGGACTATATCACAAAACGATTAACTGATCGGGAAATTGTGGTACAGGGAAATCCAAGAGTGTATAAAGCATTGCGAAATCAGATGGCAGAGATTTATGAAGAATTGAAACATCTGGAAAAATGCAGTGAGGAAAACGAAGAGTTGTTGAGTACCCTGAGATTGGTCGCAGAGACATTGTATGGATTGAAAGGGGAAAATGAATGACAGCAAAAGAAAAAATGACTGCTCCGATTGCATCTGTTGGCGCAGATGTGGAACAGCCATTAGAAAATTTAAAAACCAACCAAAGTATAGCAGATTTGCCCGGTAAGGGCAATCTGCAAGCCACAAATAATGCGGAAAATACAGCAAAATCAGCAAATAAAAAGAATCCAGATGATTTGGAAACAGTTTCCATGATGGAATTATATGATACTGCATATCCACCAAAATTGCCGATTATAGATGGACTTCTGTATAACGGAACTTACCTGTTTGTTGGTTCACCGAAAATTGGAAAATCATTTTTCATGGCACAGATCGGGTATCACATCAGTAAAGGACTTCCATTGTGGGGCTTTTCAGTCAGACAGGGAACGGTTCTGTATCTGGCATTGGAAGACGATTATGCAAGGTTGCAGAAACGATTATCACAGATGTTCGGAATGGAAGGCAGTGAAAACTTTTATTTTGCTACAAAGTCCAAATCATTAAATGCTGGATTGGAACAACAGCTTGTGCAGTTTGTAACAGATCATAAGGACGCAAGGCTCATTATTATTGATACGCTTCAGAAAGTCCGGGAAGTCGGTGGAGATAAATTCAGTTATGCCAGCGATTACGAGATTGTAACAAAGTTGAAAGCATTCAGTGATAAATATAGCATCTGTTTTCTGGTTGTGCATCATACAAGGAAAATGGAATCTTCCGATAGTTTTGATATGATTTCTGGCACGAATGGATTGCTTGGAGCTGCGGATGGAGCATTCGTCATGCAGAAAGAAAAACGGACAGATAATAAGGCAGTTCTGGAAGTGGCAGGGCGTGACCAGCAGGATCAGAAACTGTGGTTGAACTTTAATCGGGAGAGATGTGTCTGGGAACTTACCAAGACAGAAACAGAACTTTGGAAAGAACTAGAAGATCCAGTGTTGGAAAAAATCAAAGAACTTGTAACAGAAACTATGCCAGAGTGGGTAGGAACAGCAACAGAGCTTGTGGAAGTATTGCAGGTGGAAATGCAGCCGAACGCATTATCACGAAAATTAAATGTCAGCCTGGAACGTCTGATTCTGGAATATGGAATCCAGTATAAAACAGAACGAGGACACGATGGAAGAAAAATTAGATTAACCTTTGTCGGAAAACAAGCGTGACGATATGTGACGGTTGTGACGGTATTTTATATAGCGTGACGGTAGTGAAAATATCGTCACTATCGTCACGACCGTCACGGAAAGGAGAAACATGGAAAGAAAATCACAGGTACAGATACCAAAAGATTTATTGCTGGCATTGTTCCAGTATCATCTTGCCGGGAACGAGGAATATCAGCCAGAGATAGAAAAAGCATTGATGGAAAAATTAGATAGTGTGGTAAAACATCAGTTATATACAACATTTAAAACAGCACCAACTGAGGAAGAACGGGAAAAGGCAAGACAAGAGTATTTGGATAAGTGTGGAATGCATGAGGACTTTCGTTGGTAAAGATTCTGTTTGATTACCTTATGACAGGAGCGTGGCACGCACCTGTAGATAGCAGACAAAGAGAAGGTCTGTAAGGTGTAGCTGGTAGTTGATTGGCGAAGAAAAAACTTTTTAAAAGGGGGCCCTGATTCAGGGCGTCCCTGAGGAAATGATAAATGAAGGGAGAATGACACCATGAGAGAAGGAAGATTAGGTTACAACAGTTATAACAAGAGATATGGCTTATTATCATCAGACTTATGGATTGATACGAGATTTCATTGCGGAGAATGTCTGGAAGTTCTAGTTGATGATCAGTGGGTAAAGACACGAATGGAAATGAATCTGGCGAGAGAATGGTATTTGGTTGGAACACCATATTGTGGAGATCTGGAGTATGTACGGGCAAGGATACCGGAATAAAGCAGACAGGAAGAGTAATAGTCGGTTTGTTGTTAGTGAAAAAATAAGCCCGGATACGGGCAGAAAAAGAGGGCGAATACGCCCAAAATGAAAAGCGAAAGCCAAGTTGTGGTAGATGTAAGAAGCATCTCACAAAGCCCTCGGCGTTTGAGAGCGAAATACACCCATCGCACAAATTAAAGATTTGTACTCAGGATATTTCGCCCTGCCGGGAGCTGTTCCGCCGACAGGCGGATAGTTCGTAAACGGATGCCGATGCATCCACTCACAAATGATATGGCAGAATTTATTTTGCCGAAGACAAGGAGGGAGTGCCTATCGGAAGAAATTCATTTATTCAAATGACAAAACTAAGCAATGTAAAAGGCAGGATCACTTATATATCCAGTCATGCAAAACAGGAAAACCTCTATGCAGTTTATGAAACCACAGAACGGAAATTCTGGCGGGAACTTGCAAAATGTAATCAGGAAGAATTTGCAAAAAGCGGAACAGAAGGAAAATGTATTGAAGCAAGAGAATTAATCATTGCATTACCAGAGAGCTTTACAGAATATCAGCCGGACAGATTGTTGCAACTTTTAACAAATCATTTTAAACAGAATTATGGAACAGAGTGTATTGCTGCTTTGCACCACAATAAAAGAAAGACCAATTATCACATTCATTTGATATTTGCAGAACGGAAACTACTGGATGAACCAATCATTAAGATTGCCAGCAGAAATATGTTTTATGATGAAAATGGAAAACATGTCCGAACCAAGAAAGAGATATTAGGAGAAGATGGCGAGATTCGGGAAGGCTGCAGTATCGTAAAAAAAGGTGAAGTATATGAGAAAAAATTGTTTACAGTGAAAGAGGAACGCTTCAAAAGTAATTCATTTCTGGATGAGGTAAAGCATTCTTATACAGACTTAATTAATATTTACGTGAAAGATGAGAATCAGAAGTTACAAGTGTTTGAACGTGGCAGTGTTTATCTTGCAACAAAGAAAATTGGAAAAAATAATCCAAAGGCACAGGAAATAGAAGCGGATAACCAAAAACGCCGGGAATGGAACAGAGCTGTTGATATGGCATTGATTAGTGGAGTGCCGGAACCGAAAATAATGGAAGTGAAGCGGAAAGAAATCACGGAGCCGATCAGGAAATCAATTGCCCGGCGTGGAAACAGACCACGATTATTTTCCAGAGTTGTGACAGTGGCTGTTGAGGCATTGGAGTTTTTGATAGCAAGTGTGCTGTTTAAGAAACCCAGGGAAGTGCCAAAACAGACAGAGCAAACGGAAACAGAACACCCAGAGCATGTTGCTGAAAATAGCACGGCAGCAGTCGAGACAACAAAAGAAGAAAAGGTAGAACCGGAACAACCTAAAATGACGAGGCTTGCATCAAAGTATCCGAAACTATTTAAAGTGAATAAAGAACTGGAAGATCAAAACGGTGCAATTCAACAGAAACAAAAACAGCTTTCTGCAAAGAAGAAAGAACTGTCAGAGGTAAAGGGATGGTTTAAAGGAAGAAAGAAAAAAGAATTGCAGAATGAAATTGATGAATTGAAAAGTCAGATTAGAGATATGAAAGATTATCTTCCAAGGATTGTGCAGAAAATCGGATATAGAAGTGTACAGGAATTTTTAAAAGATTTTAAGGCTTCTCAAACTGAGTATAGCCAGTATCGAACTGCAATAGCAAAATGGAAGAAAGAAACTGGCAAAGAGCCAGTAGCACATGGTATTAGGGCGAAGCTGGCAGAAAAGAAACAAGAAATACAGAATGAACAGAAAAATAAACAGCATATCCGTAGTCAGAACAAAGATCGGGGAGCAAGATAGGAGGACAATCATGAAGAAACACATTATGGGAGAAAATGGAATCAGTTATACTTTAGGAGAGGACGGTCTGTACTATCCTGACCTGTATCTCCCGGAAGAGACAGAGTATCCGATTGGAAAGTATGGAATGCTGAGAAAGACATATTTGCAGGAGCATCGGAAGGGATTATATCTGGAGCTGGTACTTGCTGGGAAGTTAAATGAGCATCTGCATCAGATTGACGAGGAGTGTGATCAGATGATGGACAGACTGGTGGAGCAGATGAAAGGAGCGCATGGAGTGACGGAAGAACTGAAGATGCAGGATCAGATGGTGTGGGTTGGGAGAATGAATAATATCCGGGCTTGTGCGGAGGAGATTGTGTTGGAAAAAATCGTGTATGAATAAAGAATTTGGGTGGTAATATTTACCACTCTTTTTCTTGGGCATTTGTAATAATTCGATGGAGTAATTAAGCTAAATGTGATAAAATTTAGATAAAATCATATTATTATAAAGGCCTATTTAATAGAATTGTATAATCGTGAAAATTCATTGAGTGAGTTTTGAAATGAAAATAAGATAATTAATTTGGAGGGACAAAAGATGTATAGATATTTTTTGGGAGCATTTGGTAATAAGAGTTTTATTCGTCCTCAATACGAGATTATGGAAGATGGCAAATTAAGAGGAATTGAAGATAGGTGGGGAGAATTTCCGAATGGTGGAACAGTTTCACTTACTGGTATATCTGATAGTGATACAGAAAGTATAAAAAACAGATTATTACAATTTAAAATTGATTTTAATAAAGATTTGCATCCAGGCTATGCCCCGTATACTGATAATAGTAATAAATATCAAATTTCTTTCAATGCAATTGATGATTTTGACAAAGATGATGTTATAGAAATTATTGATATTGATTATGCAATTGAGGACTTTATAAATGATAAAACAAAACGGACTATTAGAATTAAACATCGGCCTAATAAACAGATTCTTTTGAGATATGCACAGGATTGTTATGGCCCATTTGAATTTATGATTTCTGATATTGAAGATTCATATAGTGATGAGTCCTACTATACTATTAAAGTATTTATAAATAGTGGAACTATAAACAAATACAAAAATTCGGATATAGAAAAAATTATTATGGATGGATACTTTTCGATCAGACGAAATGATCGCATAGAATTCATCTATAATATTAGTGATTTAAAAGCTATTGAGCCTGAAGAAAAAATAGAATATATTGATAATGAAGAACTTGCGGATTTTTTTAAAACTCTATTGAATAAATCGGAAGAAATTGATAATTTAGCTGGTGTGCGAGAGCAATTTTTGGAATTGGCGGATTCTTTTTCGGAAGAGGGACAATTGACGGATAATAGAATTAAAAGAATATGTGAGCTATTGCAAACTGCTGTAGATTTGAGTGATTATAAAGTACGTTTAACGGAGGAATACTTTAAAAACAATCCGAATGCAAAATTAGATAAAGAGGAATATTTAAAGACTCATGAAGAATTATTGACCAATGTTGTTCGTGAAGATGTTCATTACGAAGAAAAGAAAAAGGAAATTTTAGATGAGTTAAATGTTTTAGAAAAGGAAAAGGAAGATCTTGCAACAGAAATTGCGGCAGGAAATCAAAAATTAAGTGATAAGCAGGCGGAATTGGAAAAACTTGGAGAACAGGCAGTTGAGCAGAAAAAACAAGAAATAGAAAATTTAGTTTTAGAAAATAGAAAAGAATTGGAAGATGTAAAAAATGCAATTGAAAAGGCAAAAAAAGAAGCGAAACAGTTTGAAGCAGATAGAGATACTTGGAAAAGGGCTTGCGATTCTATAAAAGATGAATATAGAACTGTGTCAAATGATTTAAATACTAAGATTATTGAATGGGCAGCAAATAATCGAACTTCAGAAATAACTAAATTGCTGGTTTCACAATTAGAAATGCCAGAAGAAACGGTGGAAAAAAATGTTTTAGGTAGAATATCTAATCTGAAAAAAAATGTGGATGCTGATAAAATAGTATCTATTCTTTGTGAAAAATTTGAAGAAGCAGGTCGCATAATTAGTAAAGATGATGCTTACAATTATTTGATAAGTATAGTGCAAAATTATATAACCGTTTTTGCAGGTGAACCAGGAACAGGAAAAACTTCATTATGTAAGTTGTTGGCTAAAGCACTTGGCTTGTATGATTCTAGATTCGCAGAAATTCTTGTTGAAAGAGGATGGACTTCTTCAAAAGATTTAATAGGGTATTACAATCCACTAACGAAAGAAATAGAAAGTACTCAACCTAGATTTTCAGAATGCATGAAGAAATTAAATGAGGAAAATGTAAATAAGATAGTTGAAGCACCTTATTTTGTTTTGCTTGATGAAGCTAACTTAAGTCCAATAGAATTTTATTGGTCTAATTTTAATTATTATTGTGATGATCCTGCACATCAGGTTGTTTCATATTCAAATGGAGAAAAATATGAATTTGGTTCAGAACTAAAATTTCTTGCAACTATTAATTATGATCAAACAACTGCAGATCTTTCACCAAGATTTCTTGATCGGGCATGGGTTATATCTATGAATCCGGTGTCTGTAGATGCTATTGTTTCAGGTTTAGTAGATGATTCAGTTGTTAAGAATAATAGCGAAGTGATTTCATTAGAAGTATTAAATAATATCTTTGATTGGCATAACGTAAAGGATAAAAAGATGAACCAGATTACCAAAAATCGATTAGATAGAATCATCGATAAGATGAAAGAGGGCGGACATACCATAAGTGCAAGAAGCATTCATTTGATGAGCCATTATTATTTAGTTGCTGAAACGTTTATGTCATCAAAAGAAGTTGCACTTGATTATGCTATATCTCAGAAAATACTTCCGTGTATTAACGGAAACGGAAAACAGTATAGGGAATTTTTGAATGGGTTAATGGCTATTTGTAAAGAAAACCAATTAAATAAAAGTGCAAGTATTGTTTCTAAAATCATAGAAAAATCAGAACATGAATTTTATAGTTTCTTTAGTTTATAAAATAAAGGGGAGATCAACATGAAGTTATGCATAGTTAAGCCAGATGGTACTGTTGCAGAAATCTTGTTGCGTGATCGCCAACCATCTTTTGAAGCATTTAATAATGAGCAACTATTTTTTGAAAATTATCAATACAAATTTATTTTGCGTGAAATAGAAGAGTATGAAAATGTAGAGATATTTGTGGGAGACTATTCAGTACCTATACATTATAAAGCATCTATGGATTGGTATGAAACGGATCAAGATTTAGTTTTTGGTGGCTGTTTTGATTTGGCATATATAAGTGTGTGGGTAAGTGAAAAAGAAGGGACTGAAGATTATTTTTATTCGGATTTTCTTCGAATTGCTACTACGAAACAAACATCAACACAAGTTGAACAAATGTTAGACGAAATAGAAAAGAATATTCCTAATTTTTTGGAGGTGTGTTTTAGCCGTAGTAAAAAGAATTCAGGGCTTAAGAATGATAGTACAAGGTCTATTTGGAATACGCTGAAATTGGTAGATGAAATTATAAAAACTTATGAAGAAAATTATGATTCCTTTTTTAATCATAAGAAATCATTTGTAGAACCTGTAGCTAGTGTAGAAGACGTAAGATCAATGAGAGTAGTAAATCAGGAAAGTTTAAGATGGATTGCGTGCAATCCAGATAATCTTGTGAAAACTGATAAAAAAACGGGAATAGATTTTAATGGTCAAAATTATATGCCATCAAAAATAAAAACATATATTTCTAAATATTCCTATAATGTGTATGAAAATAGAGTTATATTAGGATTTTTAAAAAATGTTATTGATTATCTAGAAAATCAAATTATAGGATTTACGAGAGAAATTGTAGAGGTAGAAAACGTACCTGAATTAATAGTTGCACAATTGCCAAATACACATGCACTTACAGGAAAATGTGTTTATGTTTATTATAAAGGTGTAGTGGATAGATTTTCTGAAAGAAAAGATATTCTAGAAGAAATATATTATAGATATGAAAAAATTCTAAAGTGCATACCAGAGGACATATATGGATTACCTAAGCTTACGAATACATTTAAACAAATTTATCATTATCGAATTTGTTATGAATGTATGGTGAAGTGGTTTGAAACAGGAGACTATACGTTTGATCATTTGAATTATTTATTTAAACTCAAAACATTAAGCCGTATTTTTGAATATTATTGTTTGATAAAGATTCAGAATGCAATCGCTTTGTGTGGATTTATTTTACAAGATTCGGACAGAGTCATATACGATGTAGAGGATGACTCTGAAAATATCAATAATCAATATATATTTGAAGGTAACGGGTATGAAATAACATTACTATATGAACCATCTATATGGACAGATAGAAGTAATACCTATACTAATTTGTACTCAACAGGTTACAATTTTATAAAAAGTAAGTGGAGCGATAGATGGACACCAGATTTTGTATTGAAAATATCGGGTAATTATAAAGATTACTATTATATATTAGATGCTAAGTATTCAAATTTTTATAACGTAAAAAAAAGATATATTCCGGCATTAGTCTTGAAATATGGAGCACAAATAGCATCTAAAGACAAGTTCTTTTCAGATGTAATAGGAATTGAAGCAATATATCCTAGTAAGGAAGATAAAATATATTATTTTAAGAGAAATGCGATTAACTCACAAAAACATGCATTACCACAATACTTTTCTTTGACAATTGTTGATGGAGATATGGGAACACAAATCCTTAAAGAACAGATAGAAAAATTGTTTAAAGTTGTTGATATACTTGAGGAAGAACGTGAAAATATCGAATATTTAAAAGAAGATTTTGAAAGTGGTTCGGAGAAGATGGAGCGTGAGCCGAAGATACTTGTAGAGACAAACGAGGAAGACAGAAAAAATGATAGCTCTAATATTAAGGTGAGTGGAAAAAATTGTTTTTATTATGCTAAAAATATTTGTCTCTGTCAAAAGAAGCCGTGTACAATCATTAACGCTTCTTGTGAACGATTTATTCCTAAAAGATCTAGAGAGTTGCTAAAAGAAGATAGCTGTAGAAATTTAATTCAATATGTGAAACGGAACAAATTAAGTGGTAAGGTAGAATGTTCAATTTCAGGTCTTCCGGGGTGCATTGGTGCTGAACAATGTAAATTTTATTTAAAAAAGAACATACAAAAACAAAACGATTGACACCAAATACGATACCACATATAATATAAGTAGGAGGTATAACAGATGTCAAAATGGGATAAACTGATAACACGTATATGCAATTTATCGAAAGACCTCCGGTTTGATGAGCTGCGGAAAGTATTGGAAAGCTATGGATATGAAATGAATGCACCGAGAAGTGGAAGCAGTCATTATACATTCAGAAAGCAGGGATGCATGCCGATTACTATACCAAAGCACGAATCGATTAAGAAAGTATATGTGGAAATGGTAAGGCAGATTGTAGAAAGCGAGGCGAAGAATGATGAAGACGCTGAATGATTACATGGCAATGTCCTATCGTATGGAAATTGTAGAAGACAAAGATGAAGGCGGATTTGTGGTTTCTTATCCGGATTTGCCTGGTTGTATTACTTGTGGAGAGACTGTGGAAAGTGCAGTAGCGAATGCACTGGATGCGAAAAAGGCATGGTTGGCAGCTGCATTGGAAGATGGTGTGGAGATTCATGAACCAGACAGTCTGGAAGACTATTCTGGTCAGTTTAAGCTGAGAATTCCTCGGAGTCTGCATAGATCACTGGCAGAACATTCGCAAAGAGAGGGAATCAGCATGAACCAATATTGCGTATACCTTCTTTCCAGAAATGATGCAGTCTTTTCAAAATAACGATTGCGAAACATTTATGCTATGGTTATAATGAAGTGGCAACAAATTGGCAACAGAAAATCAGCGAGCCAAAATAATATATGTAACAGAAATAAAATAACGGCAGAAAAGAGATAAAAACTAAACAAATATGTTTAAAACCATCTTCGGATTTGCCGAGTTCGAATAAAAAATTCGGTACATTAAGAGACTGGAAAGCCTTGAAAACAGGGCATTTCCGGTCTCTTTACTTATGTTCTGGTTCTATTCTGGTTCTGTTATCAGCGGGAATAATGAGTTTTCGTGTTTTTGAATATAAATATTAGTGAGCTGAACGATATTTCCAATTCCATAATGTATGAGTATATTGATTCAGATAATTCACAATGTCTTGATATGTCTGGTATTTATCCGGTATGCGAAGTCCTGAGACAGAAATGGGGTTAAGCAATATATGATAGTGATAGTTTAATACATCATTATAACTGCCGGAATGAAGAACCATGACAGCCTGATATCCAATGGCAGTAAAATAGTCCTGCAAAGCATATGCGGCTTCTTCCAGTATCGTACACATGGATTTGGAGGTTCGGGTTGTGAGAATGAAATGAAACATTCTTCTATGGTCTGTCATATTATAAGGTGCCTGTAGGCGGTAATATTCTTGAATAATCTGATCGGAGTCATCTTCATTATCAATATGTGATGTCAATATATCTTCTTCGTCTGCAAACAGTGATCCAATGGCATAATTTAAAGTGTTCTGAATAACAGTGTCTCTCTGATATGGTTTACGGACTACAAGTAAAGTTCCTTTTTTCATAATGGTAGTTCTCCTTATGTTTATCATAATATTAGGTATATATAGTAATAATATCTATATATAGCATATAATAAATAATGTAATAGAATATATAGTATATATAATGAAAAACCCTGCAAGGTAGGAATCTCTCCAGACCTTTACCATAGTGTTCGTTGGTTATTTTTTACAAACGTTATTTATGACTGGCAAAGATTGATTTTTGTTGTCTTTTATCTGTTTCTTTTATTTTTTACTGATAAAAATATTTCTGATGGAACATAAAGGTATAAAAAAATACAGATAAAGGAGACGAGCATATGAATACACTTGTAGATGAAAATGAATTGCTGTCAATCGAGCAGCTTTGTGACCGTTTATTTATATCAGCAACAACAGCTTATAAATTATTACAGTCAGGAGAGATAAAAGCCTTTAAAGTTGGAACATGGAAGATACCTGTTAAAAGTGTAAATGATTATATTAAAAGAAAGTGTGCTGATTAGAAGAGAAAATACATAGAGATGTAATTGCATATGAGATAGCAGACAATAAAGGCTGAATCCGGAGGGGTTCAGCCATGCTTATTACTTGGAGAGTTTTTGCTATTTTCGCTTTCTTAACAAAAAGCTCAGTACATAATAACTCAAGAGAATTACAGGAAAAAGAAAGATACCATATACAGATTGTTCCGCTGTTGTACCAAGAATAGATGTAATTGTGTAAGTCTCTGGATGCAAGTACAGATAAGTTCGGTACAGAATAAAAAGCAGATAAAACAACAGTGCAATATAAAGTACCATGTGTCCGGCTTTTTTCTGATGCTTTCTTTGAATCTGATGAATATAATAGTCTATCTGGCTCTTTGCAAGCTGTGCTTAGCAGATAAATATGATATTGATAAAATAGAAAATAAAAGTAATTCAGACAAGACCATCGGAGAAATCCGGTGTTTTTTTGATGAAAGAAAGGATATTTGTAAAAAAATTGCTTTATATGTGTATAAGACATATAATTATTAAAAGGTATACATGTTACAATTATGTGAAATGACAATACAAAAAATGTATGATAAAATGGATATAGATATTGTTTGCCAATAAAGTAGGAGGCTAAAATGGATGAGATATTGTTAGAAAATGAAATTTCATTGGAAAATGAAGAAGAATTAAATAATTTAGAATATTCTGGAAGCGAAGAAAAACCTCTTTTTGCATCTGTAAGGGTTACTAAAAAAGATTTTTCTATATACGAGCTCTATAGAAAATATAAGAAACAACAATTAGTATTAGAAGTCGATTTTCAGAGGAATACAGTTTGGGGACCCAAACAAAAATGTGAATTAATTGAAAGTATTTTAATGGGATTACCATTACCTATATTCTATTTCAAACAACAAAATAATTCTACGTATGTAGTAGTTGATGGGAAGCAGCGACTGTCAACATTGTTTGAATTTTTGAATAATGGTTTTACATTGAAATCTTTGAAAATATTAAAATTTTTAAATGGAAAGAAGTTTAAAGATTTAACAGATGAATTAGGAATATATCAATCTCAATTAGAGGATTACCAAGTGTATTCGCATGTCATTCTGCCACCAACACCAGATAAAATATTATTTGATATATTTGATAGGGTTAATCGAGGTGGAACAAAATTAAACAAACAAGAGATTAGAAATGCATTGTATCATGGCAGGGGACTAAAAATGATAACTACTGTGACTAAATCAGAAGAATTTGTGAAAGCTACACGTATTGAACATAAAAAAGATAGTAGAATGAAAGGTTCCTATTTGGTAACAAGATTTTTAGCATTTTATTTGTTGTTTAACGGTTTATTAGATAAAGATGGGAAACAATATGAATACACAGGTGATTTAGATGATTTGATTGAAGTTACTTTGACAAAATTGAATCAAACATTGCTTGAAGAATTAGAACAGATTGGGAAATTTACAATAAAATGCTTAGAAAGGGCAAATGATATTTTGGGGAAAGGTGCATTTCGGAAAGAAGTAAATGAATCAAAACCAATTAATATGAATATTTTTGAAACTACTTTATATTTTATGGCATTAATGCAGAAGAATAATGTCGTAGTACCACAGAAAGTGGTATATGAAGCGTTAAAAAGAACAATAAATAGCGATGAATTTTTAGATTATATTGGAAATAGTAGAGACAATACTGTAAAAGTATATGGAAGATTTCAATTAATGGAAAAGGTATTTGAGGAGATAAAAAATGATTAATAAAATTCGTGTGTTGGCATTAAAATCTATTAAAGATTTGAATGTTGAATGTTCAAATCTAAATTTACTAGTAGGAACAAATTCATCAGGTAAATCAACACTTCTGCATGCTTTGTTATTATTGGCACAAAGAGGACTTAATGGGAAGTATATTTCTATAGGTGATTTTCGTGAAGTTAGAAATTATTATATGTCAAATTCCCCTATTAGAATAGAAATATTAGAAAAAGGAAAAAGAAAACCAGCATGGATAGAATTTGATGAAGATAAGGAAAATGAGACATATAATATTCATACCTCATTGGAGGAACTAACTGTTGCTGATGTTATGATGGATGAAGAACATGAAGATATAGAGCAATCTACTTTAATAATGGAAGAGTATGGTTTTCATTATTTATCATGTCATCGTATGGGGGCAAATGATATTTATGCCAAAAACATGTTAAATGAAAGTGATTTTGGAATAGATGGAGAATATGCTTTGGCGTATTTATTACAAAATGAAAGTAAAGCAGTGAGTGAGGACCTCGTTGTACAAGATGTAGATTGTACTAATAGTTTATTGGATCAAGTAAATTACTGGTTGAATTATATCGTGGGTACTACTTTATCTATTAAAGATTTAAAAAAAACAAATTATTTGCAGGTAAAATATAACAATAATCCAGCTAATATGGCTTCAGAGGCATTGTACTGTAGACCCGTAAATGTTGGTTCTGGAATTAGTTACTTGATAAGTGTGATAATTTCATGTTTAGGTGCAGAAGAAGGCTCGATTGTTATTATAGAAAATCCTGAAATTCATTTACATCCTAAGGCACAATCGAGATTATGTGAATTTTTATATTTTGTTAGTAAATCAAGACGTCAGTTATTTGTGGAAACTCATAGTGATCATATCTTTAATGGATTACGTGTGGGGATAGCGACAGGAAAGATGAAACAAGAAGATATTACCGTTAATTTTTTAGCGATGAACGAACAGTATGAAACACAATGTAATCCTATTATTTTTAAAGAATATGGGAAAATTATAGGAACTAATGATGACATGGATATAAATGATTTATTTGATCAATTTGAAATTGATTTAGATAGAATGTTAGGATTATAGGAAATGGAGCCTACAAAAGAAAATGGATTATTATTTAAATGAATATTCACTAAGGGGTCAATTTGAAAGTGTGGAAGATTTTTTTGAGTCACTTAGGTCTTATACGTTTCCAGTTTTGAAGAAAGTGAACGAAAGAAAAGAAAATATTATTTGGAAAAAAGATACACTTTGGCAATCAGAGATATGTAAAGGAGTTTCATTAACTAAAATACCACAAAAGAAGAATGAAAGATCTGGAGAGCTGGTAAGGTTAAAAATACAATTAATAAAATTAACTTATGAACCTCCTTTTTATAGTAATGAAGGAGTATCAAATATAGAAATAAAAGAATATAAATTCGACACGGAGTATAGAGAGAAATTTGATACAAGAAATTGTTTTACCAATGCCATAGAAAATGAAGGAAGGGTAATATCTTTTCTACATCCTGCGTATGAATGTACGCAACTTCCTGTTAATGTTAATTTTGAAAATTCGGAGTATGAGTATTGTATAGAGAATATATATACTCCGGAGTGGTGGAATTGTGAACCGGAGATTAAAACATGGAGAACATGTCAAAAATATTTAATCGAAGTAAGAGCGAAAGAATTTGATTATCATCCACCGCATTTCCATGTAAGTAAAAATGAGTTTGCGGCAGTATTTAAGTTGAATAATGGCGAATTGTATAGGGAAGGCAAGAAAAAATGGACATTGCATATGATTAATGAAATAAAAGAGTGGTATGAAGAAAATAAGTGTGAGTTGCAGGAAACTTGGAACAATTTACATAATAGTTGATTTTAAGAGCAAGTTTTATTATAATATGTCCGTGGCAACACATTGGCAACAGAAAATCAGTAAGCCAGAATAATATGTGTAATTGAGATAAAATAACAGCAGAAAAGGAATAGAAACTAAACAAATAAATTTAGTAACATCTTCGAATTTGCCGAGTTTGAGTAGCATGAAAAATTGCGGAAAAGCCCATAAATAAACAATGTCATTAACTTTAGCAAAAAGCAGAAATCGTAATTATTATAAATTATGATTCCTGCTTTTTTACTTTTGATAT
>NZ_JAAXCM010000010.1 GCF_019734885.1 Pseudocoprococcus catus | reverse complement strand
GTAAGCATATCAAAAAAAGCAGAAGATATCTAATCCTTTTAGAATAAATATCTTCTGCTTTAAGTTAATGACATTGTATATTTACTGGCGTTTCAGCTTTTTTTACAGGTGTCAACAGGAACATTCAAAAAACTTTCCAGTAGTATTTTGGAAAATAAAAAAACAACCAGTAAAAAGTTTCAAACCCCATGTTGACACTTATGTTGTCAGCGTACAGATAAACTTCCGGCAGGGAAAAAGACAATCCTCTCTCTGTCGGGCACAGGAAAGAAAGGAAATAGATGATTATGGAGAAAATGATGAATACAAAAGCAGAAAGAAACACATTTACAAAGAAGATCGGGCAGACAGTATATATTGTTCGTTATTATTTCAGCGAAGAGGCAAAGGAAACCATGCAGGAAAAGATTAACCGGATGCTGGTTACAGAAGCAAGCCGACAGGAAATGTAGCTGAGCGAAGTGACTTGACTGAGTAAATTGAAATGGAAATATGTCTGATAGTGTGATATGATTTGAATGGCAAAAGATATTTTAAGAAACAGACATGCTAGCGTTAAGTTTGCTAAGGAGAATAATATGGAATGGTTCGGAATTGTAGCATTGTTGCTGTTACTTTGTTATTCGGCGTATCCGGGAAAAGTAAAGCGTTTAGAAACGAAAGTAAAACGATTGGAGAAAAAGCAGAGAGGAGTGGCATATATGTCAAAGCTGATTAATGATCTTGTAGGAAAACAATGTATTATCAGATCAGAGTTCATTTTTAGTTTTGCAGGAAAAACTGAATTATCCTGCAAGATAATAGACGCAGATGATGAATGGATAAAAATTTGTTATACAGAGAAAAAAGATAAGCAGGTAGTTAAGCTGATGCGAATTGAAAATATTGAATCAATAGAGGAACAGTAAGTTCTATTTTAGAAATTCAGAGGAGTAAAGAGCATGGATTATAATTTACAAAAAAATCAAAATGCAAAACAGACTTATCATTCTATTCGTAATTCTATTGTGTCTGCACAACATCGCTTAAGCACAGCGGTAAATTCTGCTATGGTAACAACTTATTGGGAAATTGGAGAACAGATTTTTAAAGCATGTGGAGAAAATGATCGCGCAGAATACGGAAAGAAATTATTGGAATATCTTTCTGAGCAGCTGACCGCAGAGTTCGGAAAAGGTTTTGATAAATCGAATCTTCGTAAGATGAGGCAGTTTTATTGCACTTTTCCAATTCGAGACACACTGTGTCCTGAATTGAGCTGGTCACATTATCGTGTCTTGATGCGTATAAATGATGAACAGGCAAGAAGATTTTATATGGAAGAATGTGCAAAAGCAGCATGGAGTGTTCGTCAACTGGAACGGCAGATCAATACGATGTAGTATCAGCGTATTTTAGCAAGCCAGGATAAGATAGCGGTTGCAAATGAAATTCAAACAACAGAGCCAAAACCAGAATATGAGAAAATAGTGAAAGATCCTTATGTTATGGAATTTCTGCAGATTCAGCCTGACACACATGTATATGAAGGAGATTTGGAACAGGCATTGATTGATCATCTTCAACATTTCCTTTTGGAACTTGGAAGAGGATTTTCATTTGTAGCACGCCAGAAAAGATTTACATTGGATGGACAGGACTTTTTTATTGATCTGGTATTTTACAACTATATTTTAAAATGTTTCGTTCTCATTGACTTGAAAATGGGTAAACTGACCCATCAGGATCTAGGACAAATGCAGATGTATGTGAATTACTATACTCGTGAAATGATGAATGAAGGAGACACGCAGCCTATTGGGATTGTACTCTGTGCAGACAAGGGAGATTCTATTGTAAAATATACGCTTCCTGAAGATAATCACCAGATATTTGCATCAAAATATTTCACCTATCTGCCGTCAGAGGAAGAATTGAAACGTGAATTAAATTTGAAAGAATTTCACAAAAAAGAATAAAAACGAAAATACAAAGCGGAAGTTATAGTAAAGGAGATTTACAATGGAGTTTTGGATTTTTATGTTGATTATGGATTTGCTTCTTCCATTTACGATGATTGGTTTTGGAAGATATTTTATGAAAAAGGCTCCAAAGGAAATAAATTCAGTATTTGGATATCGAACTTCGATGTCTATGAAGAATAAAGACACATGGAAATTTGCTCATAAATATTGTGGTAAAGTCTGGTATGTCTGTGGAATGGTTATGTTGCCAATAACAGTAATATTCATGCTTTTAGTAATTGGAAAAAATGAAGATTGTGTTGGGAGTATGGGAGGAATTATCTGTGGTGTTCAACTTATTCCTTTAATTGGGTCTATTCTCCCAACAGAAATAGCATTAAAAAAGAATTTTGATAAGAATGGAACAAGACGATAAAGTTTGCAGAATCAAGGAAATCGGGATTTAACGCTTGAAAAAAGGAGGAATAAACATGGCAAAGAAAGAAGAAAGATTTGAAGTTATATTTAGAGATGGAAGTGGGCTTAAGGATGAAGGAGTTCGCCAAATTCTTGTAGATAAAGAGACGGGAGTTAATTACCTTTGTTGGAAGTCCGGATATGGAGCCAGTATTACACCTCTTCTGGATTCGGAAGGAAAAGTCATAGTCACAAAGTAAAATCGGGAGTTAAAGGATAAAGCTTACGAAAAGCAAAAAGATAATTATAGGAGTCACTATCGGAATAGTCGCAGCAATACTTTGGAGCATTGTTTTCATAAACTCATTAAATAGCATGGCTGGAATTGGAATTGGAATATGTCTGGGTATATCTTTTGGCATATCTGGCAGTCTTATTTTTTCAAAAAAAGATAAAGATAAGTGATGATACAACTCCAAGTTTGTAGAATTCAAAAATTTAATATGAAATGTGAGATAGAGCGTATGGAAATTAACTATACGTTCTATTTTTTTGCCTTTTTTGAAAAAGTGATTAAAAACTATTGACATTTTGTTACTGGTGGGACGACGAAGTCTTTCTTTTGCGGTATAATAGAAGATAAGATGATACCGTGTCAAAAAAGGAGGATGAAATGATGCGAGTTTTGGTAATACCGGATGTGCATTTGAAACCGTGGATGTTTGAACAGGCAGCAGTGCTTATGTGTGAAAAAAAGGCGGACCGTGCAGTGTGTCTGATGGATATTCCGGATGACTGGGGAAAAGAATATGACATTGCATTGTACGAACAAACCTATGATGCGGCCATTGATTTTGCCAAAGAATTTCCGGAGACCGCCTGGTGTTATGGCAATCATGACTTGAGCTATCTCTGGCATCGGTTGGAGAGTGGCTACAGTTCAATGGCAGCTTACACCGTGCAGAGAAAATTGTTGGATTTGCGGGATGCACTCCCGGAGAACCATCCGATTCGCTATGTCCAGAAAATAGATAACGTGTTATTTTCACATGGAGGGGTATTGGATTATTTTGCAGAGAGCGTTGTACCGAAATCGAATTATCATGACGTGGAGGCTGTGGTGGCAGCCATTAATGAACTCGGTCCAAACGAAATGTGGAACGATGCCTCGCCCATCTGGCTCAGACCCCAGCATTCCAATATGCGGCTGTATAAAACAAAGGAATTATTGCAGGTAGTGGGTCATACGCCGATGAATATGATTACAAAGGAGGGCAACTTGATTTCCTGTGATGTCTTCTCAACTTACCAGAACGGAAAGCCCATTGGGACGGAAGAATTTTTGCTGCTGGATACAGAGACGTGGGAATGCAGTGGCGTAAAATAAAATAGGATAGTAAAAATAAACATAACTGTTCAGAGCCAACCTCCAAAATGCAAGCATTTTATACCTGTTTTTTAAATTTTGCTTGGTTCTGAACAGTTACAAATAAACAAAAATGAAGACAGGATACGTGAAAATGCAGTCTGACAACTCCAACTGGAAAGCCTCTGCTCTGACCATAAAAATAACAACAAACTAAAATTACGGATTAATCAGAAGCAGCATTCACTAGTCAAAACGAATTAGGGTGCAGCGTGGCCTCAAAATTCCCGAAAAAGATATAAAAAGCGTCTATTCAGACACAAGTGCTTCAATGCTCGCCGGTACTTAGGCAGTGTATTTTACTGCCTTATGTACCGCTGCTAGCATTGGCAGCGAGAGCGGCTTGTGTTGAATAGACGCTTTTTATATCTTTATTTAGAAATGACAGGCCACGCGTCAAAAATTACTTTTTGTTCGCACGCATACGCTGTTTCGGATCGAGAATCTTCTTACGGATACGGATGTTCTTAGGCGTAATCTCAACAAGCTCATCATTTTCGATGAAGTCAAGGGCCTGTTCAAGGCTCAGTACCTTATGAGGCACAAGCTTTAAGGCTTCATCGGAACCTGAAGCACGGGTGTTGGTCATCTGCTTACGCTTGCAGACGTTCAGCTCGATATCGCCGCCCTTAGGGTTTTCACCAACGACCATACCCTGATAAACCTTTTCGCCAGGTCCAAGGAACAGAGTACCACGTTCCTGGGCATTGAACAGACCGTAAGTGATGGTTTCACCGGCTTCGAATGCGATCAGGGAACCTGTCTGACGGTAAGCGATGTCACCCTTGTATGGGCCATAGCTGTCGAAGATTGTATTCAGAATACCGTTACCCTTTGTATCAGTCATGAATTCACCACGATAACCAATGAGGCCACGGGATGGGATCAGGAACTCAAGACGTGTATAACCGCCGTTGGAACGGGACATACCCTGAAGTTCACCTTTACGGAAGCTGAGCTTTTCGATAACAACACCGGCGAATTCATCCGGTACATCAATGACAGCCTGTTCCATTGGCTCAAGGAGATGACCTTTTTCATCCTTGTGATAGATAACTTCTGCTTTGCTGACTGCAAATTCATAGCCTTCACGACGCATATTCTCGATGAGGACGGAAAGATGCAGCTCGCCACGGCCGGATACCTTGAAGCAATCTGTATTCTCTGTATCTTCAACACGAAGGCTGACATCTGTATTCAATTCTCTGTAGAGACGTTCACGAAGATGTCTGGATGTAACGAACTTACCTTCCTGGCCGGCTAATGGGCTGTCGTTGACGATGAAGTTCATAGAGATTGTAGGCTCGGAAATCTTCTGGAATGGAATCGGCTCTACAAAGTCAGGAGAGCAGAGTGTATCACCGATATGGATATCGGAAATACCGGAGATGGCAACGATAGAACCGACGCCGGCTTTCTCTACTTCTACTTTGTTCAGACCATCAAACTCGTAGAGCTTGCTGACTTTCACCTTACGGCGTTTCTCAGGGTCATGGGCATTGACGATGATGGCATCCTCGTTGACACGGATTGTACCGTTGCTGACTTTGCCGACACCGATACGGCCAACATATTCGTTGTAATCGATAGTGCTGATCAGTACCTGTGTACCCTTGTCAGGATCACCTTCCGGAGCAGGAATGTGATTGATGATAGTTTCGAATAATGGCTGCATGTTATTGCTGTCATCACCGATCTCAAGCATAGCTACACCTTCCTTGGCGGAAGCATAAACAAATGGACAGTCTAACTGTTCTTCTGAAGCATCCAGATCGATGAGCAGTTCAAGCACTTCATCGATGACTTCATCCGGTCTTGCTTCCGGACGGTCGATCTTGTTGATACATACGATAACAGCCAGGTTCAGCTCAAGGGCTTTCTTCAGAACGAACTTTGTCTGAGGCATAGGGCCTTCGAAAGCATCTACAACAAGGACAACGCCGTCTACCATTTTAAGGACACGTTCTACCTCGCCGCCGAAATCGGCATGTCCCGGTGTATCGATGATGTTGATCTTGACATCCTTATAAAAAACTGCTGTATTCTTGGAAAGAATTGTGATACCACGTTCACGTTCGATATCATTGGAGTCCATGACTCTTTCCTGTACAACCTGATTGGTTCTGAAAACACCGCTCTGTTTCAAAAGCTCATCTACCAGAGTTGTTTTACCATGGTCAACGTGAGCGATGATGGCAATGTTTCTTGTATCTTCTCTCTTTATATTCATATAAATCCTTCTTTCTGAAAAAGAATCTGCTTAACAACGCTATTTATCATATCAATTACCAACGGGTTTTTCAAGTTTTTTATTTCGGAAATCTATAATAAAAGTGAATAATTGCATTCAAAAAGGCGAAAAATGCAGATGAATCCTTTCAAATGCCGTTGTCTGGCGGAGTCTGTCGATGAATGAGAATTTCTTTTCATGGTAAACCATGGTAGATTTTAACTATCACGAAAATCTGTTTTTGTAGGGGCAGAGAAGAGAAAGAGGTCACAGGATGCCTGTCTGATGAAAAACAGATGGCATAAATGGTGCCTGAACGGAATACATATAAATACATAAAAATTAAATTTACCAGAAGGGTGAAAGGGGATTAAAAGATGGCAGATAAAGCAATGGATAACAATCAGGTGACAATCGTAGGTACTGTTGATTCGGAGTTCACATACAGCCATGAAGTTTTTGGGGAAGGCTTTTATATGCTGGAGGTGGTTGTAAGCAGGCTGAGTCATATGGAGGATCGGATTCCGCTGATGGTTTCGGAGCGGCTGGTGGATGTGAAGGAAAGCTGTATGGGGAAGATTGTAGAAGTCCATGGACAGTTTCGTTCCTATAATAAACATGAGGAAGGGAGAAACCGACTGATTCTTTCGGTGTTTGTCAGAGAGTTTTCATTTGTGGGGGAAGAAGGAACGCTGACAAGGCCGAACAGTATTTATTTGGATGGTTACATCTGCAAACCGCCGGTTTACCGGATGACGCCGTTAGGGCGTGAAATTGCAGATCTTCTGATGGCGGTGAACCGGCCGTATGGCAAATCCGATTATTTGCCTTGCATCTGCTGGGGAAGAAATGCAAGGTTTGCCGGCAAGTTTGAAGTCGGGACACATATTCATCTTTGGGGAAGAATCCAAAGCCGTACATACCAGAAACGGCTGGAGGATGACGTGGTGGAAAAGCGGACAGCTTATGAGATTTCGGTGAATAAAATCGAATGTGTAGAATAAATACGAATATGTAGAATAAATACGAATATGCAGGATAAAAGCGACAGTTTATGAGGTTTTACTTGACGTTTCTCTATGAATATGATATTTACTATTATGTATTTGTTTAAAGTCGGATAATTGGCAAGCAGGCTTTAAACCGGAATTACCATCAATTGTCTATATGAAGCGCAGTGAGAGGCAGAGGCTGTGCCGGAATAGAGAGATTCTACAGGAATCATAGAGGTAAGTGTTGTGGAAAAAGGTTTAGTAAAGATTTACTTTGGCGAAGGCAAAGGCAAGTCAACATCATCTATGGGACGTGCACTTGTCTGCGCCAGTGAAGAGAAAGAGGTTTTTGTCATTCAGTTTCTGAAGGGGAAGATAACTGGCAGGCTTGATTACCTGAAGAGACTGGAACCGGAGATCAAGGTCTTCAGGTTCGAGAGAGAAGAAGCCTTTTATGAAGATCTGACGGAAGAAGAGAAGCAGGAAGAGAAGGTGAACATTCTTAATGGCTACAATTTTGCCAAGAAGGTATTGTCCATTGGAGAATGTGAGGTTTTGATCCTGGATGAGATACTGGGGCTTGTAGACCTGGGAATCATTACCTGCGAGGATGTGATCCGTCTGATCGAGATGAAGGATGAGTCCGTGGAACTGATCATGACAGGACGTCATCTTCCAGATGAACTGATCCCTTATGCAGACTATATTTCACGTCTGGATATTGTCAAAGGATCTTGTTCTGAAAAGCCGTCATGCATGTAGTTTGCTGTTGACATGATGGTTGTTTGGTGATACTATGAAATAGTAATTAAGTAGAGGCGCATATTTATATAAGTAGAACTCAGGATGCAGTCAGGTGCAGATGAATGAGTTGGAAAGGATGATATGCCGAAGCCTTATATCCCCTGGAAGATATATTGCTGGGCATACAGTTAAGAGCTGTATGACTGTCATCATTTTGATGGAGTGCTGCTTGAAGAATTTTCATAGTTGAGAATATTCTTATGAGTCGGCATTGCGTCGGCTCTTTTTTATGCCATAGTCAATTCCAGTGGAATTCTCTAAGACTTGCAAAAAGAGCAGAAGTACATGTCCCCTTTATAGCAGTAATAGAAATTGGAGGAAAGAGATATGGCAATTTTTACAGGTGCAGGTGTTGCAATTGTCACACCAATGCATGCAGATGGTTCAGTTAATTTTGAGAAACTTGAGGAGAACATTGATTATCAGATCGCCAATGGCACAGACGGTATCGTTATATGTGGTACAACAGGTGAGTCTTCCACATTGTCAGAGGAAGAACATATTGAATGTATTCGTACAGCTATCAACCGTACAGCCGGCAGAATTCCTGTTATTGCAGGTACCGGTTCCAACAGTACTGAGACAGCAATCTATCTGACCAGAGAGGCTGAGGAAGCAGGCGCAGATGGTGTGCTTCTTGTTACCCCTTATTATAACAAAGCAACACAGAAAGGTCTTGTAGCTCATTATACAGAGATTGCAAAGCATACAGATCTTCCGATCATTCTGTACAATGTTCAGAGCCGTACAGGCGTGAATATCGCACCTGAGACAGCAGTGACTCTGGCTAAGAACTGTGACAATATTGTCGGTATCAAAGAAGCAAGCGGCAATATCTCACAGATTGCAACATTGATGCAGCTGGCAGAAGGATGCATCGATTTATACTCAGGCAATGATGATGAAGTTGTTCCAATCCTGTCTCTTGGCGGTATTGGTGTTATTTCCGTATTTTCCAACATCTGTCCGCAGGATTCCCATGATATCGTTGCCAAATATCTGGCAGGTGATGTGAAGGGAAGTCTTGAGCTTCAGTTAAAGGCCCTGCCTTTGATGCATGAATTATTCAATGAAGTGAATCCAATCCCTGTCAAAGCAGCAATGAACATGCTTGGTATGGAAGCGGGTCCCCTCAGAATGCCTTTGACAGAGATCGAACCGGAACATAAGGCCCGTCTGGCAGCAGCGATGAAGGCTTATGGCCTGAAGCTGTCAGAATAAGGAATAGATTTTAATAAAGACTTTTTCGGATGAGCATCAGAATGCGCATCCGGGAGAGTCTTTCTTTTAGTTACAGACGCTGTAACAGATAGGATCCGATGCCCGTTGTTCTCTCACGTCTGTTATACGTTCCGTGGGCTGCACAGGAATTCGGAAATAAATAAGAATGTCAATACTTTAACTATAATTGCGTTATGAAGCGATGTAGGGTAAAATGAAAGTAGTGCATTGTTAGAAGACTGTAACAGGAAAGGCAATGAACAGTTATTAATGGATATTTATCACAATAGAACAAATTAAATGGAGGATATAGAGATGGTAAAGATGATTATGCATGGCTGCAATGGTGCCATGGGACAGGTGATTACAAAACTTGCATCAGAAGACAATGATGCAGAGATCGTGGCAGGTATTGACTGTGCAGACAACAGAGAAAACCCGTATCCGGTGTTCACATCCTGCGATGCATGTGATGTGGATGCAGATGTGATTGTAGATTTTTCAGTGGCACAGGCTGTGGATGGCGTTCTGGCGTATGCGCTGAAACGTAAGATGCCGCTGGTGCTTTGTACAACTGGATTGAGCGACAAGCAGCTGGAGGATGTAAAGGCTGCATCCAGTCAGATTCCGGTGCTTCGTTCTGCCAATATGTCACTGGGTGTGAATACGGTTTTCAAACTGGCAGCTGCAGCAGCCAAGATTCTTGGCGAAGCCGGTTATGATATTGAAATCGTTGAGAAGCATCATAACAAGAAAATGGATGCACCATCCGGCACAGCACTGGCCATTGCAGATGCCATCAATGAAGCGATGGATCACCGGTATACATATAAACTGGATCGTTCGGCAGAACGTGCCAAGAGAGAGGCCAATGAGATCGGTATTCAGGCTGTCAGAGGCGGTACTATCGTCGGTGAGCATGAGGTTTTCTATTGCGGTCAGGATGAAGTTATCGAGATTAAGCATACGGCTTATTCCAAAGCTATTTTTGGAAAAGGTGCCATTCAGGCAGCACGGTTTTTAAAGGATCAGAAACCGGGAATGTATCAGATGAGTGATGTCATTGGTTAGTCGAAAACGCAAAGGGAAAGGAGCCGCCATGGAACAGTTGGGGGATTTACAGAAACGTTATCTGAAACTTTTATCTGAAAAATATCCGACGATTGCGTCGGCATCAACGGAGATTATCAACTTATCTGCCATTATGAACCTTCCGAAGGGCACAGAGCATGCATTGAGTGATATCCATGGGGAGGCAGACCAGTTTTTTCATGTTCTGAAGAACGGTTCAGGTGCAGTCAGAGCCAAGATTGATGAAGAGTTCGGCAACAGCATCAGTATCAAAGATAAGAAACAGCTTGCAACGTTGATTTATTATCCGGAGAAGAAGCTTGAACTGATCGAGAAAGAGGAAGATGATATTGAAGACTTTTACAGAATGACTTTTCACAGACTGATTCGTGTGTGTAAACGTTCCCAGTCAAAATATACCCGTTCCAAGGTCAGAAAAGCACTGCCGAAGGATTTCGCTTATATTATTGAAGAATTGCTCTACGAACGAGAAGATATTCTGAATAAAGAAGCTTATTATAATGAGATTATCAATACGATCATCCGCATCAACCGTGCTAAGGAATTTATTGTGGCTATGTGCAATCTGATTCAGCGTCTGGTTGTGGATCATCTGCATATTGTGGGTGATGTTTTCGACAGAGGACCGGGAGCGGCTGCAATCATGGACAAGCTGATGTCCTATCATTCGGTTGATATCCAGTGGGGCAATCATGATGTGCTCTGGATGGGAGCAGCCAGCGGCCATCCGGCCTGCATTGCCAATGTGATCCGTATCAGTGCCCGTTATGGCAACCTGAACACGCTGGAAGATGATTATGGTATCAATCTGATGCCTTTGGCAAACTTTGCCAATACTGTTTACGGGGATGATCCATGCTCTCTTTTTGCCATTAAGCATGTGGAGCGTGAAGATTACAGCATCAGCCAGGTGGAAGAAGAAGTGGAAGTTAAGATGCACAAGGCCATTGCCATTATTCAGTTTAAACTGGAAGGTCAGCTGATGATGCGTCGTCCGGAATTCCATATGGCGGACAGACTTTTGTTGGATAAGATCAACTATGAGAAGGGAAGTATAACCATAGACGGCAAGGAATATGATCTGTTGGATCATAACTTCCCGACCATTGACCCTGCACATCCGTATGAGCTTTCAACGGAAGAGGAAGATATTATGAGTCGTCTGGTAACAGCCTTTAAGGGATGCGAGAAGCTTCAGAAGCATATTCAGTTCTTCTTTAAGCAGGGAAGTCTCTATCTCTGCTACAATGATAATCTGTATTATCACGGCTGTGTTCCCTTCAATGAAGATGGTACATTCAGAGATGTCACATTGAAGGGCAAGAAGTATTCAGGCAAGGCACTCTATGATTTTCTTGAAAGTTGTGCCAGAAAAGGCTATTATATGAGCAGTGATCCGGAAGAACGTCTTTATGGACAGGATATTATGTGGTTTATCTGGTCCAATGTGGATTCACCGGTTTACGGCAAAGAGAAGATGGCCACCTTCGAACGCTATTTTATCAATGAACCGTCATTGAGAGAGGAACGCAAGGATTATTATTATAAACTCATAGAGAAAGAAGAAATCTGCGATATGATCCTCAGAGAATTCGGAATGGATCCGAAGCGGTCACATATTGTAAATGGACATATGCCGGTGAAGTTCAAGAAAGGTGAGAGCCCGATCAAAGGCAATGGCAAGCTTCTGATTATTGATGGCGGATTTTCCAAAGCTTATCAGAAGACAACAGGTATTGCAGGCTATACCCTGATCTATAATTCCTATGGACTCCGCCTGGTTACCCATGAACCTTTTGAAAGCCTTGAGAAGGCGATTATAGAAGAAACAGATATCCATTCTAACATTACGGTTGTCCAGCTGGTCAATGAGCGAAGAATGGTGGCAGATACAGATATCGGTAAGCAGATTCGCAAGGATATTGTGGATCTGGAGCAGTTATTGGATGCTTACCGGAGAGGTCTTCTCAGAGAAAAACGATAAATTTGGAGGCAATATTCGTATGTTTGACGGATTTTTACGCGTTGCAGCAGCCACACCGGATATCCGGGTGGCGGACTGCAGTTTTAACGGTGCATCTGCAGCGGCACTTGTGTCAGAGGCCTATGAGCAGGGCGTGAGCCTGCTTGTACTGCCTGAATTGTGCCTGACAGGCTATACATGCAGTGATCTTTTTCTTCAGGAAAGTCTGTTGGATGGTGCTGAGAAGGCACTGGTGGCATTGACGGAATCCACAAGGGACAGGAATATGGTTGTATTGGCAGGTCTTCCGCTGACAGTAAACAGTGTTCTTTACAATGTGGCTGCTGTACTTCATGATGGTGAAATTCTCGGCTTTGTACCGAAATCTTACCTTCCGACATATTCGGAATTTTATGAAGGCCGCCATTATCACAGCGGTGCAGGTATAGAGACGGAGGTTTTATTTAACGGCAGAAAGTATCCTTTCGGAACAAAGCTTTTATTCAGATGCCGTCAGATGCCGGCATTTACCCTCGGTATCGAGATTTGCGAAGATCTCTGGGTTGCTCAGCCGCCAAGTATCGGTCATGCACTGGCAGGTGCCACTGTTATAGCCAATTTGTCGGCCAGTGATGAGACAACTGGCAAAGATATTTACCGTAAGTCTCTGGTCAGCGGACAGTCAGCAAGACTTGTCTGCGGTTATATTTACGCGGATGCAGGTGAAGGGGAATCTTCCACGGATCTTGTTTTCGGTGCACATAATCTAATCTGTGAAAACGGCAGTTTTATGGCAGAGTCCGAACGCTTTCACAATCAGATGATCACAGCAGATCTGGATACATCAAAACTTGTCAGTGAGCGTCGTAGAATGACCACATGGCAGCCAAACTTTGGTCAGGATTATCGAATCATTGATTTTGATCTTGAGATGCATCCGATCAAACTTCGCAGATATATCGATCCGCATCCTTTTGTACCGGATGATCAGACCGACCGTGCAAGGCGATGTGAAGAAATTTTGACAATACAGGCCATGGGTCTTAAGAAGCGTCTGGCACATACGCACTGCAGGCATGCTGTTGTGGGTATTTCAGGCGGCCTGGATTCTACATTGGCACTGCTTGTAACGGTACGTGCTTTTGATATGCTGGATATGGACAGAAAACAGATCATGGCTGTGACGATGCCGTGCTTTGGTACGACGGACAGAACCTATCACAATGCCTGTGAGTTGGTCCACAGACTGGGAGCAACCCTTGAGGAAGTAGATATTAAGGAGGCTGTTACTCTTCATTTTTCAGATATCGGTCAGGATCCGTCAAAACATGATGTGACCTATGAGAATGGTCAGGCACGTGAGAGAACACAGGTATTGATGGACATTGCCAATCGCTTGGGCGGCATGGTGATCGGTACAGGTGATATGTCAGAGCTTGCCCTTGGATGGGCGACGTATAATGGAGATCATATGTCTATGTATGGTGTCAATGCGTCTGTACCGAAGACATTGGTGCGTCATCTTGTGAGATATTGTGCGGATACGGCGGACAGCCAAACTTTAAAAGAAACATTGCTGGATATTTTGGATACACCGGTGAGCCCTGAACTGATCCCGCCGGAAGACGGTGAGATTTCCCAGAAGACAGAAGATTTGGTAGGGCCATATGAACTTCATGATTTCTTCTTGTATCATATTCTGCGTTTCGGGCGGCACCCGGCCAAGGTTTATCGCCTGGCACTGCAAGCTTTTGAAGGTGTTTATGATGCCGCCACAATCTTAAGATGGCTGAAGACTTTCTACCGTCGGTTCTTTGCGCAGCAGTTTAAACGATCCTGTCTGCCGGATGGACCGAAGGTTGGTTCTGTTGCGGTTTCTCCGAGAGGCGATCTGCGTATGCCAAGTGATGCCTGTGCAGCACTCTGGATGCAGGAACTGGATGAGATTGTTGAATAGCAGATGAAAGCGGTATTCAGACTTTCAGCGTGCTTTGTTAATGGCTTGGGAAACGGCACCCAGAAGAACCTGTGATGTGTACCGGCTGGAGGAAGAATAGCTGATGTCTTCGACAGAAACACCGGCGGCCAGCTGTGCAGATATATTATCCATGCTTGTTGCAAGCAGGGGATACATGGCTGCGACAGATTCATCCAGATTCACAATGGAGGCTGATTTGACCCGATCTTTGTCGACAACGACCTGTATGTCGACAGATTGACTGCCAAGTGTAATTGAAGATGTGTAAATACCTGCGGTGTATGCAGAAGCCGGGGATGTTTGCACATCTTTTTTGCTTGGGATAAATTGAAAAACAGCCAGAATTGCAGCAAGTATAAGAATGACAGCGACTGCTAAGGCAGTCAGCAGCTGGCGGAGTCTGAAAACAAAAATGCGGGTATCACTTTGCATGGAAATCCCTCCGTAAAAATGTTACTATATGTATATGAAAATAGATGAGAAATATGAGAGGAGAAAGGTATGTCACTACAATTGATCCTGGGAGGCAGCGGTACCGGCAAATCCACCAGATTGTATCAGATGATCGTCAGGCAGTCGGTGCAGTTTCCTGATGAAAAGATTTTTTTGATCGTGCCGGAACAGAATACCATGCAGGCTCAGAAGAATATTGTGACCCATCATCCCCGTCACGGAGTCATGAATGTGGATGTATTGAGTTTTGAACGTCTGGCTTACAGGATATTTGAAGAACTGGGAATGAACCAGAAGGAAATACTTGAAGATACAGGCAAGAGCATAATTATACGGCGGCTTCTGACAGAACATGAAGAGGAACTTTCGGCCTTCAGAGGAAACATCCGCAAAAGAGGCTTTGTAGACGAGGTCAAATCAATGCTGTCGGAGCTGTTGCAGTATGGGGTCACACCGGAGATGCTCAAAAAGAGAAGCATGGAGATGGGGACAGAATCTGTTTTGTATGCCAAATTACAGGATATTACGGTTATTTATGAAGCTTTTCTGGAGAAAATCCACGAAAAATATATGACAACAGAAGAAGTACCGGATCGTTTATGTGATGTGATCGAACAATCTGCGGTCATTCGGAATGTGACGGTTTATCTGGATGATTTTACAGGCTTTACACCGATTCAGTATCGTCTGATGACCAGAATTCTGCAGTTGGCACCGAAAGTGGTGATGACATTGAATGTGGACGCTGCTGCGAATCCCTATCAGGTTTCTTCTGTGGAGCATTTATTTTATCTGCCGAAGGATACGATCTTTCAACTGGAACGGATCTGTCGTGAGAATCTTATATCAAGAGACAAGGATATTCTTTTACAGGAGAGTCAAAATGGACGATTCAGAAACAGTGAAGAACTGGCGTCTCTTGAGAAAAATCTTTTCAGGGAGAAAGTTGTGCCATGGGAGAATGTTCCGGAGAATATCCGGGCTTATGGATTAGAGACGCCTAATGAGGAGATGGGCTATGCAGCCATGAAGATTCATGAATATGTATCTGTCAAAAATTATCGCTACAGAGATATTGCAGTGGTGGCCAGTGATATGAATCTTTATCGCGGCAGTGCACAGTATTGGTTTGATAAGTATCAGATTCCGTGTTTCTTTGATGGCAGACGCAATATTTCAGGCAATATGATGATCGAATGGCTTCGTTCTCTTTGCGGTATTTTTGTTCAGAAGTACAGCTATGCCGCTGTTTTCAGATATATCAGAAGCGGATTATCCGGTATTGCAGAAGAAGAGGCTGATCTGCTGGAAAATTATGTGCTGGCACTGGGTATACGCGGTCATGCCAAATGGACGAAAGTCTGGACGGCCAGGATGCAGGGAATGACAGATGAGGAACTGGATAGGATTAATGGCATTCGGGAACGTCTGATTTTGCCTATGGAAGAATTGGATAGTGTGAGCCGGAATAAAGAAGCAAGAAATGTTGATTTTATGCGGGCACTTTATCGTTACATGCAGCATTTGTCAATACGCAGGCAGCTGGAAGCGTGGACTTCCTTTTTTGAAAGCAGAGGTGATCTGTCAAGGGCCAGGGAATATGAGCAGATTTATGATGTTGCCATCGGTCTGCTGGAGCGAATGCATCTGATTCTGGGAGAGGAACCTCTTTCAATACAGATATTTTCAGAGGTGCTTGAAGCAGGGATCAGCGATGTTCGAATTGGTATCATCCCACCGGGATTGGATCAGGTGACGTTTGGTGATATACGGCGTACACGACTGGAAGACGTCAAAGTATTGTTTTTCGTAGGCATGAATGATGGACTTGTACCGCTTATGGAAAATGGCGGGGGACTTCTGACGGAGATTGAGAGGGGAAAGCTGGCATTGCATCATATTCATCTGGCACCCAGTGTCAGAGAAAACACATGTACGGAACAGTTTTACCTCTATATGAATATGACCAAACCGTCGGAACAGTTGATTTTGACCTGGTCAGAGCAGGATGCTTCCGGTAAAGAAAAGCGGCCTTCTTCTATATTGAACCGGATCAAGAATGTTTTTCCTCAAATGAAGCTTCAGAGAGTTCGTATGAATGAGGAACAGAATACAGATTTTTGGCATAATTATCAGTTCTTGATCCGAGGGCTTCGGGAAATCAGTGAAAACGGACAGATTCAGGAAAACTGGCAGGAGGTTTATGACTGGTTTTACAGCAATCCGGAGTATAAGGAGAAGACCCGGCAGCTGGTGGAGGCTGCTTTCTATCATTATACGGGGGATCCTTTATCCCAGGCGGCTGTGAAGGCTGTTTACGGCGGTCAGCTCACCGGCGGTGTCACGATGCTGGAAAAATATGCAGCCTGTGCTTATGCACATTTTCTTTCTTACGGGCTTCATCTGAAGGAGAGAAAGATTTATCAGGTACAGGCACCGGACATCGGTATGATTTTTCATCAGGCAATTGAACGTTTTTCTCTGAGGATAGGAAGAAGCGGTTACCAGTGGCGTACGATTCCGGATGAAACAAGAGATCGTCTGGTGGAAGAATGCGTGGAGAGTGTTGTACTTGAATATAATCACTCAGTTATGCAGGACAGTATGAGGGCGCAGTATCTTACAGAGAAAATTATGCGTATGACAAAACGGACGATATGGGCTCTGCAGCAGCAGCTGAAGAAGGGTGATTTTGAGCCTGTTGGCTACGAAGTGCGTTTCACAACAGAACTTGAGAATCATCATATGCACCTTTTCTACGGTGATCGTGGTGTGATGACCCTCAATGGCAAAATCGACCGAATGGATCTCTGTGAAGAGGATGAGAAGGTCTTTCTGAAAATTATTGATTACAAGTCCGGCAGTACCAAGTTTGATCTGACATCTGTTTTTCATGGCCTTCAGCTTCAGTTGATGGTCTATATGAACGCTGCCTGTGAGGAACAGCGGCGAAAAGATCAAAAATGCATTGTCATTCCGGCGGGTATTCTTTATTATCACATTGATGATCCTCTGGTGGCATCCAGAAATTTTCAAGATTTTGTTGGAGAACAGAATGATGAGACGGCAATTCTTGAGCAGTTGGCGGTGGATGGTCTTGTGGTAGATGATACAGAGATCATTCATCATATGGATCAGCATCCGGAGATGCCGCCGAAAGTATTGCCGGTGACATTAAAAAAAGACGGCTCTTTATCGGCATTGTCGAGTGCTGCACCGCCTGAGAATTTTGAAATATTGTCATGGCATGTGAAACGAAGAACAAGACAGTTGGGGAAACGTATTTTTTCAGGTGATATCAGTGTTCATCCATATCGTTATGGACAGAAAAAAGCCTGTGATTACTGCAGTTTCAAAGCTATCTGTGGATTTGATCCGTCTTTTGAAGGGTTTGACTGGCATCGACTGAGAAAAATGAAAAAGAATGAAATATGGCAGATGATCAGAAAGGAGGCGGGAGAATGAGTTTTCAGTGGAGTGAAAAGCAGCAGGCGGTTATCGATGCACGAGAGTGCTCAGTGCTTGTCTCTGCGGCAGCCGGATCAGGCAAAACGGCAGTTTTGGTAGAAAGGCTGATACAGCAGCTGACGGACAAAAAACATCCGGTGGAGATTGAACGCCTTCTTGTGGTTACATTTACCAATGCAGCCGCCGCTGAGATGAGGGAACGAATCGGGAAGGGGCTTGATAAAAAACTGCAGGAGGAGCCTGAAAACACCGGGTGGATTCGACAGAAACTTCTTTTGCCATGTGCACAGATTTCGACGATTCACAGTCTGTGTCTGAAAACAATTCGGGAGCATTTTGAAGTGCTGGAACTTGATCCTTCCTTCAGACTTGGTGATGAGGCGGAGCTGAAGCTTTTGAAGGCGGATGTTGCAGAAGATGTCATGGAAACTTATTATGCTTCCGAGAATCGTGCATTCCGAGATTTTGTGGATCGCTATGCCAGCGGTAAGGCCGATCAGGGCATTGCAGAAATGATCATACAGCTCTATGATTATTCCAGAGGTTTTCCATGGCCGGAGTATTGGCTGAAGCAGTGTTTGGCAGCCTATTCCGGTGAGAGCAGTCAAAATGGTGCCTGTGCAGTAACGGCATTTTCCATGCTGCAGTTAAAAAATATGCTTTCCAAATATGATATTCTTTTGGAACAGGCCAGACAGCTGTGTCTGATACCGGATGGTGTGGAACCCTATTTACCGGTTATTGATGCGGATATGAAGTGGCTGGGGCAATTAACTGAGGCCGAAACTTATGACGGAGCCAGAGAAATTCTGCAGCAGGTGACATGGAAGCGGCTGCCTCGGGTATCATCTTCAGTTGATGCAAAAATCAAAGAGCAGGTGAAAGAGATTCATGCTGATTTTAAGACAGCGGTGGAAAATCTGCGTACAGGTTATTTTGTTCATCCATTGGAAGAATTGGAAGCGGAAATGGCCTATATCTATCCATCTGTGAAAATGCTGACAGAACTGGTGAATGCCTTTGAACAGCAGTTTAAAGCAGCAAAGGCGGATAGAAATATGCTGGATTTTTCAGATTTGGAACATGATATGCTGAGACTTCTGGCTGATTTTTCGGAGGATGAAAACGGCCGGATGAGAGTAACGCCTACGTCAGTAGCAGATGAGCTTTGCGAGTTTTATGAAGAGGTTGTCTGTGATGAATATCAGGACAGTAATCAGGTGCAGGAGCTGATTCTGAGTCTTTTGTCAAGGGAGCGAAAAGGTCAGTACAACCGTTTTATGGTCGGTGATGTTAAGCAGAGTATTTATCGGTTCAGACTGGCAGATGCAGCGATTTTTATGGATAAATATCATCGCTATGCAGATGCGTCAGAGGATGAACACATGCAGCGAATTGATCTTTCACGGAATTTCAGAAGCAGGGAAAGTGTTCTGTCAGGGATTAATTATATTTTCCGCAGGATCATGAAGAAAAGTCTTGGCGGGATTGATTATGACGAGCATGCAGCACTTTATCCGGGAATGGAATATCCTGAAGCACCCGGCAAAAATATTGCCGGCTCTGCGGAAGTGCTTTTCCTGACAGCAGATTCGGAGGAAGCAGATCCGGAAGAGGAGGTGGATACAGTTTCTCTGGAAGCAAAGCTTGCTGCTGCCAGAATTCGTGAGTTGACGGATAGCGAACATGGTCTTGATATTTATGACAGTGATTTGGGAATCTACAGAAAGGCCGGATATAAGGATATTGTTATTTTGCTTAGAACGGTGACAGGATGGGCGGAAAAGTTTGTAGATATACTGACAGCCGAGAATATTCCGGCTTGCGCTGAAATGTCTGCGGGATTTTTTGATACGATCGAGATACAGACAATGCTTCAGTTTCTGTCGGTGGTGGATAATCCAAAACAGGATATTCCGCTGGCAGCTGTCCTGTGTTCGCCGATTGTCGGAATGACATCAGAAGAACTGGCCATGGTACGTTCTGCAAATCAGGAAGAACATCTTTTTGAAGCCTGTACCGGATGTGGTCGGGAGTTGGCAGGTTATGACAAAATCCGGAAGTTTCTGACATTGCTGACGGATATTCGTAGAGCTTCTGTTTATATGGAATTATACGAATTGATCCGATATATTTATGATCAAACAGGGTATTATGATTATGTACAGGCCCTGCCGGGAGGAGAGCGCCGTAAGGCTAATCTGGATCTTTTGCAGGAGCGGGCAGTAACATATGCTTCCGGCAGCTACAGCGGTTTATTTGATTTTATGCGTTATATTGAACAGCTTAAGAAGAATCAGATTGATTTCGGAGAGGCTGCTATGCCGGAGGGTGACAAAGGCCGCGTGCAAATTATGAGTATTCATAAGAGCAAAGGTCTGGAGTATCCGATTGTTATCTTGTCAGGATTAGGCAAAAAATTTAATTTTAAAGACAGTATCAGCAAAATGATCCTGCATTCAGAGGCCGGGATCGGTATAGATGCGGTCAATCTTCAGAGCAGAAAGAAAATGGCCTCTGCATACAAAAAGTATCTTTCATCCAGATTGAATCTTGAGACATTGGCGGAAGAACAGAGGATTTTGTATGTGGCCATGACCCGTGCAAAAGAAAAACTGGTCATGACAGGTGCAGACGGCTCAAAGAAGATAGAGGAAAAGCTGGATGAATGGCGAAGGCGCGGGGAGAGTGCTGATGCAGCATTTCCGGACTGGATGCTGACATCAGCAAAATCCTATCTGGACTGGATCATGCCGGCAGTATTGAGGAAAGACGCGGAAGACGATTTTATCGTCAGAATGGTTGATATAAGAGAGCTGGCGGGACGTGAAGTGGGAAGAACCATTGAAAAACGCTGGCAGAAAGAAGAATTGCTTGAACGTTCTGTAAGTCAGAATCAGGAGAGTGCAATGGCAAAGGCACTTGAGCGGGATGTCAAGTGGCAGTATGCGCAGCTTGAATTGCTTTCCGTGAAAGGTAAATATTCTGTTTCTGAATTAAAAAAATATGCTATGGAAGAAATTCAGGAAGCAGAAGAATTGACGGACCTGGAGAAGAATTCGGAGATACCGGAAGGTGATGAAGAATTGCCGGATTTTATGAAAGACGTCGATGAATCGGAAATGCAGCCGGGGGATAATATCGGTGCATTTCGGGGAACAGCCTATCATCGTGTACTTGAATTGCTGGATTTTGCAGGGTGTCCGGATGAGAGAGATGAAAAATGGCTGCGGGCACAGCTATCTGCAATGGAGAAAAGCGGCCGACTGGCAGCTGAGCAGAGAAAAAGTATTAGTGTAAAAAATCTGGCTGATATGGTATTTTCTGATCTTGGCAGGCGGATGACACAGGCAGACAGGCGTCATCAGCTGTATCGTGAGGCACAATTTGTGATGGGGGTTCCGGTTTCAGTTGTTCGCCCGGGGATAGCCGGAGAGGAGACAGTTCTGATACAGGGAATCATAGATGCCTACTTTGAAGAAAATGATGCAGTGATCCTTCTGGATTATAAGACGGATCGTGTTCCAATCCGGAATGGTGCTGAAATATTGCAGAAACGTTATCAGCGTCAGCTGGATGATTATCAGTATGCATTAGAGCAGATTCTTCAGAAAAAGGTCAGACAGAAATTGATTTATTCATTTGCATTAAAGACATGGATTGATTTTTGAAAAATCGATTATAATTCAGGAGAATAGTATTTTTCAGGGATAAGTCCCTGAGATTTGGAGATACTCTGATTCTGTAAAGGAGACGATACAGATGAGTGATGAGAGATTTCTGGATAGAAAAATAACGAAGAAAAATGGTGAACAGGTGCCGATTCGGGAATTGAAGCCGGATGAACAGGTTAAATATGAAATTGCCGAGGAACTTGGGCTTTTTGACAGAATTATAGAAGAAGGCTGGGGTGCATTGACAGCCAGTGAATCCGGCAGAATCGGAGGCATCATCAAAAAGAAAAACAGTCAAAAGAAAAAGGAATAAAACAAATGGAAGCTTATACAGGATTTGCACAGGTTTATGATACGTTCATGGATAATGTGCCCTATGATGAATGGGGGGCATATCTGGTATCATTGCTGAAAAAATATGGTGTGGAGGATGGCCTTGTGCTGGATATGGGATGCGGTACAGGTGCGATGACAAGATATCTGGATGCCCATGGTTATGACATGACGGGCATCGATCTGTCAGAAGAAATGCTGACAATTGCAAAGGAAAAATCATCGCCGGATATTTTATATTTACTGCAGGATATGCGTGAATTTGAACTTTACGGAACGATGCGGGCAGCTGTCAGTGTTTGCGACAGTATGAATTATATTTTAAAGGAAGAGGATCTGCTGCAGGTTTTTTCTCTGGTGAATAATTATCTGGATCCGGGCGGTATTTTTGTATTCGATCTGAATACGGTTTACAAATATCAGGAAATACTGGGAGAGCAGACTATTGCCGAGGATCGTGAAGAATGCAGTTTTATATGGGATAATTTTTACGATGAAGAAGAGATGATCAATGAATATGATCTGACGATTTTTGTTCAGGAAGATGGGGAGCTGTTCAGACGTTACTGTGAGACACATTATCAGCGGGCCTATTCCCTTGAAACGGTAAAAACACTGATTGAGAAAGCGGGTATGGAAGTACTTGCAATTTATGACGCTTTTACGTATAATAAACCGAAGCCTGATAGTGAAAGGGTTTATTTTGTGGCGAGAGAACACGGCAAAAAGACTGTTTAAGACAGATGGAGGAATAGAAATGACTGATTATATCGTACATGCTTCAGGAGCTGACAATCAGGTCAGAATTTTTGCAGCATCAACAAGAGATTTAGTAGAAAAAGCAAGAGAGATACATAATACAAGTCCTGTAGCAACAGCAGCTCTTGGAAGACTGCTGACAGCAGGTGCTATGATGGGCAGTATGATGAAAGGCGAGAAGGATCTTCTGACACTTCAGATCCAGTGCAGCGGTCCGATTGGAGGGCTTACAGTGACTGCTAAGTCAGACGGTACAGTGAAAGGCTATGTCAATAATCCGGATGTAATGCTGCCTCCGAACAGCAAGGGCAAGCTGGATGTTGGAGGCGCCCTGGATCTCGGTGTGTTAAGTGTGATCAAAGATATGGGCATGAAAGAGCCATATGTTGGTCAGACACAGCTTGTATCAGGCGAGATTGCAGAGGACCTCACTTACTATTATGCGACCAGTGAGCAGATTAATTCCAGTGTGGCGTTGGGAGTTCTTATGGAAAGGGATAATACAGTGAAACAGGCCGGCGGCTTTATCCTTCAGTTGATGCCGTTTACAGATGATGCGGTGATCGATAAACTGGAAGAGAATGTGAAGAAACTGCCCTCTGTGACAACGATGCTTGAGGAGGGTGAGACACCGGAAGGCATGATCCGCCGCGTTTTGGATGGTTTTGATATTGAATTTTATGAAGAAACGCCAACGGGTTATGTCTGCGATTGCTCAAGAGAACGTGTGGAGAGAGCGATTGTCAGTATCGGCAAGAAAGAAATCCAGGACATGATCGATGATCAGAAGCCGATAGAAGTGAATTGCCATTTCTGCGGCAAGCATTATGAATTTAATGTGGACGAATTAAAAAATTTATTAAAGAAGGCTGTAAGAGCTTAATGTTTTAGTGAGAGATGCGAACCGGTACAGAGGAAGACTGTACCGGTTCGTTTCGTGTTGCCTGAAAAGGAAGAAGACAACCATTGTCGATTTAATTTGACTGATGCAGGCTGGCTTTGGTAAGTGTCGATGAATCATCATTGATGAGGAGAATTGTCGTGATTATAATAGAAACATAACTGTTCACGGCCGGGACGAAATCAATCATATGGGGAGGAATATAATGCATCAGTCAGTTTTATCATATGGGGAGTTTGTGACTTATATACGGGAGAACGTGGAGTCTGTTCTGGCCGATGACAGAGAGACAGAGGTTGTTCTGTCGGAGATTGCAAAGAATAATGGTGTGATGTCTGAAATCATGACGATCCAGAGAGAAGGAGAGAACGCAGCACCTGTTTTTTATATGAGGGATATTTATGAGCAGTATTTAAGAGGTGCAGCAGCGGATGATCTGATTGATCAGATCATCGTCATCTGCAGACAGTGTAATGTCTATACACTGCCTGTGACAGGAGAATGGTTTGAGGCTTTTGAGAATATCAGCGATCATATTATCCTCAGAGTAGTGAATTATGAGAAGAATCGTCAGAAACTTGAACATTGCCCATTTATTCGAAAGCTGGATCTGGCACTGACATTTCGGATATTGGTTGAGGAGGAGTCAAGTCAGATCGGAACGGTGCTGATATCGGATGATCTGATGAGAAGATGGAAAGTGACGGCTTCGGATCTTTATAAATTGGCAGTGGCGAATATGCAGCGTTTGTGGGAGGGGGTAGTAGAGCCGGTACAGGATATGATCTTTGAGATGGCAGATGATCAGATGGCAGAAGAGTATGGTGTATTTCTTGAAGAGAATGAAGGAGCCAGAGAGATGCCTTTGTATGTGCTGACCAATGCAATCAGGCTGAATGGGGCTTCGGTTTTATTTTACACAGACTGTCTCAAAAGTTTTGCAGATTCTGTGGGAAGAGATATTTTTGTACTGCCAAGCAGTATCCATGAAGTATTGCTGATTCCTGTGGATGAGGATGTGAGCGCCTGGGATATGCGGCAAGTTGTGGAGACGGTAAATCATCAGATTGTCTCGGATGAGGAAATTCTTTCAAATCATGTTTATCGCTATTTATATGACAGTCATAAGCTGATTATTGCCGCATAACGGATATTTTTGGAATTTATTCTTGTAACTTTCTAAAATCAGACCTTGCGGTTCGTGGCAATATAGGCTAGAATGTATACAGGCGTTTTTTCAGATGCGATGATAAACGTTATGATCGAATAATTAGAAGGAGTGTATAGGATATAATGAAGTTTATTAAAACACCTGTAAAAGGCATGTGCGATATGCTTCCTGCAGATATGCGTCTCAGAGAACATATTCTGCAGATGATCAAGACCAGTTATGCGGCCTATGGCTTTATGCAGATTGAAACTCCAGTTATGGAACATATAGAGAACCTGACATCCAAACAGGGCGGTGACAATGAGAAGCTGATCTTCAAGGTGATGAAGAGAGGTGCTGACCTGACAAGAGCCATCGAGGCCGGTAAGCAGGAGTTTGCAGACAATGGTCTTAGATATGATCTGACTGTTCCGCTGGCAAGATATTACGCGAACAATAAGGAGAAACTGCCGACACCTTTTAAGGCGTTGCAGATCGGCAATGTATGGCGTGCTGATAATCCTCAGAAAGGTCGTTTCCGTCAGTTCACACAGTGTGATATTGATATTCTCGGTGATGACACGAATCTGGCAGAGATCGAGCTTGTAGCTGCAACTTCAGATATGCTTTCTCAGATTTTCAGCGAAGTAGGCATCACAGATTTTACGATCCATATCAATGATCGTCAGATTCTTCGTGCAGCAGCGCTGCAGGCAGGATTTGATGAAGAGGCAATCGGTTCTGTGCTGATCTCTCTTGATAAGTATGACAAGATCGGCCTTGATGGTATCCGAAAGGAATTGATAGAGAATGGTTATGCAGAAGAGGTTGTGACACGTTACCTGTCTATCTATGAGTCACTTCAGGGTGATGTGACATGCGGTGATTTCTGTAAGGATATTGCAGAAGAGTATCTGGACAGAAAGGTTGTTGATGGAGTTGATGATATCATTTCATGTGCGAAAGCGATGATCAATGAGCATGTTAAGATTACATTTGATCCGACACTTGTGCGAGGTATGGGTTATTATACAGGTACAATCTTTGAAATCAGTATTGACGGCTACAATTTTTCTATCGCAGGCGGCGGCCGTTATGACAAGATGATTGGCAAGTTCTGCGGACAGGATGTCAGTGCCTGCGGGTTCTCCATCGGCTTTGAGCGTATTATCACTATTTTGAAGGATAAGCTTGAGACTGTGACACCTGTTTCAGAGAAGAATCTGGCAATTCTCATTGGCAAGAATGTATCCCTTGACAGAAAACTTGAAATCTTTAAGCGTGCAAAGGCACTTCGTGCAGAAGGAACAACTGTAACTATCCAGCCAATGCGCAAGAATATGAAGCAGCAGATTGAAAAACTGGAAGCAGAAGGCTTCAAAGAATTCGAAAAAGTTTATAATGATTAATTAATAGTACAAAAGAACAGAGAGGAGTTTTAATATGGCTGAATCAATGAGCGGTATGAAACGTACCCATCGTTGTGCAGAATTAAGTAAAGCTCAGGTTGGACAGACAGTCACAGTAATGGGCTGGGTACAGAAGAGCAGAAATAAAGGCGGCGTTGTGTTTGTCGATTTAAGAGACAGATCCGGTATTTTGCAGATTATCTTTGAAGAGAATAAATGCGGTACGGAGATTTTTGAGAAGGCTGGCAAGCTTAGGAGTGAGTTTGTTATTGCTGTTACAGGACAGGTTTGTGAACGTGCCGGTGCAGTGAATCAGAACCTTGCGACAGGTGAAATCGAGGTTATTGCAGAGCAGCTGAGAATTCTGTCTGAATCAGAGACACCGCCATTTCATATTGAAGAGAACAGCAAGACAAAGGAAGAGCTTCGTCTGAAATATCGTTATCTTGACTTAAGAAGACCGGATATTCAGAAGAATATTATGATGAGAAGCAGAGCTTGTGCGGTTATCAGAAACTTCCTGACAGAAGAAGGTTTTCTTGAAATCGAGACACCGATGCTGACAAAGAGTACACCGGAAGGTGCAAGAGATTATCTTGTTCCGAGCCGTGTTCATCCGGGCTCTTTCTATGCATTGCCGCAGTCACCGCAGTTATTCAAGCAGCTGCTGATGGTATCCGGTTATGATCGTTACTTCCAGTTAGCAAGATGCTTCCGTGATGAAGATCTTCGTGCAGACAGACAGCCTGAATTTACACAGGTGGATATGGAACTTTCATTTGTAGACGTTGATGATGTTATTGATGTCAATGAACGTCTGCTGGCACGCCTTTTCAAAGAGATTATTGGTGTGGATGTGCCGCTGCCAATCCAGAGAATGACATGGCAGGAAGCAATGGATCGTTTTGGTTCAGATAAGCCTGATACACGTTTCGGTATGGAACTGAACGATGTCACAGATGTTGTCAGAGACTGCGAGTTTGCAGTATTTAAGAATGCGATCGCAGATGGCGGCTCTGTAAGAGGTATCAATGCAAAGGGACAGGGCACAATGCCACGTAAGAAGATTGATGCACTGGTTGCTTTTGTAAAGGATTACGGTGCAAAGGGTCTGGCTTATATTGCAATTCAGCCGGATGGTTCTATTAAATCTTCATTTGCAAAATTTATGAAAGATGAAGAGATGCAGGCATTGATTTCAGCGATGCAGGGTGAACCGGGAGACCTTCTTTTATTCGCAGCGGACAAGAATAAGATTGTATATGCATCTTTAGGTGCCCTGAGACTTGAACTGGCAGACAAGATGGGACTGCTTGACAAGAATCAGTATAACTTCCTCTGGGTAACAGAATTCCCATTATTAGAGTGGTCTGATGAAGAGAACAGATTCCAGGCAATGCATCATCCATTTACAATGCCTATGGAAGAAGATCTTCAGTATATCGATACAGATCCCGGCCGTGTCCGTGCAAAAGCATATGATATTGTTCTTAACGGTACAGAAATCGGCGGCGGCAGCGTCCGTATCCATCAGGATGATATTCAGGAGAAGATGTTTGAAGCCCTTGGTTTTACTAAGGAAAGAGCACATGAACAGTTTGGTTTCCTTCTGGATGCTTTCAAATATGGTGTTCCGCCTCATGCAGGCCTGGCCTATGGTCTTGATCGTCTGATTATGCTGATGGCCAAAGTGGATAGTATCAGAGATGTCATCGCCTTTCCTAAGGTAAAAGATGCATCCTGCCTTCTGACAAATGCACCGGATACAGTTGATGAGAAGCAGCTCGAAGAGCTTGGTATCCGTGTGAATGAGACTGAGCGGGCAGAAGAATAAAGGTTATTTACATTTTTTATAAATGACATAAAGGGTAAGCGGGGGAGTGCATTGCGCTCCCGCAGACAACAAAGGAGGTAGTGCGAAATGTACACATTTGATGAAATTCAGGCTGTAGATAGCGAGATTGCAGAAGCTATCCAGTTAGAAAAAGGAAGACAGAACCAGAATATCGAGCTGATCGCATCAGAAAACTTTGTAAGTAAAGCCGTTATGGCAGCAATGGGAAGTCCTCTGACCAATAAATACGCAGAAGGTTATCCGGGCAAGAGATATTATGGTGGATGTCAGTATGTGGATATTGTAGAAAATCTTGCAATTGAACGGGCAAAGAAGTTATTTGGTGCTGCTTATGCGAATGTTCAGCCACATTCAGGTGCTCAGGCCAATATGGCAGTTTTCCAGGCATTTCTGAAACCGGGCGATACATTTATGGGTATGGCTCTGGATCAGGGCGGACATTTGTCACACGGAAGCTCAGCGAACTTCTCCGGCAAGTATTTCCATTGCGTACCTTACGGTGTCAATGAAAAAGGTTTTATCGATTATGATGAAGTAGAAAGAATTGCCCTTGAATGTCAGCCAAAACTGATTGTAGCAGGTGCCAGTGCATACTGCAGAACAATCGATTTCAAGAGATTCAGAGAGATTGCAGATAAGGTCAATGCAATCCTGATGGTTGATATTGCACATATCGCCGGTCTTGTGGCTGCCGGTCTTCATCCAAGTCCAATCCCTTATGCACATGTTGTTACAACAACCACTCATAAGACACTTCGTGGTCCAAGAGGTGGTATGATCCTTTGCGGTACAGAGGAATATGCAAAGAAATTGAATTCAGCTATTTTCCCAGGTACACAGGGCGGCCCTCTGATGCATGTGATTGCAGCAAAGGCAGTTGCATTAAAAGAAGCACTCAGTGATGATTTCAAGGATTATCAGAAACAGATTCTTGTGAATGCACAGGCACTGGCTAATGGTCTGATGAAGAGAGGTATCACAATCGTATCCGGTGGTACAGATAATCATCTGATGCTGGTTGATCTTCAGAATCTTGGACTTACAGGTAAACAGGCTGAGAAGATGCTTGATGAAGTTCATATCACATGCAATAAGAATACCATTCCAAATGATCCACAGTCTCCATTTGTTACAAGTGGTTTAAGACTTGGTACACCAGCTGCAACAACTAGAGGCTTTGATGCAGAGGATATGGATCAGATTGCAGAAGCGATTGCATTAACCTTAAAAGATTTCGACGGAAACAAAGATAAAGCAATGGCTATTGTAAAATCACTGACAGATAAACATCCGCTGTATGAATAATATCTGATGTTCAATTTGTCAAAAAGGGGCTGATGCGGATATTTCTATCCGCATCAGCCCCTTTGGTGCATCGAAGGGGTTATGGATAATTTAAATCAGTCCGAAATGCGAAAGTGCTTTGGCGATGCCATCATTGTCCACCGTATCTGTGATCATTTCTGAAAATGGTTCAAGGACGGAAGAATGATCCCCCATGGCAATGCCGTGAGCAGCTACTTCAAACATCGGCAAGTCATTGCTGCTGTCACCGAAGGCCCATGTATTGTCCATGGAGATATTCAGATGTTCGGACAGAAGCTGCATGGCGGAAGCTTTAGAAAAACCTTTCGGTACACATTCATACATGCCTTTGCCGCGATCAATAACATCTATAAAAGATGTAATGCGTCGGATAAATGCATCTGAATTGGCAGGGTTGTCGGAGACAAAGACAAATTTATCAAAGACGAAATTACGGTCTTCTATAAATTTAGAAAGTCCCAGCCCTTTTTTGTTGAAGGATGCGCGGACGATATTCATGACTTTCTGCCGATAATCGCTGCGTTGACAGTAGACATCCTCAGAGCCTTCCAGAAAGGCTTCGATCTGCCATTCTTTTATCAGATCAATGATGCGGCTACGTTCCTCTTCGGAAAGAGAATGAGCCAGCAAGGTTTCACCGTGGCAGACAATTCTTGTGCCGCAGCCGCAGAGAAAACCATCAAATCCCAGATCTTTCAGGAAGGCAGGCATGGTTCGGAATGTTCGCCCTGTATTGATAAATGCCAGATGACCGTTCTTTTGGGCAGCAGCAATTGCATTGAGGGCACTTTCGGGAATTTGGTGTGTAACATTGGAGAGTAAAGTTCCGTCGATATCAAAGAAAAGTAACTGCGGCTGCATTTTAGTATCCAAGTTCTTCACCTACAAGGAGAATCTTGATTCTTCCCGGAATATTGGAACGGCGGGTGATAACAGTATGTGTACATATGCAGTCAGGACTCAGACAGTCAGCACATTTGCCGGTTACAGCGCAAGGTGTTTTTTTATCCAGACGGACGGTATTCGGCGGTGCAGCAGAGAGCTTTACACGTTTATATGCTGAATCCAGATCCGGACAGACCTTATTCATACCTGTGATAATGATCACATTTTTAGGACCATGGATGAGGGAAGCAACGCGATTGCCGGTTCCATCAATGTTCACTAGAAGTCCGTCTGTTGTGATAGCATTGGTACTCATGAAATAGTAATCGCAGACGGCAACTTTGGAATAAAGGGCATCCTTTTCTTCAGGTGTTTTGGCTGTGGTTCTGTCCAGAAAAGTGCAGTTGGCATCCTTCACAGCGGAATTGAAACCAATTTCATTAAGTGTGATGGAACCACCGCAGGAGACAGTATTGCCATTGGTAAGGTAAGGCATGATGGCTTCAAGTGCTGCTTGTCTGTCAGGTACGAAGCTGGCTTCAAAGCCTCGTTTTTCGAGATGAGAAATCATAGTATCTGCAAGATTTTTATAATATTGTTGTTTGGGTGTCATGATAAACCTCCTTGTAATGGATGATAATTAACTGTTGTCTGATTCCTTTCTATCAGAATTCAGCTGATTTTATTATAGCATGAACATAAAGATATGCGGAAAAATTTTTCACTACTTGACAATTGCCGGAAAATATGTGATAACCAGAAAGAAATGATAAAATAGCAAGAATAAAATTTACGGAGAATAAAGTGTGCAGTGTAAATCGTTATATATAGCAGAAAAACCCAGTGTGGCCAAAGAATTTGCAAAAGTTTTGAATGTCAGCGGGCGTGCGGCTGATGGTTATCTTGAATCAGCTGATGCCGTTGTGACATGGTGTGTCGGGCATCTGGTGACAATGAGTTATCCGGAAGTTTATGATCCGAAACTCAAAAAATGGTCTTTGGATACATTGCCGTTTTTACCTGAAGAATTTAAATATGAATTAATTGATGACGTAAAGAAGCAGTTTCACATTGTGGAACGTTTATTAAATAGAGAAGATGTGACTTGCATCTATGTCTGTACCGACTCGGGAAGAGAAGGAGAATACATTTACCGTCTGGTAGATCAGATGGCTCATGTTGGGGACAAGGATAAGAGAAGAGTCTGGATTGATTCTCAGACTGAAGAAGAAATTTTAAGGGGTATCCGGGAAGCAAAACCTTTGGCAGAGTATGATCATCTGGCTGATGTGGCTTATCTGAGAGCCAAAGAAGACTATCTGATGGGCATTAATTTTTCAAGACTTCTGACTTTGAAGTATGGTCAGTCTATGTCCAACTATCTGGGTACAAAGTATACGGTCATTTCTGTTGGCCGTGTGATGACCTGCGTACTTGGGATGGTTGTGAGGCGTGAGCGGGAAATACGATATTTTGTAAAGACCCCATTTTACCGTGTATTGGCCGCTGCCGATGTGATGGGGCGGGAAGTGGAAGCAGAATGGCGTGTGACAGAAGAATCTGTTGCCTGGCAGAAGCCGGTCTTATATAAGGAAAATGGTTTCAAAACAAAGGAAGATGCGGCTAAGCTGATAACTTATATTGAACGCGTGCAGCCTATGGAGGCGGAGGTTACTGCTATTGAGAGAAAGACAGAGAAAAAGAATCCGCCGCTTTTATATAATCTGGCGGAACTTCAGAATGACTGTTCACGTATGTTCAAGATTAGCCCGGATGAGACATTGAAAATCGTTCAGGAGCTGTATGAGAAGAAACTAGTAACTTATCCGAGAACGGATGCCAGAGTGCTTTCGACAGCTGTTGCGAAAGAGATCAGCAGAAATATCAGTGGCTTGAAGCAGGTACCGGATTTTTCGACCTTTGCAGATGAAGTCCTGGCTATGGGAAGCTATAAGAATATTGCGTCTACAAGATATACCAATGATAAGCAAATCACGGATCATTATGCGATTATTCCTACAGGTCAGGGATTGGGGGCACTTCGGAGTCTTCATCCGCAGTCTCGAAGTGTTTATGAAGCTATATGCAGACGTTTTCTCAGTATCTTTTACCCGCCTGCACAGTATAGAAAGCTGTCTATGACATTAAAGATCCGTACGGAAAGTTTTTATGCCAGTTTCAAAGTCCTGACAGAAGAGGGATATCTGAAAGTAGCCGGTATGCCAAAGAAGGTACAAAATACACAGTCCCAGAAAGAGGATGAAACTGAAGATGTGGGGTGCGATGCAGCATTTCTGGATATGCTGAAGAATCTGAAAAAGGGGTCACGCCTGCCGGTGAAGAAGCTGATGATCAAAGAAGGAGAAACTTCTCCGCCAAAACGCTATAATTCAGGATCTCTGATTCTGGCTATGGAGAATGCGGGACAGCTGATCGAAGATGAGGAGCTGCGTGCACAGATCAAAGGTTCAGGCATCGGAACCAGCGCAACTCGTGCAGAAATCCTCAAAAAACTCGTCACGATCCGTTATCTGTCACTGAATAAGAAGACTCAGATCGTGACACCGACACAGCTTGGTGAAATGGTTTATGAGGTTGTAGACAATTCAATACGTTCACTGCTGAATCCTGAACTGACTGCCAGCTGGGAGAAGGGGCTGACTTATGTAGCTGAGGGAAGCATTACATCAGATATCTATATGGAGAAACTGGAAAGATTTATTTCAGATCGTACAGGCAGAGTCATGGTTCTGCATAATCAGTACCAGCTAAGGGGAAATTATGACCGGTGTGCTGTATTTTATAAGAAAGAACAGCGGCCTGCGGCAAAAAGGAAAACATCAAAGAAAGCGCCGGAAGATAAGGATTCGGCCGGCAAGAAAGTATCAGCAGATACAGAGCAAAATACAGAGAAAGTGACAGCAGAGTCGTTGTCATCAGGTCAATAAGGAGGCAATCAATATGTATGAAGGTTTAAAAATTGCGAACATGTACACATTATCAGAAACTATTGCAGAAGAATTATTATCTTCAGTCACCTATCCATGGGAAGTACTTCCAAAAATTGGTGAATTCATTAAGAAACTGGGGCCGACACTGTCGGAAGAAGAATATGAGTACAGAGGTGATGATGTATGGGTTGCAAAGGATGCGGTTGTTTTCCCGTCTGCTTATATCCATGGACCGGCTATCATCGGTAAAGGCGCAGAAGTCAGACATTGTGCATTTATCAGAGGCAATGCCATTGTAGGTGAAGGTGCCGTTGTGGGTAATTCAACAGAGCTTAAAAATGTTATTCTTTTCAATAAGGTTCAGGTACCGCACTATAATTATGTGGGAGATTCTATTCTCGGATTTAAGGCACACATGGGAGCAGGTTCTATTACATCCAATGTGAAGTCAGATAAAAAGCTGGTTGTTGTACACACAGGCGAAGGAAACATTGAGACCGGTCTTAAGAAATTCGGTGCGATGCTTGGAGATTGTGTTGAAGTAGGATGCAACAGTGTTTTAAATCCAGGCACAGTGCTTGGACCGAATGTCAATGTTTATCCAACATCATCTGTTCGTGGTTATGTGCCGGCTGCTCATATATTCAAAGCGCAGGATCGAATTGTAAAGAAAGAGGCATAGCATGCAAAGGAGGATCACAGAGGCCCATTTGATATTGATTGTAACATTTGTACTGTATATGGGATACCAGTGGCTCATGCAGTGGATACCAATTAAAAATGTTATATTTCATATGCTTATGGGGCAGGTGATGCTTGTCCTTCCCGGTGGTTTGCGGTACTTTGTCTGCTGTCGAAAGAAGCAGGAACAATTAGCAGAAAGAATGCTTTTTGTACCGATATCCAATGCCAACATCAAAATGGCTGTTGCGGTGATCATTTCGGCTTATCCGGTGATAGCAATTCTGAACAGTTTCTCAATGCTTTTTGTAAAAAATCAAGTGGCAGCAGTCATGCCGTATATGATGAAACTGGGATATTTTCCAATGCTTCTGGTGATGGCAGTGATGCCGGCATTGAATGAGGAATTTTTATGTCGCGGTATTTTGTACGGTGCTTATCGACATCATTCCAAGAAGGCAGGAATTTTTCTGAGTGCGCTGATTTTCGGACTTCTTCATCTGAACTTCAATCAGATGCCGTATGCTGTCTATCTGGGAATTGTATTTGCATTGATGGTGGAGGCAACCGGTTCGATTTATACATCCATGCTTATGCATTTTTTGCTGAATGGATTTAATGTAACCATCAATTTTATAGCTGATCGGATGATGACATCATACGGCAATGTGAATCAGCAGCTTTCCAAGACTACGGAATCGGTATCACAGACATTGTCAGCAGTATCATGCCGACAGTTGGTAACAATGGCCGTTGTGTTGACGGTATTTCTTTTTTTTAATGGCATATTGATCTACAGTACCTTTCGTATCAATGGACGTACTATGAAAAATGACTGCAGCAAAGGAAGAATTTTAGATATTTTTAGTGTACTTTTTGTGATAATCGCCCTGATTTTAACCTATATCAATACAGTTTTTTTATGATTTTTCTACATATTGCTATGACAATAATAAATATTAGATGTATTGATGAAAGAACAATCTGTTTTTGTCATAAGTTTATCAAAGTTGCCAAAAATAAAAAAATGAGCAAAAAACACTGGACTTCATCGGGAATTGATGGGAAAATAGTAGCAGATATGATGTAATTTTGCATGATACATATTTGAAAGGAGTCACAAAATGATTTATTCACATGAAGTAGAATTAATGTGCCCTGTAGCTAAAGGCGCAAAACATGAGCCTGCTCCAATTCCTGAAGAAGGCAAATGGGTTCATTCCAAAGAAATTAAAGATATCTCCGGCTTTACACACGGTATTGGCTGGTGTGCACCACAGCAGGGTGCCTGCAAGCTGACACTGAACGTGAAAGAGGGTATTATAGAAGAAGCTTTAATTGAGACAATCGGATGTTCAGGTATGACACATTCTGCAGCAATGGCAGCTGAGATCTTACAGGGTAAGACAATCCTGGAAGCTCTGAACACAGACCTTGTTTGTGATGCAATTAACACAGCAATGAGAGAGCTGTTCCTTCAGATTGTATATGGCAGAACACAGAGTGCATTCTCTGATGATGGTCTTGCAGTTGGTGCTGGTCTTGAAGACCTTGGTAAAGGCCTCCGTTCACAGGTTGGTACCATGTATGGTACAAAGGCCAAAGGTGTTCGTTATCTTGAGATGGCAGAAGGTTATGTTACAGGCCTTGCCCTTGATGAGAATGACGAAGTTATCGGTTATCAGTTTGTAAGCCTTGGAAAGATGACTGACTTTATCAAGAATGGCGATGATCCTAATACTGCATGGGAGAAAGCAAAAGGTCAGTATGGCCGTGTAGCAGATGCAGTTAAAATTATCGACCCGAGAAAGGAGTAATCTAAAATGGCTTTATTCGAATCATATGAAAGAAGAATTGACCAGATCAATTCTGTTTTAAATAGCTACGGTATCGCTTCTATCGAAGAAGCAGAGAAGATCACAAAAGACGCAGGTCTTGATGTATACGAACAGGTAAAGAAGATTCAGCCGATCTGTTTCGAGAATGCATGTTGGGCATACACAGTTGGCGCTGCCATCGCAATCAAGAAGGGTTGCCGCAAAGCTTCCGATGCAGCAGCAGCAATCGGTGAAGGCCTTCAGGCTTTCTGTATCCCGGGTTCTGTTGCAGATCATCGTAAAGTTGGTCTTGGCCATGGTAATCTTGGCAAGATGCTTCTTGAAGAAGAAACAGAATGCTTCTGTTTCCTGGCAGGTCATGAATCCTTTGCAGCTGCAGAAGGTGCCATCGGTATCGCAGAGAAAGCAAACAAAGTTCGTCAGAAACCGCTTCGTGTTATCTTAAACGGTCTTGGCAAAGATGCTGCTCAGATCATTTCTCGTATCAACGGTTTCACATTTGTTGAAACACAGTATGATTATAAGGCTGCAAAACTGAATGTTGTATACGAAAAACCATATTCAACAGGCCTTCGTGCATCTGTTAAATGTTATGGTGCTGATGATGTTCAGGAAGGTGTTGCAATCATGCATCACGAGAACGTAGGTGTTTCTATCACCGGTAATTCTACAAACCCTACAAGATTCCAGCATCCTGTAGCAGGTACATACAAGAAAGAATGCATCGAACAGGGTAAGAAATACTTCTCCGTTGCATCCGGTGGCGGTACAGGCCGTACACTTCATCCGGACAACATGGCTGCAGGTCCTGCTTCTTACGGTATGACAGATACAATGGGACGTATGCATTCTGATGCTCAGTTCGCAGGTTCTTCATCTGTTCCGGCCCATGTTGAAATGATGGGTCTGATTGGTATGGGCAATAACCCAATGGTCGGCGCTACAGTAGCCGTAGCGGTAAGCGTTGAGGAAGCAGCAAGAGCTGGCAAGTTCTAAGAAATGTTAAAAAGCAAGGCTCGGATTTCATTTGGGAAATCCGGGCCTTTTTATCTGGAGTTATTTCAAAAGCTCTGAAATACATATTTTTAAATCATGATAGATGGTAACAGGGATTTCCTGTTCAAATGTATATTGCGTGGAATCTTCGGTCCCGTCAAAGGAGTAAACTTGAACCGTTTGTGTGAGTGGATTTACAATCCAGTATTCTCGGACACCGGCAGTTCGGTATTTGAATAGCTTCGTCAGATAATCCATGCGTTGACTGCTTGGTGATACGATTTCAATAATAAAATCGGGGGCACCCTGATAACCTCTGGCATCCAAGTTGGAAGGATGGCAGATAACGGAAATATCAGGTTCAACGTAATTGTGTGCGTCCTGATTTAAAAAGACTGCAAAAGGTGCCGGATAAACTTCACAAGGGCCTCCGTTCTTTTTGATATAATTTCGTATAGTGGCAGAAAGTTCCATCACTAATTTTTGATGAAATGGGCTTGGTGGGGCCATATTATATATTTGTCCGTCAATCAGTTCTGCACGCTTTCCTTCTGGAAGGGCAAAAATATCATCAATCGTATATTTTTTGTGCTTTGGTAAAGGCATGTTATCACGTCCTTTCGAAGTAATAGAAGATTCAATACGATATATCTATTATATAACATTAGATAGAGGAAAGAAATAAAAAATTTTTTTATAACGACCAATAGATAAATTCAATGATATTTTTATTTTGCAGGTGATACAATAGAGCTTAATAGGATGACTATGAATCAGAAGATAGACTTGGAGGAATAAAAATTGTCGGAAGGAGAAGAAGAGATGAAATGGATGATTGCATCAGATATACACGGCTCGGCCGCTTATCTGGAAAAGTTGCTTGAGGCTTACAAACAGGAAAAGGCAGATCGGATGCTGTTGTTAGGTGATCTTTTATATCATGGGCCCCGCAATGATTTGCCGGAGGGATATCAGCCAAAAAGAGTTATTGAACTTTTGAATGGAATGAAAGACGATATTCTCTGTGTCCGGGGAAACTGCGAGGCGGAAGTTGATCAGATGGTGTTGGAATTTCCGGTGATGGCAGAATATGCAATTTTGACAGCGGGTACGCGGATGATTTTTGCAACCCATGGGCATGTTTTCAATGAGAAAAATCTGCCGCCGCTGCATAAAGGTGATATTCTTTTGCACGGTCATACCCATGTGCCGAAGTGTGTGGCGCATGAGAACTATATTTATATGAATCCGGGTTCGGTATCCATCCCGAAGGAAAACAGTTATCATGGGTATATGACTTGGGAAGGATCGGATTTTGTCTGGAAAGATCTTGAAGGACATGTTCAGATGTATAAGCATCTTGAAGATGAAACAGTATAAAATAAAAAGACTCTTTCGGGAGTCTTTTTGTGTATATTAAACTGTGCTATAATCAGGAGTATGAAAGGGAGGTGTTCGAAACGAAGTTATTGTTTAAGCAGCGTTTGTTTTCATGGTTTGACAGTTATGATATATATGATGAAACGGAACAGACAGTTTATGTTGTTAAAGGGCAGTTGGCTTGGGGACATTGTCTGAAGATTTTCAGTGTTTACGGTGAAGAAGTCGGGACAGTCAAAGAGAAGGTGTTGACATTGCTTCCGAAGTTTGAAGTCTATGAAAAAGAAAGATATATTGGCTGCATCCAGAAAGAATTGACATTTTTGAAGCCGAAATACGATATTGATTTTAACGGCTGGCATATCGAGGGCGGTTATATGGAATGGGACTATACGATTGTTGGACCGGGCGGACAGAGGATTGCTGCAATTTCGAAGGAGCTTTTTCATATGACGGACACTTACGTGATGGATATCGTGAATCCGGAAGATGCATTATATGTGCTGATGTTTGTTCTGGCGATAGACGCAGAGAAGTGTTCAAGAAATTAAATACGGCATACAGAATGAAAATCATCTGCTGGAATAAATCCGGCGGGTGTTTTTTAGTTTAGATGACGCACTATTTTAATTGCCTATTGACATAGTAGGTAAATGGGTATATCATACCCATAGAAAAAGGAAAGGAATGAATATAGGATGATAATGATTTCTTCAAAGGGGCGTTATGCACTGCGGGTTATGACGTATCTGGCGGTCAATGCAGACCGGGAGTTTGTACCACTGAAAGAGATAGCGGAAGCGGAGAGTATTTCTCTGAAGTATCTTGAGAGTATTGCCAGAATGCTGTCAAAGGAACACTATATTGAAGGAACCAGCGGCCGAGGTGGCGGTTATCGTCTGACCAGAAAGCCGGAGGCGTATAAAGTCGGTGACATTCTTCGATTGACCGAAGGAACACTGGCACCTGTATCCTGTCTCAAGGATAATGCAGAACCTTGCGGGAGAGCAGAGCTTTGCTGCACGCTGCCAGTATGGCAGGGATTGTCGAATGTTATCACAGATTATCTGGATAATATGACACTGGCTGATGTGGCTGGGAAGGGCCGTTTCGATGAATAGATACAGATAACACAGGAAAATACAGCATAATAATACAGCATAATTATGATAGAGAAGAAACAAGTAGGAGGCATAAAAATGTTGAACAAGCAGTTATTGAATGTAAAAGATTTATATGTTGATGTTGAAGATAAAGAAATCCTTCATGGCGTGGATCTGTCCATTGGTGAAGGGGAGACGCATGTTTTGATGGGACCGAACGGTACAGGTAAGTCTACCCTCGGTTATGCACTGATGGGCAATCCGCGTTATACCGTAAAGTCCGGCGAAATCTGGTTTAAAGGCAAGAATATTACGGCGGAACCAGTCAATGAGCGGGCAAAAGACGGTATTTTTCTTTCTTTCCAGAATCCGCTTGAGATTCCAGGCGTGACACTGAGTTCCTTTATTAGAAATGCACTGGAACAGAAAACCGGCAAGAGAATCAAACTGTGGGATTTCAAGAAAGATCTTGAGAAGACAATGGCTATTTTGCAGATGGATCCGTCTTATGCGGAACGTGATCTGAATGTGGGCTTTTCCGGCGGTGAGAAGAAGAAGGCAGAGATCCTTCAGCTTCTGATGCTTAAACCTTCACTGGCCATCCTTGATGAGACAGACTCGGGCCTGGATGTGGATGCAGTACGTACAGTTTCAGCAGGTATTGAAGAATACCAGAAGACATGCAAAGGCAGTTTAATTGTTATTACACATAGTACAAAAATTCTGGAAGCACTGCATGTGGATTATACCCATGTCATGGTTGAAGGCAGGATTATCAAGACTGGAGATGCATCCCTTGTTGAAGAGATCAATGAAAACGGATTCGGAAGTTATGAAACTCAGGAGCAGTAAAAGCGGCGTGGGAAAGGAGTGACTGACGGTGAAAGAAAAGAGTCAAGTTGAAGATATAGATAGAAGCATATATGATTTTAAAGATGATGAAAAAGACGCATACAGGATTAAAGCAGGACTGACGCCTGAAATTGTGCAGAAATTGTCCAAAGAGAAACATGATCCTGCATGGATGGAACTTTTTCGTCTGCATTCTCTTCAAATTTACAATGAGATGGCAGTGCCGGATTGGGGGCCATCTATAGAAGGCTTGAATATGGATCAGATTGTGACTTATGTCAGACCGAATACAAAGATGAAAGCTAAGTGGTCCGATGTACCGGCAGATATCAAGAATACATTTGAACGTCTGGGTATTCCTGAAGCAGAGAGAAAATCCCTGGCTGGTGTCGGGGCCCAGTATGACTCTGAACTGGTTTATCACAATGTCCGTGAGGAAGTCGCTGCACAGGGGGTTGTCTATACCGATATGGAAAGCGCGCTGACCGGTGAATATGCAGATATGGTGAAGAAGCATTTCATGAAACTGGTGAAACCGACAGATCATAAGTTTGCCGCACTTCATGGGGCTGTCTGGTCCGGCGGTTCATTTGTCTATGTACCAAAGGGTGTTTCTGTTGAAATTCCGCTGCAGTCTTATTTTAGATTGAATGCGCCGGGTGCCGGCCAGTTTGAACATACACTGATTATCGTAGATGAAGGTGCAGATTTGCATTTCATTGAGGGCTGTTCAGCTCCGAAATATAACGTCGCCAATCTGCATGCCGGATGTGTGGAGCTTTTTGTAGGCAAAAATGCAAGACTTCGTTATTCCACCATCGAGAACTGGTCCAAGAACATGTATAATCTGAACACAAAGAGAGCATTGGTAGAAGAGGGCGGTACCATTGAATGGGTATCCGGTTCCTTTGGTTCTCATGTTTCCTATCTGTATCCGATGAGCATTCTCAAAGGCCGTGACTCCAAGATGGAATTTACAGGCATTACATTTGCCGGCAAAGGCCAGAATCTGGATACCGGGGCAAAGGTTGTTCATATTGGAGAAAATACAAGCTCTTATATTAATACAAAATCTATTTCAAAGGATGGCGGTATCAGTACATTCCGTTCATCCGTTGTTGTGAATAAAGGTGCAGAAAATGCCAAATCATCTGTTTCATGCCAGTCTCTGATGCTGGATTCGGAATCCAGATCAGATACGATCCCTGCCATGGATATCCGAACCAAGAATGCCGATGTAGGTCATGAAGCACAGATTGGCAGTATCAGTGATGAGGCTGTTTTTTATCTGATGTCCAGGGGTATGAGCGAGGAAGATGCAAGAGCATGCATCGTCAGCGGATTTGCGGACAACGTATCAAAGGAACTGCCTCTTGAGTATGCCCTTGAGATGAACAATCTGATTCATCTTGAGATGAAAGGCAGTATTGGATAAGGTAAGGAGGATTTGAAGATGAAAGAGAATGAGACATTAAAGATTAATCCGCTGCCATCCAAAACATGGTACTGGCTTCATTTAAATGATACAACGGTGAAATGGAACGGGAACGTGCAGCCCTGCATGGTGACAACAGAAGAACCGGAACAGGTATCAGAAGCTGGTTTGAATATAAAGGAAATGACAACAGGCGCTGGCGCTGAGGCTGATACATTATTTTCAGATGAGAATCTTCCGGTGCTGCAGTTGACAGCAAAAGCAGAAGATGGGGAGCGGATCATCCGCCTGGATATCAGCGGTGAAGATAAGGAAAATGCCGCAGGAACTGTTTATATTGCAACAGAAGAAAATGCCCATGTGACGGTGATCGAGAAGTTTATATCCGGCAAAAAGGCTCAGAGTGATCTGGCATTCAGAACAAAACTCTATGCGAAGAAAAACAGCACGATCCGTCTGATACAGATCAATATGCTGGATGAAGGACAACGATTACTGAATGCGGTAGGTTCTGTCTGCGATGAGACAGCCAAATTGGATGTCCTTCAGATGTTTATCGGCCGGGGAGATGTTTATAATGGCATTCAGACAGAACTGGAAGGCGATCAGTCTGAACTTCATACGGAGATCGGTTATATCGGACAGAAGCAGCAGTCACTGGATATGAATCTGGTTGTTAATCATTGGGGAAAGAAGACAAATTGTGACATTCAGGTAGACGGTACACTAAAGGATGCCGCAAAGAAAGTTTTCAGAGGTTCCATTGATTTTAAACGCGGTTCATCGGGATCCAAAGGCGCAGAGACTGAGAATGTACTGCTTCTCGGGGATGATGTAGAGAATAAGACGATTCCGCTGATTCTTTGTGCAGAAGAGGATGTGGACGGCAGTCATGGTGCAACCATTGGTGAACTGGATGAAGAAACATTATTCTACTTTGCGGCCAGAGGCATCGATCAGGAGACAGCCGAAGATATTATGACAAAAGCGAAACTTGAAGTACTTTACCACCATATACAGGATGAAGAAACAGAAAGGATTGTAGCAGATCAGCTTACAAAGGTGATGAGCAATGACAGCCAGTGATTACAGAAAAGATTTCCCTCTTTTGCAGAATGAGGATACGATTTATATAGATAATGCAGCAACAGCCCAGCGCCCGCAGGCTGTACTGGATGCGGTCAGAGTTTTTTATGAGACAGAAAATGCGAACCCGCTGAGAGGGTTTTACCCTCTCAGCCTGAAGGCTACCAAGAGCTGTGAGAGCGCCAGAGGGACAGTACGTGATTTTATTCATGCGGCTTCCAAAAAAGAGATTATTTTTACAAGAAATACAACAGAAGGGCTGAATCTGGTGGCCTACAGCTATGGCCTCAGCCATCTGAAAGCCGGAGATGAGATTGCAGTCACCATTATGGAACATCACAGCAATCTCCTGCCGTGGCAGATGGTGTCACGGCAGACGGGTGCTGAATTGAAGTTTATGGAGTGTGAACCGGACGGCACATTGACAGATGAAACCATTCAGAGGGTGATCAATGAGAAGACAAAACTGGTGGCGGTGGCTCAGGTATCCAATGTTTTAGGATGTGTCAATCCGATAGAGAAAATTGTGGCCAGAGCTCATGAAGTGGGCGCAGTGGTTGTGATGGACGGTGCTCAGAGCGTACCGCACATGCCTGTGGATGTGCAGAAACTGGATGTGGATTTTATGGCATTTTCAGGGCATAAACTCATGGGACCGATGGGAATCGGTGTATTATATGGAAAGAAGGCATTGCTTGAAGAAATGCCGCCATTTCTCACCGGCGGCGAAATGATAGATTCCGTAACACGAGAAGGGGCAGTTTTTGCGGAATTGCCGTATAAATTTGAGGCCGGAACGGTGAACGCTGCCGGTGCAGCAGGACTGGCAGCAGCCATTGATTACCTGCAGCAGGTAGGATTTGATTTTATTCAGGAGCAGGAACTGGCATTGACACGCCATGCCATGGAAGGACTGGCTGAGATACCGCGTGTACATGTGATGGGCTCAGAAAATCCTGAAAATCATACAGGTATCATATCTTTTACAATAGAGGGTGTTCATCCGCACGATGTCAGTGAAATCCTTGCTTCAGACGGCATTGATGTTCGTGCCGGTCATCACTGCGCACAGCCGCTCCTTACTTATCTGGGTGTCAATTCTTCCACAAGAGCAAGCTTTATGTTTTATAATACACTGGAAGAGGTTGATGCTTTTGTGAAGAGTGTTGCCAGCATAAGAAGGAGAATGGGATATGGAGAGTAGAAGTTTTTATAATGAAATATTGACAGAACATAATCTGCGGCCGGAGTATAAGCATGATCTGCCGGATGCAAACATTGTTCTGGAAGGTGTGAATCCGAACTGCGGAGATGATATTTTCCTGAAATTAAAAGTAGAAAACGACGTCATCGAGGATGGTGCCTTTGTGGGGGACGGCTGTGCCATTTCTCAGGCATCCGCAGATATTATGCTGGGAATGATCGTTGGAAAAACAAAGGAAGAGGCATTGAAGCTTGGTGACATGTTCCTGCGTATGATTCAGGGAGAAGCGACGGATGAGGAAATCGACCAGCTGGAAGAAGCCTCTGCATTGAAAGATATCGCTCATATGCCTGCCAGAGTAAAATGTGCAGTCCTTGGATGGCATACATTGGATGAGGCTTTCAAGAAAGTAAAAGAAAATTCTGCTTCATAAAGACAGAGAATGCCGGATATGGTAGAATAGAGAAAAAGCAAGGAGGTAACAGGTAATGTATGAAGAAGTTCAGGTTTTAACCCACAGCAGTATTCGTATTGCAGGAAATCAGATCATTTATTTTGATCCCTTTAATGTGGAGGGAGAACCACATGATGCAGATATTATTTGTGTGACCCATGATCATTTTGACCACTATTCACCGGAAGATCTGGCAAAGGTAAAAAATGCGGCAACGATTCTTGTCTGTCCGAAGACGATGAAGGATGCATTGAGTAACAGCGGCATTTCCGAGGAGTTTACAGAATTGGTGGCTCCGGGAGATGAGATGGAGATCAATGGTGTCAGAATTCAAGCAGTGCCTGCTTACAATGTGGGCAAACAGTTCCATCCACAGGCAAATCAGTGGGTAGGTTATCTTGTGACAATGAATAATGTGATCTATTACATTGCCGGAGATACAGATATCAACGAGGATGTGAAGAAAGTCCGGTGTGATGTGGCTTTGATTCCTGTCGGCGGAACGTATACAATGACAGCAGAAGAGGCAGCCAAGCTGGCAGAAATCATTCATCCGAAAGCTGCGATACCAACACACTATGGTTCGGTAGCAGGTGAAGCTAAAGATGGTCAGATATTTGCGGATCTGCTAAAAGACAAAATTAATGCCATCATAAAGATGTAATAGATATAAGATGTAATAGATATAAGAGATTTGCAAATCTTTGTAGATTTAAAGCGAAACTGAAAGGCATTTTTATTTGTGTGCAGGGCAGTTTCGCTTTTTGTATTAGTCAGAAGAAAGACAGGTTTTTGCAGGAAGCGCGAAGAGAATCTTTATGAAGCCGTATTTAGCGAGTGTTTACATTTGAAGTGAGTGAAAATTCTGAATATTTATAATTACGAGATTAATATAAAGAAAACTATTGACATGATAAGATAACTGTGCTACTATAAAGACAACAAAGAGGAGATGCCTAACAGAAACCAGGGAAGTTTATTCCAGTATTAGACCAAGAGGATAGTTAGAAGTAGTCGAGTCTTAGAACAGGAGGACAGTCCAATGGCATAAGAAGTCTTAATCAAATCGAATAAAAATCTCTCACGAGTTTACATAGATGTCGTTAACAGCTATACATGTAACAGAGGAGATGATGATTATGAAGAAAGGCAGAGGCCCATAGTGGACATGCAAATTTATGAATAGGAGGTATAGTCCAAAAGGAACATAATTTTTTAATCGAATTCTATGAAAGTTGAAGGTGTATTAAATGAAATTACAGGAAATTCATTAAAAGCCCGGTCGAAGGAAAATTCATCGATCGGGCTTTTATTTTTGTGTTTTTCGATTGAACGGAATTAAGCTTATGAATAATTACTGTCGAAGAATATCAGAATTTGCCGAAGGGTATCGAACAGGGTAGAATAAGAGGAAAATTGAATAGGAAAGGGACTTGATTAATCAAATAACTGATGATAGTATGGTGAATACAGAGAAAAGTAAGCAAAGTAATAACTCCTATTGAAGTTAAATTGGAAGGGGTGAAAACGATAGGAGCAGCAGATACGATTACGAAGGCTTACATCAGAGAAAATGCTGTATTTGCGGATGCTTTTAATTATTTGATTTATGGGGGAAGGCAAGTTGTCAATCCAGAAGAATTGAAGGAAGTAGATACGACAGAGATTATTATTCCATTTAATACATATGATGAAAATAAAGATGAGAAAAAGAATGCAGCAGTCCAGAAATACAGGGATGTGCTCAAATCAACAGTGATTATGCAGGATTCTCAGGCTGCATATATTTTACTGGGAATAGAAAATCAAACGGATATTCACTATGCAATGCCAGTACGAAATGGTATTTATGATTTTTTACAGTATGGAAAACAGGTGTCAGACATAGCGGCACGGCATCGAAAGCAGAAGGATAAAGTAAGAAGTCATGCCGAATTTTTATCAGGTTTTTATAAAACAGATAGGATTGTGCCTGTGGTGACGTTAGTTGTTTATTTTGGGTCAGATGAGTGGGATGGACCGGTAAAATTAACTGATATGATGGAAAAGTTGAGTTCGACATTGATGAAGTATGTTCAGGATTATAAGATTCATTTGATTCAGCCATATGGTATTTCGGATAAAGATTTGCAGAAATTTCAGTCCAGTCTGAGAGAAGTTTTGGGATGCATAAAATATTCAAAAGATAAAGAGAAGTTATGGAATTTCATGAAGGATAATCCAAGAATGAATATGGATATTATGGCGGCTCGGGTTATAGAGGTAATGACGAATATGTCTATAGAAATTTCCGATGGAGAGGAGACGATCGATATGTGTAAGGCTATAGAAGATATGATAGAAGAGCGGGCATGTATAGAGCGTGAAGAAGGAAAGCTTGAAGGAAAACTTGAGATTTTAACAAATTTAGTTAAAGATGGTATTTTGAATATGCAAGAGGCTGCTAAACGAATGAATATGACAACAGAGGAATTTAGAACAAAAATGAAGTAAAGGACATAAAGAAACAATGAGTGTAATGAATACTTTTACCGGACGGATTTTTGATCCGCTGAAGATGACGAAGCAGGATGTTTGTGTGGAAGATATTGCCCATGCACTGAGTCTGGTCTGCCGGGGCGGCGGACATATCCGATATTTCTTTTCGGTGGCACAGCATTCAATGAATTGTGCCGATGAGGCGGCGGCTAAGGGATGGTCAAAGAGAATCGTGTTGGCATGTCTGCTGCATGATGCCAGTGAGGCGTATATTGCGGATATTATTCGGCCGGTGAAACCGTATCTGAGTAATTATCTGGATATAGAAGCACAGATCATGAGCGTCATTTATGATTATTTTGGTTTGGCGGACCTGACAGAAGAAGAGAAGAAATGCTGCAAGCAGATTGATGATGAGATGATGGCGCATGAGCTACACAGGATGATGCCTGGGGAAGAGAACAGACCAGTGCCGGAGCTTAAGTCTGAACCGGATTTCAGAGAGCGTCCGTACAAGGAGGTTGAACAGGATTTTCTTGACAGAGTTCGTCAATGTGGAAAGTCTTCTGAAAACAATGCGCAAAATAAAGAGCCTGTCTCAGAGGCTGGGAGCGGAGAAAATAGTGTTGAATGCATCAATTCCGTGAGTACGGATGAGTCTGCTGCAGCAAATAGAGCAAAATACGATGAGGCAGCGGTCAGAGACGGTTATAGAAAGCTAACAAGACTTTTGGTTGAGAAAAAGATGACGATCACAACTATGGAGAGTGCGACGTCCGGTCAGATTGCATCATTGATCACAGATACAGAGGGATCTTCTGCAGTACTCAAAGGAGCTTTTGTGACCTATTGCAATGAGGCAAAGATGATGCAGGGGGTACCGGCAGAAATACTGGAACAATATACGGTCTATTCAAAAGAAACAGCAGAAGCAATGGCAGCAGCATGTGCGAAAACCTATGAAGCAAATATCGGCATTGGTGTGACAGGCACTATGGGGAATATAGATCCGGTCAACCCGGATGCTTCCGTTCCGGGACAGGTGTACTTTGCAGTTGTGATGAATGGAGACATGCAGGCCTACTCTATTGAGCTGGAACCGCAGCCCACAAGACTGGCGTACAAACTGGCAGTTGCAAAGAAAATTCTGGATGTATTGATGCCGCGGCTGAATCAGGCGTTTGATTGAATCAGGTGTCTGATTGAATCAGGTAGTTGACTGAAGAAGGTGTCTGGCTGAATCCGGTGAAACCAAAAGCGAATGAAGCGGCACGGAACAACAGGAATAGAATGCATTAGAAGAAATAAAATGCTTCAGAAGAAATGGTGAAGGACATGAAACAGGTAAAAATCATAAAGAAAAAAGACGATTATACAATGGAATACGAAGTGGGAGATATCTGTAAAGTGACAGGTACCTGGTACGGCGGTGTTCATATTGAAGGAAAGACAGGCATCCCGGTGTCTATTGACCGTGATGAGTATGTTGAACTGGATGAACAGGAAAGACCAGTGAATGACACAGCAAAAACAGTACATTCAGAATTGAAACATGGAAGCTCGGAGCCGACGGCAGATGAATCAGATGAGGAAGATGTTCCGGAAAGAGACATTGAAGTTGGAGATATCGTTCGTCATTTTAAGCGGGAGTGGGTATCTGAGGAGAGTGCAGAGTATTTGTATAAGGTGCTTGCTTTTGCACAGCATACGGAGAATGGAGAGAAGCTGGTGATTTATGAAGCACTTTATCCGCCGTATAAAACCTGTGCCAGACCTTACAGCATGTTTATGAGTGAAGTGGATCGGGTGAAATATCCTGATGTGAAGCAGCAATACCGCTTTGAAAAAGTGGAAACAAAACGTTGGGGATAGCCTGCTTTTTGTAAAAAACAAGTAAAAAATTAACAAATGTCAATGAAAAATATTCTATATAATGTTATGATGAACCGATATCGACTATATATAGTCGTTGGCGGGAGGTTTTTATGGTATCGGAAGAATTAACCAGAGAATTTTTTCATACAGGAGATGAAAGGCTGATCAGAAAATTAAGTGAGATTTCTCAGGTGATATCCTATAAACGCGGAGAAGAGATATACGCTATTGGGGAGGCGTATACATACTTCTTCATTCTTATTCAGGGATTAACGTATACTTATTTTTGTGATGAGCAGAACCGTTTCATTACGAATTGTTTCTTTTCCAGAAAATATGATTTTCTAAATATCGAAGCCTATGATAAGCAAGCATCTATGGGGATGAAAGCCCTGATGGATACGGAAGTTTATGCGGTTCCTATCCAGGCTGCATTGACGGCGGTTAAAGAGCTGCCGGGATTAGCCTGGGAATATGCAAACTATTTGCAGAAATCAATGGTCTATTTATGTGTGGTGAATAATAGAAGAATGTACTTTTCTTCGAATCAGAGATATCAGTGGTTTTGTGAAAAATGGCCGCAGGCACTCAGTCTTGCCAGCAACCGACAGATTGCAACATTTTTGAGGATTCGTCCGGAATCATTAAGCCGTTTGAAATCACAGTTGAAGCAATGTGACAGTGGGAATGAAGCATTGTCCAATATTCTGGTAACCAAGGATCTGCAGTGGGATTATATGGATATCAAGCAGATTATGGAGAAGAAAGAGAATGCTGAATATTAGCATCTGAACTTCATCATTGATTATCCAATTGATGATGAAGTTCACTTTACGGTATAGGGGAAGGTATAACATGATTAAGACAGAGATAATAGAAGCACTTGTTCCGCTGAAAGATCCGGCGTTAATTGCAATGCTTGCACATTTTGCGGAGATACACCATTACAAGAAGGGTGAGCATATTTATGATGTCGGTGATATGCAGAAAAAGATTTATATTCTTTGGAGCGGTATTTTGAGGTGCTATTTTATTGATGAATTTCAGACAGATATTACAGACTGTTTTATGACAGAAAAAGGTTTGATAGCGAATACACCTGAAGTTTTTCAAAGCAAAGGTGAGACGCCTTCGGTGGTCGGTGTGGAGGTACTTGCGGATGCGATGGTGTGTGAGATACCAGTTAAAAGAATTATTTTGATGATGCAACAGTATTCTGAGATGGTGGGATTATATATCTATTGTCTGCATCAGTCACTGGAATTTCAGAATGAGATCAACAATAAGCGGCTTTACCTTCCGGGAAGCAAGTGCTATGAGTGGTTCTGCGAGAAATGGCCGGAAGTCGATCGGATAGCCAGCAATCATCAAATAGCCACATTTCTCGGTATTCGTTCAGAATCATTGAGCAGGCTGAGACATCAGAAAAGGAAAATAAGATTGGGGGGGTAATTGATAACCACCCGAATGAAATGTGTTTTACAGGATGCAGAATGTGCAGAATGTGCAGAAAGTAAGGCACATTTTTTTGCCAATGGAGACTTGAATGGAAAAAGTAAGTGTTGATTCCTTTGAAAAAATTTTTAAAGTATCTCAAAACTAACAAATGTCAATGAAAAGAAAATTGAAAAATGTTAATATAAATGATAAATAAACGTTAAGGTTTGGTGTGAGAGGGAAGTTTATGACGGTAGAGGAAGTTATCGGTACGTTATTTCAAGGGGAAGATCAGCAGTTGATTCAGTCGTTGATTAATATTTCGTCAATTAAACAATACAGCAAAGGGCAGGTTATCTATGATTACGGAATCGAGCAGGAAGAATGTTATATTCTTGCAAGCGGCATTGCTTATACTTATTTGCCGGATAAGAAGCATCAGATGAATACAACCTGCTTTTTTTCAGAAAAATTTGACTTATTGAACATAGAAGGCATTGACGTGAAAACACGTGTCGGAGCTAAAGCTGTAGTAGATACGGAAGTCTGTGTGATACCGGTGGAACAGGCAAAATGCTTATCAGAAAAGTATCCTGCGTTGATCTGGAGATATATCAAGGGGCTGCAGAAAATGATGATGTACCTTTGTGTCGTGAATAATCAGCGTATGAACCTTTCGGCGGAAGATTGTTATCGTTGGTTTTGTCAAAAATGGCCGGTCATAGACAAAATGGCCAGCAATCAGCAAATTGCCTCATTTTTAAGAATCCGTCCGGAGTCACTGAGCAGATTAAGAAGGCAGGTCAAAGAAAATGAAAAAGACAATAAAGTTATTACAAATGTCCTGGTTTCAAAAGACTTACAATCCGATTATCTGGATATAAGAAAAATATGGGAAAAAACATCAGTTATGAGGCAATAAGATAATGAAAGAGATAGAAGAATTACTTCAGATTTTTGGTGCAGCAGGCCATCCGGATTTAGCTGCAGCATTAGAAAATATTTCAAAGATCACCTTTTATCAGAAGGGCGAGAAGTTGTATGAAATAGGGGAGGTACAGTCAAAAGTGTACTTACTTCTGGATGGTATTCTGCGATGCTACTTAATCAACGATACACGTTCGGATATTACAGACTGCTTTATGTCAGATCGTTTTATGGCGGCCAATTCGGCGGACTTTTTTATAGAGAGCAACAGGGTTCCGTCATTCGTCGGTATGGAAGCTTTGACAGATGCCAGTGTGTTGGAAATCGATGCAGATCCATTATTTGTCGTGCTGCAGCGCTATCCGCAGCTGGCCAGGATCTATGCCCATTGTCTCCAGAACGCATTGAATTTCCAGAATGAGATTAATTATAAACGGTTGTATCTTTCAGGAAAAGAGCGTTATGCCTGGTTTTGTGAAAAATGGCCGGAAGTTGACAGAATTGCCAGCAACCGTCAGATTGCCACATTCCTGGGAATACGATCGGAATATCTCAGCAGATTGCGGCATCCGAAGAAAAAATAAAGATGGGAAGCTGTCCGGCAATGTTATAGGATTCAATAGAATAAAAATCAAAAGAAAAAATCAAATTGGGAAACGGACTTGGGAGTATGAAAAAATTACAAATTGGAATTTATAGTACAGAGCCTGCATGGCTTGAAAATTCAAGAGAAATACTTGAAAATTATGGGGAAAACCTGAAAAACAATATAGAAATCCATAGCTTTCAAAACGCCTCAGAAATGTGGGGGGGGGGTAAAACGGAAATATCTGCATATCCTGTTTGTGGATATTCAAAATGATGACAATAGTGAAATTGAAATTGTCAAGAAAGTAAACCGAGAATGGCCTGTATGCCAGGTGGTTTATGTAAGTGATGGTTTTCATCATGTCATGGATGCCTATGAGACGAAGCATATCTACTATATTCTGAAAGAAAAATTTGAAGAAAAACTGCCTTGTATTATGGATAAAGCAATTCGACAGCTGAAAGCCTGCGGCAGTAAAGAGATGGCTTTCCAGTGCCATGGCGGGGTGATTGTAAGATTAAAGCTTGAGGACATTATGTACTTTGAGAGAAATCTCCGGGTGACAAATGTTGTAACAAGAGAGTATCGATACATCGTTGATGAAAAAATCAAGGAAATTGAAGAAAGAATGATGAGTGAAGATTTTGTTCGGTGTCATAGCAGCTTCCTGGTTAATTTCTTTTATGTGAAGGCATGTACAAAGAAAAAACTGATATTAAAAAATGGACAGGTGATTGATATCAGTCGGAGCTATTGGGGAAAAGCAGAAAAAGAATATGTGCAGTGGGTGAAGAAGAGAAGCATCTATTGCTAATGTTATATTAAAAAGTTAGTAGCTGATAAGTAAGGGTAGACTCCTAGATAATTCTAAAACGGAATTATTTAGGGGCCTTTTTTTATAAAATAACAAAAAGTGACAAAAAATGAGCAGATAATGTAAAGCTAAACTAGTAAAAGCAAGTTAATGATAAAATAGATTTGTTATATAGAGCTAAGTTGGTGATGAAACATGGAAAGAGAAAAGAATATTTTGATATTAACATCCATTGGGGGATTTTTGCAAAAATTTGAAATGAATGATGTGGCTATCTTGCAGTCATATGGGTGGAAAGTTCATTATGCGTCTAATTTTGATTACCCAGTTTATAAATGTGATATTGATGAGTTGAAAGAAAAAGGAATTCAATGCCATCATATTTCTATAAAAAAATCACCTGTATATTTAATATCAAATTTAAAAGCGTTAAAGCAAGTGTTGAACATCGTGCATTTTCAACATATTTCCGCAATTCATTGCCACAATCCTATGGGAGGTGTAATAGGGAGGCTTAGCAAAGTGTTTGTTAAGTCTTTGTATGTTATGTATACTGCTCATGGTTTTCATTTCTATAGAGGTGCACCTTTGAAAAATTGGTTAATATATTATCCTGTCGAAAAATTATTGGCTAGGTATACAGATCAATTTATTACAATTAATAATGAGGATGCAGTTATAGCAAGAAAAATTGTAGATGAAAAAGTTGCTTCAGTGGTGAGAATACCGGGTACAGGAGTAGATACGGAAAAATTTTGGGCAATAAAGAAAAAGAGCAATCATATTCGAAAAAAATATGGGATGGATTCAAACACATTTTTTGTTTTATCTGTGGGGGAACTAAATTCTAATAAGAATCATGCAACAGTTATTAGGGCTATTTCTAAGATAAAAGATAAAGAAATGAATGGTTCAATAAAATATTTGATTTGCGGAGAGGGCAAGCAACGTAAAAAGCTGGAAAAATTGATTGAAAAAGAAAATTTAGAAGAAGATGTTATATTGTGTGGCTATCAATCAGAAATTCTGGATTATTATCAGGCAGCAGATTGTTTTGTGTTTCCATCGTATCGTGAAGGATTTGGAATGGCAGCTATTGAAGCAATGGCTTGTGGGTTACCCTTAATTGTAAGTGATAATAGGGGAACAAAGGAATATGCAATACGCAATGTAAATGCATTTATTTGTAAGGCTGATGATGAAAATTCGTTTTCCAAAGCGATTATGCGTCTATGGAACGATGAAAAATTAAGAGAAAAGATGGGAATTATGAGTCAGCATAATGTAAAAAATTATGATTTAAAAAACACAGATAAGATAATGAAGAAAGCATATAAAAAGATGGAAAAGGATTTATGGGAACAAAAACACAACCGTTAATTTCAGTTATTATGGGAGTATATAATCCAAGCGATTATAATCAACTGGAAGAAGCTGTAAATTCAATTCTAAATCAGACATTTAAGGATTTTGAGTTTATTATTTATGACGATGGTAATGATGAAGTGACTGCAAAAGTCATAGAAAGGATAAAGCAAAAGGATAGCCGAATTCGGGTCATCAGAGAAAAGGATAATAAAGGCTTAGGATTTGCCTTAAATCAATGTATTCATGTGGCCAGAGGAAAGTATTTGGCAAGAATGGATGCGGATGATATATCTTTTCCGGAACGGTTGGAAGAAGAAATGAAATTTCTTGAGCAACATTGTGAATATGATTGGGTAGGATGCAATGCAGTTATTGTGTCCGATTATACAATTATGGGGGTTAGAAGAATGGCTGAGATACCAAATCAATATAACTTCTTGCCATTTTCACCATTTATTCATCCATCAGTTATGTTTCGAAGAGAATTATTTGAAAAAGATAATAAATATAATATAGATGAAAAAACGTTACGGTGCGAAGATTATGAACTGTTTATGAGATTATATCAACAAGGATACCGAGGATACAATATTCAAAAATGTTTATTTATGTATAGAGAAGGATCAGATAGCTATCAGAAGAGAACTTTAAAAAGCAGATGTAATGAAATGAAGATTAGAAAGAATAACTTTTCAAAAATGTCTTTACCGTTAGTAAGCAGAGGTATATATATACTAAGACCATTATTCACGATATGCATTCCGCGAAATGTTATTTTATTGTATAAAAAGATGCGGCTAAGATCGTTAAATCCTTTGACATACGAAGAAAATCGGGCTTATATAAGAGTCTTTCACGATGTAATACGGGAGAAGAATGTGAATGGTTGGGATAAAGGAAAAGAAGCGACTAGTTTGGTACGAGAAACAACTGAGTCGAAGTTCGATGCTATTCGTTGAACGGTCACGACAATACAATGAATTGAAAGATGAACTAACATCAGAGATTAGCAGATTGATAATTCATCCATCGATTAACTTGTTTGTACTTTGGGTATTGAATGATGCAATAAAAAAAAGAAAGCAAAAATTGTACTTTCTTGCTAGAGATGGTTATTTTATGCATCGTATAGCAGAATTTTATTGTACATTGTGGAACTTACAAATTGAATGTGAGTATATATATTGTTCTAGATTTTCATTACGCTTGGCGAGTTATTACTTAGATATGGATTCTGCATTGGATCATATTTGCAGAGGTGGAATAGATGTTAATCTGAAGAAAATTATGGGCAGAACAGGGCTAAGTAAACAAGAGATAGCAGTTGTATTAAAGTATATAAAATTGCCGTATGAGTATACTGAACCTATACCTTATAAACAATTGAAACAAGTGAAAAAGGGATTAAAAGATTGTGCATATTTTATTGAATGCGTAAAAAAGCATTCAAAGAAAAAGTATTCTATAATGCAGGCCTATTTGAGCCAGGTTGGCTTGATGGACGATGGGACAGCTGCATTTGTTGATAGTGGTTGGACAGGGTCTATTCAAGAGACATTAAATTTGGTATTAAAGGCATCGGGAAAAAAAGAAGAGGTAGACGGATATTATTGGGGATTGTATGAGATCCCTTCTGGGAGTAAACGGGAGATGTATCATAGCTTTTACTTTACACCGGAAAAGGGATATAAAAGAAAAATATTTTTTTCAAACTGTCTGTTTGAAGTACTAGTTAGTGCTCCGTATGGAATGACTAAAGGGTATATAGAGAAAGACGGAAGAATTATACCAAAGTGTGGAAAGATCAGCATTTATAATAGAGAAATTATCAGAATTGAGCAAGAAAATTTAGATGCCTATTTAGTACAGATAAAAAGAAGAATGAAAAACATAGATTTTTCAAACATAGATTTTGAAAAAGAAAAAAGAGTGATCAGTAAAAATTTGACCAGATTAATGAGCTGTCCAACAATAAAGGAAGCATTTGTTTTAGGAAGAATGAAATTTTCAGATGACATTGTAGACGATAATGCTGTATGTTTAGCGCGGAAAATGAATGAGATTGAATTAATTCAAAATCATTTAATGGAGAAGATTTTAAGAAGTTACGGAATATCTAAGAAGTCTTGCTGCGAAAGTGCGTGGTATGAAGGCAGTATTGTAAGAAGTCATTGGAGATGGATACATTGGGCCAATTATATTATATATAAATCACTACTATATATAAAAAAAGAATTTTATGGAGCATACAGATATGTCAGAACAAAATAAAAGAAGGCAATATATTTTTGTAATACGAGAGTTGACGTCAAGAGAGATTAAGAGAAAATATTCGCGTTCAAAATTAGGAATTATTTGGAGTGTCTTAAATCCACTTTTAACAATGGTTGTGTTGTCATTGATTTTTTCCCAGATATTCAAACGAAGTATCGAGAATTTTCCAATATACTATCTCTCTGGATATATATTGTGGCAGTTATTTACAGGTGCAACAAATTCTGCAATGACATCACTGGTAGATAATAAAATGATGCTTATAAAAGTTAAATTTCCGATGGATATATTTATTTTGGCTAGGATTTATACAGCATTAGTTAATTTTTTGTATTCGTTAGTTGCATACGTGGTGATGCTGTTTGTGTTTAAAGTTGATATAACCAATAAAATGTTGTGTATACCAATAGTTGTTTTTCTATTGTTGCTATTTGCAATGGGGGTTTCGTTTGTATTAGCGGCTGCATATGTATTTTTTGGTGATGTAAAATATCTTTATTCAGTCGTACTTACGCTATGGATGTATATGTCGGCTTTATTTTATCCTGTTGATGGATTGAGTGGAATTGTGAAAATATGTATTTTAAATAATCCAATTTATGCTTATGTTGGATCTATGAGAGCGATTGTATTAAATGCTGAATTTCCAACAGTTTATCAATGGATACAAATGTTTGCATGGGGAATAGGTACTTTTCTTGTTGGACAATACATATTCAAAAAAAATAAAAATACAATTATGCAGAAAATATAAAGCGGGTTAGAGAATCATGGATTTTTTGATTGAAATTACGATAATTTTAGGTTTATTAATGCTGGTAGTCTCTTGTGCGGCGTTAGGTATATTATGGCATGGTAGACGAAATAGAAAAAAACAAAGAAGTCAACTGAATCAAAAAAAGAATAATGAACAAAAAAGAATACGTAAATTAGATGTTCCTGAATTGGAAATTAAAGTCCAGAATATAACAATGGATTTTAAGAGAGAGAAAGATGAGGCAACTAGTTTGAAAGAATTAGCAATCCGTTCAGTAACAGGTCAGTATCAGTGTGAAAAATTCCGAGCATTAGATGATATTAGTTTTGAAATATATAAGGGAGAAGTGGTTGGAATTATAGGCACAAATGGCTCCGGAAAAAGTACTATACTGAAGATCATATCGGGAGCATTGATACCTTCCAAAGGAAAAGTATTTGTTGACAAAAATAAGGTACAATTATTGACATTGGGAACAGGATTTGATTATGAATTGACGGGCAGAGAAAATGTATATTTAAATGGTGCCATCATAGGATACGATAAAAAGTATATTGATCAGCATTATGATGAAATTGTTCAATTTGCAGAGCTAGAAGGTTTTATGGATGAAAAGGTGCGAAATTATTCGTCGGGAATGGTTTCTCGTCTGGCATTTGCAATTGCGACAGTTAGAGAAGTACCTGAAATATTAATTTTGGATGAGGTATTAAGTGTAGGAGATATGTTTTTTAGAAAAAAAAGTGAAGCACGTATAAAATCTATGATGCATGCGGGCTCTACTGTTTTAATTGTATCGCATTCTACATCGGTTATAAAAAGCAATTGTACAAAAGCTATCTGGATTGAAAAAGGTCATTTACGTATGATCGGAGATCCAAAAACTGTATGTGATGCATACGAAAAGATGGGAACTGCTTAAATAAAATTTGATTGCTTTTGGTGAATAGGACCGAGAAAATGAAAAACGAATTATATGAATTATTAGTTAATCAAGTGCCGGAAATTCGAACAGAATATCAAGAAAAACGTCGACAAGTATCGGGCATAGGAAGAATAGGCTGTTGGGTTTATTTGCTGAGGTTAAATTGCTCATGGTATTTATTGCCCGAAGGATTCCGAAACGAGAGAAATTCCTGCAAAAGCGAAATAAAGAAATTATGCGATCAAAACAGTGAGTCAACATTAGAAATTTTACCAGATCCAAAAACATTAGCACACAAGTTAATGAAATTTGAAACAATTTCTTTTGATGTTTTTGATACTTTGATTTTCAGACCATTTTCCAAACCATCAGATTTATTCTATATATTGGGATATAAAATGAAATATCCGGATTATAAACGTATTCGTGAGGAAATGGAAGAAACGGCCAGAAAAAGAAAATATAAAGAAACAGGAAGCTACGAAGTAAATATAGATGATATCTATACAATTATCTCAAAGGAATGTGGTATAGATAAAGTGGAAGGAATAGAAAATGAGATAAATACGGAGAAAGAATTTTGTTTTGCAAATCCATATATGCTGGAAGTCATTCGTGAGTTAGATAAACAAGAGAAAAAGTATATGGTTGTTTCAGATATGTATCTGGATCAGAATGTGATTGAATTACTACTGAAAAAATGTGGTTATCCTAAACCAATGGCAAGCTTTATATCTTGTGACTGTTTGAAATCAAAGAGTCAGGGGGATATGTATGATTGGCTTTTGAAAACAGGTGTTAAACGACAAGGATGGATACATATTGGAGATAATAAAATATCCGATATTGAACAGGCAAGAAAAAGAGGAATTAATACTTTCTACTATAAGAATGTAAATGAGTTAGGAAATCTTTTCAGGTGTCAGGACATGTCAGTTATTACTGGAAGCTTGTACAGGGGGATAGTTAATGCACATTTGTATAATGGATTATGCCATTACTCAAGATTTTATGAGTATGGATATATTTATGGAGGATTATTTATTGTAGGGTATTGCCAATTTATACATCAATATGTAGCCAATCATAACGTGGATAAAATATTATTTTTAGCAAGAGATGGAGATATTTTAAGAAAAGCATGGGAAATATTATATCCAGATGAAATGGATCAAATAGCGTATGTCTATTGGTCTCGAATTGCAGCAACCAAGATGGCGTCCAGCAGGTTCAAATATGATTTTTTTAGAAGGTTTCTTTATCATAAAGTTAATCAGGATTATACTTTGGCGGATGTTCTGAAGACAATGGATTTGACATGGATGTTGGAGGATATTTGCAAAGAGAATAATATGCAGGCAAAAACGATATTGACTGATAAAAATGTTGATGGTATTAAAGCATATTTACAAAAAAATTGGGAATATATTTTAAACAGTTATAAGGAACAGGTTGATGCTGGAAAGGAATATTTTAAACCTATTGTAGAAAATAGCCGTGCTGTTGTTGTAGTTGATATTGGATGGGCAGGGAGTGGAGCGATAACATTAACATATTTGTTTAAAGAGATTTGGAATTTTGATTGTGATGTGACCGGTATTATTGCCGGTACGAATACAGCTAACAATGCAGAACCTGATTCAAGTGAAACTTTTCTGAAAAGCGGTGAGTTAATAAGCTATATGTATTCTCAGGAAAAGAATAGGGATTTATGGAAATTTCATAATCCGAATAAGAAGCACAATTTGCTGTGGGAGGCATTGATGAGTTCGTACAATGGAAGTTTCCGAGGATTTTATTCTGATCATACTGGGAAAATAAAATGCAGATTGAATGCACCGCCTAAAAACAAAGAATCTATAAGAAGAATACAAAGGGGAATAATTGATTTTGTGAAGGCATACAAAAAAATGACACATAATATTCCTGAATTAAGAACTGTAAGCGGCAGAGATGCTTATGCACCGATGCAGCTTTTAGAACAAAACGAAAACACAGAATTTATAAAAATAATAGAGGAAATATTGGATGAAACCAATGTTGTGTAAATCAATTTTGTTGGTATCCCATGAATTAACGTATACAGGAGCCCCAAGGAGTTTGCTGAATATGGCGGATGTATTGCGTGAATTAGGATGGCAAGTGGATATATGGACTTGTAAAAGGGGGGAGTTTCAAGAGGAGTTTAACAAGAAAGGATATAGAGTTGATTTTATAGATTTTGAAAATAGTCAATGGTTATATAAATTAAAGGAATATCAGGTAGCTGTTTTTAATACTGTTTTTACGGCTGAATTGTGTGTCAGAGCCCAATGCATATTAAGGAGCATTCTTTTTATAAGAGAGGCTGGAAACATATCACAATTAGTTCGAGAATGCGGTATAAGCGAAAAAACGTTAAGAAATATAAATGAAATATTTTGTGTGAGTGATTATGCCAAAAGAATGATTCGTTTGCAATGCCATTCTACAAACATAAGAGTAATTCATAATTGGGTGAAAGATGAATCTTTTCATAGAATGAATTGGGTGAAAGATTCAATGATCCATTATTTAGTTTCAGGAACAGTCGAATATAGGAAAGGGATAGATATTGCGGTACAGGCTTTTCTGAATATGCCGGAAATACTTCGTTCTATAACAACGCTACATATTGTTGGAAGAGTACCGGAATGGTCGCATGATTATTGGGAGCAGGTTGTTCCAAAGAATAATAAAAGAATTATTTTTCACGGTGAAATTCAGAATGAACGTGAAAGAATGGAATTATATAAAAAGATGAATGTTTTTGTAGTTTCCTCACGAGATGAGGCATGTTCGTTAGTTGCATTAGAGGGAGCTATGCTGGGAAAAGTAGTTATAATGTCTGAAAATGTAGGTGCTCAATATGTATTAAAAGATAATTCGGATTGCCTGTATGAAGTTGAAAATGTAGCGCAATTAACAAGAAAAATGAGTCAATTTACGAGCCGAAGAAAACTTTTGGTGGAAGGTTTGATGATGAGAAAGAGATATTTAGAAACATCTACAAAAAAGATATATAGAAAGAAATTAGAAGAATATATTACTTGAGTTAGGAAGAAAGTAAATGCATACAAAAGTTTCAGTTATCATACCAATCTATAATGTAGAGAAATATTTGTATCAATGCTTGAGAAGCGTTTTAGATCAGACGCTGTCTGAGCTTGAAATAATATGTATCAATGATGGCTCATCGGATAGTTCAGGAAAAATACTCAATTATTTGAAAGAGAAAGATTCTAGAATACATATTATTGAAAATTTGAATTATGGGTATGGACATGCAATGAATGAGGGACTTCATCTGGCAACGGGTGAGTATATTGCTATTGTGGAGCCGGATGATTTTATAAAAAGACCGATGTTAGAGTATCTTTATGATATTGCAAAAATATATGATGCAGATATTGTAAAGTCAGATTTTTATCGATTTAGAACAAAGAACGGTAAAATAGCAAAGGCATATCAGTCAGTGGCAGAAGATGATTCTTTTTATCATCGTTTGATTATTCCGGAGGAAGAACGTATATGTTTCAGATTTTTGATGAACATATGGTGCGGCATTTACAAAAGGACAATGATTGAAGAAAATAATATTCGATTCAATGAATCGCCGGGAGCGTCATTTCAAGATAATGGTTTTTGGTTTCAGACGATGTGCTTTTGTAGAAGCATAATGTATGTGAATGTTCCCTTTTACATGAACAGAAGAGATAATCCGCAATCATCTGTGAATAATCCGAATAATTTGTATTGCGCGAATGAAGAATATAGGTTTATTAGAAATCTCATTCGAGGAAACAAAAGAATGGAAAAATTCATAGATGCATATGCCATAAAAAAATATCAGACATATAAATTTAACTTAAATAGAGCAACTTCAGAGAATATAGATCAATATAAAGAATGTATTAAACGTGAATGGCGGCAGGATTATGAAATAGGGGACATAAAAGAATCCTATTTTTTACCGAATGAGTGGCTTGAAATACAGCAGTTAATAGAAGAAGAACGCTATCACGATTCACGATTGAAAAATATAATAAAAAAAATACGAGGAAGATAGTTATGAAGCAGGAAGTAAGCAGCAAAGAAACATGGGAAAATGCGGTGCAGAAAACAAGAAGTAAAGTAACTGTGCATCAGTGGGTTAATTTTGATAAGGAATCAGATACAGGCATTAAAGTATCTGTAATTGTTCCTGTTTGTAATGTGGAACAATATTTAGATGAATGTATGGAGAGTCTGATACATCAGACAATGAAAGAGATAGAGTTTATTTGCGTCAATGATGGATCTAAAGATTACTCGTTGGAAAAATTAATGAAGTATGCAAAAAAAGATTCAAGAGTCCGTATTATTGATAAAGATAATGCCGGTTATGGCCATGCCATGAATATTGGCATAGATAATGCCAGAGGGGGATATATAGGCATAGTTGAAAGTGACGATTTTGTAGACTTACATATGTTTGAAGATCTCTACAAAATTGCCGTAAAAGAAAAGGTAGATTTTATTAAAGCAGACTTTAATCGATTTGCTAAAGAGAATGGCAAATTTCAATGTCAATATATTGATATAGCTGCCAGAGCAAAAGATTGCTACAACAAGGTAATTGATCCAATGAAGGACAAGAGAGTTTTTAGTCTTGTTATGCAGACTTGGAGCGGAATTTACAGAAAGCAGTTTCTTGTAGAAAATTGTATACGGCATCATGAATCGGCGGGCGCTAGTTATCAGGACAACGGTTTTTGGTTCCAGACGATGATGTATGCAAAGCGGGTGTATTTCTATAATAAACCATATTACTACAATCGTAGAGATAATCCAAATTCATCGGTTTACAGCAAAAACAAGGTTTACTGTATGAATAAAGAATACGAATTTATCAGAAATATTATGAATCAAAAACCGGAATTGGAAAAAGACTATATTTATCCTTACAGCAGAAAAAAATTTCTGAATTATATGTTTACATATAATCGTGTAGCACCTGAATATAAAATGGAATATCTGAGTCGGTTTCATAAAGAATTAGTTGAGGCAAATGAAAAGCACGAGATAGACTGGAGTTTGTTCTTAAAAAAAGAAAGAGAAGAACTGGAATGCGTTCTGAATAATCCGATTGCTTTTCTTGCAAAGGATGTATTAAAGAAGGAATCAGATAAAATTCATAAAAAGTATGAAGATGAGATACGGGAACTGAAGGAGAAAAATGAAGATTTAAAATATTTGCTGAATATGTGTGAAAATCAGAGAAGATCTCAGAGTGATTATAATTTTGAAATGTGGCATTCTACGAGTTACAAACTGGGAAGAGCCTTGACCTGGATGTCAAGAAAAAATAAGGATAAGCAATTATATGATGAACAATATGAGCAGACATTAAAGAAAAACAATATTTGTCATATTGTATTTATTACAGATGAAGGATATTGTATGCCAACTACAGTAGCTTTGACATCCTTGAAAATTAATAAGCGACCGGAAACTGTTTACAAAATTCATATATTAGCATCAGAAATATCTGATGACAGCAGAGAGAAAATTAATTCGTTGGCGGCAGATAATTTTATACTGGATATTATTGATGTAAAACAGGATGAGCAGTTTAAAAACTATGTAAAAGGTGATGGGGATAGACATGTTACACCAGCTGCTATTTTAAAATTTAAGATACCATCTATTCTCAATAAAGTAGGAAAGGTTCTTTATTTGGATGGGGATATTCTTGTACAGGGAGATCTGCTTGAACTTTATAACACAGATATAACAGGAAAATATGCAGCAGTTGTTAAAGACATTTTGCCGGAAAGAAATCCAAAACATATGAAGTTTTTGAAATATCCGCATCGCTATTACTTTAATTCAGGAATGATGCTGATGAATCTGACAAGAATGCGTAAAGATAATGTTAGTGATCAGATGGTAGATTATCGAATTCATGGTATCAATCATTTTATGGATCAGGATGCATTGAATGTTGTGCTGGGAAGAAAGCTTGTCTATGTTTCACCAAGATATAATTTTCTGAATAAGTTTTATGAATGGTGGGATGTGAAACAGTTATCTGTATTTTATGGTGAGATTTTGCCGGATACAGAAAGAGAGGCTTTTGACTATGCAAGAATTCTTCATTTGGGAAGCCATGAAAAACCATGGAAGTATGATATGGGATATCTTTCTAAATTATATGATTCCTATTATAATCAATCCCCTTATAAAGATATTCCTCTGGTCAGAGAAGCATTAGTAGAACAATAAAGGAGCTGAAAGTAAATGTTAAAAGACTATAGTATTGTAGCTTGGGGAGGATATCAGTACTTTAATGAGCATATTGAATTGATTCGTGAAAAGGTCAAAGTAGAGTATATTTTTGGCAATCTGGATTACATAAAAAACAAAGAGGATTATAAACTCTTAGCTGATAAGGAAAAAATATTAGAATTGAAAAATCCATTTGTAATTATTTGTCTGGCAAGTGTTTCTGAAGTAAGTATGGCTGCAAAATGGTGCAGGGATAAGAAGATACCGTATTGCCATATGGAGTTTTTGTTTAATAAAAATGGATTAAGCAGTAAGTATTTAAAAGCTGTTGGTGGAAAATATACAGATTGGAATCAGAATACAATTTCTATTTCACAAAGAGCAACAGATAACATTTTTATAGATGTCTCAAATAGTAAGAATGCCGATATTCATATAGAGAATATCAGTGTCAAAGAAAGATTGAAAATTAAAATGCTGGGGCATCATGGTTATCTGAGTATTGGTGAAAAAACGACAGTTGTTTTTGCTTTTATTGTTGTTAATACATATGGAAAAATTATAATTGGAAAAGATTGTATGTTAGCGAAAGCTGTTTCGCTCATGCAGTCCGATCAGCATTTAATTTTTGACAGAACAACAAAGAAAAGAATTAACTATCCGAAAGATATTGTTGTAGGAAATCATGTTTGGATTGGCCGTGAAGTAGAACTTCTTGCCGGGGCAGAAATCGGTGATGGTTGTGTATGTGGAGCCAGAACTGTTACCTCTGGAAAATTTCCAACAAACGCTGTCCTGGCAGGCAGTCCGGCAAAAATTATTCGCGAAAATGTGATATGGGCACGGGATTTGATTGAAACAAGTGATTTTGATAGTTTAGAGCAGTGCAAAGATCAGAATGGCGTTATTTATCAAAATAATAATGAAAATTTTCCGGTAAATCAAAAAAGGAAAGATCCATTGGAAGAAATGATTATTCATCTTTACCAGAGTGGTATAACAACAGTGGGTATTTCAAAGTTGATAGAAAAGATGTATGGACAATATTATGTGCCAAAAGAAAAGTAAGTGTGTTATTACAGGAATAACTTTTTGCTGTGTATTATTCTGGGGTGGTTTTTTTGATTTTGCAGCCATGGCGATGGGTGCTGTTTTTGCAGGTTTATTGTTAATTCTGCCTCATGGGAAGAAAAAGATTTTGATGCCCAAAGATATCATTTTATACAGTGGCATCCTCTTTGGAGGTAGTGCCTTAGCTACATGCGCATTTGCTTTTGATAACGGAGCTGCATGGATGGGCATTGTGAGAATTGCGGCAGTTTTCATCTTTGGATTGCTGTGGATGAATTTAGAAGATCATTCCAGAAATGATGTATTTGATGCGATACCCTTCGCAGGAGCATGTATCAATAGCATTGCTTTTGCAGCATGGTTTGTTCCAGAAATAAGAAGTTATTTTTATAGTGCAGGCCGATTATGGGGAAGCATGCAGTATGCGAATACATGGGCTTTATTTTTGCTGATTGGAATCATTATTCTATTATGTAAAGAAAAAGTATCCTATCAGGAATGGGCTGAAGCCGTGATCTTATTGGTCGGCATTATCATGACAGGAAGTCGAAGTGTATTTGTTCTGACAGTGGTGTTTGGCGGATGGATTTTTTTGAAAAGCAGAGCAGATAAGAAAATTAAGCTGCTGGCAGCTGGCTTGACGGTTTTGATTCTTGTTGTTGTACAGATGGTGATGGGGCTTGATATAGGAAGATTGGCAGAAATTTCTATGAATTCAAGCACATTTAATGGTCGATTGCTTTACTGGCAGGATGCCATGAATTTGATTGTACGTCATCCGATGGGCGTTGGTTATATGAATTATTATTTCATACAGCCGCAGATTCAGACAGGATACTATTTTACCAAAACTGTTCATAATGATCTTCTGCAGTGTGTTATGGATAACGGAATGGCTGCTGCAATTTCTGTGATAATTTTGGTAGGGTATGGCTTGTATAGTAAAAAGAACAGTAAAAGGAATAAATTGGTTTTGCTGGTTCTGGTACTCCATAGTTTATTTGATTTTGATTTCGAATTTATGGTAATGGCATGTATTTTTGTTATGTGTTTGCCAATTGAAGGTAAACAGAAGGAGATTTCCTCCAGATTAGTCGGTGGAGTAATTGGAGCAGCAGGATGCATTTGTGTTTATTTTTCAGTGGCTCTGGGAGCTGATTATTTCGGCAATGTGAATTTGTCATTAGCAATGTATCCTTATAATACGATGGCGAGAAAAGAGCTGTTGTCAATGAAAAGTGATGTTTCTTATCAGGCGGCAGAAAGAATCATTAAGGAAAACGGAATGATTGCCGAGGCATGGGAGGTAAGATTACAGCAGGCTGTAGAGGAGAATAATTATGAAACAGCGTTGGATGCTGAGAATCAGATGCTGAAGTGTGCGGGATATGATTTGTATTATTATAATCAGGCAGTGCTTTGTTTAAGTCATGTTTTGGATACAGCACTCAGAGATGGAGATTTGGAAAACGGACAGCTTATTTTGGCTGAAATCCAGAATGTTCCCGATAAGATAGATCAGTTGAAAAAACGGACATCTGATCGGGCATGGAAATTGTATGAAAAGCCATCTTTTGAATTAGATGAAAATATACAGAATTACATTCAAAAATTGGAAGGAATTCAGCTGAATTAAACTCAACTAAAAAATAACCGAAAAGGGCAGCTTTTCGGATAAAGATAGAGATTTTATGATGCAAAGGAGAAAGGTTTATGAAGAAAAGAAAATTCATTGCAGCTGTGATGGCATTGAGTATGATTTTTGGACAAACAGTCTATGCGCAGGAATATACAGTGCCGGAAGAAACCTTAGCTGAATCAACAGAAGCAGTTGAAACTAAAGTATCAGAAGAAACTGTGGAGAATGAAACTGAGAAAACAGCAGAAACAGATGTAGAATCGATGGAGCTGGAAATAGAAACTGTCACAGAGAAAACAGAAACAATGACAGCGGAGTATGCCGATTCAGTAATGGCACTGAATGAGGGGAAAAATGCTGTTGAAATTACTGAGGAAGGCAGTTCTGTGAAAGTGTCTTTTACGCCTGAAGAAAGTGGAAAATATTTTATTTATTCTACAGGGGATGAGGATACAAAGGCAACTTTATATGATAGTGATATGGAATATTTGACTGATGATGATGATGGGGGAGAAAATACTAACTTTAAATTATCATATCAATTTGAAGCGGGTAAGACTTATTATATCTGTGCCCAATATTATAGTAGTAGCAAGACAGGAACAATAAATGTTACAGTGGAAAAATTATCAAACAGATGTGGTGATAATGCAATATGGTCCCTGGATGAAGAGGGTACATTGACCATTAGTGGTGAAGGCGCAGTTACGAGTGCCCCATGGCAGGGAGAAACTATAAGAAGGCTGGTGATAGAAGAGGGAATTACTGATTTGGATAATATTACGTTCCAAAACAGTACAGAGTTAGTTTCTGTTCAATGGCCGTCTACCATAAAAACGATTCCGTCAAGTTGTTTTGCAGGGTGTAGAAGTTTAAAGACAATTGATATACCGGCAGGAGTGGAATCAATTGATGACTGGGCCTTTCAGGGGTGTTCTTCATTGCTGAAAGCTGTGATACCGTCTACTGTGACATATATTAGTGTATACGATGTTTTTGCAGATTGCGCGAAGAATTTTTATATTCTTGGGTATAAGGAATCTGAAGCTGAAAGGTATGCGAATGAAAATAATATTCGATTTGTGGATGCTGCAAATCCTGTAATTCCAATTGAGATTTGTGATATTACATTAGAACAGGGAGCAGTGGAATATGATGGTACAGCCAAAACTCCAAAGGTAACTGTTAGAGATGGAGATATAGAACTGGTTGAAGGTGAAGACTATTCGGTTGAGTATGCCAATAATCAGGATATTGGTACAGCTTCGGTCACTGTCACAGGTATTGGAAATATCTATACAGGAGAGGAAAAACTTGAATTTCAGATTGTTAAGATTTCGGATAAGTTAACAGTTGGAGATAATTATGTTCGTATTAGTATAGGCAGTGACAGTAATACCGATATGGCGAGTGTCTTTTTTAAACCTGAGGAAGATGGCTTTTATACTTTTAAAATGGATTCTTTAGGTGATAAAACTATACAAGATTTCAGGTCATCTGGGGTGTCTACATATACTAATTCATGGGATACAACTAAGGTTATCGTACCAGTTGAAAAACTATATGCAGATGATAAATATGATTTAGAAGTACAATCGAAAATAGGTAGTGATACAATTGTAAGAATAACGATTGAGAAAAGAGAAACTACAGGTGAAATAAATGGTGTTTCATGGAATCTGAGTGATGAAGGCGTTCTTACAATAGATGGTACAGATTTGACACAGGCAGCAGTTGATGGAATAGATTTGTGGAGAAGTTTTCAGAGTGATACCAAGAAATTGATTATAGGAAAAAATGTAACAACTATTCCATATGATTCTTTTGAAGAGTTTAGAGTGTTGGAGTCTTTAGAATTGCCAGAAGGTTTGCTGGAAATTGGTAGTTATGCATTTAATGGCTGTCAAAAACTGAAAAATGTTGTTTTGCCTTCTTCTTTAAAAACAATTGAAAGTGGTGCCTTTAAAAGGTGTGGATTTAAAGGTATTGATGTTCCTGAATCTGTGGAAAGCATTGGTTCAAGTGCCTTAGGATATGATGAATCTGGTAATTTGATAGATGCATTTTATATTATTGGAAAATCCGGCTCTAAAGCGGAAGCATATGCCAATGAAAATAATATTAATTTCATTGATAAGGATAATCCGGTAGTGCCAATAAGCAGCTGTAATGTAACAGTGCCGAAATATGCTTTTTATGACGGCAATGCTGTAACGCCAGGTGTTTATGTAGCATTTAATTCAGAGAAACTGGTAGAAGGAACGGATTATACATTATCTTATGAGAATAATCATACAGTTGGAACAGGTACAGTTGTTGTAACAGGTATTGGAAAATATACAGGTTCTGTAAGTGTTAATTTCGAAATTAAAGAAATGAAAACTTATGAGAAAACAATAGCTACCGGCAACAGATGGTTAATGATTTCCAACAAATATTATGATAGAACTGAAGGAGAATATAAGTTTGATTGGGAATATTCAGATAAAGATCAGTTAACTGCAGAAAGCAGCGATTCATCTGTATGCAAGATTTTAAAAGTATATGGAGAAAAGCCAAAATATGGATATGAAGAAGAACAGAATGTTTGTCTGAAAATTCAGGGCATTCAGCCAGGAAATGCAGTCATTGCAGTTAAGGATGCAGATGGTTCAATATTGTTTAAATGTAATGTTACCGTCAAACAACTGCCGGATGATGCTGTTGTATTTGAAGATGAAGCTCTTCAAGGTCAGTTGATTGAAGATTATGATAATAATTCAGATGGTTATCTTAGTACTAAAGAAGTAGAAAGCATAAGAGATATAGAAATTAGTGGTTCATATTATGGTGAGCAGGTTAAGAGTCTGGCAGGACTTGAAAAGATAACAAATGCAACGTCATTTTATTTATCAGAGGGCTCTGATGTTACAGACATTACTGTTTTGGGGCAGCTTTCAAAGTTAAAAGATGTGGATATTCTAGATATTAATATTGATAATTTGGAAGGAATTTCGAATTGCACAAATCTTGAACAGCTCTATTTGGATGGCTGCCAGGTTGGGTCATGGGAAGGCATAGAGAAGTTAACAAATCTCGAAAAACTTTCATTAAGAAGAACGAATTTTTCAAATGCAAAGTTGTTAAGCGGCATGCAGAAATTAGAGAAATTGTCTCTTGATGAAACAAAAAATTTAACTAATATTAAGCCGTTAGCTGTGTTAGAAAAATTAAATTCATTAACACTGTCTGAATCAGGCGTTTCTGATCAGGATAAATGGGATTTTGCCAATATTCAGGATTTGACAGTTGTTCCTGGAGATAAATTTCAAATTCCAAGATATGCTAACTTATTATTGGATTTGAACACTACTATTTCAGAAGGCGAGGAGTGCATATCTGATTCAGACTGGGGTTCATATACTGCATTAAAACAGGGAACAGTTAAGATGCATTTGGTTTATAAAGAAAAGTTCAGCACAGATATTACCATTACGATCAATGCAGGGGAAGATCAGACTGTAGGCAGTGATTATGAAAATAAGGTAGAAGTAAAGTCCGCGGATGATTTTGATGTATCTCAGATTCTGGACAGTAATGGAGATCTGTGGACGACAACACCAGAATTGAAGAAAACGCATACAGGCGTCAAGCAGTATGTCGCAGATTATGTGTATGAGAAAAATGGCTCTAATGGCGCTGTAAAGAAGTTTATGGGTTATTATTTGGATGCGGATAATACACTGTGGTCAGACAATGATATAAAAATTGCAGAAAATATCATAGAGGCAGCCAGCGGCGGAGCTATGGATAGTGAAGGTAATTTTTATGATTTACATAGTGATAACCCGCAGCCGATTAGTGGCGTGACAAAGTGGGTAGCTGGATCAACATTCACATACTTGATGAAGGCAGATGGTTCCTTATGGCGCAGAAATGTTTGGCAAGATACTGAATCTTTTGAGATAATTTGTGATAAAGTATTGGATATCACAAAATGGTCTTACTACACAGGCGCATATATTAAAGCAGATGGAACTATTGTAGTAGAGGCTTATTATTCAAGTGGTTGTTCGTCTCACAATGAAAATGTGACTGCAACGTCGTTTGGAAATTATAAAAGTACCTATTATGATCAGGAGGAAAATCTTCATTCATTAAATTTAGATTGTAATTTAGGAAAAATAACAGTGGCCGATATGAGCTGGTTTAGTGAAGGTGAAGATTATTATGATCTTATTTTGACAGAAGAAGGGGATATCTATACATATAATGAAGACAAGGAGGAGTTAAAGAAGATTGATTCTGGTGCAAAAGCACTTAATCATGTCAGCGATACAGGAAATTGGATGTCAATTGATGAATATTGGCAGTATCAGAAGGAAAATTGTTATTACAAAACAAATGGTTCCGAAATAAAAGAAGTATCGTCGGCTCTTATAATGCAATTAAATGGTGATAGATATAGATTATACAACAATTATGATGGTCATGAGGGTGCTTTTGTACGATATGATACAGTATTCCTTGATCATGTAACGACAATCTGGGACGATTATGTAACGGTTAACTGGACGGATAAGAATAAAGTATATGCTCTCCGTACAGATGGTTCTGTATGGGATGTAACGAATGCACCGACGAAGTTGGGAAGCCTTGGTGGAGAGAAGCATGAGCACACAATTGTCACAGATCCAGCTGTTGCGGCAACCACAGACAAACCAGGCAAAACAGAAGGTAGTCATTGTTCTGAGTGTGGAGAAGTGCTTACTGCACAGAAGGATACAGTTGTTACCACTCCTTTGACAGCTGCAAAAGCAAAGGATAAAGGTGGCATTGATGTCAGCTGGAAGAAAGTCAGCTATGCAGAGGGCTATCTTGTTTACAGAAAGAGTGGAAAAGAAAGCTGGAAACGTGTAACCGAATTAAAGAGTGCGGATGACAACAGCTGGACAGATACAACAGGTACAATCGGAACAGCTTATACTTACACAGTCCGTGCTTATATGAATTCTAATGGAGAAAATATTTTGGGCGGATTTGACAGTAAGGGTGTGACAGCAACGGTCCTTCCTGCAACAGTTGTCTTAAAG
>NZ_JAAXCM010000048.1 GCF_019734885.1 Pseudocoprococcus catus | reverse complement strand
CTGGGGAAAAATGAATCGCGGGGCACGCGAGGATAGCTTGTAGATACTTGGCTCAGTAGAGCCATTGAGCAAGAAGCCCCCACTTCAAAATCTGTGATTTAAGTGGTGGGAGCATGTCACACAAAAACAGTTAAACAAACCAGCTTTTAGATGCGGCAGGTGCAAAATTTATATTATATTAGGAAGAGCCCAGCCCGTTAGCAGATCCATACGCAGGTGCTTCCAACATGGCCGGTACTTAGGCATTGTTTTGTAATGCCTTATGTACCGCTGCCAATGTTGGGCAACGCGAGTGGGCCTGCGTATGGATCTGCTAACGGGCTGGGCTTTCAAAAACTGGAAAAATTTTGCACGTCGCATCAAAAGTGGAAGGAGGAGCGTTATGGGGATTGGAAAAAGCATTCAGCGTGTGGATGCCCGTGCCAAGGTAACGGGCCAGGCGAAATATACACAGGATCTGATGACACAGCCGATGATGGTGGCGAAGGTGGTACACAGTACCATTGCCAATGGTGTTGTGACTGGATTTGATTTGGATGAGGCATTAAAAGTGCCGGGGGTTGTAAAGATTGTTACCTGTTTTGATGTGCCGGAGATTGATTTTTGTACACCGGGACATCCCTGGTCTGTGGAGGCGGCGCATCAGGATGTTCAGGACAGGCGTCTTTTGAATCAGCGGGTCCGTTATTATGGGGATGATGTGGCAGCTGTCATTGCAGAAGATGAGATTGCAGCTGTTAAGGCAGCACGGCTTGTGAAAGTACATTATGAAGAATACCCGGCACTGGTGGATGTGGCAGATGCCATGGCGGAGGGAGCCGTGGCCATGCATGACAATGTGCCGGATAATATTTTGAAACATACATCTTTCGCCCTGGGTGATGAAAGCTTTGATGAAGCTGTGAAAGAAAAGGGACTTATTCTGGTGGATCAGACGTATGATACCCAGCGTGTACAGCACTGTCATATTGAACTGCCGGTTTCCTTTGCGTATCAGGACGGCAACGGCAAGATTACCGTAACCACATCTACACAGATTCCGCATATTGTCCGTCGTGTCATCGGTCAGGCCCTTGGTATTCCATGGGGACAGGTCAGAGTGATCAAGCCCTATATCGGCGGCGGCTTCGGCAATAAACAGGATGTACTTTATGAACCGCTGAATGCTTTCTTAAGTCTGCAGGTGGGCGGTCGTCCGGTGAAACTGGAACTGACCAGAGAAGAAACATTTGCGGATACAAGAGTGCGTCATGCGATCCGTTTTCATATGCAGGGAGCTGTAAGACCGGATGGTACACTGGTGGCCAGAAGAGCAGAAGCTTTTTCTAATCAGGGTGGTTATGCTTCCCATGGCCATGCGATTGTCGCCAATGCCTCCAATATGATCAAGCAGCTTTACCGGGATGAAAAGGCCCTTGAATCGGAGAGCTACACGGTTTACACCAGTACAGTGGCCGGCGGTGCTATGCGTGGTTACGGTATTCCACAGGGAGATTTTGCAGCAGAGTGTCTGATGGATGATCTGGCGGCAGCCATTCATATGGATCCATTAGCCTTTCGTTTGAAAAACTGCATGGAAGAGGGATATAAGGATCCGCATAACGGTATTACATTTTACAGCTATGGCCTGAAGAAATGTATTGAAGCGGGCAAAGAGGCTGTGCATTGGGATGAAAAGCGAGCCGCTTATGCCTCCCAGACAGGCAGCAGACGCCGCGGCATCGGTATGGCGATTTTCTGCTACAAAACCGGCGTTTATCCGATTTCTCTTGAAACTGCCACATGCCGTATGGTATTGAATCAGGACGGTTCCATTCAGTTGATGATGGGCGCCACAGAGATCGGACAGGGAGCGGATACCGTCTTTACACAGATGGCGGCAGAGGTACTTGGAGTGACAGAGGACAAAGTGTATATTGTTTCCACCCAGGACACAGATGTCACACCTTTTGATACCGGGGCTTATGCTTCCAGACAGACTTATGTCAGCGGCAAGGCTGTGAAGAAAACAGCGGAGATGATGAAGGATAAGATTCTTGAATATGCATCCTGGAAACTGAAGATGGATCAGCAGACATTGGATATCCGCAATAATATGATCGTGACAGCAGAGGGCGAAGAACTGCTGACAATGGAGGCACTGGCGACAGAGGCATTGTACAGTCTGGAACGTTCTGTCCATATCACCGCTGAGGCCACCAGCCACTGCAAAGAGAATACATTTGCCAGCGGTGCCTGTTTTGCGGAAGTGGAAGTAGATATGCCGTTAGGCAAAGTCAATGTACTGAAGATTATCAATGTCCATGACAGCGGTATTCTGATGAATCCTAAACTGGCTGAGGCCCAGGTGCATGGCGGTATGAGCATGGGCCTTGGCTATGGACTCAGTGAAGAATTAATGTATGATGCAAAGGGCAAACCACTGAACAACAATCTTCTGGATTACAAGCTGCCGACGGCCATGGATACACCGGAGTTGAATGTTGAGTTTATAGAATTGCAGGATCCGACGGGACCTTTCGGCAACAAAGCCCTGGGAGAACCGCCGGCTATTCCGGTGGCACCGGCTATCCGAAACGCAGTTTTGCAGGCAACAGGCATTGGCTTTAACCAGCTTCCGATGGAGCCTCAGAGACTGGTGGCAGCATTCAAAGAAAAAGGACTGATATAGGCGGGGGGGGGATGACATTATGTATGATATTGGATCATTTTATGAGGCAGCCAGTGTAGAGGAGGCCATCAGGAAATTGCAGGAATGGCCGGATGCAGAGATTATTTCTGGCGGCAGTGATGTTTTGATCAAGATCAGAGAAGGCAAATTAGCAGGCCGATCCCTTGTCAGCATTCACAATATTACAGCGTTAAAAGGGGTGACAATGGAAGAAGACGGAACCATCGTGATCGGTCCGGGAACGAGTTTTTCTCATATCACGGCGCATCCGCTGGTGCAGCAGCATATTCCGATGCTTGGATATGCCGTTGATCAGGTGGGCGGCCCGCAGATCCGCAATATCGGCACCATTGGAGGCAATGTCTGCAACGGTGTCACCAGTGCGGACAGTGCGTCATCTCTGTTTGCCTATAATGCGATTCTGGAATTGACGGGCCCGGAGGGCATCAGACAGGTGCCGATTCAGGAATTTTATACAGGTCCGGGTAAAACCGTACGCTGCCATGAGGAAGTGATGACGGCTATCCGTATCAGACGCAGGGATTATGAAGGGTACACCGGATGCTACATCAAATACGGCAAGCGAAAGGCCATGGAAATCGCGACCCTGGGGTGTGCCTGTCTGGTGAAGCTGTCATTGGACAAGAAGGTTGTTGAAGACATGCGGATCGCTTACGGCGTGGCGGCACCGACGCCTGTCAGATGTCCGGAGACAGAAAAAGCAGTTTCAGGGAAGGCTGTTTCAAAGGCATTGCTCCTTCAGACCGGCAAAGGTGTTTTAAATGAAGTGAATCCGAGAACCTCATGGCGTGCCTCGAAGGAATTTCGTCTGCAGCTGGTGGAGGAACTGGCTAAACGTGCCATGGCGCAGGCCATAAGAAATGGGGGAGGTGAAGTCGATGCTTAAGATTATCCATATGAATGTGAATGGCAAAGCGGTGGAGCTGGCCATTGATGACAGAGAATCTTTGCTTGACACTTTGCGTAATCATCTGGGACTGACCAGTGTGAAGAAAGGCTGTGAAGTGGGAGAGTGCGGCGCCTGTACTGTACTGGTGAATGGAGAAGCCATCGACTCATGCATCTATCTGACTATGTGGGCTGAAGGCAAACACATTCTTACAGTGGAGGGACTGCAGTCACCCACAGGAGAACTCTCGGAAATCCAGCAGGCTTTCGTGGATGAGGCAGCGGTCCAGTGCGGTTTTTGTACACCGGGCATTATTATGTCTGCGGTGGAGATCATCGGAACAGGACGCAAATATACCCGGGACGAACTCCGAAAGCTCATCTCCGGGCATCTTTGCCGCTGTACCGGCTATGAGAATATATTGAACGCCCTGGAAAAAGTAGTGGGCTATTAACAATTATCTATGCGAGAATCTCATTGAAAGCCTGGGTGGCCTCTGTCATCTGTTCCTGTGTCAGGGAGGAATAGTTGACTACCAGTATATGCTGCATGGCTTTCTCCGGGTGATAGTAATATTTGGATAGTGGCATAATGCGGATGCCTTTGGCTGCTGCCCGCTGACAGATGATCTCATCCGTGAGTTCAGTGTCAATCTTCATCAGAAAATGCAGACCGGCGTCCTCACCTTTGATGGTGACATGGTTAGAAAGGGGACTGCTTTTGATGCACTGCAGCAGCATATCCCGCTTGTCATGATAGTGAATACGTAGACGGTTGATGTGTTTTTCAAAGTGTCCTTTGTTGATAAAGGCAGCCAGTGTATACTGTTCAAAATTGGATACCGTGCAGGAATAGAACTGCAGCTTGGCATAATAGGCCTTCACCAGATGTTTCGGCAGCACCATATAGCTGATACGGACGGTGGAGGCCAGTGTTTTTGTAAAGGTATTGATATAGATCACCTTCTCAAGAACATCGATACTCTGAAGGGTTGGGATCGGCTGGCCTGTCAGACGAAACTCGCTGTCATAATCATCCTCGATAATATAGCGGGAAGGCACTTTTGAAGCCCATCCAAGGAGTTCGTATCGTCTTCCGATAGGCATGGTGATACCCGTTGGAAACTGATGGGAAGGGGAAATATGAATGACATCGATATTTTTCTCCTCCAGTTCTGAAATCCGGATGCCGCTGTCATCCATGGCAATATAATCACAGTCCACATTGTGGCTGTTGTATATTTTGGCGATTTTGTGATAACCTGGATCCTCAATGGCGTATTTCTTGTCAAAGCCCAGCAGCTGAATGAGGATACCGTATAAATATTCCGTTCCGGCCCCGATGATAATCTGTTCCGGGGAGACGTGCAGACCGTGAAAATCCTTCAAATGTCTGGCAATGGATTCTCGAAGCTCCAGTATACCGCCGCAGGGAGGATTGATCATCAGCTTCTGCTGACTGTCACTGAGCAGTTCCCGGATGAGCCTTGACCAGATAGAAAAGGGAAAATATTCTGAATCTGTCTGGTTGCTTGTAAAGTCTACAGCAAAATGAAGGCTTTCTTCCATATCAGCTTTTTGAATCATGGATGGGCTGTCGATGGATGAGGAAGAACCGTTGTCTTCCTCAAAGGGATGCATCTGTTCCACAGGAAGGATCGTATGGATATCGGAAACAAAATAGCCCTTTTTGGGGATAGAATAAATATAGCCTTCGGCGATTAACTGGGCATAGGCATTCTCAACAGTGATGGTGCTTATGCCCAGATTTTTGGCAAAATTTCGTTTGGACGGCAGCTTCTCTCCCATAGAGAGATTCCCGCATAATATATCATTTCGTATGCATTTATATAAATGTTCATATAAAGAATCTGACCCTGTTCCGGCAAAAGAATAGGTAAGCATCTGGCATGTGACCTCCAATCTGGCCATCTTAAATAATATCAAAATGGCTATTTATTTATGTTCAGATTTCATTATAATGGAAAAAAACTTAGATGTAAACAAAGGAGAACGAAAATCATGGCAGAAAACAGATATGAATTAAATAAACAGCAGCTGGCTATCTCTTTTCATCCGGAACTGGATGGCGATAACCGACTGCATCAGTACTTTGCTCAGATGGTATCTTCATCTCTCAATAAAGAGAAATAGCGGTCCAGATAGATTTTGTGGGCAACAGTGATGATCATATTGCGGAGCATGGTTTTCTCATTAGAGAAAGTGCCATGCTCTTTTTTGACGTTATGAGCTGCACCGGTTTTTGCATTTGCCTGATCTAATTCAAACACATGATGAAGGATCAGCTCGAATTCCGAACAGAAATAATTATAGGCGGTTGCATTGTCATAGGTCTGGCGCTGAATCTCAAACATCATATGGATATTGTCAAGAGACAGCACGGATTTGGCAATTGCAATAAAGATCAGGGAAGCAATCTGATCCCGTCCGTATTGTTTTTTGACGGGATTGTTGATAATCTTCTTCTTGACATAGTTACTGATCATAGAGCCGGTAATGCTGATATCTTCCAGAGGGCTTAAGTAACTGTCGATATATTTGGCGGTCTGTTCAAGGTAAAGGCCGACATCGGGAATTTCCTGATAGCGGGGGAGGTGAAAATCCCGGGTTGGATCAGCCATTTTGGATTGGATATGTTCGTTCATAAAATACCTCTCTTTCTTATATAGGTTATTTTATCATACTCGGGTTGCGATTCGCAAAATTATTTGATTTCTGATTTGCAAAAAGGTAGTCGATTTTGCTTTATCGTGATAAAATGGGAACAGTATTTGATGACAAAATGATTATGATTAATGCAGAGAGGGAGGAGACTTATGAGAAAAATGCTGTTAATCACACAGTCTGAGATATCTTCCGGTATGGATTTTATTGAAAAAGGACTGACCGAATTTGAGATTGGGAAAAAGCAGTGTTTGAAAACAATGCTTGTTGCAGAGGAATCACTGCAGAAACTGATTATGAATGCAGAGAATGAGGATGATAAGATTTGCGTTGCTCTGAACAAAAGAATGGGCAGTGTCTATGTCAGCATGACATTGCGGGGACGGGCATTTGAGCTGATCCAGGGCGATACGGTAGAAGATGTATTACATATTGAGCAGGATGACCAGCAGACCGGATTTGAAAAAGAAGAAGAGATGATCCGGAATATTTTGTTGCGGGCCAATAAAGAACAATTGCGGTATAAGAACAAAAAGGGCATGAACATGGTGGAGATTACCGTTCGGAAGAATCCGCATGCAATGGTTATGCGGACCATGTTTGCTCTGGTGGCTGCCGTTGTGATCGGTCTGGCTATGAAAGCGGTTGTCCCGGATGGTGTCAGTACGGCAATCAATGATACATTGCTGACATCTATCAGTACCATGTTTTTAAATGCTTTGAAAATGGTTGTGGGACCGGTGGTTTTCTTTTCTATTGTTTCCTGTATTTCCCAATTTGGAGATTTAAAGGAAGTGGGCCGGATCGGCGGCAAGATTATGAGTTTTTATGTGTTGACAACGATATTGGCTATTATATCGGCGACGGTAGTTTCTTATCTGCTTCATCCGGGCAACCCGGAACTGGCTTCTAAACTGGCAGCAGATGGTTCAACAGTTGTTTCTTCTGACGTCAGTATTTCCATCAAGGATACCATTGTTGGCATTGTGCCAGGCAACTTTGTCAAACCATTTCTGGAATCGAATATGATGCAGCTGATTTTCATGGCAATTTTAATCGGTATTGCAGTGGGCAAAATCGGTGAATATTCCCAACTGTTAAAAGATATATTTGAGGCTTGTAATTCACTGTTCCTGAAGATTACTGTTATTTTAGTCCGGTTTATTCCGATTGCCACATTCTGTTCCATTTTATCCGTGATCCTGAAGACAGGACCGGATGTGCTGCTTTCCATGCTTGCTATGCTGGGAACATTTGCAGTTGGTATTCTGGTAATGATGTGTATCTATTGTCTGTTGATAATCCTGATCGGACGAATGAATCCAATTCCGTTTTTCAAAAAATACAGTCCGACCATGCTTCAGGTATTCGGTATGGCTTCCAGCAATGCGGCAATCATTGTGAATATGGACGCCTGTGAACATAAGCTTGGTATTCCGAAGAAAATCTATTCTTTGTCGATTCCGTTGGGAGCGACGGTGAATATGGATGGTACCTGTGTGTATCTTGTAATTTTCGGGCTGGCACTGGCAAGAGTTTTCGGTGTTGAGATCAGCGGGGGAATGCTGCTTTCCATGTTTTTCTCCGTGCTTGTGCTTTCTGTGGGGGCACCGGGGGTACCCGGCGCCGGGCTGGTGTGTCTGTCTGTATTGCTGACGCAGTTGAATGTACCAATTGCCGGGATTGGTCTGGTGATGGGCCTGGATTCGCTGCTTGGCATGATGCGTGCCATGAGCAATAGTCTTGGAGATGTGGCCGCATCACTTATTGTAGCAAAATCAGAGAAAATACTTGATTACGAAAAATATATGAAGCCATAAAAGTCGTATTGACAATTCACTGTTTCATAGGATAAATGCACAATTCATTACAGGTTGCTTTTAATGACTGATACGGAAATTCTGGTGAACCTGTTGGTGAATTGGGCTTTTTTGCCATATCGGTTTTTGAAAAACTCTTGACAAGGTAATGAAAGTGATATAATATGGTAACACAAGGTTTTGAAAAACTTATTATGTCATAATAAAAACTTTATTTTGCAAGGAGGGAGTTTTATGCAGACTCAGGCAATGACGAACAAAATATATACAGCGGACAGAGACAGAGACTTTCACTTTAGGGTCAAAGACCCGGGAAGCGCAGCGACACATTTTATCGGTTTTGTGGCAGCTGTTTTGATGACGCCGGTGCTGTTAGTACATGCAGCAGGCAGTGGTGCGAATCTTATGACGATGATCGGTATGAGTGTTTTTATGATCAGCATGATTCTTCTTTATGGCGCAAGTACATCCTATCATTCATTCGATATTTCAGAAAAGGCGAATTTGCGTTTGAAGAGACTGGATCATATGATGATTTTTGTATTGATTGCAGGTTCTTATACACCAGTCTGTCTGACAGTATTGCGTCACGGAGTAGGGATGCGGCTGTTGGCAATCGTATGGGGATTGGCTATTGTGGGGATGATTTTTAAGCTGCTGTGGGTGACTTGTCCGAAATGGGTATCATCCGTGATCTATATCGGCATGGGTTGGGTGTGTATTCTGGCTATGCCGCAGCTTCTTGCGGGATTATCATTTGGAGCGTTCATGTGGCTTCTGGCCGGCGGTTTATTCTATACAGTGGGCGGCGTGATCTATGCGATGAAGTTTCCTGTATTCCATAACCGCTTCCGGTACTTTGGATGTCATGAATTGTTTCATGTCTTTGTTATGGCAGGCAGTTTGTGCCATTTCGTTGTCATGTATGCTTATTTATGCAGCTAAAGACAGCTGTATTCCGGAAAGAATCCATAATACGGAGGCTTAATTATATGAAGGTTTTAAATATCGGTTCTATGAATCTGGACCATGTCTATAATGTTGACCACATCATTCTGCCCGGGGAAACCCAGGCAACCACAGGGCTGAATCTTTTCCTTGGCGGAAAAGGAATGAATCAGTCCATTGCTCTGGCAAAGGCCGGTGTGGAAGTGTATCATGGCGGTATGATCGGCAAGGACGGCTATGCATTTATTGATGCCTGCAAAGAATACGGCGTTCATTATGATTACATTCGTGAAGCAGAGGGCAATACCGGGCATACCATTATCCAGATTGACAAAAATGCCCAGAACAGTATTCTTCTTTTTGCAGGAACAAATGATATGCTGACGGAAAGCTATGTGGACGAAGTGATTGCCGACTTTGAAGAAGGAGATATTCTTCTGCTTCAGAATGAGGTCAATAGGCTGCCTTATATGGTGGATAAAGCTTATGAAAAAGGTATGCAGATTGCCCTGAATCCATCACCATTCAATGAGAAACTGAATGACGTTGATATGTCAAAAATCAGCTATTTTCTGATGAATGAGGTGGAAGGCGAGCAGATTACAGGCTTTTCGGAACCGGAGAAAATCATTGACAGAGTGGTTGAGCTTTATCCGGAAGCCAAAATCGTCCTGACCCTTGGCAATGACGGTGCCATTTATGCGGATAAAAATGTCAGATACCATCAGCCGATTTTCAAAGTGCAGGCGGTAGATACCACGGCAGCCGGGGACACATTTACAGGTTATTTTCTGGCAGGCATCATCGAGGGCATGGAGATTCCTGAGATTCTGAAGATGAGTGCAAAGGCATCCTCCATTGCGGTTACGCGACAGGGAGCAGTGCCGTCCATTCCATATAGAGAAGAAGTTTTAGCATCTCTTAAAGAGGATTAAAATAAGCGGTGTACAGTACTGTAACTGTATACCGCTTATTTTATGTAATAGGAGCGTGCCAAGCAAAGCTGGGGCACGCTTCTATTACATAAAAAGGCACTAACCGCACCTGTGATGCGCACTCGTGCGAAGATGTAGATTGTCGCAAGGGACCGCACTTGAGGTATGATATAAACATCAAAAAAGATGGAGTCTGTGACATTAGTGTGATAAAATAAAAGAGCTATGGTTTATAATCAGGAAGAGAATTCCCGGAGAAATATACACAATTAACATTATTTTGAGATGGAGCAGAATATGAATGAACAGAAATTGATCCAAAATGTGATAGAACAGATTAAGGAGGCACAGCTGAAGCTGGGGGCGGAGAAAGAAGTGATCAGACTTTATTTTCCCATGGCGTCCATGAATGCCATCCTCGGGACCAATTATACAGATGAGCAGGAGATGTTGACAGCGTTGAGAACAAATACAGTTTTTGATACAACGGTGCTTGGCAGATTGAAGTTTTTTATCCATGAAGGGCGATTTGAGGTGCGTGTGCCTGCGGAAGGTGCGGAGTATGTGGCAGGAGAAATCCCGGACCCGCCGTTTTTGAAAGCGATAGTAGAGCTATTTGCACATCATCACAGCTTAACAATAGAAGAAATTTGTGCCTGCTTTGCGCGGTTTGATAAAGCCTACCATTGTGAAAAGATGGCATCGGGTACGGATTTTGATTATGCGGTTTATTTTGACGATACGGAATATGATGCTTATTATTACTGCATCAAGATGGAAATGGGGCATACAATTTATCATCGGTTTACAAAAGAAGATTATCGGATGCTGATAAATTAACTTGTATAAATACATGTTTATAAGTATAATATAGATATGTAAAGGAGATGGTGAACATGCCAAATATTAAACCAATATCAGATTTAAGAAATTATACAGATGTTTTGAAACAGGTGGATGTTTCAAAGCGGGTATATCTTACGAGAAATGGTCATGGTGAATATGGGATACTCACGATGGAAGAAATTGATGAACTTGACAGGTATCGAGCAGCATATCAGTTAATTACAAAATTAAAGAAGTCAGAGGAACGAGCTAATCTGGAGGGTTGGATTTCATCGGAAGAGGTTGAAAAAGAATTGGAGGTACTTAAGTGAAGAAAGTCTTATATTCTCCGGATGTGATTGAAAAATTACAAGAGATAAAGCAGAATATAAGAGTCAAGTACGGTGTACAAACATCTAATAAAATTATTAAAAATATATTAAGTGCAATTAAAGAAATCAGAACTTATGAAAATAAAGGGGTTTCTGTTGCTAGTATGACAGGAATTCCATGTGAATACAGAATGATATTCACAGAACATAATTATGTATTTTATAAGATAGAAAAAACGGCGATTTTGATTATTGACATTTATAATGAAAAAGAAGATTTTATGTGGAAGTTGTTTGGAATTAAGACAATATCAGATGAAATAGAAGATTATTGGAATGAATAAAAGAGAGGATTACATATGCTTTTAATTAAAAATGGCAGGGTGGTAGACCCTGTAACATGCGTGGATGAAGTGATGGATGTGCTGATTGACGGCACACATATTGAAGAAGTAGGACACAATCTGTCAGCGGCAGATGCAGAGGTGATCGATGCTGCCGGTCTGGTTGTGGCACCGGGACTGGTGGATACCCATGTCCATTTCAGGGATCCGGGACAGACCTACAAAGAGGATATTCTGACCGGGGCTGCAGCAGCGGCTAAAGGCGGTTTTACAACGGTTGTATGTATGGCCAATACAAAGCCGACGGTTGATAATGTGGAAACATTAAAGTATGTTCAGGAAAAAGGCGAAAAGACAGGTATTCATGTGCTTCAGGCAGCAGCCATCAGCAAGGGGCTGAAAGGTCAGGAGATGGTAGATATGGATGCACTGGCGGAAGCCGGGGCAGCAGGTTTTACAGATGATGGGATTCCGATCATGGATGAGAAGCTTTTGCTGGCGGCTATGGAGAAAGCAAGAGATCTGGATATGCCGATCAGTCTGCACGAAGAAGATCCGCTGTTTGTGAAACAGGCCGGTGTGAATCAGGGAAGGATTTCTGAACAGCTGAATTATGGCGGCGCATCCAGAACAGCGGAGGATGTGATGGTGGCCAGAGACTGTATGCTGGCATTGCATACAGGGGCTCCGGTCTGTATTCAGCATATCAGTTCAGCAAATTCTGTGGAGATTGTCCGCATGGCAAAGAAAATGGGGGCGGATGTTCATGCTGAAGCAACACCGCATCATTTTACGCTGACAGAGGATGCGGTGCTGAAATACGGCACATTGGCACGCATGAATCCGCCGGTTCGTACAGAAAATGACAGATTAAAAATTATTGAGGGACTGCAGGATGGCACCATCGATCTGATCGTGACAGATCATGCACCCCACAGTGCAGAAGAAAAGGCGAAACCGCTGGCAGAAGCACCAAGCGGTATTACAGGCCTTGAAACTTCTCTCGGCCTTGGCCTGCTGTCACTGGTTGAACCGGGACATCTGACTTTGATGCAGCTGATGGCCTGCATGAGCAAAAATCCTGCTGAATTTTATCGGATGATTCCGGGCAGTGTGACTCAGGATGCCCCGGCTGATCTGGTGATCTTTGGTGAAAAAGAGCACTGGACAGTGGATCATTTTGCTTCAAAGGCATCTAACAGTCCTTTTAAAGGGTGGGAGCTGCCGGGTAAGATTCACTATACGATCTGCGCCGGAAAGATTGTTTATCAGGATTAATACAACTGATATTCAAATAGGATGAAGGCCACAGCAAGGTAATAATATGAAAAAATTAAGTATAGTGATCGTTTTTGGGCTGATCATCAGTATACTCTGCGGATGCGGTGCCGGCAAAGAGAATAAACAGAAGAGCTTAGGTGATCTGCCGACAGTTACTGTCGGATGTGACAATTATTCACCCTTTAGTTTTATGGATGCCAATGGTAATGTGACAGGCATTGATGTGGAGCTGGCCAGGGAGGCTTTCTCGCGTATGGGATATGCACCTGAATTTGTTTTTATTAATTGGGAAGATAAGAAGAATCTGCTGGCTAAAGGCAGTATTGATTGTATCTGGAGCAGTTTCACTATGACAGACCGTGAGGATGAATATCATTGGGCGGGACCTTATATGCGGAGTCATCAGGTTGTTGCTGTGAATGAGGACAGCGATATTCAGACGCTGGAAGATCTGGAAGGAAAGGTGATGGCTGTTCAGAGTACAACGAAACCGGAGGACATTATCCGCAGTCATGACGGTACACTGCCGGAATTGAGAAAAGTCATTTCTGTTCAGAAGAGGGATCTGATTTTTATCCTTTTGAGTAAAGGATATGTAGATGCACTGGCGGCTCACGATACATCTGTCGATCAGTTTATGGAAGACTCCGGATTGAAGTTCCGCATTCTGGAGGAACCGCTGCAGACGGTGGATCTTGGTGTTGCCTTCGATAAGGCAGATACACGGGGATTGAATATTCAGCTGACAGATACATTAAAAGAAATGCAGAAGGATGGGACGGTGAAACAGATCATCAGCAAATATCTTTTGAATGAGGACAGCTATCTGGAGGAGGAGTAGGATGGAACGCAGAAGGACGAGATCCTGGAAACGGATAGCCGGGCTGGAAATTGTATTGGGATTGTTGATGTTGGCAGTCATATTTGTATTGGCAGTCAATAGGGACATGAAAAGAGCAGAGGGTGAATTGCTGAAAAATGTCGAATACATGAAAGAGCAGTGCAATGACAGTGAGATCCGTGATCTGGCTTCCGAGGCCAAAAGTCTGCTCCGGGTGACAGAGAGTGTCGAACAAATATGCTGGCGACTGGAAAATGGAGAGGACATTCAAAATAGTGACAGCACAGATGCCAAAGAGCTGGCAAACTGGGCCCAAGACTGTTATATGGATGGTCTCATTTTACTGGATGACCGGGGCAATATACAGAACTCGACAGATACATCAGGTTTTGGGTGCGCTGAAGTTTTGGGTATGGTGGAGCTTGATGCGTTAATGGATACGCTTTCCTTCAGCGAGAAAAGCTATGCGCTACGTGTGACACTGGAGGATGAATCCCATATAGATATGGCTGCTGTAGGACGTAAGGATGGCAAGGGTGTTGTTGTTGGTTATTTTTACACATCATCAGTCTATGCACGTACAATCAACAATTCCATTAGAGCGATTGTCTCCGGTTTTACAATGGAAATGAATGGGACGATTGCCATCAGCAAAGGCAATCAGATCATGATTTCCAATAACAGGGATCTGGAGGGAACCAAGATAGAGGACATCCGTATTCTCAAAAGAATTATGGAGCGCGGAACCGGCAGTAAGATGACGTATGCCAGGAATGACAATAATCTGTTGAGTCATTATTTCGGCCTGATGGATAAAAGCAAGGATTATTATATTTACGCATTTATGGATGAGCACAAAGTATTTTTGACGACCCTTCCGAATGTCTTGTATGCACTGGTTGTTTATATAATGGCAGTGGCTGTTGTTGATATGCTGCTGTGGAGAATAGATAAAATCTATCAGCAAAAAGAGGCAATGGCACAGAGAGAGTACACGGCAGCATTGGAGGAGAAGAATAAACAGCTTCAGGAGGCTGTAGTACAGGCGAGAAAAGCTAATGCAGCCAAAAGCAATTTTTTATCCAGGATGAGTCATGATATGCGTACTCCCCTTAATGGTATTGTCGGTCTGCTGAAAATAGATGAGGATCATTTTGAAGATCAGGAGCTGGTGAAAGAAAATCACAAAAAGATGCAGATATCCGCAGATCATCTTTTGTCTCTGATCAACGATGTGCTTCAGATGAGCAAAATTGAAGACGGAACAGTTTCTCTGACCCATGAATGCATTGACCTGAATAAACTTTTTGAAGAAATTGTCACGATTATTAGGGGTAAAGCACTGGAAGCGGGTATTTCCTGGGAATCTGAAAAGGAAAAGTCAGCTGTTTCGTATCCATATGTATATGGTAGTCCCCTTCATCTGAGACAGATTTTTCTCAATATTTATGGCAATTGTATTAAATATAATCGCCCGGGAGGAAAAGTATCCACAAGGGTTGAGACATTAGAAGAACATGATGGCATCTGTACCTATCGCTGGACAATTTCCGATACTGGTGTGGGGATGAGCCGGGAGTTTTTGGAACATATCTATGAACCTTTCGTTCAGGAAAAGAATGATGCCCGCAGCGTTTATCATGGAATAGGACTTGGCATGTCTATTGTCAAAGAACTGATCGACCAGATGGGCGGCAGTATTTCTATTGAAAGTGAACCCGGCAAAGGATCGACCTTCATAGTGGCGATTCCCTTTGAAATTGCACCGGCATCGACACAGCATCCTGATGAAAATACAGGGAAAACAGGAGATATTAGCGGACTGCATTTGATGATGGCTGAGGATAATGAACTGAATGCTCAGATTGCGGAAACCCTGCTTGAGGATCAGGGAGCAGAAGTAACAGTTGTCTATAACGGAAAACAGGCGGCAGATCTGTTTGAGACCAATCCGGCAGGAACTTTTGATGCTATTCTTATGGACATTATGATGCCGGTGATGGATGGATTAACTGCGGCAAGGACAATCCGGGCTTTGGATCGTCCGGATGCCAAAACAATTCCGATCATTGCCATGACAGCCAATGCTTTTAAGGAAGATGAAGAAAAGTGTCTGGAAGCAGGGATGAATGCACATTTGATAAAACCCCTTGATATTGAGAAAGTGAAACAAACAATAGAAGGACAGGTTCGGGTTCATCAGTAAAACAAAACCCATCACTTTGGGTGAATCCAAAAGGCCGGATTAAAATCGGACTTTTTGGAGAGACCTCAAAGTGATGGGTTTTGGCACATTTGACGCTGATGATATGCCATCCCGAATATGTCTGTAATGGTTCCGGAAGCATTGTTTTCAGATATTTTGGAGTTGCTGCGGGATTGACATCCTGCTGTTGACATAACTAAAATTAAGGTAAAAAAATTTGTTCAGGAAATAAACGCTGTTTGGATTTAAGCGTGAATTGTCGCCGTTTTTGCAGATTTTTTGTAAGAGTTTCTTAATTTGACATTCATTTTGTGCCATGTTACAGTTATTGTACAATAGATTAGGAATGTGCAGGAATTCGGATAAGAATGATGCCCGAAAGCAAATCCGAATTCCGCACTAGGACGCATTATTGGGGCTTGGAAAATATAGATCCAAAGTGACAGGTACGGAAAGAATGAAAAAAATAAGAGTGATATTATTGGCAGCGGTTTGGATAACTGTAATGGCTGTAATGGGGTGTCAGAAAGACGATAGCCATTCGGAACAAAGTGTGAAAGCAATACTTGAAAGCTTCCTAAGTTGCAGCGTGCAGGATGTTCAGGAATATCAGAATACCTATTTGGGACTTACGGCGGAAGCGGTGGGAGATCAGACCGGTGAATCCGGAATCGCCTCCGTTGGTGGTTTGGAACAGTATTTCAAGGACAAATATGGGGAAATCATGACAGATGAATGCATCGAAAGTATGATTGACAACCGAACAATTATTCAATGCATGCAACTGGCAGAAAAGTACAATTCAGATATTGTATCAAAAGACATCTGGCTCACCAAAAAGGCAGGTGCAGCAGACGCATACACATATGAGGTAACAGTGGCACCCACTTCCAATAAGGAAAATGAGACATTTATCACGGGAGCGATTATGCTGACGAATGGAAAGGCATCCTATCTGACGATAGAGGTGAAAGGTGTGAATTGATGAAAAAACGTATGCTAAGCGTGTTGATCGTGTTATGTGGTGCCATTGTGGTCGTATTACTTTTTGCACAAAATCATATATCGGGGAAACGTATTGCAGACATAATCGAAGAGGGAGATATTGATCGGATTTCAGTTGAGAAGTGGCAGGTTGTGGACAGCGAATTAGTTCTAACGGATTCTAATGAGTATGCTTATAATGGCGATGAGTTAGCCCACGATATCAGTCAATTGAAATTAAAAAATATCCATACAAAGCCAGTATACAATATGCAAGAGAGTAATGAACGTTGTATTATCCAATTCTTAAAGGATGGTAATGTTTGCGGGACAATCGAATTTCATGGAGATGGATTCTTTATGTTTGACTGGAATTATCGGGATAAAGAATCTGTTCATTATAGATGTATGATTGAAAATGGCTCAGAATTTCTGAAGAAGTGGTTATAGAGAAAATCAAATAATGTAAGGATATTATTAAGCGGCTATCTAATCGTTTGTGGTAGATAGCCGCTTGATGTATTTGATTTTTTATTTTATTTCGATAACTTCGTAGGCAGGAATTGCATTTTGAACATCAATGTAGGATTTCACGTATAAAACTACATATATAATAAAAGCCAAAATAACTAGAAAAAGAATGACAGCTGCAATTCTTTTAATTGTTTTTGAATAATTTAATTTTTCTTCAAGTATTTTTGAATCAATATTATACAATTCCATATCATTGAGGGAAGTGTAATCGCTAAAATGTGTTTTTAAATCTTCCATAGTAGCAGTGGGATTATCTTCAATGAATTCGTTGATACTTGTTTGAAGCATTTCAATTATTGAGGCTGTTTCTGATTTGGAATGAGTTAATAAAAGCTGTTTTTTGATATCTTTGAGATAATGACGAATATCTTTTGGACGGATATTAATTGTCTGATTCATTATTGGCATCCTCCGTTGATGATAATATTTTATTTACTGTATTCATATAGAGTCGGCAGGCTCTTTTTAGATCTTCATAGTATTCTTTTCCGGATTCTTCGAGATGATAGTAGACACGAACACGCTGCTGGTCAGTAATTATACGTGTCATACTAATCATATTCTGATTCAGGAGTCTGTTTAAGATAGGGTAAAAGGTCGTTTCATTATAATTGCATAAGCCGTTGCTTTGATGTTTCATTTCTGCTGTCAACTGGTATCCGTACATATCATGTTGTGAGAGAAGACTCAACAATAAAACTTCGGTGGTTGACCTTTTTAGCTTGGTAATCATTGCTTCTTCGTTTTTATTCATAAATTGGAATTCCTTTCTATGTGTTATTATAGCATATATTTGTTTTAAATCTATATATTGTGAAAAATAATATAAACATTGACAATATAATTACGGAATGATATGATAAATGTACAAATAAAGTTGATTTTGAAGAATGAGATTTGCGAGGAAATGTGTTATGGGGAAAAAATCTATATTAATTGTTGTTCTGATTCTTGTCATTTTGGGTGCGGTAATAGGGAAAAACTTTTTCAAACAATCAAGGAAAACTATAGTAGAGACAAATGATTTGGCTTCGGAGTCTGAAATAGAAGTGGAAATATTATATAAAGAAGCTTCGGAAGATAAGAAGGAACAAAAAGAGCTGTCCAGCACTGCAGATGCATATATGTACTATCACAAAACTGCTGATTACAACATAGCAATAGATGTATACAATACCGGCTATCTTAATATGGCAACAAAAGGTTATAAATATAGTTCATTGCATGAGTATGAGGTCGATTTGTCAGATAAGGATTTTAGTGCATACGGCAATTTGCAATGGGATGAATTAAAAAAGGCTGAGGCAGCAGATATATTGAAAAGTTTTGAAAAGTTTGAAGATGACTATTTAGAAGGTAAAATTGTTTTGGAATAAGGCAAAATAGAATATGTGTCAGGAAATAGGGGTGGAAGTATGAAAAGAACAATGAGGATATTTTCGATAGTATTAATTGTATATTTTCTATGGACTGAAGTGTGGATTGGTCTTTTTATGGGGCGGATATATACTATTCGTCAATGGGGGTATAATAATGCAATTTATAAAATATTCTTGTATTCGTATTCTATCGATACTTATATACGAATAATTCTTGAAGGTGTGATTTTGTATTGTGGTTTGAAAATGATAAAAGAAATAATGCATAAGATTGATAATTTATAAAATAAAGGGAATGTAAGGATTTCTTAAGTTGTTTTTCCGGGGGGGGGGACATGCTAAAATTATTGTGTAACATTGTTGAATTGATGAGATAATGTGAAAAGAAAACGGCAATAAAAAATAATCGGAAAGGGAAAGGTGTGATACGATGAAATCTAAGGGAATCATTTTAGTGGCATTGTTATGTATATTTGCGATATCCGGGTGCAGTAAAGAGACAAATACGACGGCAACGAACAGCGAAACAAGCAGTACACAAATCACTGCATCTGAAGAGACATCTGCGAAGAATGAAATGACAATTGTATTAAAGGATAATGAAACAGGTAATCTTCTTGAGAATAAAGTCGTTGAGGATGAAGAGAAGATCACAGCATTTAATCAAATGTGCGGTGGATTGAAGAATCCAACAGATGAGAAGTATTCCGAGGTTTTTTTTGATAGTATAACAAGTAGTGAGTATACATTGAATTTTTCCAGCAGTGATTTTACTGAAACAGCATCTGATAAAGGCGATGCAGTCATCGTAGAGTGCAACGGTCTTTCATATGAACTTGCAGTGGGCGGAGAAGAATGGCAGAAAATAGCTGATTTTTTGGATAGTATTTCCAAATAGGCAGAGTTAAATATTGAATTGATAAGGCTTGAATGGCATGGTTGGCTATTCAAGCCTTAGTTATTGAAAAACTGATATTTGCTATAATGTGTAAGTTGAGAAAATAGATACGATATGGTATGATTAAGACAGTATAATTTGGCAGAGATTTTGAAAAGAAAATGCAGGAAAGGAGTGTGCACGGATGGGGAATTTTGTAAATCCGGGAAATGATGCGTTCAGAGTTGCATTGGCTTCCAGTATTTATGTTGATAAAACGGGTTTGCTTGAGTATACCAATAAAGTAACAGGAACATTGCAGGCATATATTTGCAACAGTCGTCCGAGAAGATTCGGAAAGTCAATTACAGCCAATATGTTGACGGCTTACTATAGCAAAGGCTGTGATTCTGAGACTATTTTTGCTGATTTGGAAATTAGTAAAAGCCCTGATTTTAAAAAGCATCTGAATCAGTATGATGTCATTCATCTTGATGTTCAATGGTGCATGGAACCGGCCGGCGGACCGGAATATGTTCTTTCATATATTGTGGAGAAGACAATCAGTGAGCTTAGAATGTATTACCCGAGTATACTGCCTGATCATATAAAATCCTTGCCTGAAGCATTGTCTCGCATTCATGCTGCATCAGGAAAGAAATTTGTCATTATCATTGATGAGTGGGATGTTTTGATTAGAGATATGGCAGTGAACCAGAAGATTCAGGAGGACTATATTAATTTCCTTCGGGGACTGTTTAAAGGGACGGAACCGACAAAGTATATTCAGCTTGCCTATCTGACGGGAATTTTGCCGATTAAAAAGGCACGTACACAGTCGGCACTCAATAATTTTGATGAATTTACGATGCTGGATGCCAGCACTTTGGCTCCTTATGTCGGCTTTACTGAAGAAGAAGTGAAGGGACTTTGTCAGAAATACCATAGAGACTTTGAAAAAGTTAAGAGATGGTATGATGGGTACTTACTGGAAGAATATCAGGTTTATAATCCAAAAGCGGTTGTCAGTGTGATGCTGAAAGATAAATTCAGAAGCTATTGGTCTGAGACCGGCTCCTATGAAGCGGTTGTACCATTGATTAATATGGACTTTGACGGATTGAAAACGGCTATTATAGAAATGCTGGCGGGTAATGCAATAGAAGTTGATGTTGGGACATTCCAGAATGATATGGACAATTTCTATTGCCGGGACGATGTTTTGACTTATTTGATTCATCTTGGTTATTTGGCTTATGACCAGGATAGGGAGAGAGCGTTTATTCCGAATGAAGAAGTGCGCATGGAACTGATCAAGGCTGTCAAGCGCAGAAAGTGGGATGAAATGATTCAATTTCAACAGACTTCGATGAAATTGTTGGAAGCAACTCTAGATATGAATGAAAAGGGAGTAGCAGCTGAAATTGAAAAAATCCATTCAGATTATACATCTGTGATTCAATATAATGATGAAAATTCACTCAGCAGTGTGCTGACAATTGCCTATTTAAGTTCGATGGCCTATTATTTTAAGCCAGTTCGAGAATTGCCGACAGGTAGAGGATTTGCTGATTTTGTTTATATACCGAAACCGGAATATATTGATGATTATCCTGCACTGGTAATTGAATTGAAGTGGAATAAAAAGGCCGTAACAGCATTACATCAGATTAAAGAACGAAAATATCCTGATTCGATTACAGCTTATACTGGAGATATTTTACTTGTGGGAATTAATTATGATAAGGAAAGTAAAGAGCACCAGTGTTTGATAGAACGCTATCAGAAAAGAGGAGAGAATTGAGGCCTGAATTTATGAAAAAAGCTGTACTTAGCAAAAGTTATTATGAAACACCGAACCCATATGTTAATGCACCATCTTGTCATGTTAATTTATTGGAACTTTCAAAATATGCAAGGGAAAAAGGAAAGAAACTAGCAGATTTATCTAAGGAAGAGGTTAATCAGTTTTTGATTTGAGGTAAGAAAATGGCAACAAGTATCACAACATCCTTTTTCTTCAGTGGAAAGGGATAAAGCAGAGTCGCTTTTATGTGAGTTTTTAAGTAGGGAATAATAAAGTGCGGTTAGAATAACATCTTATAAGAGTTTCGGAAAGAGCTTATTCATTATAGGTGCTTCAACGCCGGTTGGTACTTAGGCAGTGTTTTGTACTGCCTTATGTACCACTACCGAGCGTTGGCAGCGGGAGCGGCCTGTAATGAATAAGCTCTTTTTGAAACTCTTTGATGTATTTGGAAACCGCACTTTTCTTTTTTATCAAAAAACTACTTGCCAACTTCTGCTAATTATGTTATAGTATCAAAAGATTTGAATATCAAATTATTTTAAATCAAAAAGATTTTATATTAAAACTAAAATTCAAGAGAGTCATTTGACAGATGGAGATGAACTATGAGAGGCAGGATATGCGGCACGGGTTCTTATTTGCCGGAGAAATATTACGATAATAATGATATTGCGAAGATTGTTGAGACCAGTGATGCATGGATTCGCGAACGGACTGGGATTGTCCGGAGACACATCGCATCCGGAGACGAGACCACGGTGAGTATGGCTGTGGAGGCCGGAAGACGGGCTCTTGAGAATGGCCATGTGCTACCGGAGGAAATCGATATGATTCTGGTATCCACCATTACGCCGAATGCTGTGATTCCCGGTGTGGCTTTTCAGGTTCAGGCGGCTTTAGGGGCAGACCGGGCAGTTTGCTTTGATCTCAGTGCAGCCTGCAGCGGATTTGTCTTTGCTTATCAGACGGCTCAGGCTTATATTGCGGCGGGGCTGTATCAGACAATTCTGCTCATCGGCAGCGAGACGCTGTCAGCCATCAATAACTGGGAGGACCGAAGCAGCTGTATCCTGTTTGGTGACGGTGCCGGTGCGGCCGTTGTCCGGGCAGAAGAAGGAGAGCTTTATCCTTCGGTTGCAGGCTCTGATGGCACCATGGGTCATGTACTGGCCTGCGAGAGCCGCGTGCAGAATGACTGGCAGCAGAAGGAAACAGACCGAAAGACCTACATTGATATGGACGGCACGGCAGTTTTTAAGTTTGCGGTGAGAAAGATGCCGGAGATGGCAAAGTCTTTGATGACACAGATGCATTGCACAGAGGCAGATATTGACTGGTTTATCACTCATCAGGCCAATGAGCGGATCATTGAAGCCATTGCCAGACGGTTAAAATCGGATATCGCGAAGTTCCCGATGAATATCGCGGAATGCGGCAATACATCATCTGCCAGTATACCGATTCTTTTGGATGAGATGAACAGAAGCGGTCAGCTTAAGGATGGACAGAAAATCATTATGGCCGGTTTTGGTGCCGGTCTGTCATGGGGCGCTGTCTATATGGAGTGGCATGCATAATTCGAATCTGAAGCGGTGAGACATCATTCGTCTCAGGGCGGCAGGCATCATCAGATGCGGGATGTATTTCATCTTCGGATGGGGTACAGACAGAAGTTATGCATTGAAATGGTTAATAATAAAGTAACTGTTCAGAGCCAAGCAAAATTTCAAAAAACAGGTATGAAATGCTTGCATTTTTAAGACTGTTTTTGAAATTTTATTTGGCGGATACGCCACACCGACGAAATGCGTAGCATTTTGGAGGTTAGCTCTGAACAGTTACATAATAAAAAATAAAAATATATATCAACGAAAAGGAGAACAAAATTATGTTAGAGAAAGTAATCGCAATTGTAGCAGAAGGGCTTGGAGTAGAAGCTGGTAATCTGAATGCAGAGACAACATTTGAATCCCTTGGTGCAGATTCCCTTGACCTGATGGATATGGTCATGAATTTCGAGGATGAATTCGGTGTTGAAATCGATGCAGATTCCATGGGCACCTTAAAGACTATCGGTGATGTGGTGGATTATCTGACAGCTCATCAGAATTAATAAAGATATGATAACAGCAGAATAAAAATAACAGCAGGGAAACAGAATGCTGTATTGACGGAAAAGACAGACATCAAAACAGACAGAAAGAGGTTGTAATATGAAGACGGAAGTAACCGAATTACTTGGAATAGAATATCCGATTATCCAGGGCGGCATGGCCTGGGTTGCTGAGTATCATCTTGCAGCCGGCGTATCAAATGCCGGTGGACTTGGACTGATAGGCGCAGCCAGTGCACCGGCAGAATGGGTGCGTGAACAGATCCGGTCAGCGAGAAAGCTGACAGACAGACCTTTTGGGGTCAATATTATGCTGATGAGTCCTTATGCGGATGAAGTAGCAAAAGTAATTGTGGAAGAAGGCGTGAAGGTTGTAACAACCGGAGCCGGAAGCCCTGAGAAATATATGCAGATGTGGAAAGAAGCCGGTGTGAAAGTCATCCCGGTGGTGGCTTCCACAGCACTTGCAAGAAGAATGGAACGCTGCGGCGCAGACGCAGTGGTGGCTGAGGGCTGTGAAGCCGGCGGCCATATTGGAGAGAATACAACAATGGTTCTTGTGCCTCAGATTGTTGATGCATTGAAGATTCCGGTGATCGCAGCCGGCGGTATCGCAGATGGCCGCGGCATGGCAGCAGCCTTTATGCTGGGGGCTAAAGCGGTTCAGTTGGGAACAGTCTTTGTTGCAACAGAGGAATCACAGGTCCATGAGAATTATAAAAAAGCCATTATCAAGGCAAAAGATATCGATTCCCGTGTAACAGGAAGAACAGCAGGACATCCTGTCAGAGCATTGAGAAATCAGATGACGAAGAAGTATCTGGAACTGGAAAAGTCCGGTGCGGGATTTGAAGAACTGGAACTTCTCACTCTCGGCGGACTTAGAAAAGCCATTGTGGAGGGGGATGTTGTGAATGGCAGTGTCATGGCCGGTCAGAGTGCCGCCATGGTCAAAGAAGTGATGAGCTGTTATGATCTGATCCGGAAACTGGTGAGAGAGACAGAAGAATGCTTTGGGAGAAAATATTATGAATAAAATAGCGTTTATTTACCCGGGACAGGGTGCCCAGAAAGCGGGAATGGGCAAAGATTTTTATGCATACAGCCCTCTGGCGGCAGAGATGTATGACAAAGCCTCAGAGATTTTAAATATAGATATGAAAGCATTGTGCTTTGAAGAGAATGATTTATTAGATCAGACAGAATATACACAGGCGGCCATGGTCACCACATGTCTGGCAATGACAGCTGTTTTAGAAGATGCAGGCCTTCACCCGGATGTGACAGCAGGCCTGAGCCTAGGTGAATACTGTGCCATTGCAGTAGCCGGCGGTATGACAGCGGAAGATGCCATTCGTCTTGTACGCAAAAGGGGCATCCTCATGCAGAATACCGTGCCGAAAGGCGAAGGTGCCATGGCGGCAGTCATCGGTGCAGAAACAGAGCTGATTGAAAAATGTCTGGCACCGATTGAGGATGTGAGCATTGCCAACTACAACTGCCCGGGACAGATTGTTATTACCGGCAGGAAAGCGGCGGTGGAGCAGGCGGTGGAAGCATTAAAAGCAGCCGGTGTCAGAAGATGCGTCATGCTCAATGTCAGCGGACCGTTCCATTCACCGATGATGATTCCGGCCGGCGAAGCGCTGGATCAGGAGATGGCAGATATGCAGTGGTCAGAACTGAAAATCCCTTATGTGACCAATGTCACAGCGGAATATGTCACCGATATTCATGAAACAAGAGCTCTTCTGGCAAAACAGGTAGCTTCCTCTGTCAGATGGCAGGCCTCTATGGAGCGAATGATCGCCGATGGCGTGGATACATTTGTTGAAATCGGACCGGGAAAGACACTGGCAGGTTTTATGCGAAAGATCAACCGTAATGCAAAAGTTTATACAGTGAATACGGTGGAAGATGCACAGAAAGTCATTGAAGAACTTAGACAATTAATCATCTGATGTGGATAGAAACAGGAGAACGAAATGGGAAAATTTGACGGGAAGACAGCAGTTGTGACCGGTGCTTCCAGAGGTATCGGACGGGCCATTGCCAAAAAACTGGCAGCTTGCGGTGCGACAGTGATTATTAATTACAATGGTTCAGAAAGCAAGGCTACGGCTGTACAGCAGGAAATCATAGATGAAGGCGGCAGGGCGGATATTTTTCAGTGCAATGTCAGTGATTTTACAGCCTGTGAAGCTTTTTTCAAGGCAGTGACAGAAAAATACGGCCGGATTGATTTTCTGATCAATAATGCAGGCATCACGAAGGATGGACTGTTGATGGCCATGAAGGAAGAAGATTTTGACAGTGTTATCGATGTGAATCTGAAAGGCACCTTCCATTGTATCCGTTTCGCAGCCAGACAGATGATGCGTCAGCGCTATGGGCGGATTGTCAATATGGCTTCTGTCGTGGGTGTGGCCGGCAATGCAGGACAGGCCAATTATTCAGCTTCCAAGGCAGGTGTCATCGGCCTGACAAAATCCGCAGCCAAAGAACTGGCTTCCAGAGGCATTACGGTGAATGCTATTGCTCCGGGAATGATTGAAACGGATATGACGGCAGATCTGGCAGATAAAGTGAAGGATGAGATGATGAAGCAGATTCCGCTGAAGCGCTTCGGACAGGCAGAGGATGTGGCCAATGCGGCAGCCTTTCTGGTGTCGGATGAAGCGGCTTACATAACGGGACAGGTGCTGCACGTGGACGGCGGTATGGTCATGTAGGCGGATTGCTTATATAGGTGATATGGATAGATTTCAGAATGGAGAAAATGATGGAAAAGCGCAGAGTAGTGATTACAGGTATGGGTGCAGTGACACCTATCGGCAATAACGTAGAGACTTTCTGGAAGAATGTCAAGGAAGGGAAAAATGGTATCGGATCGATTACCAAATTCGATACCACAGATTATAAAGTAAAAATTGCAGCAGAGGTCAAGGATTTTTCAGCGAAGGAGCTGATGGATTTCAAGGCAGCGAAGCGTATGGAGACCTTTTCACAGTATGCGGTGGCAGCAGCAAAGGAAGCCTGCGCGGATGCCGGCTTTAATATTGAGGAAGAAGATCCTTATCGCTGCGGCGTGATCATCGGTTCCGGTGTGGGAAGTCTGCAGCAGGTTGAAAAAGCCTGCCAGACCATTGAGACAAAGGGCCCGGGCAGAGTGAATCTGCTGCTTGTACCGATGATGATCTCCAATATGGCGGCAGGCAATGTGTCAATCCAGCTTGGTTTAAAAGGCAAGTGTACTAATGTGGTGACAGCCTGTGCCACAGGAACAAACTGTATCGGTGATGCTCTTCGCGCTATCCAGTATGGGGATGCGGAGGTAATGTTTGCCGGCGGTACAGAGAGCTGCATCTGCCCGACAGCGGTTGCAGGTTTTACAGCACTGACAGCTTTAACCACAGCCCAGGACCCGGATCGTGCATCCATTCCTTTTGACAAGGAAAGGGGCGGTTTTGTTCTTGGTGAAGGTGCCGGCGTAGTGGTACTGGAAGAGTTAGAGCATGCCAAAGCAAGAGGTGCCCATATTTATGCAGAGCTGGTGGGCTATGGTGCTACAGGCGATGCTTATCATATCACATCCCCTGCAGAGGACGGCAGCGGTGCCGCCAAAGCTATGGAACTGGCTATGGAAGAGGCAGGTATTGCTCCATCTGAAGTACAGTATATCAATGCCCATGGTACAGGTACCCATCACAATGACCTTTTTGAGACAAAGGCAATTAAGAAAGCTTTTGGCGAGGATGCCCAAAATCTTGTCATCAATTCGACGAAATCCATGATCGGTCATCTTCTGGGTGCTGCCGGTGCGGTGGAAAGTATTGTCTCAGTGAAGGCTATTGAAGAGGGATTTATCCACCAGACTATCGGAACGAAAGAACTTGGCGAGGGTTGTGACTTAAACTATGCCATTGATGGACCTGTAGAGAAAGATATTCAGTATGCCATCAGCAATTCCCTCGGGTTTGGCGGACATAATGCGTCTCTTCTTTTCAAGAAGTATGAAGGCCAGGTGTAAAAATGGAATTAGATGAACTTTTAAAATTGATACGGGCCGTGTCAGATTCAGAACTGACGGGTTTTAAATATGAAGCAGAGGGTGTGTGTCTGAATCTGAAGAAGGAAAAAGAAGTAGTGACAGCGGTACAGACATTGCCGGCGGCCGGTGTCAGCCAATCAGTGATGCCGATGCAGACAGCTGCAGCATCAGCAATGTCAGTAGCTTCAGCAGATTCAGAGGGAAAGGCAGCCGGGACAAAACCGGCAGAGCAGGAAGGCTTTCTTGTGAAATCACCGCTGGTGGGGACATTTTATGCCGCACCTGCTGAGGATGCAGCCCCTTATGTTGCTGTGGGTGATACGGTGAAAAAAGGTCAGACGGTAGCCATTGTGGAAGCCATGAAGCTGATGAATGATATTGAGAGTGATTTTGACGGCACAGTGGCTGAAATTCTTGTGGAAAACGGCGAGATGGTAGAATATGGCCAGCCGCTGTTCAGAATTGCCTAGGTTGTATAGAATTGCCTGGGCTGTGCAGATAAGTGCTGAACTGATTTTGTAATATATAAGAAAGAAGTTAGATCAATGAAATATCTTGGAATTAATGAGATTAAAGAGATTCTTCCGCACAGACATCCTTTTTTGCTGGTGGATTATATCGAAGATTATGAACCCGGCGAATATGCTGTGGGCTATAAATGCGTGACATACAGAGAAGACTTTTTTGCAGGGCATTTTCCGCAGGAACCGGTGATGCCCGGGGTATTGATCATCGAAGCCCTGGCTCAGGTGGGTGCAGTGGCTGTGCTGATGCAGGAAGAGAATAAAGGCAAGCTTGGTTATTTCGGCGGTATCAAAAACTGCCGTTTCAGAAGAAAAGTTGTGCCGGGAGATAAATTGAAACTGGAAGCAAGAATTATTCGTCAGAAAGGACCTGTTGTTGTGGGCGAGGCCATTGCCTCTGTGGACGGTGAAGTGGCTGTCAAGGCGGAGCTGACACTGGCAATCGGGGAATAAAGATGATCAGAAAAGTTTTAATTGCCAATCGCGGGGAAATTGCGGTGCGTATCATCCGGGCCTGCAGGGAAATGGGCATAGAGACGGTGGCTGTCTATTCGGAAGCAGATAAGGAAGCCCTGCATACACAGCTGGCGGATGAAGCCATCTGTATCGGCCCGGCGCCTTCTTCGGAGAGTTATCTGAATATGGAACAGATCATCAGTGCCACCATTGTGTCAGGAGCAGATGCCATCCATCCGGGATTCGGATTTTTGTCAGAAAATGATCGATTTGCAGCTTTATGTGAGCAGTGTCATATTATTTTCATCGGACCAACCGCAGATGTCATCCGCAAACTCGGCAATAAATCCAATGCCAGAAATACGATGATCGCGGCAGGGGTACCGGTGATCCCGGGAAGCAAGGAACCCTTGTATCATGCAGAAGAAGCATTGGCCATTGCAGAAGAAGTGGGGTATCCGGTCATTGTCAAGGCGGCTCTTGGCGGCGGCGGCAAAGGCATGCGTGTGGCTTATCATCAGGATGAACTGGAAAATGCTTTTATGACAGCCCAGAAGGAATCTATGGCAGCTTTTGGCGATAATACTATGTATCTGGAACACTTTGTGGAGCATCCGAAGCATATTGAGTTCCAGATTCTGGCGGACAATTACGGTCATGTGATCCATCTGGGCGAGCGTGACTGTTCCATCCAGAGAAATCACCAGAAGCTGATTGAAGAATCACCTTGTGCCATTATGAGTGATGCATTGCGTCAGAAGATGGGAGAGGCGGCAGTGAATGCTGCAAAAGCAGCGGGATACGTGAACGCCGGAACTATCGAGTTCCTGCTTGAAAAGACAGGACGTTTTTATTTTATGGAAATGAATACCCGAATCCAGGTGGAGCATCCGGTAACAGAGTGGGTAACAGGGATTGACCTCATCAAGGAGCAGATCCGTATTGCTGACGGGCGGGAACTGTCCTACACCCAGGAGGATGTGAAGCTGACAGGGCATGCTATTGAATGCCGTATCAACGCGGAAAATCCCTATAAAGGCTTTCGGCCGTGTCCCGGAAGAATCACAGATATGTATCTTCCCGGCGGCAAAGGCATACGTATTGATTCAGCCATTTACAGCGGTTATGAAGTACCGCCGTATTATGACAATATGCTGGCGAAGCTGATCGTATTTGCGAAAAACAGAAATGAAGCCATCACAAAGATGCGCAGCGCTCTGGGAGAAGTGATTATTGAGGGCATTGATACCAATGTGGATTATCAATATGAGATATTAAATGATCCGGATTATCAGAGCGGTGATTTTGATATCGAATTTATTGCAGATAAAGAGGAACAATTGCTGAACCATCGTTATGCAGCTGAAGGGTAAGATGTTTTGCAGCATGATGATGCCGGGCAATGCAAAAAGCCGGTGAAGTGACAGGAGGGATGAACAATGAAGCTTGGAAATATGTTTAAAAAGACCAATCAGAAAAATTACATTACATTGACAAACAGGAAGGCCAATGTTCAAAACTCCGGGGAGTCATCACCGGAGGTGCCTGAAGGGCTGATGCGCAAATGCAATGCCTGCAGAGCAGTGGTATTGGCAGAAAGTATTATTGGCAATCAGTATATTTGCCCGAAATGCGGCAACTATTTTAGTGTACCGGCAAGACGCCGCATCGAGATGTTGGCGGATGAAGAAAGTTTTAAGGAATGGGATACAGGCCTTACATCCGGAAATCCGCTGCATTACAAAGGCTATGAAGATAAAGTTGAAGCTCTTCGTGAGAAGACAGGCCTTGATGAAGCGGTGACTACAGGTTTTGCAAGGATTGGCGGTCATGAAGTGGTACTGGCTGTGTGCGACAGTCATTTTATGATGGCCAGCATGGGCAAAGTTGTTGGTGAAAAGCTGACACGAGCCATTGAGAAAGCCACAGAGCGAAAGGTGCCGGTGATCATTGTTGCCTGCTCCGGCGGAGCCAGAATGCAGGAAGGTATCCATTCTCTGATGCAGATGGCGAAAACATCTGCCGCCTTAAAAAGACATCATGATGCGGGACAGCTCTATATCTCGGTTCTTACAAACCCCACAACCGGCGGTGTTACAGCGAGCTTTGCTATGCTTGGGGATATTATTCTGGCAGAACCGAATGCACTCATCGGTTTTGCGGGACCAAGAGTTATTGAGCAGACCATCGGACAAAAGCTGCCGAAGGGTTTTCAGCGTTCGGAATTCCTGTTAGAGCATGGTTTTATTGATCAGATTGTAGAAAGAGAACACCTGAAGAATCGTCTGGAGCATCTTCTGTCACTGCATGAGAAAAATCCCGAGGCGGAACAAAGACTCAGAAACTATAAGGAAGTGTCAGAGTCATCTGAGAATCCGGATCTGAATATAAGTGAAGAATTATCCATTGCGAAAAAAGATGAAAAGAAATCTGCCTGGGACAGGGTTCTGGCTTCCAGAAAGAAGGAAAGACCGGTCGGCACAGAATATATAGAAGATTTATTTTCGGACTTTACAGAACTGCATGGTGACAGGTATTTTGGGGATGATCCGGCCATTGTAGGCGGTATCGCCAGATTTCACGGAATGCCTGTGACTGTCATTGCCCAGGAAAAGGGACGCAATACAAGAGAGAATGTCCTGCGTAACTTTGCCATGCCGTCACCGGAGGGCTACAGAAAAGCCCTGCGTTTAATGAAGCAGGCAGAGAAATTCGGCCGTCCGGTCATCTGTTTTGTAGATACTCCCGGGGCTTTCTGCGGTATGGAAGCAGAGGAGCGTGGGCAGGGAGAAGCCATTGCAAGAAATCTTTTTGAAATGTCAGGTTTGAAAGTGCCGATTTTGTCCATTGTCATCGGGGAAGGCGGCAGCGGCGGTGCCCTTGCTATGGCGGTGGCAGATGAGGTGTGGATGCTTGAAAATTCTATTTATTCAATCTTATCACCGGAAGGTTTTGCAAGTATTCTATGGAAGGACAGCCATAAAGCAAAGGAGGCGGCAGCTGTGATGCGGCTGACGGCGGCAGATCTTCAAAAACATGGCATGGTGGAGCGTGTTTTTGAAGAACCGGAAGATCTCACCATAGAGACACTGCCGGAACTGACACTGAAAATGGACAGATGTATGAAATTATTTTTCAGAAAACAGCTGGCAATGACGGGTGATGAAATTGCAGAGATGAGATATCGGAGGTTCAGAGCATTATGATGACATATCCAGAGTTAAAAATCGGTGATCTGACAGCCAAAAAGCCCATCATTCAGGGCGGCATGGGCATCGGCATCAGTCTGTCAGGGCTGGCCGGGGCAGTGGCGAAAGCCGGAGGCATCGGTGTGATCTCGACAGCCCAGATTGGTTTTCGGGAGCCGGATTTTGAAGAATATCCGGCGGAAGCCTGCCGAAGGGCCATCGGCAAAGAACTGACCAAAGCAAGGGAAATTGCACCGGATGGGATCATCGGTTTTAATATCATGACTGCATTGAGAGATTATGAAGGCCATGTCCGGGCGGCAGTGGAAGCCGGTGCGGATCTGATCATCTCAGGTGCGGGACTGCCCCTTGATCTGCCGGGACTGGCAGCAGAAAGTCAGACCAAGATTGCACCGATTGTATCAACAGAACGTTCGGCGGCGGTCATCCTGAAATACTGGGACAGAAAATATCATCGTACAGCGGATCTTGTGGTGATCGAGGGACCGAAAGCCGGTGGGCATCTCGGTTTTAGTCGTGAACAGTTGGCAGAATATGCTGAATATGATGATAAAGAATATGCCGAAAAAAGTTATGATGATGAAGTGAAAAAGATCATGGCTGTTGTCAGAAAATATGGTGAGAAATACGGCTGTTCAATTCCGGTCGTACTGGCCGGCGGCATTTATGACAGAGCAGCGGCAAAGCATGCTTTTAGCCTTGGAGTGGATGGCATTCAGGTTGCAACGCGTTTTGTAACGACAGAAGAATGTGATGCAGATATTCGTTATAAAGAAGCTTATATCCGGGCAAATAAAGAAGATATTCAGATTGTGAAAAGTCCTGTGGGGATGCCTGGCAGGGCCATTATGAATCCTTTTATGGAGCGGGTGATGGCCGGTGAAAGGATATCACCGAAGAAATGCCTGCTCTGCATGAAGGGCTGCAAGCCTTCGGAAATTCCGTATTGCATTACGGAGTCTCTGCTCCATGCGGCAAAGGGTGAAGTCGATGAAGCACTATTATTCTGCGGCGCTGAAGCCTGGCGGGCTGAGAAGATAGAAACAGTGGAAGAAGTGATGGACGACTTACTGCAGGCGTAAGGATGAATCCTGATGAAAAGTTGAAGAACTATATCAATTTTTATACAATGGTCATCTGAGAACGGTGATGCAGAGATTTGAGTATAAAGACAGCGGAATGAAGGAAATGTTCGACAGATGGATAAATTGTTCTAAAAATAATAAGTGAAATTTTTGCGAGATGTATTGACAAATAAAATTTACGGGACTATAATCTGCTTCAGAAAAAGAGAGAGGTCTATGAAAAAGCAAGCGGCGTATGCTGACTTGCTTTTTATTATAGAATAGTATAGAATAGGAGAGTGGATTTTATGACTGTAAGTCTCATTTTAACAGAACAAATTGTAAAATTATTTATTATCCTTATAATTGGTTTCATCATGGTCAGGATCGGTCTGCTGAAGGTTTCCGACAGTAAGAGTATTTCCGTCCTGCTTGTGTATCTGGTGCTTCCATGTATGATTATCAATTCATTTCAGATTGAATACACACCGGAGGTACTGAAAGGATTGATTTTTACGGTTGTGGCAGCAGTGATCGCCCATATTGTCTTTTTAATCCTCACAGCAATTTTAAAAAGGCCGCTACATCTTGATATGGTTGAAGAACTGACGACGGTTTATACGAATGGCGGTATTTTGGTTGTTCCGCTGGTCAAGGCGCTTCTTGGTACAGAGTATGTTATTTATTCCTGCAGTTTTCTGGCTGTTCAGATGATTCTGATCTGGACACATGGCAGGCATAGAATGTGCAGTGAAGAAAGACTTTCCTTAAAGAAAATATTTTGGAATGCTAACATTGTAGCAATTTGCATTGGTGCATTTCTGTTTATCACAAAGATTGAATTGCCGGATGTGATTGGCGGAACGATTGATATGCTGGCAGAAATGATCGGGCCAATCGGTATGCTATTAGCAGGTATGGCAATTTCTGAAATTCCATTCAAAAAAATATTCATGGAAAAAAGAAATTATCTGGCTGTTTTGCTCAGATTGTTTATCTATCCTCTTGTCGTACTTATTGTGTTCAAAGTGCTGGATTTGACGGATTGGATCGCGGACGGAAAGAATCTGCTACTGATTGTCTTTCTTGCATGTGTCACACCGGCCTGTGCAACAGTTACTTCCATGGCACAGCTTTATGATAAGAACAGTGCAGAGGCCAGCCTGTTTTATGTGCTGACCACACTTTTTTCAATCATCAGTATGCCGTTGATGATTCTTGTATTTGAAATTTTCTGTTAACGAAAAATTTTTATCCGAGAGACACGTCCAGGATCATCATCAGACTGAATCCGACAGCAAAACACAGGGTGCCCACATCAGAGTGGCGTCCCTGGGACATCTCAGGGATCAGCTCTTCGACGACAACATAGAGCATAGCGCCGGCGGCGAAACTCAGCAGATAAGGCAGGGCCGGAATAATATAATGGGCAGCCAGAATTGTCAAAATGCCGCCGACAGGTTCCACGATACCGGAGAGGACACCGCCCACAAAGGCTTTGCTTTTCTTCATACCTTCGGCGCGAAGGGGCATGGATATGATGGCGCCTTCCGGAAAATTCTGGATAGCGATGCCAAGGGATAATGCCAGTGCACCGGCGGCGGTGATGGTTGTGCTGTCTACGAGATAACCGGCGTAGACGACACCCACGGCCATACCCTCCGGGATATTGTGCAGCGTCACAGCCAGAACCATCATGGTTGTGCGCTGAAGTTTGCTTTTCGGTCCCTCAGCCTGATCGCTGTTCTGATGCAGATGGGGAATGATGTGATCTAAGAGCAGCAGAAACAGGATGCCGATCCAGAAACCGATGGCCGCGGGAAGAAAAGACAGCTTTCCCATGGATGCGGATTGTTCAATGGCAGGAATGATCAGGCTCCATACGGATGCAGCCACCATAACACCAGCGGCAAAACCGGTTAATGCCCGTTGGATTTTGTCACTTAAGGTATTCTTCATGAAGAATACGCAGGCGGCACCGAGGGATGTGCCGAGAAAAGGAATTAAAATACCATAAAATATATTCAGATTCATATATCAGACCTCCAATCTCTGAGTATGAAATATATAGATAGTTGTATGTGTAATTGCTCAGAATAATACTGATTAGTCATAGCTAACTATAAAAATACTATAGCACGCTTTTAACGAATTGACAAGCAGTATCTGGCAAAGGAGCACAGCAACTGCAATTGATGTGGCAGATCTGGCACAAAGACGTCTTTTGGATTACAGTATTTTATGTAATGATTCAACAAATTAAAAAAAGAGGAGAACAATAGTGGATTTAAGTAAAATTACTATAAAAAAAATCCGGGAGCTTATTGTGTTTACAGCACTTCTTGTGGTCGCCCTGTGGAAATTTGATGTGGTGCTCGATGTGCTGAAAGCAATATGGGGAATCCTATTTCCCTTTGTACTTGGCGGAGCAATCGCATTTGTGACCAACGTGCCAATGAGCTTTTTGGAAAAGAAAATTTTTGGAAGAGTAAAAAAAGAAAATAAGATAGTCGTAAAACTGGCAAGACCGATAAGCCTGCTCCTTACGATTGCATTTGCGGTTGGCGTGATCATACTGGTAATGTTTGGCGTGATCCCGCAGCTTACGCGGACATTGGGAACTCTGATGGTGAGCATCGCTGATTTTATTCCGCAGATGCAAAGCTGGATCCGGGAATTTTCTCATAATAACCAGGAAGTCATGAAGCTGGTAGATCAGGTACAGTTTAATCCGGATCAGGCAATCAAGTGGGGGATAAGCTTTCTTGGAAACGGTGCAGGAAATATGATGAATACCACAATGTCAGCATTGGGTTCCATAGTCAGTGGATTGGCAACCTTTTTTATTGCATTTTCATTTGCCTGTTATGTTCTTTTTCAGAAGGAGAAGCTGCACGTGCAGATCCGAAAAGTAATTTTCGCTTTTCTTCCAAGGAAAAAAGCAGATGCTTTTCTTAAAGTCTGTTCTCTGACTTATCGGACATTTGCAAATTTTCTTGCGGGTCAGTGTCTGGAAGCCGTGATTCTCGGCTGTATGTTTGTTGTTATATTGAGTATTTTGAGGCTGCCATATGCACTTTTGATCGGGATTTTGATTGCATTTACCGCATTGATCCCAATTTTCGGGGCTTTCATCGGATGTGCAGTGGGAAGCTTTTTAATTTTTATGGTAAGTCCGGAACAGGCGATTTTATTCATTATAGTATTTCTGGTGCTGCAGCAGATTGAGGGAAATCTGATCTATCCTCATGTTGTGGGTGAATCGGTAGGGCTTCCGTCAATCTGGGTTCTTGCAGCAGTTACGATCGGTGGAAACCTTATGGGAATTGTAGGTATGCTTGTTTTTATTCCGCTGTTGTCCGTGTTTTATACTATTTTTCGGGAATTCGTATATCTGCGTCTGAAAAAGAAACATATCAAACAGGTGACAAAGACAGAAATTGAGGAATATACGGTGGAGGAAACACGACAACCGCATGAGTAAATAAATTGTGAACAGATTTCCTGGGGAAGTCTGTTGTCATTGTCTGATAAAGCATTGATGACGAAAGCCTGGTGGATTATCACGATCCCTGGTTTGTCTTTGCTTTTTATGTTTAATGACTCTATGTTAAAAACGTATAAGCACGTTAATTGACAAAAGTACTGCTGCGTGATATGATATTTTTATTGAAATTGCCGGTACGAAGCGGGCAGATGATTTTTTTACAGATGAGACGAAATGAAATGGCAGAAGGTTATCCGGATGGGATAACTATAGATAGAATGTACGAAGCATTCCTTGTTTTCATTATTTGAAACGGGAATGCTTTTCTTTTTACTTTTTGCCGGAAAACAGAATGGAGAGAAGACATATGGAACAGCTTGAGACAATCAGATCTTATTGGAATACCCGTGCGGATGGTTATTCCAAGTCTGTTATGGAAGAGATGGAGGATGCACAGAAAGAGGGGACTTACTGGAAGACGCTGTTGGACAAATATCTTCCAAAGGCGGACAATCCCAAAGTGCTGGATCTTGGATGCGGACCGGGTTTTTTTACAATGATGCTTGGTCAGAGGGGCTGTCAGATGACCGCATTTGATTATTCTGACGGAATGCTTAATCAGGCAAAGCAGAACGCGGCTTCTGCCGGTGTAACAGCGGAGTTTGTTCAGGGAGATGCCCAGAAGCTGCCTTTTGAAGATGAAACCTTTGATATGATCGTTACGAGAAATCTCACATGGAATCTGGAGCATCCGGAAAAGGCATACAGGGAATGGCTGCGTGTACTGAAAAAGGGCGGCTGTATTCTGAATTACGACGGCAATTATTATTTGCATTATTATGATGAGGAATATCGTCAGGAATATGAGATCCGACAGATCCATCATGGCGATGAACATAAATATATCGAGAATGTGGATGTAAATATTATCAACAATGTGGCAAGAGATTTGCCTCTCAGCAGAGAAAAACGTCCTCAGTGGGACATCAATCTGCTGCTTGAGATGGGGGTTAAAGGTCTGGAAACAGAAGTGGACAGAAGCAGATTTGAGGACGAGCATGGCAAAGATCATCAGGTCATCGATCATTTTATGATTTACGCTGTTAAGTAGGTGACATGGAATGGTCAAATACATATTAAAAAGACTGGTACAGCTTGTGGTTGTCCTTCTGGGAGTAACCTTTCTAACCTTTATGATCACTCAGGCAGCACCCAGTGATGCGGCGGAGATGAAATATGTTTCCATGGGCATGATGCCGTCATCAGAGCTGCTTGAAAAGACCAGGGAAGAGATGGGGCTGAATGATCCGGTGCTTATCCAGTACGGACGGTGGCTTGGCAATGTCCTGCACGGCGACCTGGGGGAATCCTCCAAGTTCGGTGAATCTGTATTGACGCAGATGACCAGGAAATTGCCGATGACCTTGAAGCTGGCGGGGGTTTCTCTTGTTGTTGTGATTCTGATTTCTTTTCCGTTAGGTGTTCTTTCTGCGGTTAAGAAGAATAAAACGGCAGATTATATCATACGTTTCCTGTCATTCTTCGGTGTCTCGATGCCGAATTTCTGGCTGGCGCTTTTGCTGATGTATATATTTGCAGTTCGGCTGGGGTGGTTTAAGGTTGTCAGCACGGATTCGATTGGGGGAATGATCCTTCCGGTTGCTACCCTGACAATTCCGATGATCTCCAGTTATGCCAGACAGATTCGTGCGGCACTTCTGGAGGAATTGAATGCCAACTATGTGATCGGTGCAAGAGCCAGAGGCATACCGGAGCACAGGATTATCTGGGGGCATGTGCTGCCGAATGCCATCCTTCCGATCATTACACTGCTTGGCTTGTCAGTGGGACATCTGCTGGGCGGTGCGGCGATTATTGAAACGATTTTTTCCTGGCAGGGTATCGGCAACATGGTTGTGGAAGCTATCCGTGTCAGAGATTATCCGCTGATCCAGGGATATGTCATCTGGATGGCGATTATCTATGTGACAGTGAATCTGATCGTCGATATCTCTTACAGATGTCTGGACCCTCAGATTCGACTGAGAAAGAGGGTGGATTAAATGAGTGAAGCCACGAAAATCCGCCTGAGAGAGAGAAAGTCGCAGCCACGAAAATCCTGGTTCAGACCGGCAAAGACAGAGAAAGGCAAATGGCTCCGGTTTTATTGCTGCCTTGCAGCAGTTGCAGTTGTCCTTTTTATTGCTTTTTTCGGCAAATATTTTGCACCTTATGATCCGCTGGCAACTGATTATGCGGCTAAATTATCCGCGCCGGGCGGCAGCCATCTGTTTGGTACAGACAATGTGGGCAGAGATGTGCTGTCAAGAATTTTGTACGGTGCGGGCAATTCCTTTATATTAACCTTTATCATGATTGCAATTGTATCCGTGTTGGGAACGGTGATCGGCATTGTATCGGGATTCTTCGGCGGACTTCTGGATACAGTGATCATGCGTCTGACGGATATTCTGCTGGCATTTCCGGACACGGTTTTTGCCATTGCTATTGTGGGAATGATGGGACCGGGACTTTTGAATACAGTGATTGCCCTGTCTTTTGTCTGGTGGACGAAGTACGCAAGAATGGCCAGAGGACTGGCTTCCGTCATTCGTACCAAGGATTACATTACCGAAGCAAGGTTCGGCGGTGTCGGAACAGCAGGGATTCTGTTCCGATATGTACTGCCGAATATCGTTCCCCAAGTGGTCATTATGGCGACCTTGGATGTGGGCGGCATGATGCTGGCTCTGGCCGGTCTGTCGTTCCTCGGTCTGGCTTCACAGCCGCCGACACCGGAATGGGGCTATATGCTCTACGAGGGCAAATCATATTTGCAGACAGCACCATGGATCATGCTGTTTGCTGGATTGGCGATTTTTATAACAGTGATTGTATTTAATCTTTTAGGAGATAGTTTAAGAGACATACTGGATCCGAAGGAAAATTGAGGCCCTTCATTATTCATCATAGGAAAAAGGCACAGATAGCCTTCGAAGAGTGATGCGTGGGTTTTAATTATAGAAAGCAAAATGAACGGCTATAGAGTAATAAAGATATGTTGAAGGGAGAATTTATATATGAAAAAGGGAAAATTAAGTAAAATTGCTGCGATTGCAATGGCATTTACGATGGCCTGCGGTATCTTATCAGGATGTGGCGGCAGCCAGTCAGCGAAGACAGCGGATTCAGCCGCAAATCAGACAACGGAAAGTGCTGAAGGACAGACAAAGGGAACACAAGAGGCAGAGGATGGCAAGCATATTAATGTGGCATTTTTCTGGATTGCCTCAGATCTGGATCCGGCAAACAACTATAATGGCTGGGTTCTGAGTCGTCTTGGTGTGGGCGAATCGCTTGTGAAGCTGAATGATGAACTGAAGGTGGAGGCCTGCCTGGCAGATTCATGGGAGAATGTAGATGAAACGACATGGAAGTTTCATATTCGTGAAGGCGTGATGTTCAGTAACGGCAAGGCCGTGGATGCAGAAGCGGTAAAAGCGTCGATTGAGCGGGCAATTTCCATGAATGACCGTGCGGCAGAATATCTGAAGGTTGACAGTATGGAGGCCAATGGACAGGATCTGACGATTAAAACGACAGAAGCCAATGCTGCCCTTCTAAACAATCTCGTTGAGCCGGTATTTGATATTATCGATACAACTGAAAGTGAAGAAACGATTCAGACAGCGCCTGTCTGCACAGGCCCTTATGTGGTCAGCGGTTTTACACCTGAACAGACAGTCACGCTTGCGGCGAATCCAACCTATTGGGATGGCACAGCCGGTCTTGATAGCATTACAGTGACACAGATTGCGGACGCCGATGCCAGAGCGATGGCTATCCAGTCAGGGGAAATTGATCTGACAAATACAATTGACAATACAAGTGTGACTCTGTTTACAGACAATGAAGCCTACAATGTCTCATCCATCATCAGTCCGCGTGTCAATGTGGCGTATATGAATCAGGCAGAGACGAGTCCGCTGCATGATCTTGAACTGCGCAAAGCGGTTTCTTATGCGGTGAACAGGGATGCCTATGCCGATTTGATCGGGGGAAGTGCCGCACACAGCGCCTACTCAGATTCCACACCGTTTGGCAATGACACGATCACAGCCTATACATATGATGAGGCAAAAGCAGCAGAGATTCTTGACAATGCCGGTTATAAGGATGTGAACAACGATGGTTACCGTGAAATGCCGGATGGTTCTGAATTAGTGCTGAATTATCTTCAGGCTTCTGATCATGGCTCCGCAGATTCAGCTATTCTTGCAACCGCTGTTCAGTCTGATCTGAAAAATGTCGGTATCCATATGGAAATTCTTTCTGTCGAAAATCTTTCTGATTACCAGACACAGGGCAATTTTGATCTGTATACAGCCAATGATAATTCTGCACCGACAGGCGATCCGCAGATCTGGCTTGAGACAATGTATACAGGACTTGGCACATCCGGCAAAAAGAATCTGACCGGTTTCCAGGATGACAAGATTGATGAAATTGTCAGAAAGATGTCTGAGACATTTAAGACAGAAGACCGTTATGCACTGGCCGCTGAGGCATCACAGGTGCTCAATGATGATGCAGCCAATCTGTTTCTGACCAATTCCTATCTGAATATGGTTTCAGCGGCAAAGGTGAAAAATGCCAATCAGCCGGTGGCGGATTATTACTTTATCACAAAAGATATTACCGTAGAGTAAAAATAGGGTATCTGTTCAGAGCTAACCTCCAAAATGCTACGCATTTCGTCGGTGTGGCGTATCCGCCAAATAAAATTTCAAAAACAGACTTAAAAATGCAAGCATTTTATACCTGTTTTTGAAATTTTGCTTGGCTCTGAACAGTTACAAAATACGAATGAATTTTAATCCTTAAAAGGAGGAGCACGGGATGAACGTTTTGGAACTGAGGGATGTCAGTATTATTTATCAGAATACAAAAGAAGCAGTAAAACATGTCAGTTTTGCTGTGCCTGAGGGAAAAATTGTTGCCATCGTCGGGGAATCCGGAAGCGGCAAGTCAACGCTCATCCGTGCTGCCATCGGATTGCTGCCCGCAGGCGGAGAGCTGGCATCGGGACAGATCCTTTTTGGTGAAAAAGATATGGCGGCGATGACGGCAGAAGAGCTGCGTCATGTCCGTGGGGAGGGCATGGCCATGATTTTTCAGAATGCCGGTGATTATCTGAATCCGAGGCGAAAGGTCTGCGATCAGTATGTTGAGACGCTGCGGTGTCATCAGTCCATGACAAAAAAGCAGGGCTATGAAATCGCCAAGAAAATGCTGGCAACCTTGAAACTGCCGGATACAAAGCATGTGATGAATGCCTATCCTTTTCAGCTGTCCGGCGGTATGAAACAGCGTGTGGCCATTGCCATGGCGATGAGCATGAACCCGAAATTGCTGCTGGCGGATGAGCCTACCAGTGCATTGGATGTAACGGTTCAGGCTCAGGTAGTCAAGCAGATGATGGATCTGCGTGATAAGATGGGAACAGCTATTGTTATCGTTACCCATAATATGGGGGTTGCATCCAAGATGGCAGACTACATTGCGGTGATGCAAAACGGGGAGTTAAAGGAATTCGGAACGAGAGAACAGGTGATTTATCATCCAGAGAATGATTACACGAAGAAATTGCTGACAGTTGTACCGAAATTGCAGGGAGAGACAGATGGAGAATAATCGGGAAATTATACGTTTGGAAAATGTAAGTAAGACATTTGATTTGCGCTATCATAAAACCCTTCGTGCGGTTGATAATGTGAGTTTGTCTTTGCATAAAGGCATCTGCACAGCCATTGTGGGTGAATCAGGCTGCGGTAAAAGTACGCTGGCCAGGATGGTAACGCTGCTTGAACCGGTGACAGATGGGATGATCTATTATAAAAATGAGCCTATTGGCGGGATGCAGAATGGCCGGAATATTGCACTGCGGGGGGAAAAACTCCGTGAGTACCGCAGAAATGTCCAGATGATTTTTCAGGATCCGGCCAATGTATTCAGTCCGCGAATGAAGATCGGTACTTTTTTGATGGAGCCCTGGATCCATTTCGAAAAGAAGAGTAAAAAAGAAGCCAGAGAGATGGCATATTATTCCTTGAAACGTGTTTATCTCGGTGAGGAATATTTTGACAAATATCCCCATCAGCTGTCCGGAGGCGAGCTGCAGCAAATTGCCATTGCAAGAGCCATTGCACTGCATCCGGAGGTTTTGATCTGTGATGAGGCCACCAGTGCTCTGGATGTGTCTATTCAGCAGGAAATCATGGCACTCTTGAAGGAGCATCAGGATGAAACAAACTATGCGATTTTGTTTATCAGTCACGACCTTGCCCTTGTGGAGAATTTCAGCCAGCAGGTTGTTGTCATGTACCTTGGACGAATTGTCGAAATCATGAACGGAGCAGCCTTCCGAATGCATGCCCGTCACCCATATACAAAAGCACTGTTAGGGTCTGTCTTTTCAATTTATGATGACCCGGATAAGGATATTTATGTTCTTGAAGGAGAAGCACAGAGCCCGACAGGAGAGATCAAAGGCTGCGTTTTCTGCAATCGATGCAGTCAGGCAAAAGATATCTGCAGACAGGAGGCTCCGGTTTTAAAACCGATTCGGACGGGACATCAGGTAGCCTGTCACTTTGCCTAAAAGGCGTATAAATTGGCGTAGGAGTGATAGCCGCAAGGTAGATGCTGACTTTACACAAAAGTTTATCCGTTTAAAGTGATAATTTATCAAAAATAGGGTTGACATTCTGAAATTATATGCTAAAATTAAATCAAACTTTTGAGACGGAGATAACGTTCACATAAGCACCGTACAGAGAGCAGGAGGAGCTGAGAACCTGTGGAGACGCTGGTGAGCAAATGGACCGTTGAGGGCCAGGGGAAAGGCATTGAATATGATGCGGAGTATCTGAGGACGTAGACCGGCGTTAACGGTAGAGAATGTGTTGGCATTTTCATGATGAGTGGATTTTATAATCAATAAAGGTGGTACCGCAGATATATCTGTCCTTTGCATAGGGCGGATTTTTTTGTTTTATGGGAACTTTTCCCGAGGCGCCAACTGCAAATGATTTGCAGATAAAACAATCTGTGTGTTCTGACTGTGAAGCAAACTCCTCATAGAAAAGCCTGTATTTTAAGGAAAGATTGAAAGAGAGGTAATTTTCATGAAAAAGTTATTATCAGCAGTATGTATTTTGGCGATGACAGCAATGACACTGGCAGGTTGTGGTTCTTCTTCCACACAGGAGACGAAGGCGGCGACGACAGAAGCAGCCGTTTCCGAGGCAGCATCTGAAGCATCAGAGGCGCTTGATTCCGAAGGCGCGAAGGCCGATGGCAGTTATACAGTAGGTATCATCCAGTTGATTGAGAATGGCGCATTTAACGACATGCGTGAAGGCTTTATTGAAGAACTTCAGGCAAAAGGCTATACAGAAGATAAACTGACAGTGGATTACAAGTGTGCACAGGGCGATGCAACAAACCTTCAGACAATCGCCCAGTCTATGGCAGACGGAAGCTATGATCTGGTTTGTACAATTGCTACACCTGCTACACAGGCAATGGTCAATCTTGAAACAGATACACCGGTTGTATTTATCGCTGTTTCTGCTCCTGTAGCAGCAGGCGTTATCACAGATATGGATCATCCGGACAAGAATGCAACAGGTACATCCAATGCAATCCCTGTTTCTGATATTTTCGCACTGAGCAATCAGCTGACACCGGACTGCAAGACATTTGGTTTCCTGTACTGCACAAGCGAAGTAAATTCTGTGGATACAATTGAAGCAGCCAAGGAATACTGTGATGCCAATGGCCTTTCTTACAAGGAAGCAACCGTGACGAACTCTTCAGAAGTTCAGCAGGCCGCTCAGTCATTAGTAGGCAGCGTTGATGCCATGTTTGTTCCGAATGATTCTGTCATTCAGGCCGGCATGACACTTGTATCAGAAGTGGCAAGAGATGCCAAGATTCCAGTATACTGCAGTTCAGCAACAACCGTTGAATCTGGTGCATTTGCAACAGTTGCTATCAGCGATAAGGGCATCGGTGCCATGAGTGCAGATATGGCAGTACAGATTCTTGACGGCACAGCAGTTGCAGATATTCCTGCAGTCGTTGTTCCTGCATCAGCAACAGTCATCAACAATCAGACGCTTGAAGCACTGGGCATTGCGTTATCGGATGATGTGAAGAACACAGCTACTTTCGTAGATGATGCACAGTAGGATTGCAAAGTTATCCTGAATGATATATTATATATAGAAGAAATGCATTTTACCCTCTGCAATAGCAGGGGGTAAAGTCAAAAAAAGATAAAATATGAAAAGGACGTAGAAAAGTATGACTTTATTGATTGGCTCTTTGCAGCTTGGTTTTCTTTACAGTATCATGGTGCTTGGCATCTATATCAGTTTTAGAATATTGAATATTCCCGATCTGACAACGGAAGGCAGTTTTACTTTCGGTCTGGCAGCATCTTCGATATTGACAGCTGCAGGCCATCCGCTGCTGGGACTTGTGGGTGCGTTAGCCGCAGGTGCGCTGGCCGGCAGCGTGACAGGATTCCTTCAGACGAAACTGGATATTCATCCTGTTCTGGCAGGTATCCTGACAATGAGCGGACTTTATTCAATCAACTTGTTTGTCATGGGTGGTGCCTCCAACGTGACACTGCTCAACAACGATACGATTTTTACATTGTGCCTGAAAGTTTTTCCATTTATGTCTAAGGATGTGGCGAAGTTATTTGTTGCCGTTGTGGCAGTTGTGATCGTTACGGTGTTGTTAACAGTATTTTTTAAGACATCCCTTGGACTTTCCATTCGTGCCACCGGTGATAATGCCGATATGGTCCGTGCATCTTCCATTAATGTGGATGCGGTGAAGATGGTCGCACTGTCCATCAGCAATGCATGCATCGCTTTTTGCGGTGGTCTGATTGCTCAGTATCAGAGTTTTGCGGATATCAACTCCGGCGTCGGTATCCTTGTTGTCGGTCTGGCTTCCGTTATTATTGGTGAAGCTTTCTTCGGTCACAGAAGTCTGATGATCGGGTTTATTTCAGCCATTGTGGGTTCTATTGTATACCGTTATATTATTGCCCTGGCAACCAAGTCCGATATGTTCCCGGCCTATATGCTGAAACTGATTTCAGCTATCATTGTTACAATCGCCCTGGCTGTTCCGGCCATCAAAGTGAAAATGGCCAATGACAGGTTAAAGAGAAACGGCATGAGAGAAAGCAAAGGAGGAAGATAAATATGCTGAAAGTCATCAATGCATCAAAGACCTTTGCAAAAGGCACACCAAATGAACATAAGGCACTGGATCATCTGAATCTGTCCCTGAAACAAGGAGAATTTGTGACAATCCTCGGTTCCAATGGTGCCGGTAAATCCACATTATTCAATGCCATCTGCGGTAATTTTCTTCTGGATGAGGGCAGTGTGATTCTGGATGGGAAGAATATTTCTTACTTGCCGGAGCATCAGCGTTCAGCTTCCATCGGACGCCTGTTTCAGGATCCGATGAAGGGGACTGCACCGAACCTGACCATCGAGGAGAATCTGGCATTGGCTTATTCCAAGAATACAAAAGGCCTTTTCCGATTTGCCATTACAAAGAAGGATCGGGAGATGTTTCGTGAAGCACTGAAACGTTTTGACATGGGACTGGAAGACCGTATGGCTACGAAGATCGGACTTCTGTCAGGTGGACAGAGACAGGTTGTAACACTTCTGATGAGTACAATCGTGACACCGAAGCTGCTGCTTCTGGATGAACATACGGCGGCTCTGGATCCGGCCACGGCTGAGAAGGTGATGGCCATAACCAATGATATCGTCCGTGAGCGCAATCTGACGACTCTGATGATCACCCACAATATGGGGCAGGCACTGACAACAGGCAGCCGAACCATTATGCTGGATTCTGGTGCGATTATCTTCGATATCAAGGAAGAGGAAAGGGAGCATATGACAGTTTCTGATCTGCTGGATATGTATTCAGAGAAGAAAAAAGAAGAATTTGATAATGACAGGATACTGTTGAATTAAAGATAAGGAAGGGAGACATCTCTTCCTTTTTTTTGCATTCATTTCACAGGGGTATTGACATAAAAAAACAATCGCTGTATAATGTTGAACGTAAAACAGTTTGATATGCAACAGTTTTTTGAAAACAAAATGCATACAGAACAAAGATATTCAGAAAGGAGCTATGTAATGTGCAGAAAGGACCTGCCCTGCAGGGAAGAGTTAGGTCTGTTGATTCTTCGTACAGCGACGATGATCCGCAGAAAGGCCGATAGTAATATCTATATGAGTAAGGTTCATAAGATTACAGGATCCAATGGCTGGATTCTCGGATACCTGGCAGACCATGAGAATGAAGAGATTTATCAGAAAGATATAGAAGAAAAATTTTGTGTGACCAGGTCAACGGTTTCAAAAGTGTTAAAGGGCATGGAGAGCAAAGGACTGCTCCGAAGGGAAAGTGTTTCCAGTGATGCCAGATTGAAGCGGCTTGTTCTGACTGAGGAAGGACGAGAGATCAACGCCAATGCAGCGGTGGAGAGAATAGAGCTTGAAAACAGGATCAGGAACGGGCTGTCGGATGAAGAGTTTCATACACTTATGCATTTATTAAAGAGAGTTGCAGATAACATGTTAGAAGAATAAGCCGTCCTTATTTGACAGATGCGGCTAGCTAGATAGAGATAGGAGGATTATTTGTATGATTAAAACGCTGGCCGGAAGTATCCGGCAATACAAGAAACAGACGATCATGTCTCCTGTGACAGTGGCGTTGGAAGTCTTTTTTGAGATTATGATTCCACTGATCATGGCAAAACTGATCGATGAAGGTATCGATCAGGGAGATATGGGCGTTATATGGAAGTATGGATTGATTTTGCTTGCAGTGGCGATGATTTCATTGTTCTGCGGTGCCATTTCAGGAAAATTTGCAGCACAGGCTTCGTCCGGTTTTGCAAAGAACCTGCGTCAGGATATCTATTATAAGGTACAGGAGTTTTCCTTTGCCAATATTGATAAGTTTTCGACTGCCGGTCTTGTCACACGTATGACGACAGATATTACCAATATTCAGATGGCCTTCCAGATGATTATCCGAATTGCAGTCAGAAGCCCGATCATGCTTGTCTGTGCGCTGTTTGCGGCTTTCAAAATTGATGCACAGCTGTCATTAATTTATGTGATCACTGTGCCGATTCTTGGTATTGGCCTTTATGGGATTATCATGAAAGTGCATCCGATTTTTGAGAGGGTGTTTAAGACCTATGACCGACTGAATGCGATTGTTCAGGAGAATCTGTATGGTATTCGTGTTGTGAAATCCTTTACCCGTGAAGATCATGAGGTTGGAAAGTTTGATCAGGTTTCCGATAATATTTACAAGAATTTTGTCAAAGCAGAACAGATTCTGGCCTTTAATATGCCGTTGATGCAGCTGGCTGTTTATACCTGTATGCTGTTGATCTGCTGGCTGGGTGCCAGAGCGATTGTGGCCTGCGGCGGTGATGAAGCACTTGGACTTTCTACCGGTGAATTCATGAGCCTTTTTACTTACACAATGCAGATTCTGATGAGTTTGATGATGCTGTCTATGGTCTTTGTTATGATCATTATGGCTCGTTCATCCGCAGAGCGTGTCTGCGAAGTGCTTTCTGAGGAAAGCACATTGAAGAATCCGGAGAATCCGGTTCATGAAGTAAAGAACGGTGATATTCAGTTTGAAGATGTTGTTTTTTCCTATAACAGAAAGGCAGATAAGCCGGTACTTAATCATGTGAATCTGAATATACGCTCCGGTCAGACGATTGGTGTGATCGGTGGTACGGGATCATCAAAATCCAGTCTTGTTCAGCTGATTCCGAGACTTTATGATGTCACAGAGGGCCGCGTCCTTGTGGGTGATGTGGATGTTCGTGATTATGATATCGAAAGTCTTCGTAATGAAGTGGCCATGGTTCTGCAGAAGAATGTCCTTTTCTCGGGTACGATCAAGGAAAATCTTCGTTGGGGTGATGAAAATGCCACAGATGAGGAAATCCAGCGTGTCTGCCGTCTGGCCTGTGCAGATGAATTTGTGCAGACTTTTCCGGATGGCTATGATACGTATATTGAACAGGGTGGTACGAATGTATCCGGTGGTCAGAAACAGCGACTTTGTATTGCAAGAGCACTTTTGAAGAAGCCGAAGATCCTGATTCTTGATGACTCTACAAGTGCAGTTGATACGAAAACGGATGCAGCGATTCGTAAAGCATTTGCGGAAGAAATTCCAGACACAACAAAGATTATTATTGCGCAGCGTGTATCATCTGTTGAAGAAGCAGATCAGATCATTGTTCTGGATGAGGGCGAGATCAAAGCCATCGGCCGTCACGAAGAATTGATGCAGTCCTCTGATATTTATCGCGAAGTATATGAATCACAGAAGAAAGGAGGAGATGACAATGAATAAGAAACCGTCAAGACCACAGGTGAACCCGAATACATTAAAGCGGCTTCTGGGCTATCTGAGTGTTTATAAAACGCGTGTCATTTTGGTTGTTATCTGCATTTTGCTCAGTGCAATCGCCAATGTCATGTCTTCCCTGTTTATTCAGAGATTGATAGATGATTACATTTCCCCGCTTCTTCTTGAAGCCAATCCTGTATTTGATGCGTTATTCCGAGCCATTATACAGATGGCATGCATTTATGTGATCGGTATTCTGGCCAGCTTTATCTATAACAGAACCATGGCTGTCATTTCCCAGGGTATTTTAAAGAAGATCCGAGATGATATGTTTGCACATATGCAGACACTGCCAATCAAGTATTTTGATACGCATACACATGGTGATGTGATGAGTCATTATACGAACGATACAGATGCCCTGCGTCAGATGCTTTCTCAGAGCTTGCCGCAGCTGTTGTCTTCCTGTGTCACAATTGTTGCCGTGTTTATTTCCATGCTGTATCTGAGCTTGTGGATGACATTATTTATCATTGTGTTCCTTTTCCTGATTTTAAAAGTGGTCAAATCCATTGCCGGAAAGAGCAGTGTCTACTTTATTAAACAGCAGCAGAATATCGGTGATGTCAATGGCTATATCGAGGAAATAATCAACGGCCAGAAGGTGGTCAAGGTATTCTGTCATGAAGAAGAAGCCAAGGCCGTTTTTGATAAGAAAAATCAGGAGCTTTGTGACAGCATGACAACGGCCAATACTTATGCCAATATTCTGATGCCGATTATGGGCAATATGGGCAATATTCTTTATGTATTGCTGGCGCTTGTCGGCGGCAGTCTTGCCATTGCCGGTGTGACAAATATCAGTCTGACAGGTGCCGGCGTGATGACACTTGGTACAATTGCGTCCTTCCTGACCATGTCAAAGAGTTTTATTAATCCAATCGCACAGGTTTCCCAGCAGTTAAACGCGGTAATCATGGCCCTGGCCGGTGCAACACGTATTTTTGAATTGCTGGATGAAGAATCAGAAGAAGACCATGGTTATGTAACCCTTGTCAATGCGAAGCGTGAAAATGGTGAGCTTATAGAATGCAAAGAACGAACAGGTCTCTGGGCTTGGAAGCATCCCCACAGCGACGGTACATTGACGTATGAGGAATTAAAAGGTGATGTCGTCATGGAACATGTGGACTTTGGTTATGAAGAAAATAAGCTGGTGCTTCATGATATTAACCTCTATGCAGAACCGGGTCAGAAGGTGGCTTTCGTCGGTGCAACAGGTGCCGGCAAGACAACTATCACGAACCTGATCAACCGTTTCTATGATATTGCGGACGGCAAAATCCGCTACGACGGCATCAACATTACCAAGATCAAGAAAGACGATCTGCGCCGTTCCATGGGTGTGGTGCTTCAGGATGTCAACCTGTTTACAGGTACAGTCATGGACAATATCCGATACGGCAAGCTGGATGCCACAGATGAAGAATGTATTGCGGCGGCAAAGCTGGCCAACGCAGACGGCTTTATCCGAATGCTGCCGGATGGCTATCAGACAGTCCTTGAAGGCGACGGAAGTGGACTTTCCCAGGGCCAGCGTCAGCTGATCTCTATTGCGAGAGCAGCCGTTGCGGATCCGCCGGTTATGATTCTGGATGAGGCAACATCCTCCATTGATACAAGAACAGAAGCCATCGTTCAGAAGGGTATGGATGCCCTGATGCACGGCCGTACCGTTTTCGTCATCGCCCATCGTCTGTCAACAGTCAAGAACTCCGATGTGATCATGGTACTTGAACATGGTCGTATCATCGAGCGAGGCAACCACGAAAAACTGATCGCCGAGAAAGGTAAATATTATCAGTTGTATACGGGAGCGTTTGAATTAGAATAAACTAAAATAAACCATTCATTTCAGCATACAGAGAGAAATTTGTTTGTCTGAAATGAATGGTTTATTTAAATTGTTAAAAACGCACATGTATGGTATCATATAATTTATAGATGAATTGAAAATATAGAGTTAAAAATATTGATGATGGCATCTTGCAAGCAGCAAACAGGTAAAATGACTGGTGGTTATAAAGGCTGAGTATTTATGAAAATAGAAAAAAATAATCAAAAAAGAATAACAAAAATTTTTCAGGAAACGCAGCATCGTTTTCTGAATTTGTTTTGTATGGATGTACGCCACCGCAATGGCGAAGCATCGGAGTATTATGTGGCTTCCCGTGCGAAGTCAGCGGATGATTTGAAAGCGGTGACTCACAGAAATGACCCGGATGGTGTGAGTATTTACAGTGTGTATGGTGAACAAAAAGACCAGGTGGTGCTGGTGAAACAGTATCGTTATCCACTGGGAGATTATGTATATGAATTTCCGGCGGGACTTGTGGAGCCCGGGGAGGCGATGACGGATGCGGCCGTGAGAGAATTTCATGAGGAAACAGGACTTCATTTGCAGGTGATTCCGGCGGATGATATGTATACAAAGCCGAGATTTACAACAGTCGGTATGACGGATGAAGCCTGCGGAATGGTCTATGGCTATGCTTCCGGCGTGCCGGATAACCGGTTTGAAGAAAGCTCAGAGGACATTCAGGTTGTGCTGGCAGATAAAAAAGAAGTTTGTCGCATTTTAAAAGAAGAGAATGTCGCCATGATGTGTGCGTATATGTTGCTGCATTTCCTGAAGTCAGAGGGCGATCCGCTAGGATTTGTAGAAATGCAAGAAAAATGATGTTGGGAAGCCTTATAAAATGAGGCTTCTCATTTTATATACAATAGCTGAGGAGTATAATGATTCAATAAAGAATCAAAATAATGTTAATGGAAAGAATATAATTGACATCATATGTGGTAAGGAATATAATAAAACTAAATAAAATAGAAAATAAAAATCTAAAGCATTAAGAAATAGGAGGAAGAAGAATGCTGTATGAATATATCAAAAGTCATTATAAAGAAGCAGAGCCTATTTTCTTTTCGGATTTGGAAAGAGAGGATATAACAAAATCTGCTTTGAATCAGCAATTAAGAGTACTTTGTGCAAAAGGACTGCTGATGAAATATGATACGGGCGTGTATTATATTCCTAAGATGACTATGCTTAAATCTACAGTCGGACCAAATGCGGATATGGTGGCCAGATATCGGTTCATATCTAAGGGTAATAATATTGACGGATTTTACGGCGGTAATTCTTTTGCTAACCAGATAGGAATAACTACTCAGGTTCCAAGAGTCGTTGAAATAGTAAGTAATAATACGCATTCTTCAAACCGTGAGGTCAAGATAGGAAACAGGCGATTCTATGTGAGAAAGCCAGTAGTACCGATTACAAAGGAAAATGTATATGTACTGCAGATGTTGGAACTGTTGAAAAACCTGGATGAATACCTGGATTATTCATATGCAGATGCTAAAGAAAAGTTTGCTGAGTATATATCGATTCATGGAATAAAAAGAAAAGATGTAGATTGTTATATTAGAAAGTACCCATTGTCAACATTTAAATTTTATTATGAATTGGAATTGGATCATGTACTTGCATAAAGAAAATCGAGAATTATTCAGAGATGCAATTTTGTTAACTTCTCAAAAATTGAATGTTAGTGAGGATATCGTTGAAAAAGATTATTATGTTACGATGATACTGAAAATGTTGTCTCGTATCGAGTACCCAGTTGTTTTTAAAGGCGGGACATCTCTTTCAAAAGCATTTCATGTAATTGATCGTTTCTCAGAAGATATAGATATTACATTTACAGAACATTTGGGAGAAGCGAGACGTAAAAAATTAAAATATAATATTTTAAGACCAATTGCGGATAAATTAAGATTAGAAATTCGTAATTTTAAGTATGTAGAAAGCGATAAGAACCTTAATCACTATGATTTCTATTATGAATCAGTTGTCGGAAATAGGATAATTAATGCTGTTCCGCCATATGTTAAGTTGGAAACATCGTTAATGTCTTACGCATTCCCTACAGAAGAAAAAGAACTGTACAATTACATATTTACGGCACTTGGAAAGGAGGAAAAAGAATTTGTTGTAGATTATGGTTTGAAGCCATTTCCAATGAGAGTGCAATCAATAAGTCGTACACTTATTGATAAAGTATTTGCGGTATGTGATTATTACTTGCAGGGAAAAACACATAGAAATTCAAGACACCTGTATGATATATATAAATTATCTGAGTGCATTGCAATAGATGATAATTTTCTTAAACTTGTGGGAGAAGTCCGTAATCATCGAATCGGAATGGGAACGAGCATTGCACCGGCAGCTCCATTGGATGTTAATGTTTTGGAATTAATTCATAAAATATGTGATGAAGATTTTTATAAAAATGACTACAAGGAAACAACTCTCAAGTTGATTTCTGATTCATTGACATATGAAAGGGCAAAAAATCGTTTTAAAGAATTAGCAGAAAAGATATTCGTTCAGTCAACAATCAATGATTGAGATAAAAAATAAAAAGGGGATAATAGAAATGAGTCAGTTTTACTATTTAAATGATGAGATATTGGGTTCCTGCCATTTGGCAGTGGGAGAGAAGAATACGGCGCTGTTTGATCCGGGCATGGCATGGTACGGTGAGAAAACGGTTGAGAAGATTAAAGAAATTATCGGGGACAGACCGATTGATGCAGTTTTTCTGACCCATTCCCATTATGACCATGTGGGAGCCCTGCCGGTGATCAAGAAGTATTGGCCGGATGCCATGGTATTTGGTGCAGCCTATGCAGGACACGTCCTTTCAAAGCTATCAGCGAAACGATTGATTCATGAACTGTCAGCCAGTGCAGCACAGTTAAATGATGCGGTACTGCCGGATGATTATTCTACCCGTGGGATTCAGCTGGATCAGATGCTGATCGGCGGCGAGACGATTAATGTGGGAGATGTCTGTGTGCAGTCAATCAAGACAGTAGGGCATACAAAGGATTGTCTGTCCTATCTGATTGACGGTCATGATCTGCTGGCTTCCGAAACCATCGGCAGCATCAATACAGAGGAAGATTATATGCCGCAGTTCCTTGTCAGTTGCGAGGAAGCGATGAAGAGTATTGACAGCTGCAGAAACAGCGGGGCAAAGAAGTTGTGGCTGACCCATTACGGAGAAGTGGGAGAGACAACACCGGAATTGTGGCAGTGGTTTGAGGATGGTCTGACTGCTGCGAAGAGCAGGATTCTGGAGATTATCAGAGACAATGAGACACCGGAAGAGCAGTTAAAAGCAATGGAAGCGGTGTTCTGGAGACCGGAGAAGAAGGGCGGATGGCCGCAGAAAGCCTTTGATCTGAATGCGGAGTCCATGCTGAAAACCATCAAGAGTGAGAATTTCCTGAGCCACTCGAAGTTTACGAAATAAATGTAAACATCCAACTGCATATTTTAGACAATATTTGTTTCTCGTGAACGATTCAAAGCAGGCCGTTTTCACTGCCCGTCACTGGCAGCAGTACATAAGGCAGTAAAAGACACTGCCTAAGTACTGGCCGTGCCGGAAGCACCTGCTTATGAAAGCGTTCACGAGAAACAAGATTTGTAATAATATAAAAGCTGTGCAGTTGGATGTTTTCGTGATTGAAACGAAGAAACTGAATGACTCAAAAATATTAAAAAAGGAGTTAATAATGGAGTTAAAGAATGCTTTAGAGCAGCTTGGTCTGCTTCAGAAGAAGTTATATGCTTACCAGACAGCATCATCGTCTTTGTATCTGGATAGTGTGACAGTGGCACCGAAGGATACATCGGAGGGCAGAGGTGTGGCCCTTGGTATTCTGGCAGGAGAGAGCCAGAAGCTGATGACAGCACCGGAAACAGGGGAATTACTGGAATTTCTGGCGGATCAGAAGGAGAATCTGTCTTTTGTGGAGCAGAGACAGGTGGAAGAATTAAAGAGAAGCTATGACCGTTTGTCCAGAATTCCGGCGGATGAATATATGGATTACGCCATGCTGACCAATGAGGCCAGTGATGTGTGGCACAGAGCAAAGGAGACCAGTGATTTTGCACTTTTTGCTCCGGTACTGGAGAAACTGGTTGCCTATAACCGAAAGTTTGCGGGTTATTATGACAGCAGCAAAAAGCCGTATGATGCACTGCTGGATGAATATGAGCGTGGTGCGGATATGGCCTTTCTGGATACATTCTTTGAGACAGTCCGGGAGCGTCTGGTACCCCTTATTCATGCCATCGGTGAGAAAACGCAGATTGATGACAGTTTTCTGCATCTGCATTATCCAGTGGAAGTTCAGCGGAAGTTTTCTGACTATCTGATGGAAGTGATGGAACTGGACAGAGGTCACTGTACCATCGGCGAGACAGAGCATCCGTTTACACTGGAATTTAATAATAAAGATGTGCGTATCACAACCAATTACAAAGAGGATAATGTGGTGGATTCCATGTATTCCGTGATTCATGAGGGTGGTCATGCCAAATATGAGCTGGGTATCCGTGATGATCTGCAATACACCTGTCTGACCGGCGGCGTATCCATGGGGGTTCATGAGAGTCAGTCCAGATTCTATGAGAATATTATCGGACGGTCACTGCCTTTTGTGAAAGCGATTTTCCCGAAAATGCAGGAATTTTTCCCAGAACAGTTAAAGCATGTGACAGCAGAGCAGATGTACTGTGCGGTGAATAAAGTACAGCCATCATTGATCCGGACAGAGGCTGATGAGCTTACCTATTCTTTGCATGTGATGGTGCGTTACGAGATTGAGAAGCAGCTTATTGACGGCAGTCTTGAAGTGAAGGATATTCCTGAGGTTTGGAATCGTCTTTATAAAGAATATCTTGGTGTGGATGTGCCGGATGACAGGAGAGGATGTCTGCAGGATTCCCATTGGTCCGGCGGTTCTTTCGGGTATTTTCCATCCTATGCCCTCGGCAGTGCCTATGGTGCGCAGATGCTTTGCAATATGGAAAAGGATTTCCCTGTGTGGGAGGAAGTGCGTGCGGGCAAACTGACAGGGGTATCTGCATGGCTGAAAGAGAAGGTCCATCAGTATGGAAGCCTGCTGACTCCGGGTGAAATCGTGAAGAATGCCTGCGGTGATTTTGATCCGACATTTTATACGGATTATTTGACAGAAAAATATACCAAACTTTATGATTTATAATGGTTTTCATTGTAGTCTGCAATTGGAAGTGATACAATAAAAGGGATGTTTTGTTAGAAAAAGGTAGGTATAAGTATGAGTGATTACAAAATGAATACAAAATGTGTCCAGTCAGGCTACAGACCTGGCAACGGTGAACCGAGACAGATCCCGATTGTACAGTCCACCACTTTCAAGTACGATACAAGTGAAGACATGGGTAAGTTATTTGACCTGGAAGCATCCGGTTATTTTTACACAAGGCTTCAGAATCCGACCAATGATTATGTTGCAGCCAAGATTGCAGACATGGAAGGCGGTACAGCAGCAATGCTGACATCTTCAGGACAGGCAGCCAACTTCTTTGCCCTGTTTAATATCTGTCAGGCGGGTGATCATATCGTATCATCTTCATCCATTTACGGCGGTACATTCAATCTGATTTCTGTGACAATGGCGAAGATGGGCATTGAAGCAACATTTGTTTCTCCGGATTGCACAGAAGAAGAGCTGAATGCGGCATTCAAAGAGAACACAAAGGCTGTTTTCGGCGAGACCATCGCCAACCCGGCACTGACTGTTCTTGATATCGAGAAGTTTGCGAAGGCAGCCCATGCCCATCATGTGCCGCTGATCGTGGACAATACATTTCCGACACCGGTCAACTGCCGTCCGATTGAATGGGGTGCAGATATTGTGACACATTCCACGACGAAGTACATGGACGGCCACGGTGCAGCTGTGGGCGGTGCCATCGTTGACAGCGGTAATTTTGACTGGATGGCCAATGCTGAGAAGTTCCCGGGACTTTGTACACCGGATGATTCTTATCATGGCATCACCTATGCTGAGAAGTTCGGCAAAGAGGGCGCTTTTATCACAAAGTGTACAGCACAGCTTATGAGAGATCTTGGATGCATCCAGTCTCCGCAACATGCATTTATCCTGAATCTCGGTTTGGAATCCCTGCATGTGCGTATGCCGCGTCATGTGGAGAATGGTCAGGCTGTGGCCGAATTCCTTGAGAAGCAGCCGCAGGTGGCTTATGTGAATTATCCGGGTCTTGAGAGTGATAAATACCACGAACGTGCTATGAAGTATATGCCAAAGGGCGGCTGTGGTGTTGTTTCCTTTGAGTTAAAGGGCGGCCGTAAAGCAGCGGAGACATTTATGAAGCATCTGAAACTGGCAGCTATTGAGACACATGTGGCTGATGCCAGAACATGCTGCCTGAATCCTGCAACATCCACGCATCGTCAGATGAGTGATGAGCAGTTAGCGGCAGCAGGTGTACCGGCAGGCCTTGTGCGTATTTCATGCGGTCTTGAGGATAAAGAAGACCTCATCGCAGACCTTGCGCAGGCACTGGCTCAGATTGAAGATTAATTTGTATCGGGATGCAGCAGTCGATGTTTTGGTCACTATAATTGTTGAACAGCATTGTTGAACAGCTGCATTGTATCAACATGACGGAATAAGAGAGACTAGAGATAAGGCAAGAGCTGCCCTGATGAATAATCATATTACGATTCAGAGGCAGCTCTTACTATGACAGAGTAACGTGACAGAAAATGAAATGGAGCAAACATGAAAGAATATGGATTATTTGATCTGATCGGACCGCAGATGATCGGTCCATCCAGTTCCCACACAGCCGGGGCCGCGAGAATTGGTTATGTGGCCAGCCGTATGGCAGGGGGCTGCGTAAAAAAGGCCGTTGTGACTTTATATGGTTCTTTTGCGGAAACAGGCAAAGGGCATGGTACAGATAAAGCAGTTGTAGCAGGACTTCTGGGCTTTGCACCGGATGATGACAGATTAAGGATCGCACCGCAGCTGGCCAAAGAATGGGGCAGAGATATCCGGGTAGAATTTTCTGATGAAGAAATGAAGCATCCCAATACAGCAGGAATTGTTTTTGAAAACGAAGACGGCAGAACCATTCATATGACCGGAGCCTCCATCGGCGGCGGCAATATTGAGATTCAGTCGATTAACGGAATGGATGTTTCCTTTGGCTGTGATTATCCGACATTGCTTATTTTTCATCAGGACAGACCCGGCGTCATCAGCAGCGTCACCGGTGTACTGGCGGAGCATGAGATCAATATCGCTTTTATGAAGGTATTTCGAAACTCAAGATGGCAGAATGCCTGCATGGTGATCGAAACTGACGGAGAAGTCGAGGATTGTCTGGTAGAACAGATCCGCAGTGAGAATCAGGATATTGTGGAGGTATGTAAGTTATGAGATATTCATTTATCCGAAGTGCGCAGCTGTGTGAGATCTGCGCAAAAGAAGGACTGTCAGTCAGTGAAGTTATGCTGCGGCGGGAGATGGAGCGCAGCGAACGAAGCAGGGATGACATTATGGCGGATCTGCGCAGTAATCTGCAGGTCATGCAGACATCCATCACAAAAGGCCTTGATCCTGAGAATCTGCATCATGGTGTTTTTACCGGCGGCGACGCGGTCAAATTAAATCACTTTGCAGCAAGCAGCAATATGGGCCGGGAAATGGCTGAAATTGTGGCAGCAGCCATCGCTGTGGTTGAAGTGAACGCTTCCATGGGTAAGATCGTTGCAGCGCCTACAGCCGGAGCCAGCGGTATTTTGCCGGCAGTGCTGCTTGTCTGCGGCCGGAAACGAAATTTTGATGAGGAAATGCTTTGTCGGGGGCTTCTGACAGCTGGGGCGATCGGATGCCTGATTGCCTCCAATGCCAGTATTGCCGGAGCTTCCGGTGGATGTCAGGCAGAGACAGGCTCTGCGGCAGCTATGGCAGCAGGTGCATTGACAGAGCTTTGCGGCGGTACACCGGAGATGGTTTTCCATGCGGCAGCCATGGCACTCAAGAATGTCATGGGCCTTGTCTGCGATCCGGTGGGAGGGCTGGTGGAATGTCCATGCGTCAAGCGCAATGCCATCGGTGCGGCCAATGCAGTGGTATCCTGCGATATGGCACTAGCAGGCATCACAAGTCTGATCCCATTTGATGAAGTGGTGGACGCCATGAAGGCAGTGGGCAATCAGATGCATCCGGATCTGCGGGAGACGGCCAGAGGAGGACTGGCAGCAACGCCAACCGGAAAGGCACTGGCAGAAAAGCTCCATCAATAGAGGATGATCATTTCAGGGCTTAGAGAAGGACACCGAATGATTGAGATCAAGTATTTACTTAGGGGAAATAGAAGTATGAATAGAGAAAATTTTCAGTCCCGATTGGGATTTATTCTGGTAAGCGCAGGCTGTGCTATCGGTATTGGCAATGTGTGGCGTTTTCCATATGTGGCAGGACAAAACGGCGGCGGTGTCTTTGTCTTGTTTTATCTGATATTCCTGCTTTGCATGGGCGTGCCGGTTCTGACAATGGAGCTGGCAGTGGGACGTGCAGGCAAGAAGAGCGCAGTTCAGGCTTATAAAGCACTGGAGAAGGATGGCCAGAAATGGCACATTCACGGCTGGTTCTGTATGATCGGCTGTGCGCTGCTGATGATGTATTATACAACCGTATCCGGCTGGATGCTGAGCTACTTTGTCAAATTCATAACCGGCAGTTTCAAAAGCGGAATGGATGCGGATGCTGTAGGCAGTGTATTCTCCAATTTGCTGGCAGATCCTGTTGAAATGGCGGTATTCATGGCAATTACAGTTATTGCCGGATTTATTGTCTGCAGTTTTGGCCTGCAGAATGGCCTTGAGAGAATTTCCAAGATTATGATGTCGGCACTCCTTGTTTTGATCGTTATACTGGCTGTTCATAGTCTGGTGCTTCCGGGTTCCGGCGAAGGCCTGCGTTTTTATCTTATGCCGGATTTTAAGCGCGCATCGGATGTAGGAATCGGCAAAGTGATCACAGCAGCCATGAATCAGGCCTTCTTCACCCTGAGTCTTGGTATCGGTGCCATGGAGATTTTCGGCAGTTATATGCCGGGCGGCAGAACGCTCACCGGAGAATCAGTGAGAATCTGTGGTCTGGATACCTTTGTTGCACTGATGTCAGGTCTGATCATTTTCCCGGCATGTTTCTCATTCGGGATTCAGCCGGATGCAGGTCCGTCGCTGATCTTCGTGACATTGCCGAATGTCTTTGTGAATATGGCAGGCGGCCGACTCTGGGGAACATTGTTCTTCCTGTTTATGACATTTGCCAGCTTTTCAACGGTTATTGCTGTATTTGAGAACCTGATCGCGGGCTGCATTGATAACTTTGGATGGAGCCGCAAAAAGGCAGTTCTTTGCAACGGTATCCTTATCCTGATCGCCAGTCTGCCATGTGTATTCGGCTATAATATCTGGAGCAGCCTGCATCTGATCGGCGGAAGAGATGTTCTGGATACAGAAGATTTCCTTGTCAGCAATATTCTGCTGCCGGGCGGTTCACTGGTTTATCTGTTATTCTGCGTTACAAGACGCGGATGGGGATTTGACAATTATCTTGCAGAGACCAACCGCGGAAAAGGCATGAAGATGTCCGGCAAGCTGAAGTGGTACTTCATGACACTGCTTCCAATCCTGATTCTGATCATTCTGATCCAGGGATTAATATAATAGAAGAATTCCATGCTGCTTCATCTGCAAGGTCAGAGATGATAGATTGCCGATGGAGAGACTATAAAAAGTTAGAAAATAAAAAGTGCCTCTCGGGACACTGTGGATTTTGGAAAAGCATACGCAGCTGTAAAGCTTGACAGTTACGATACTTTCAGAAAATGCAGTTTTCCCGGGAGGCATTTGTATGTAATGGTTGTGTTCTCGCCGCAGTACTCACCGTCTGCGTGAATGGTCATAGAGCCGGAAAGATGCAGGGTACACTCTTTGAATGGGATACATTCAAAAGCTTTGATGTACTTCTGTTTGCCGGCAACGAGAAATGGAAGCAGGAAGAATGTCAGCCATTTGGGGACATCGTGGGCCATGCCAAGGCAGAGCATGCCGTCATCAGGGACAGCATCCGGTGCCATGGGAACACCGCCGCCTTCTGCCCGAAGATTCATACCGGCAGCAAAAATCATATGGCTGACATGCATCGTTTCGCCGTGATCAAAAACAATATCAGCATCGCAGGTGGTCATGGAGAACAAAGACTCAACCGTCAGCAAAAGATAGGTCAGCTTGCCGAGATGCAGATGATTCAGAAACTTCTTAAGTCTGGAATGCAGCGCCTTTTTGCAGACAATGGCGTCCAGTCCGGCACCGGAGCTGATGGCAAAATATTTCGGTGTATCCAATGCTTCACAGGATACCTCACCAAGATCGATGGCCGTACCTTCTGAGTCTGATTCAATCAAATCCAGTATTTGTTCCAGATTGCACAGAGTATCCCTGGAAATGCCCATACCTCTGGCAAAATCATTGCCGGAACCGATAGGAAGAATTCCTAACACAATGCGTGAAAAATCAGAGATGCCGTTGATCACTTCATTCAAAGTACCGTCACCGCCTACGGTGATCAGATAAATCCTGTCTTCGGGTAGAGAAGAAATCTTCCGGGCTAGTTCGGTGGCATGACCGGCATATTTGGTCTGATAAGCTTTATACTCTATGCTTCGATTTTCTAATAGTTCTTTCATTTCCAGCCAGATGGCTCGGCTTTTGCCGGTTCTGGCTGTATTATTCACGATAAAATAAATCATCATATCCCTCGAATCCATTCAGTAATAAACTTATATGAAGCTTCATATAAAATTCTGGTAACTGTTCAGTATAGATTTATTGTACCAAATTCTGCGGCACCTGAACAGCCGTATTCTGTTTGATTTTGTTGATTTGTATTTTGCAGATTTTAGGACACCAGCGGAAGGGCATGACAGCTCGGTTTTTGACATGAGATATTCAATAAAAGGATACTTTGACGAAAAATGGAGGAGAGATATGTCTTCGTGATTGAAATATATATTGGGAATAATGTATTAATAGATTATAATGTTTATACTGGTCAATAAAATATGGGCATGATATAATTTGGAAAGGTATGATTATTATGAGGCTGTTAATCAACAAAAAGGATTTAGCGTTATTATTGGAACAAAAGAGAGATTATATTGGTAATAGAGTTGCAGTTGATACAGTTATTGCCGGAATATCATTTTTATTATCAGCGTTTACAGCGAGTTATAATGATATATTTTTTGCTTCAAGCATCACATTAAAATATTTATTTTGTTTTATAAGTGTGTTATATACGCTGAAAATTGCAAAAGACTTGATTGAAATGCACAGTGACAGTTATAATCATACAAAATTAATGAAAGACATTGAGGATTTAGATATGATTCAGCATAAGCATTCATTGATAGTGATTAAAAGGAATAAAAATCAAAAAGCAAGTAAATTCCTGCTGTATTACGATGAGGAATGGGATTGCAAGTTGTTTTTAAATTGTAAAACAACAGATAGAAATAATGAGCAGAATATTATAAGCCGCATTGCTGAAGATTTTAATATAGATGCCAGAACAATTAATTGTCATTATGTGGTTTCAAGGGTTCAGGAAAAGTATTCTGTAAGCCATAATGAGGATAGGGTCTATCAGCATAGGTTATATGAAGTTTCGTTTGAGAAAATGCCAGAATTGGCTCTAAAGGAAGATTTTGTTCTTAATAATCGGCATTACTATTGGATGTCTATTGCGGACATGGAAAAAGATGAAAATATTATTCAAAAGAATTTAGAAGTTGTAGATTTTGTGAAGGAAAATATTTTATAAAAATTCAATTTAGGCACATGACAAAGCTTCAGGGTATCCGTTAACAACGGATGCCCTGAAGCTTTGTCGCTGGATCGGGTCATTAACCGGTATTTTTCACAAAAGGGAGGCTGGAACTTTCGCAGATTAAAATAATCTGCGAAAGATCCAGTCTCCCTTTTTGTCCATTTTGTGATACTTTTGTGAAAACACACTACTTTTATAATAGTCGTAAGGGCATATTTTGTCAATATAAGTAGAAAGTTTTGTGTATAATGTTGCGATTTCTGTGCAAAAAATTAGCATATTTATAAAATTTTATTATTTAAGGGGTCAAATATGGGGTCAAATTCGATTGTGAAATTAACAAAAGTTAATTTCACTTTAAGAGAAATATTCCTCATGATATGGAAATAAAATGAAACACTTTTGGATTACATTTCTTGTAAGCATTTCTGGATAAAGTCCCATAAGGGGTCAGATAAAGGGTCATTTCTTAAAAAAATCCTTATAAAAAACATGTTTTCAATAGATCTTTCGCAGATTATTTTAATCTGCGAAAATATTTCCTTTTTACCTAATAGTATATGGAGGCGGTTGGATGAGCATACATCTTTACCGACACAACGAAGATGCCTATCAGGCGGCGGAGCGGATGCTGGATGAGAAGGGAATGGCGGCGGTCATTCATCCCACCGGCAGCGGCAAGTCGATGATCGCCTTTAAGCTCGCAGAGCGGCATTCCGAAAGCCATTTCCTTTGGTTGTCACCAAGTGAATACATTTATCAGACTCAGTTGGAGAATACCGGACTTGCATTTTCGAATATTGCGTATATGTCCTACAGCAGGCTTATGAAGAATGAGGATTGCATTGAGACACTTCATCCGGACTATATCATCTTAGATGAGTTTCATCGCTGCGGGGCTGCTGAATGGGGCCGCAGTGTAAAAAAACTGCTGGATACCTATCCGGAGGCAAAAAGACTGGGGTTGTCTGCGACAAATATTCGTTATCTGGATAATCAGCGCAACATGGCGGTGGAGATTTTCGAGGGAAATATCGCATCGGAGATGACCCTTGGCGAAGCCATTATTAGAGGAATTCTGCCGGAACCAAAGTATGTCATCGCTATGTATTCTTATAAGAAAGAACTGGAGCAGCTGAAGAAGCGGATTAAGAATCTTTCCAATAAGGGACTGATCGAAGAAAATCAAAAACTTCTGGAACAGCTGCGCCGGGCACTGGAGCAGGCGGATGGTCTGGATGATGTTTTTTCAAAGCATATGTCAAAGAAAAACGGCAAATACATTCTTTTTTGTTCCAGCAAGGAACATATGGATGAGATGAAGGATCAGGCCGGTGAGTGGTTTCACAAAGTGGATCAAAATCCGCATATATATACTGCTTTTTACAATAATGCAGCAACAAGCAAAGAGTTTGCGGCATTCAAAGCAGATGACAGCAGTCATCTGAAGCTTCTGTATTGCATTGATATGCTCAATGAGGGCATTCATGTGGATGATGTGGATGGTGTGATCCTTCTCAGGCCAACGGTGTCACCCATCATTTACATGCAGCAGATTGGCCGTGCACTGTCCGCAGGGTCGGGGGAGACACCGGTGATTTTTGATCTGGTCAACAATTTTGACAGCTTATATTGTGTGGACTGTCTGCAGAATGAAATGCAGGAAGCCCGTGTGTTATTTCCATCCATCTATGGGAAAAACAGTCGTTTTGAAGACAGATTCAGGATTATAGACGAGACAAAGGATAGCCGGAAACTTTTCCTCAGACTGCAGGACAATCTGAATTCCGCATGGGAAGTCTACTATGCTGCTGCCAGACAGTGGTATGAGGCAACAGGCCATTTGAAAGTGCCGAAAGGTTATGTGACGCCATCCGGACTGACATTGGGAAGCTGGATCCAGACCCAGCGCAAAGTCCATGGAGGCAGGAAGGCCGGGAGCCTGAACCCTGAGAGAATTCATTTGCTTGAGAAAATTGGCATGATATGGACGGTCAGCGATTACAAGTGGGACGAGGCGGTCAGGGAACTGCAGAAATACCATGACAAATATGGAAATCTTGATATCAAAGCACGGTATGTTACAGAAGGTGGCTGGGCTCTGGGCAAATGGGTCAGCAATCTGCGCATCAAGGTAAAAAAATACGGTCTGGAGCAGACTTTGACCGAAGAACAGCAGTCCCAGCTGGAAGCACTTGGTATGATCTGGGACAAGAGCAAAGAGAACTGGGAACGGTACTTTGAAGCAGCAGAAACCTATTACCGGGCAAATGGAAATCTTGATGTGCCGGTAAAGTACACAACAGAAGATGGCATTCCTCTGGGAAGATGGCTGTCCAACCTCAGACATCAGCTGCTGGTGAGGGATCGGCAGTCAGCACTGAGTGACGAGCAGCGGAAGCAGCTCAGATCAATTGGCCTTCAGGATGAGTCGAAACCTGAACAGCAGTGGAACATGAAATATGATCTGGCAAGGGCCTATTATGAAGAACATGGCAATCTGAATGTACCGGCTGCCTATGCGGTTGACGGGGTTAAGCTTGGACGGTGGATCGCCAATATCCGGGCAAAGCGCAAGCATCCGGAGTCCAGCGGAATGGTACTCGATGATACACGGATCAGACAGATGGATCTGATCGGCATGGACTGGAAATAGAAAAGATCAAAGGGAGAAACAATGAGGGAGCTTAGTATTTATGTATAGAAAAGATTCTAACCAATGGATCAAGCATATAGATTTTATCATTTTGGATTTGATCTGTCTGCAGATTGCATTTGTTCTGGCTTATGCCGTCAGCGGCTATGGCTTCAATCCATATAAAACCATGATTTACAGAAACATGGCAGTTTTTATTGGGGGCACTGACCTTGTCCTGATGATTTTCATGGGTACATTGAAAAATGTCCTGAAAAGAGGATATTACAAAAATTTTGTTGTGACACTGCAGCATGGAGTGGTACTTGGCGGCATTTCAGTTTTGTATTTGTTTCTTCTGCAGCAGGGGCAGATGTATTCAAGACTGGCCTTTATCCAGACGTTTGTCATTTATATCCTGCTCACTTATGTGGTGAGGGAATTGTGGAAAAAAAGCCTTAGAAAACAGATGGAAGAGGGCGGTGTGCGCTCACTGCTTCTTGTTGTGACAGAGGACGTGGCGAAAATTGTGGTAGAGAACATGAAAGAAAACAATTATGCCAGATACAAGATCGCAGGCATGGTTGTGATCGACAAAGATATGACCGGCCAATGGATTGACGATGTCATCGTCGTGGCCAATATGGAGAAGGCAGCGGAGTTTGTCTGCAAGGCGTGGATTGATGAAGTCCTCATCGTGACATCCGGTTCAGTGCCTTATCCAAAGGAACTCATTGAACAATTTACAGAGACAGGTGTTACCGTCCATCTGAAACTGGCAAAAGTCCAGAACGTGTCGGGGCAGAAACAATTCGTAGAAAAAATCGGCCCATACACCGTTCTGACAACAAGCATCAACTGTGCTTCATCCAAAGAACTGATGCTGAAACGTCTTATGGACATCGCCGGAGGCCTGGTGGGCTGCCTGATTACAGGAATTCTGTTTATCTTTGTGGCACCGGCCATTTACATCGCCTCACCGGGTCCGATCTTCTTTGCCCAGGAGCGTGTGGGCAAAAACGGAAAGAAATTCAAGATGTACAAGTTCCGAAGCATGTATGTGGATGCGGAAGCCCGCAAAGCCGAGCTGATGAAAGACAACAAACTGGGTGACGGCAAGATGTTCAAGATGGACTTTGATCCCCGTGTCATAGGCAACAAAATCCTGCCGGACGGCACCCACAAAACAGGCATCGGCGACTTCATCCGAAGAACAAGCATCGATGAATTCCCGCAGTTCTTCAACGTATTGAAAGGCGATATGTCCATCGTAGGCACACGCCCGCCGCTCATCTCAGAAACCAATCTGTATGAGCTACATCACCGGGCACGACTGGCCATCAAACCGGGTATCACCGGCATGTGGCAGGTCAGCGGCCGAAGCGACATCACCGACTTCGAAGAAGTGGTGAGACTGGACAAGGAATACATCGAAAAATGGAACATCGGACTGGACATCAAGATACTGTTTAAGACAGTGTTGGTGGTGCTGAGGAAAGACGGATCTGTGTGATGGAGAAAATATGATTGTTGCGCCGAGAGGGTGTGACAGCATAAGAAAACACTTAGCCGACTGTGTGATGAACACATGAGGAATTAGAGAGAAATACTATCTGTGATGAGCAGATGTGTACATAGATATAAAGGAGCAGAGGGGACAATATTGGTTGGAGAACATTATGAAAGATAGATTTACAGTGTCCATGTTCGGACAAAAAAGACTGTCCCGTGAGGGCGGGATAGAGATTGTTGTAAAAGAACTGTGCACCAGAATGGCACGAGATGGATGTCAGGTTACCTGTTACAACAGATCTGGTCATCACGTGAGTGGTGCAGAGTATGACAATAAAATTGAATATGATGGAATCCGACAGAAATTTGTTCCAACCATTGAAAGAAAAGGTCTTGCAGCGGTGAGTTCCTCTTTCTTTGCGGCTTTGTACAGTGCTTTTGGAAAATATGATGTGGTTCATATCCATGCAGAAGGTCCGGCTTTTTTCTCGTGGCTACCTAAGATTCTGGGGAAAAGAGTTGTGGTTACCATTCACGGCATAGACTGGCAGCGTGAGAAATGGAAATCAGGGTTCGGTTCAAAATTCATTCGACATGGTGAAAAGAATGCCGTAAAGTATGCGGATGAAATTATCGTACTAAGCAAAGGTGTTCAGGACTACTTTAAAGATACCTATGGTAGGGAGACTCACTTTATTCCCAACGGTGTGAATCGACCAGAGATTAAAGAAGCAAAATTGATAACAGAAAAATTTGGTCTAACAAAGGATTCCTACATATTGTTCCTCGGTCGTTTGGTGCCAGAAAAGGGCATTCGATATCTGGTTGAGGCCTTCAAGAATGTCAAGACGGATAAAAAGCTGGTCATCGCGGGCGGCTCCAGTGATACAGATGATTTCACGGCTGAACTAAAGAATCTGGCCGAAGGTGATGACAGAATTATCTTTACAGGATTTGTACAGGGCCAGCTGTTGGATGAACTGTACAGCAATGCTTACATATATACATTGCCTTCTGATCTGGAGGGAATGCCCTTGAGCCTGCTAGAAGCTATGAGTTATGGCAATTGCTGTTTGGTTTCTGATATTCCAGAGTGCGCTGAGGTTGTGGAAGATAAGGCATTGATTTTCCAAAAGTCGAATGTAGAGGACTTGCAAGAAAAATTGCAAGATGCCTGTGGCCATCCTGAAATGGTTATGGAAATGAAGAAGCAGGCAGCTGACTTTATTTGCGAGAAATACGACTGGGATGAAGTTGTAAAGGAAACGATGAAACTGTACAGGAGAAAATAATAGATGAGAGTATTGATAATAAATAATCTCCTCTAACCGAACGCAGGTAGTGAGATGTACATAGTGAAAACGCCTTAAAAATGGCGTATTTACGGCACTTTTCAAGAGATGAGTAGAGCTGCGAGAGCGGTTTTTATCTCGCTACCTAGGTTCAGCAACAGCAGATGAATTTATCATAAGAACTTTCAGTATCACTACCTGCGTTTGTATGGAGCACTCTGGTTTATGAACAACACATTGGAAGTGCTTCATCTGAACAGAGGTAGTGAAATAGAACATAAAAGGGAAAATACATGAATAAACAGATTGCGGTAAAAACAAGAGAAAAGTGGGTCGATGATATAAAAGTCATTGCCTGTATATTGGTTGTGCTAGGTCATTTCTTCCAAAGCATGACGAAGGCAAGTATTATGCCTGAAAACGATTTGTACAAATGGTTTAACACAACGATTTACTACTTCCACGTGCCGTTATTCTTCATTTGTAGCGGATACCTTTATCAGAAGTACAGCCAGGTAAACAGTTTGGGAAGGTGGCGCAGAAATGTAGCAAAAAAAATGTTAGCACTCGGCGTACCATATGCGACTTTTACGACTGCAACATGGGTACTGAAAAAAGTGTTCTCAAGCAGTGTCAACGACCAAATCGGTGGTCTAGGAGATACATTGTTCCTTCACCCAACAGCACCGTACTGGTATCTGTATGCATTGTTCTTCATTTTTCTTGTTACGCCGACTTTTAACAGTGTAAAAGTAGCCGCAGCTGGATTAGTAGTTGCATTAACTGCAAAAGGCCTATTTTTGACTGGGGGGGGGTACGGCGTTTACGCAGTATCAACAGTTCTCTCAAACGAAATTTGGTTTGTGCTCGGTATGAGTATTTGTGCATTTAATGTGCAGTTGAAGGGCAGAAAAGTACAAGGAACGATATGCGGATTGTTGTTTATGATTTTGAGTGTGGTGGTGTATAAGGCAGGAATTAGTGGTGGCGTGATTCCTTTCGTAATGGGATTGTTGGCTTGTGTAGCCGTCATCCTGATGGTGGCGGGGGGTGAAAGAAGATTTGGCAGAGGCATGGATTTTTTTGCAAAATATACAATGCCGATTTTTCTAATGCATACATTGTTTGCGGCACCAATAAGATCAGTCTTACTGAAGTTGGGGATCGGAAGTTCTGTAATTCATGTGGTGTTGGGGCTAGGAATTAGCTTTATAGGTCCAATCATTGCAGCTTGGATTATGAAGAAAACGAAGCGGTTAGAGTTCTTCCTGTATCCGAATAAATTTGTGAAAATAAGAAATTGAGGAGTAAAAATATGAGCACAGTAAATTTAGATAAAAAAACAATTTTAGTCACAGGCGCGGCGGGTTTTATAGGCTCCAACCTTGTGAAGAGAATCTACCAGGAGGCTCCTTCTGCTACGGTTATTGGCATCGACAATATGAATGCCTACTATGATGTGGCACTGAAAGAATTCCGCTTGAATGAGCTGGCCAAGTATCCTACATTCACTTTTGTAAAAGGCAACATCGCTGATAAGGCACTGATCACCGAGCTGTTTGAGAAGTACAAGCCGTCTGTGGTCGTCAACCTTGCAGCACAGGCTGGTGTGCGCTACTCCATCACCAACCCGGATGCTTATGTGGAATCTAACTTGGTCGGCTTCTTTAATATCCTCGAAGCCTGCCGTCATTGTGAGAGCCTGGAGCATTTGGTTTATGCTTCTTCCTCCTCCGTCTACGGCTCTAATAAAAAGGTTCCGTACAGCACAGATGATAAGGTGGATAATCCTGTTTCCCTTTATGCAGCAACCAAGAAATCTAATGAGTTGATGGCACACGCATACTCCAAGCTCTACAACATTCCTTCCACTGGCCTGAGATTCTTTACGGTATATGGCCCTGCAGGTCGCCCGGACATGGCTTACTTCGGATTCACCAACAAGCTGGTGAAGGGCGAAACCATCAAAATCTTCAACTATGGCAACTGCAAGCGTGATTTTACTTATGTGGATGACATCGTTGAGGGCGTTGTTCGTGTGATGAAGAAAGCACCAGACAAGAAGAATGGTGAAGATGGTCTTCCGATTCCGCCGTATGCAGTTTACAACATCGGCAATCAGAATCCGGAGAACCTGCTGGACTTTGTGCAGATTCTGAGCGAGGAGCTTGTTCGTGCAAAGGTGCTGCCGGAAGATTACGATTTCGAGGCTCATAAAGAGCTGGTCCCGATGCAGCCGGGTGATGTGCCTGTGACCTATGCAGATACGAGTGCACTGGAGCGCGACTTCGGGTACAAGCCGAGCACAAGTCTGCGGACTGGATTAAGAAAGTTCGCTGAGTGGTACGCTGAGTTTTATAAATAAGGAAAGTTTTATATTGGCACTTTGCTGATTACAAATAAAGGAGATAAATATCATGAGAGAATTTAAGGATTTGAAGATTGCTGTGGCTGGTACGGGTTATGTAGGCCTTTCCATTGCGACGCTGCTGTCTCAGCATCATAAAGTGACTGCTGTGGACATTGTTCCTGAGAAAGTGGAACTGATTAACAACAAGAAATCTCCTATTCAGGATGAATATATCGAAAAGTATCTGGCGGAAAAAGAGTTGGATCTGACAGCAACTCTGGATGTTAAGGAAGCGTATAGTGACGCTGATTTTGTAGTGATCGCTGCTCCTACAAATTACGATAGCAAGAAGAATTTCTTTGACACCAGTGCGGTAGAAGCCGTCATCAAGCTGGTCATTGAGTACAATCCGGAAGCCATTATGGTTATCAAGAGTACGATTCCTGTTGGTTACACTGCAAGTGTTCGTGAGAAATTCCACTGCGACAACATCATTTTCAGCCCGGAGTTTCTGCGTGAGAGCAAGGCTCTGTACGATAATCTTTATCCTTCCCGTATCATTGTAGGTACTGATGTGGATAATGCTCGTCTGGTGAAGGCAGCACACACTTTTGCAGAACTCCTGCATGAAGGTGCAATTAAGGAGAACATTGACACTCTGTTCATGGGCTTTACCGAGGCAGAGGCTGTTAAACTGTTCGCCAACACCTATCTGGCATTGCGTGTCAGCTACTTCAACGAATTGGATACTTATGCCGAGATGAAGGGGTTGAACACTCAGCAGATCATCAACGGTGTTTGCCTGGATCCGCGTATCGGCACTCATTACAATAACCCGTCCTTTGGCTACGGTGGATACTGCCTGCCGAAAGACACCAAGCAGCTGCTGGCGAACTACGCTGATGTACCGGAAAACCTGATTGAGGCTATTGTTGAGAGCAATAGAACTCGTAAAGACTTCATCGCCGACCGTGTTCTGGAGATTGCTGGTGCTTATGAAGCGAATGACAGTTGGGATGAGAGCAAAGAAAAAGAAACCGTGATTGGTGTATATCGCTTAACTATGAAGAGTAACAGTGACAACTTCCGCCAGAGTTCTATCCAAGGTGTCATGAAGCGTATCAAGGCCAAGGGTGCAACTGTGATCATCTATGAGCCGACGCTGAAAGATGGCGAGAAGTTCTTCGGATCAGTGGTGGTTAATGATTTGGACGAGTTTAAGAAAAAGAGTCAGGCAATCATTGCAAACCGCTACGATAAGAGCTTGGACGATGTGAAGGATAAGGTTTATACAAGAGATATCTTCCAGAGGGATTAAGGATATGAAAATTTTACTGGTTAATTATAGATATTTTATTTCGGGTGGACCGGAAAAATATATGTTCAACATTAAAAAGATGTTGGAGGATAATGGTCATGAAGTGATTCCGTTCTCCATCCATTCTAACAAAAATGTTGAAACAGAGTATTCCAAATATTTTGTAGAGCCGATTGGAAGCCGTGACGCAACTTATTTTGAAGAATGTAAAAAGACCCCAAAGGTCATCTGGCAAATGCTGACTCGCAGTATCTATTCCACTGAGGTTGAGAAAGCTATTAAGAAAGAAATCAAAGATGTAAAGCCGGATTTGGTATATATCATCCACTTTGTAAACAAGCTTTCACCGAGCGTGATTTGCGGTGCAAAGAAGATGGGTGTTCCGGTAGTGCTACGACTGTCAGACTACTTTTTACTGTGTCCGAGATTTGATTTCATGTACAACAAGAAACCATGCGAAGAGTGCCTTACGAAGGGGTATAGGACCTGCATAAAGAAAAGATGTGTAAAGGGGTCGCTGTTTGCATCGGTCGTTCGAGTTTTTTCTATGAAAGTACATAAGGCGATGAATGTATATAAAGGTGTGGATGCATTTATTACACCGTCTGAGTTTTTAAAGAAGAAACTGATTGAGAATGGTTTTGATGAAAATAAAATCACCTGTATTCCGACATTTACGGCAAGTAAATCAGAAGTCGGCAAGCCACAGGTTGGAACATATGGTTTGTATTTTGGACGTGTGACAGAGGAAAAAGGTGTTGATACTGTTGTCAAAGCATATGAGATGATGCCAAATCGCCATGTAAAAATAATGGGCGATGATACAACAGACGAGGCGAAAAGATTAAAGGCATATATCAAAGAAAAGAACATTAAGAATGTTGAGTTCTTGGGCTTCAAAGCCGGAGAGGAATTGGAAGAGATCATCAAGGGCGCACGATTCACACTGATTCCGTCTATTTGGTATGATAACCTTCCAAATACTGCATTGGAGTCTTTTCAGTATTCAAAACCGGTTATTGCGAGCAATATCGGAAGCTTACCAGAACTTGTTTTGGATGGCGTTAATGGTTATCTGTTTAAGCCTGCCGATGCTCGGGAACTGTGCGAAAAGGTTGCCTTGCTGGACGACAATGCTGTGGTAGAGAAAATGGGAGCTGCAAGCCGGGCTAGATTAGAAGATCGGTTTGCACCGCAGACTCATTATAATACCTTGATGCGTATTTTTGATTCTGTAAGGAGAAAATGAAATGGATAGTGTTTTAAAAAAAGTAGTTAACCATCCTGAAAAAATAGTTTACGGCCTTGAACGAAAAGGATTGTTGGACTGGCTTTCAGAAAAAGAATATATAAAAATCACATACAGATTGGCGTTTGGACGTAAATTGAACCTGGATGATCCAAAGGCACTTACAGAAAAAATTAATTGGTATAAATTATATTATAGAGATCCACTTATGCGTAAATGTGTGGATAAATATGAAGTTCGTCAATATGTAAGAGAATCTATAGGCGATGCGTATTTAAACGAATGTTTTGGAGTATGGAACAGTATAGAAGAAATCGACTATAATGCTTTGCCTAATCAGTTTGTGTTGAAACCTACAAATGGAAGTGGAGATATTGTTATTTGTAAAAACAAGTCACATTTTAATTGGGAGGAAGCTAAAAGAACACTGACAAAATATAGTAAGCGTAGTTTTGCAACAAAGACAAAAGAATGGGCTTATTATGATGTGCCTTTCAGAATTATTGGAGAGAGATTAATAAAAAGTTCAGATGAAAATCAGATAAAAGACTATAAATTTTTCTGTTTTAATGGTGAACCGGAATTCTTATTTGTAGCAAGTGAAAGAGGAACAGAGCATCTTAAGTTCGATTTTTTCGATAAGAAATGGAATAGGCTCCCCATTACTAATGCACATGAACATAATATGACTCTAAACAAACCCCAATACTTCAATGAAATGCTTGAAATAGCAAGAAAACTTTCAAAACCATTTCCGCATGTAAGAGTAGATCTTTATGAAGAGGAGAATAAAGTATTTTTTGGAGAACTAACATTTTATCATTTTGGTGGATTTACAAAATTTGAACCAGATGAGTGGGATTACAAATTAGGAGAGTATTTTGATTTGAAATCTATACAGAAAAAACACTAAAGATATCAGGTTCGAACTTTACTTGTTTTGCGTGTTAATTTTACTGTGCACTTGAAATAATGCTCTTTGCTCATCTGTTTGATAATGGTTTGATTCTATACATTTTTACGATAGTCTCAGTCATCTGTGATTCAATCGTGTTCTCAGTATGTGCAAAGTGGTTCTTAAATAAAATCGAAACATTCTTAAAAGAGAGAGTTAGGAGAGTTAATCATGTCTGAAGAAAAGAAGTTAAATGGTACGGTCATCGTCACTTATCGTTGCAATGCGCGTTGCTCTATGTGCAATCGCTATAAAGCGCCTTCCAAGCCGGAAGAGGAAATCAGCATCGAAACCATTAAGAAGCTGCCGAAAATGTACTTCACAAACATCACTGGCGGCGAGCCGTTTATTCGCACCGACCTGAAGGATATCGTGCGTGAACTGTACAAGAAGTCCGACCGTATCGTTATTTCCACGAACGGTTTCTTTACCGATCGTATCGTAGACCTGTGCAAGGAGTTCCCGCAGATCGGTATTCGTATCTCTATCGAAGGTCTGGAGCAGACCAATAACGAGATCCGTGGTCTGCAGAATGGCTACCAGCGTGGTTACGGCACACTGAAGAAGCTGCGTGAAATGGGTATGAAGGACGTCGGCTTCGGCATGACTGTTCAGGACAAGAACGCTTCTGACCTGGTTCCTCTGTACAAGATTTCCAATGAGATGGGTATGGAGTTTGCTACCGCCTCTCTGCATAACAGCTTCTACTTTGTTGAGGCAAAGAACATTATCCATGATCGTCCGATGGTTGCTAAGAACTTTGAGAATCTGGTCAACGAACTGCTCCGCAGCAGCAGCCCGAAGAAGTGGTTCCGTGCTTACTTTAACCACGGTCTGATCAATTATATCTACGGTCAGAAGCGTCTGCTGCCTTGCGACATGAGTTTTGATACCTTCTTCATCGATCCGTATGGCGATGTTATGCCTTGCAATGGTACCAAGGATAAAGAGGTTATGGGCAACCTGAACAACCAGACTTGGGACGAGCTGTGGAATAGTCCGGAAGCAGAGAAGGTTCGTGCAAAGGTTCGTTGCTGCGACCGTGATTGCTGGATGATCGGTAGTGTTTCTCCGGCGATGCATAAGTACATTTGGAAGCCTGCTACCTGGGTTCTGGTACACAAGTTCAAGGCACTGTTTACCAAGCATCCGTACAGCATGTACGAACTGAAGATTTGCCGTGATTATCGTGATGGCAAAGTTACCAAAGAGGATCTGGATAAGTGTAGCACCTGCGACATGAACTGCGTGATCAATAACGGTTTGAGTGAAGCTTCTAAGGAGCAGCTGAAGCATAAGACTGGCGAGGAAATCGTGGACGCTGATATCGCACAGCAGATGGAAAAATGATAACTTTGTGTCTAGATAAATATGAAAATTGCGATATTTATAGAGGGAAAGCGTGTAAAAGGTATAATATGAAAAAAGTAGCGATTGTTGCTCAAGGGCTAGGCGATGGCGGCGCTGAAAGAGTTGCTTCAATATTAGCAAATGGATTGTCAAAATACTATACAGTATTATTTGTAGCGGCTTATTCATCGGATAAAGAATATGTCCTAAATGATCATGTTCAGTATACATATATTGATGTTTCTGCTAAGAATGGGATTGAACGTTTGGAAAAACGAAATAAGAGAATTAAGAAGGTTATAAAAGAATTTGGGGCAGATGTAATTATCTCATTTGTGATTAACGAACTGTTATACTGTAATTTAAGTAACGTAGCACCAATTATTTATTCCTTGAGAATAGACCCTGCAAAAGTTTTAAAACAACGTATAAAAGGAAAAATGTGTTTGTTTTTGTATAGACGTGCGAATGCAATAGTTTTTCAGACGAGGGATGCAAAAAATAGTTTTGAAGAGAAAATTCAAAAAAAGGGGGTTGTTATAGGCAACCCATTAACGAGTGATTTGCCATACTGGAATGGTACTAATTGTAAAAGAGAAATAATTACTGCCTGTAGGTTGACAGAACAAAAAAATATCCCATTGATGCTAGAGGCATTTTCTGAATTCCATAAAACGCATCCGGAATTCAAATTAAAAATATATGGTAAGGGTCCCGAACTTAATAGACTTCTAGGTATGGTAAAATCGTTACAGCTAATGGAGTTCGTTGACTTTCCGGGGCATAGTACTGATATTCATGAAATTATGTCTAACGCAATGATTTTTACTCTGACAAGCGATTATGAGGGACTTTCAAATTCAATGCTTGAAGCATTAGCTATAGGAATACCAACTGTATGTACTGATTGTCCTCCGGGAGGAGCAGCAGAATACATTACAAATGCAGAGAATGGTTTTTTGGTTCCTATTGGAGGTAAAAAGGAGATAGTGGAAGCTTGGACTAGATTAGCTAAAGATGAAGATTTGAGATGTGCGTTTTCCAAAAAATCTATGACGATTAGAGATGAGCTGGAAATGAATAGAATAATTGAGAAATGGCATTTGCTAATCGAAAATAGCTTTGGAGGAAAAAAATAATGAGGCTATATGTAGATGGCGATAAGATTATAACACCAAATACAGTGTTTACCCTATATTTTACTCTAATGTTTTGCCTGTATACAAACACATATGTTCAGTTGATTGCCCAAGTAATGTTAATAGCATATGTCTTGATGCCTCTGTTGAAACGTGGCTATGTAAGAAAAAGTGAAATTAGTAATCTTCCTTTTTATATAGGGTGGTACGGAGCTTTTACCGTATTAATGTTTTTGTCAAGAGGTTGGGCATATAGCGTATATAGTGGTTCGAAAACGCTGATTACAGTGTTTAGAATATGCATTATGGGATTTGTGATTTTTATATATGCAAATTCTAAAGAGCGAGTAATCTCGATAATGCAGAGCTTTATTATTGCTTGTAGTGTAATGGGCGTAATGGCACTTTTTACGACTATTCTTTCGGGTGGAACGATTGGAACAACTTCTTTTGGTGTTGCAATTGGGCAACACAGAAATCAGATAGGCGCTGTGGCGGCCCCACTATCCGTCTTATGTGCATATTTAAAAAAATACTGGAACATGAAATATGGAAATTTATTGTGTGTATATTTCTTGTTTTTAACTGTCTGCACAGGATCTCGCACATCCATTCTGCAGATTATAGTGATTTATGCAATTTGTATACTGCTAGAGAAAGATGCAAAAGTGGCGATAAAAAAGATTGCACTTGCAGTCCTTGGTATGATAGTAGTTGTAGTTTTGGTACAATCAATTCCGTATCTGTATGATATGATTTGGCTTAGAATTGAAAACGCAATTAATACAGTACTTGGTAAAGATTCATCTGATACTAGTGCAATGGGAAGAGATTTCTATAAAGCAATAGCTTTTATCATGTTCAAACAAAAACCATGGATTGGATATGGTGTGGATGGATTTGTTTGCTTTTTACGAGACCATCCTACAATTATGGGTGTGTATATGAAGCCGGTTTATTCTCATTGCAATTATTCAGAGTTGGCTGCAGATTTTGGAATTGTCGGACTGCTGTTATGGTATATCCCAATAGTGAGAATTTTCTACTGGGGATGGCAGACTAAATCAAGTGGTTATATTGAGGGGTGCATTTATGCGATTTTTGTATCCATTGTCATTTCGGACTATAGTAGATTTCCATGGGATACACATCTTTCAATGTATTTATTATTCATAATTGTTTTACTCATAAGATTTGATTTTTTGGATAAGAAGAGAGGTAATACTTAAATGGATGTTTTTAGAAAAGCAATATCTTTTATTAATCATAGAGGTGGTTTTGATTTTTTAAGTGATGAGTTGTATCTGAAGCTAATATATTGGCAGAAGATGGGGAAGAAATTAAATTTAAAAAATCCAAAACGCTTTAACGAGAAGTTACAATGGTTGAAACTGCATGATAGAAAGCCAGAATATTCTGTAATGGTTGATAAGTATGAAGTAAAGAACTTTGTGACGAGTAAAATTGGGTCTGCGTATGTTATTCCAACATTAGGGGTGTGGGACAAATTTGAAGATATTGACTTTGGAGAGCTTCCGGATAAGTTCGTTTTGAAGTGCACACATGACAGCGGTGGACTTGTTATATGTAAAGACAAAAATAAATTAGATATGAAAGCCGCAAAAACCAAGATTAACAAATCGTTGCAAAATAATTACTATCTTCAAGGACGTGAATGGCCGTATAAAAATGTGAAACCGCGTATTTTGGCAGAAAAGTATATGGTTGATGAATCAGGATTTGAATTAAAAGATTATAAAGTAATGTGCTTTGAAGGCGAACCAAAATTGATCCAAGTTCACAGTGGGCGTTTCGCAAGTCATACGCAGGATTTTTATACTACAGAATGGGAGCACCTTGCAATAACACAAGGAGTACCTTTGTCAGATATACAGGTCGAAAGACCGGCTTGTTTACAAGAGATGTTGGAGATGTCTAGAATTTTAGCAGCAGGATTACATCAAGTCCGAGTAGATTGGTATTATGTTGAAGGGCAGCTTTATTTTGGTGAGATTACTTTTTTTGATGCGTCTGGATTTGATGATTTTGAACCAGATGAGTGGAATGAATTGGTGGGAAGTTGGATAAAAATCTCTGTTTAAAGAGCGTCAAGTGTAATTGAAAAAAGTGAGGTATCCAATGTGAGAAGTAAAAAAGCACTAATTAATTCAATATCATCATTGCTAAGTCAATTAGTTACAATTATATGTGGCTTTGTTTTGCCACGATTAATATTGAGTCAATTTGGCTCTAGTTATAATGGAATAACGTCATCTATTACCCAATTCTTGAACTGCGTGATTTTACTACGTGCTGGAGTTGGAGGTGTGACGAGAGCAGCATTGTATAAACCACTTGCTGACGGAGATAATAATCAAATTAGTGGAATTGTTAATGCAACTCAACAATTCATGAAAAAAGTATCCGCAATTTTCAGTATTCTATTGCTGGCGTTTGCTATAGTTTATCCTTTAATGGTTTTGGATGAGTTTGACTATTGGTTTTCTTTTTCACTTGTAATTATTTTAGGAATTAGTACAGTTGCTCAAAACTATTTTGGAATAACATATCAAATGTTAATTCAAGCAGATCAACGACAATACATATATTCAATCTTAACAATCGCGACAACAATACTAAATACTATTGTTGCGGCCATTTTGATTTTAAGCGGGGCTACAATTCACGTTGTTAAGCTGGGTAGTGCGATTGTTTTCATTATTAATCCAATCATTCTTAATCTTTATGTGAGAAAAAAATACAATATAAATAAAAATGTAGCTGTTAATAATACAGCAATTTCACAGAGATGGGATGCTTTTGCTCAGCAGGTTGCTGCATTTGTAAATAATAATACCGATGTCATAGTTCTGACGATGTTCGCAAACATTAGAGAAGTTTCTGTTTATACTGTTTATTATATGGTTGCAAATGGTTTAAGAAGAATAGAAGAGACATTGACAAACGGAATTGATGCTGCTTTCGGTAATATGATTGCAAAAAAAGAGGAAGATCTACTTAGAACAAATGTTAAATTAATGGAATTTATAGTGTTTTCGTCAGCAGGCTTTGTTTTTCTTTGCGGAGCACTTTTGATAGAACCTTTTGTAATGGTATATACAAAAGGAATAGACGACATATCGTATAGTAGAATTTGGTTCGGTGTATTGATGTGTTTAAATCAATATCTGTTTTGCGTGAGACTACCGTATCAAATGTTAGTTGAGGCTGCTGGCCATTTTAAGCAAACGAGAAATGGTGCAATTGTTGAGTGCGTTTTAAATATTGTTATTTCGGTTATTCTTGTTATAAAATGGGGGTTGATTGGTGTTACTATTGGAACATTTTGCGCGCTAGTTTATAGAACGACTCAATATGCAATATATTCATCAACCCATATTTTGCGGCGTAAAATATGGATTGCGGGTAAGAATGTTTTAATTAATATTATTGAAGCAGTTATAGTTATTTTTATAATTAAATGTATGCCCGTATGGAATGTAACTAGCTATTTGAGTTGGTTGATTTATGCGGTTGTAGTTGGGATGATTACAATGTTTGTTATTGGTGCGTCTTCATTTCTGTTTTATAGAAGTGAAATTTCTTTGTTGAGTCAAAAAGTTAAAAATGCTTTAAAAAGGAGATGAAATAATTGAATGTTTGTATAGTGACCGTATATAATAGCGAAAACTGCGGGAGTTTTTGGCAAGCCTATGCATTGGGAAAATATATTGAAATGATGGGTCATAATGTGACTTATTTAAAGCGAAGCTGTATCGGAACATCACATGATATAAGGAAAACAATAGAATTTAGCGTTAAAGCAATAGTTAAAGGGAGAATTGGTCGAGTCAGGAGATATATAAGAACTTACAGATCATTTGAAAAGGCAATTCAAAACTTTCCAGTACGAGAAGATATTGAATCGGATGTGGACTATGTCATTTACGGAAGTGATACTATATGGGAATTAAGCGATTCTTATTTCTATCGAAAGAGAAATATTTACTGGGGAAACACGGCACCTAAAGGTGTGAAAAAAATTTCATATGCTCCATCGATTGCAAATACAATGGAAAATGTATTTGAAGAAGAAAAAGAATTTTTAAATTGTTTGGATACATTTAGCGGAATCAGTGTTAGAGATGATTATTCATATGAAACACTGAAGAAATATACAAAAAATGAAATTGATGTAGTTTGTGATCCAACTCTTCTAATGGATAAATTTTTTTATGAGAATTTTATTACGCAAAAGGTGCATCAACAGTTTCTTTTAGTGTATTGGTTTGGAATAATTCCCAATTCAGTTATGCGACAAATACAAGAAATCGCAAGGAGTAAAAATTTAAAGATAGTCTCTTTTGGCGAAAGTTTACGTGGTGCCGATACAAAATTAGAGTTTGATCCTTTTCTGTTTGTTTCTTATTATTCAAAGGCGAATTATGTAATAACAAACACCTTTCATGGAACGATTTTTTCTATAATATTTCGTAAGCAATTTATTGTAGCTGCTACCGGGAAAAAGAAAATACTTGAATTGCTAAAAAAATTCAAACTGGAACAAAGAAATACAGATACCAATATGTATGAGAAGATTAACGAGGAAATTCGTTATTTTGAAGTTGAAAAAATCTTGGATGATTATAGAAATGAATCGAAAGAGTTTTTAAATAAAGCCTTAAAGGAGTAAAATGATGGACATATTTACTAAATTGAATATTTATAGAAATGCCATAAGGCATATTAATTTCTATTTCTCTGAGGAAAAGAAAGAAAATGCATTACCGGGAAAAATGATGGGAGAAATAATTAGAAATGTTCATTCTATCGAAAAAGGATTGTCGCTGGAAAAACCAAGAAAATTTTTTGGCTACAAGAAGATAATGGACATGTTTGAATTGCTTGATTCTTATGTTAAATGTGATTTTTACGAAGAAGAAGTGGTATATATGGCATTAGATGCTGTGAAGGAGTATCTGGAATTTCATAAGAGTGATAGCAGTGATAATCGTATTCTTGAAATCCAACGTAGATATGAAAACTTAAAGCAACAACATGACCATGATGATGGTATAAAATATGGTGGTACGCTTTTGGTAAAAAAAGATACTTCAAAACATATAACAATTGAGAAAGCTATTCATGATAGACATAGTATTAGAGACTTTAAAGCCGGTGAAGTGTCATTAGAGGCACTAAAAAAAGCAATAGAATTGGCTTACAGATGTCCTACCGCTTGTAATCGACAAGGCGTTCGCACTTATGTGATATCGGGAGAAAAAAAGAACGCTCTTAACGATTGGGTGGCAGGTGTTGGTGGATTTGCTGAAAAGGTAGATAAATTTATAATTATTACCGGAAAAGTCAGTGAATACAGAGATGATGAACAGTTTCAATACGCAATAAGTGCGAGTATTTTTGCAGGTTATCTTTCTATTACATTACAAACGGAAGGAATAGGGGCTTGTATTATTCAGAGGCCGATTTTGCTGTGCAAAAAATGGAAGAAACTGCAAAAAGAATTTAATATTCCGAGTGATGAACAAATTGTTTTGATGCTTGGAATTGGAATTCTGAAGGATGAATACAGAGTGCCAGTTTCGCACCGACTGAGTGTAGATAAACTTGTTACAATGATTGAGTGATAAAACTTGGATTGGGCAAGTAAAGTAGAATAATTTCTTTTGAATGATTTTGCTAATGAAATAGCTTGGCAAAGATGTTAATAATGAGCCTGGGGAATATTGTGGTCAGGTGTCATTGAGGTCAACTGAAGGTGGACTTAAGTTTCGTTGCCAGAAGAAGGATATCGTAGAAGAACTTTGGAATTCAGAGACTTTTGAAAAAATCTGTATGAAGTCACACTTTAACAGATTCTTATTGAGACGTTTCTCAAAAGAGTTGGATTTTACTGAAAATCAGAATGGCACCTTTTGTTAGAAGTGTGTCAAGTCTCTTAACCTGAGATGAAGTAGTAAGAGAATTGTTAAAGCAATTTTAACTCATAAGAATTGATTTATGTATGGTAAAAAATATCTACTTTGGTGATTTCCTTTTACAGATTGTGCTGATTCTGATTCGTTTAAACCGTGATCGCCTGATTTCAAAATGGCAAAGCGGATTAAACCTGGTTGAGTACTGCAAAGTGATTAAAAAAGAAGTGGAGGAGCGCACTGTGGAAACAATTGTTAAAATAAATGAGGTTGTCAACGGCATCGTGTGGGGTGTTCCCATTATGCTTTTGATTCTAGGAACGGGTATCTATTATACAATCAGGTTTGGTTTTATTCAGTTTAGACACCCAGTATGGTTAGTTAAGCAGACTATTGTGAAAGCGTTTCAGAAAAAGGATGAAGGACCTACTGTCCCGGGAGAACTTACTAGTTTTCAAGCAGCAATGACGTCTGTTTCTGCAATCGTGGGTTCTGGTAATATTGCAGGCGCTGCAACAGCAATTGTTATGGGGGGACCTGGCGCGCTTATCTGGATGATTCTGGCTGCATTTGTTGGAATGGCCACTAAATTTGCTGAGATTGCATTGGGTGTTAAGTATCGTAAAGTTCATGAAGATGGAACGGTCAGTGGTGGTGCAATGTACTATTTGTCAGAGGGGCTGCATCAGAAATGGCTTGGAATGCTGTTTTCAATCTTAGTTATCCCATTTGCATTTGTGATTTCGGGCATTGTTGACACTAATACGATTGCCTTAACTTTAAATGAACGTTATAGTGTTCCAACACTAGCGACAGGGATTGTTTTGGCGGTCGTGGTAGGAATTATTGTTTTTGGGGGAATTGGCCGTATTGGACATGTTTGTGAGGTAGTGGCACCATTTATGGGTGGCGCATATATTCTTGCTGGATTACTGATTATTCTGGTTCATATTACTCAGGTTCCTGGTGCTATTACTGAAATATTTACTGCAGCATTTAATCCGAAGGCAGCAACGGGTGGTATTGTAGGCTCTGTTTTTGTTTGTATGCGCTATGGTATTGCAAGAGGAATATATTCTAATGAAGCAGGACTTGGTACGGCTGCAATGGTGCATTGTGGAGCAAAGGTAAATGATCCGATTGAGCAAGCAGTATGGGGGCCAGTTGAAGTATTTCTGGATACGGTTTTTATTTGTAGTGTGACAGGTATAGCAATTGTTCTTTCTGGTCTGTGGAAGAGCGGTCTTGATGGTGCAGTACTTACAATGCGGGCATTTGATCAGTTGCTTCCTGGCGGTATTGGTGGATTTATTTGCTTGGCATCAGTTGTTCTTTTTGGCTTTTCCTGTTTGGTTAGCTATTACACTTATGCTGAAAGAGCAGGTGAGTATATCTTCGGAAAAAAGGTAAAACCCGTGATTAAGATTTTTTGGGTTATTGTCATTTTAATTGGCTCTCAAAGTACACTGGGGTTCGCATGGGATTTGGCAGACACGTTTAATGGTTTAATGATTATTCCGAATCTTATTGGCATTATTTTCTTGAGTAATGAAGCAGTAAAAATGAAGAATGATTTTTTTAAGAAAAATGTTACCTTCCGATAAAATGTGCAACTAGGGAAAATTGCGCACAACCGAACAACTATGAAATGTAAATAGCTCGAACGAACATGTCCTAAAAGTTATCTAAAGAAAGTATAGTATGATTTTTCAGTGGGTATTTGAGTTTGAATCTAAGAATATAGCAGATCGGAACAAATAATCATAAGTGCGGTATGTGTTAAGGGGTGTCCAGGTAAAGTGAGAGAACGCAGTAAGGAGAGAGTTATGAAAACAACGTTACTTATCATGGCTGCTGGTATCGGTAGCCGCTTCGGAACAGGAATTAAGCAGTTGGAGCCAGTGGATGATGCTGGACATATCATCATGGACTACTCAATCCATGATGCGATTGAAGCTGGTTTCAACCATGTAATATTTATCATCCGTAAGGATATCGAGAAGGAGTTCAAAGAGGTTATTGGTGATCGCATTGCCTCCATTTGCTCTTCTCATAACGTAACAGTAGACTACGCTTTCCAGGATATCAACGACATCCCGGGAGCTCTGCCGGAAGGCCGTACAGAGCCGTGGGGAACCGGTCAGGCCGTGCTTGCAGCGAAAAATGTGATTGATACCCCGTTCATTGTGATCAATGCAGACGATTACTATGGCAAGGAAGGCTTCAAGGCTGTCCATGAGTATCTGGTGAATGGTGGGAAATCCTGTATGACGGGATTTGTGCTGAAGAACACGCTGTCTGATAACGGCGGTGTGACTCGCGGTATCTGCAAGATGGACGAGAATGGAAACCTGACTGAAGTTGTAGAAACTAAGAACATCGTAAAGACCGCAACTGGAGCAGAGGCAGACGGAAAAGCGATTGATGTTGATTCTCTGGTTTCTATGAATATGTGGGGATTGACCCCTGATTTTCTGGATGTGTTGGAAGAGGGCTTCAAAGAGTTCTTCGAGAAGGAGGTACCGGATAATCCTCTGAAAGCAGAGTATCTGATCCCAATCTTCATCGGTGAATTGTTAGAGCAGGGAAAGATGTCAGTGAAGGTTCTGAAAACCAACGATACATGGTATGGTATGACCTACCATGAAGATGTCGCAACTGTAAAGGATAGCTTCAAGAAGATGCTGGAGAATGGTGTGTACAAGGCTGACCTGCTCAGTGATCTGTAAACGATGATGAAGGAAACGATTGAATTACTCGGAAAGATCCTCACGAACATCCTGACTGCTCTGTATGAGCCGTTTGGATTCTCGCTCCTTCTTTCCTTCCTAGCCATGTTTTTCTACTTATATGCGTATGAGCCAATACACGCTGGTAAAGGTTGGAAGATTGCCATGATGACATGGTATAAGAAATTCAAGGAGAGTGTGTTCTTTCGGAAACTATTTTTCCTGGCCTTTGTGACTTCACTTATTCTGTTCCGAACCCTGTTAAACCGTCAGCTGTGGATGAATCCTTTATCCGATGTCATGGGTGGCTGGGGCATCTGGGAAACAGTGAACGGCGAACAGAAGCTGACAACCGAGTGCATCGAGAACGTAATCATGATGATGCCGTTCTCAGCAGTAGTGCTGTGGACATTCGGAGAGAAGATAGGAAACGGCTGGAAGAAAATACTGTGGCAAAGCGGGAAGATAGCGTTCATCTTCTCGATAAGCATTGAGATGTTGCAGTTGTTGCTTCGCTTGGGAACGTTCCAGCTATCAGATATCTTCTATAATACACTTGGTGGAATGATTGGCGGATTGATGTATTGTGCAGTGATGAAGGCAAGAAAACGTCTGTAAAACTGGATGAAATTGTGATATACTGGGAGCGGTAGCTCCCTACGCTGCTCGAAACATCGCACACCTCTCCGTGGTGAGCAGCAGGCAACGATCTTATGATCGGCTGAGATGTGATGAACTATATTAAGATAATGAAGGAGCAAGAGCCATGGATGCTAAAGAGTATAATAAGATTATGGAACGTCTGGATTTTATTGAGTTCCGTCAGCAATTGCTTTTTGATAACGATGATGTGAGCCGTAGTATTTTTGAGTATGGTTTAACCAGAGAACAGTACAAAAGAATCATGGATCTTATGCAAGATTACAGAGAACGCATTGAGCGAGGCGAAAAGTGTGGTCGTGGTGGGTTTGAACAGGCAATGTACGAAATTGTTCCAGACCACAGAGGCGATTATCACATGTGTGAGGAACTTGTAAAAGGATTCAGAGATGAGAATAGATGGGAAGAAGTTTTTGAAAATTTATATGGAGAAATGCCCAAGTATTCTTATTTGAAGTTAAAAGATGAGTAAAATTATGTGGAGCACTGTTGGAAACGTAGCAAGTATTGTCACGATTGTTGGATTTGCAATTACGATTTGGCAATTATTTGCATTAAAGAATTCAGTAAAGAAATCTGAACAAGCCATACGAGAAGTACTTGATGATAAAGAGTATGAAAAACTAAAACATATTTTAGAAGCCACTGAAAATCAGCTTAAAGAAGTTAGTAGTTTATTGATTACAGTAGATAAACAAGGAGTTAACCAAAAAGCGATAAGAGAACGCTGTGTTAATGTTTGTAGCGAACTTAACAAGTGCTATATTTCCTTGCCAAGTGGAGATAGCTATAGTAATATTAAGAATCAGTTTGTGGAAGCAAGAAACCATATGGAATCTTTTGTTGATGGTGAACTAAAAAGTAAATCAGAGATGAAGGAGGCACGCGCATTTCTTGAAAATGCAATGGAAGGAATAAAGAAAGCTGAGGAAGAATTTGCAGAGAAAAAAGTTCAAGCGGCTACTCATAGAAATTCATTTTAATTGCACAGACTTAAGACATACTGCCATTAATCCAAATACACTGCTATACTTAAACAACTATAAAAGGAAAGAGGTTATCACCTATGCCCAGAACGAAAGGCAGCAAAAACTGTCCCAAAACTACCCATACCGACTACGCATCCCAGATCGCAGAGAAGCAAGAATCTATCGTTTCCCTGACTGCTGAGATTGCATCCATCACTGCAAACATTGACACTATGAAAGCTGACCTGAAAGAGAAGAAGACTGCTCTGAAGAAGGCCGAAAAAGAAGTGGCATCCCTGGAAGTGAAGAAGGAAAAGGCCGATGCCAAGGCCGCTGAAGAAGCAAAGAAGGCTGAAGCCGAGAGTGTGGTTAAGAGATTATTAGCCAGTGGCATGAGTGCTGATGAGATTCTTGAAAAACTGAAATAAACAAGAACCCAAGAAAAAAGGAAATGCCGTGTGGACAAACTGAACTCCAGGAGTTCACACGGTATATTTTGAAAGTCGCTATATAGTTTGTAACGAAAATAAAATAAGGACATAAATAAAAAATGGAGAGTGACACAAAATGAACTTATCTAAAATACATCACATCGCAATCATTGTATCTGACTACGAAGCAGCTAAGGATTTCTATGTGAACAAGCTAGGCTTCTCTATCATCAGGGAAAACTACCGCCCAGAGCGTAAGGACTGGAAGCTGGATCTGCGTGTCAATGAATACACGGAGCTGGAGATTTTTGCTGAGGAAAATCCTCCGAAGCGTGTAAACCGTCCAGAGGCCTGTGGTCTACGCCATCTTGCGTTCTGCGTTGATAGCGTGGAGCAGACGGTGAATGAAATGGCGGAGGTAGGCATTGAATGCGAGCCAATCCGCGTGGATGATTACACCGGCAAGAAGATGACTTTCTTCCACGACCCGGATGGACTGCCGCTGGAGCTGCATGAGTAAAATGAAGAAAACCAGAAAGCCCGGTGGTGGCCGGAAGAAGCTGAAACCGGAGTACGATGCCGGGAAGAATCTGAAAGAGCAGATGGAAAGTGCTGTTGCACTTTATGATTCTGAGATGTCCTTGCAGGCCATCGGTGATGAGCTGGGATTAAACCCAATAAAAGTAAGAAAGCTGCTCATCACGGCTGGTGTGTATGAATCAGAAGTGGCGGAAAAAGTAAAAAACACTTTTGAAGAATACCGAGAAACACAGGACTACAAAACCTCCATACTCTCAACTGCAAATACCCTGAAACTCTCCAAAGCCTCCGTTATCTCGTACCTGCCTTATAAAAAAGGTGTGTACTTTCCAAGTACAGAGAAAGAAAAGATCAGTGTCGGAGCAGAGCGGCAGCGGAGATATAGAGCAATGAAGCGGTGGAGGGATGAGCCAACAGAAGAGAGCTTCTGGGGAGTGGTTCTGGCCTATGCTGGTGTGAAATTCAAAACCTACTCTGGCTTACCATTCTCTTACGAAATTAAAAAGGGCAGGAACGGCGAGTACACGAAGGAGCTGTGGATCGACAGACGTGAGAAGAGTAAAAGCCTGGCATGGAGTTCTGTGCTACTGGCACTGGGAAATATAAAAGGTGAAGTAGTAGAAAGACCCAAAGCTCTGGGTGATATCCGGGGCGTGACTTACATCTACGGAATGTTCTATCGGTTCGGACTGATCAATGTGCCGGACAAGGTAAAGGAGAAGATGGGTCGTCCGATAAACCGCAAAAATTAGGTTGCTATGTGCAAAAGTCTACGGTAAGATGTGCCGTAACTGGGGAAGTGAATCTCAGTTGGGAAGGATGGTAGCATTATAGAAAAATTGAAAGAAATGCTGGAGGAGTACATGAAGAAAACGGAGCCGGAGTATTATCCGCCGGTGGAGAACCTGCTGGATCTGATCTACGAGCATTACACGGAGAACAACCCGGCGGCACCGAAGACCACAGTGGCTGGCAGAGCAGCCAAGGAAAAAAAGAAAGAACTGGAGAGGTGGCTGAGAGGGCTGGATGGCATGAATCGATTGGTCGAGGACTACGGTGGTCAGATACCTCTCTGGGAAAAGATCATGGACCGGCAGGGGAGTGTGTGCTGTGTCTGGGAGAAGACAGCGTTCGAGGAAGGTCTGAAAGTCGGAATTCGGCTCATGATAGAAGCGTATAGTTTGTGACGGAAATAAAATGAACTCCTGGAGTTCAAAAAAAGCCCTCCCTTGTTGCGGCGAGGGTGTGTGTTATTCTTCCGGGGTCGTGGTTTCTTTCTTTTTCTTCGGCGCGATCATCTTGTGACCGGAGTAGATTGCCATGCCCATGTAGCCTAATGCTCTGCAGGCAAAATACTTGTGTGCCTTCATCAGTTTCTTGCAGCCTGTGTAGAAGCAGCCTGCCATGCAAGCAAGTGGTCGGAGTGTAATTATAGGATTTCAGAAAACGCAGATATATCAACGGTTTGCTGGCAGTCGGCAAGAAGTATTTATTCTAAAAATTCAAAATGACGAGAACAACGCCGCCTATGTAGACAATGATCTGACCCCAAAAAGTTAGACAAATTTGAGAGCTAAGCTACAAGGGATTGAATCCTGTATTGTACAGGACTCAG
>NZ_JAAXCM010000049.1 GCF_019734885.1 Pseudocoprococcus catus | reverse complement strand
TTTTACTTTGGTTTGTGTTCTTAAAAATTCTTTTTAGGAATTTTCGGGATTGTTTTGTTGTTCAATTATCAAAGTTCGTTGCCGCTCGTTTGAAGCAGCTTGTCTATTTTATCAAATCAGAAGAAGTTTGTCAATAACTTTTTTCATTTATTTTCAAATTTCTTTTTGATCTGACTGATTCTGTACTGTTTCGCGTTGTTCCCGCTGACAGCTTGTATATAATATCATCTCTTCCAGCATCTGTCAACACCTATTTTTAAGTTTTTTTAATTTTTTCGATTATTGTATCTTATAAATTGATGCGCTGTCTGCAGATGCCTTGTTAACAGATTGACCGATTTTAATCAATCCGTGATTCCTGTTCTCCGACTTAGATAATTACATTTGTCTATTTCTCTATATTCTGTCTATATTTTATGTTCAACTTTTAATATAATAGAAAATATCAAATTGAAGGAGTCTTTTATTATGAACTTAAAGAAACATCGTTTTACCAAAAAGAAAAAAGTCAGACACCTGGCATCTGGTCAAAGGACTTTTGTATCAGCTCAGGCCCATGCCTTCCTGAATGGTCTGGCTGCTGTTGCTGTTATTGCATTTATCAGCTTCTATTTCTTTCTGACACCGGTGAACCCACAATCCATTCCATTCTGGCTGACTGTGATTATTGCATTATTTGCTTTTGCCGCTGTCAAATCACTGACCATTGTCAGCGAAGCTGCCAGCCGCATGCAGGATCAGGCATCCGGCGATAAAACCTGGCAGGATATATGCGGAGGTGAATGCCGCCTTTTTCTTCTTCCTATAATTGTTATTGTCGGACTGCTTCTGGTTTCTCTTACTGGATCGCCCATTTTTTCAGCTCAGAAATATGCTTCCATTCTTAATGTCAGGGAAGCTGTTTTTTCTGATGATTTATCCGAATCTCTTGGCACCGATTCCATTGCATTGATGGACACAGCCTCTGCCCGTATGCTTGGTGACCGTGAAATCGGTTCTTTATCCAATGTTGTCAGCCAATTTAATGTGTCTGATGATTACACACAGATTGATTATAAAGGAAAACCGGTAAAAGTAGCAGCCCTTGATTATGCAGGCTTTTTCAAATGGATCGGCAACAAATCAGAAGGTGTACCAGGTTATGTCACTGTTGATCCTGTATCCATGTCTGCTTCCTATGCAGAATGTGAACAGCCGATGATTTATGTTCCATCCGCTTATTTTCATCAGGATACTGCCCGATATATCCGTTTTCATTATCCGACATTGCTGCTTGGCAATCTTCATTTCGAAATCGATGAAGCTGGAAAACCCTATTATATCATGTCCGTTTATCAGAATACCATATCTCTTTTCGGAGGTAAAACCGTTACAGGTGCCATTGTACTTGACCCGTCAACCGGTGATTTGACACGCTATGCGTTAGCCGATGTACCAAACTGGGTAGATGTAGTGGCCGAAGGCGATCTTCTCTGTGAACAATACAACTGGTTCGGAACACTGCAGAATGGTTTTATGAATAGCCTGGTCGGCAAAAAAGGCTGTAAACGTGTAACCACCTATGAAACAGATGACAATGATGAAAATGATGATGTGCCTGTCTCCGATTACGGTTATGTTTCTAAAAACGGCGATATCTGGATTTATACAGGTGTCACATCCGTCAACGGAGACAGTTCCAATATCGGTTTTCTGCTGGCCAATGAGCGTACAGGTGAAGCGCATTATTACAATATTGCCGGTGCTGATGAGAAATCTGCCATGTCAGCAGCTGAGGGTGAAGTTCAGGAAAAGGGCTATCAGGCCAGTTTTCCGTCTCTGATTAATGTAGAGGGACATCCGGTCTTAAAGGACGCCAGCGGCCTTGTAAAGCTTTACGCAGCCGTTAATGTGGAACAATACAATATTGTTACAACAGCTTCTTCTCAGGCTGAATGTCTGACCCGATACAAACGGCTTCTTGGTATTGAATCCGGAGATATATCCGATTCATCTCAATCCGGCAGCAGCAATCATTATTCAGAAGATGCTGCCGGAAACAGTGATACTTCCAATAATACCGGAAACAGCACTGATATTGAAGAACCGACTGCCGCCGATCATGAAGCTGATATTACCATTGCCGATATCAAATATATTGATATCAGCGGCAACACCTATATCTACCTGATTGCCGATGATGATACCTTTTATCGTGCAAAAGCAGCTGCTCACGAAGACATGCTGCTGTTAAAAAAAGGTGACAACGTCCATATTACCGCTTACGGTAAAGACATTGTTACCTGCGAAAAACAAACCCAACAACCAAATAATTAAACACAAAATGATAAAAAACAAGCGGCTGCTTCGGGATAAAAGAAGCAGCCGCTTGTCCTATTGATGCATATGCAAATTTTATGGATACTTAATCTCCACCAGTGTCAATCCGTGGGCAGGTGCCGTCGGTCCGGCGGCACTTCCTATCGGATATTCTACTGCTTCTTTAACTTCCTCCGGTTCTTTCTGTTCCAGTCCGACCTTAATCAATACACCGGCGATAATACGCACCATATTGTACAGAAAGCCATTGCCGCTGACACGCAGTGTCACAATATCTCCCTCTTCAATCAGTTCAAGAGAATAGATGGTTCTCACAGTGCTCAGCACTTTCGTCTTCTGAGAGCAAAAGGATTTAAAATCATGTTCTCCCACCAGATAATCCCCAGCCTCACGCATCTTAGCCACATTCAGCTTTTTCGGCACAAAATAACTGTACAATCTTTCCTTTGGCAGCTGTGTCCGCCGGTTCAAAATCCGGTATTCATACGTTTTCTCCACATCCGTATAGCGGGGATGAAAATCCAGCGGTACTTCCTCGGATTTCTGCACCACAATATCCTTCGGAAGACGCTGATTAATGGCCAGGGCATACTTCCAATCCGGGATATTTTTGTCTGTATCAAAAACAACCACCTGACCCAAAGCATGTACACCTGAGTCTGTCCGGCTGGCGCCTGTCACATCGGTTTTCTCCCCCAGTAGATTTTCTATAGCTTTTTGAAGTATTGACTGTACAGAAACACCGTTTGGCTGCACCTGCCATCCGCAGTAGTTTGTGCCGTCATAAGCCACCGTCAGTTTAATTCTATGCACAATTACATCACTCCTCTCAGCACACAAATGGCAATCATATAAACAGCCATTAGCAAATAAGCCATCCGGTCTCTTTTCTCATAATGCAGCGGCTTCATCTTTGTACGGCCCTGTCCGCCGTGATAACAGCGGGCTTCCATGGCCATAGCCAGATCATTGGCGCGTCGGATTGCGGCGATAAAAAGCGGCACCAGAAGCGGTACAAGCCCTTTTGCTCTCTGAATCAGATTACCACTCTCAAAGTCTGCCCCTCTGGCCTGCTGTGCCTTCATGATTCTGTCCATTTCTTCCAGTAAAATCGGAATAAATCGAAGGGCAATAGACATCATCATCGCCACCTCATGTACCGGCACATGCACCCTGTTTAAACAGCCCAACCCTTTTTCAAGACCATCTGTCAGCTGGTTCGGTGTTGTGGTCAATGTCATCAGAGATGAGCCAATAATCAGATAACTCAGACGCATGACCATATAAAGACCTGTCTTTAATCCCTGTACAGTGGCATTCAAAAAACCGATCTTGAATAAACTGTCTCCCGGCGTCAGAAAAAGGCTGAAACAAAATGTTAAGAGAACGATAATAAAAATGGATTTCAGCCCTTTCAGCATAAAACTAACCGGAACTTTTGATAAAACAATCATCACTGCCATAACTGCTGTCACGATGATAAAAGCCGGGACACTGTGGATCAAAAAAACAGATAAGACAAATAAAACCGTTCCGAGCAGTTTTACTCTCGGATCCAGACGATGGATCACAGAAGACTGGGGATAATATTGTCCAATGGTTATGTCTCGTATCATTTCTCGCCGTCCTCCATTCTCGTCTTCCTCCATAAATTGAGAATTTCCCCTGCAGCATCCGATACCGTCAAAATATCTGTGGATAAATCATATCCTTTTTCCGCAAGGCTGTGCATAAGATACGTCATCTTCGGTGCTGAAAGTCCCATTTTCTCCAATTCTTTATAACGTCCAAATATCTCCTTCGGGGTTCCGTCCATTACCAGTTCACCCTGGTTCATTACCAGCAATCGTCTGGCATATTCTGCCATGTCCTCCATGGAATGAGAGGATAAAATAACCGTCATGCCCGTTTCTTTATATAAATGTGCAATGGTATCCAGAATTTCTCTCCGACTCCCGGGATCCAGCCCCGCCGCCGGTTCATCAAGAATCAACACTTCCGGCTGCATGGCCAGAACACCTGCAATAGCCACACGGCGTTTCTGACCGCCTGATAATTCAAAGGGCGATAATGTATATTGCTCTTCTTTAATGCCCACCAACTGAAGTGCCTCAATCGCCCGCTTTTTTGCCTCTTCCTGAGATAATCCCAGATTCTTCGGGCCAAAAGCCACATCCGCCAATACATCAATCTCAAATAACTGATATTCCGGATACTGAAAAACAATCCCAACCTTCGAACGCAATCCCTTTTTCTTGTAGCCATCCGCTGTGATATCCTCATCGTGAAAATAAATTTTGCCGGAGGTTGGCCTGATCAATCCATTCATATGCTGGATCAGCGTTGACTTACCTGATCCGGTATGCCCGATCAGCCCGATAAAGCTTCCAGATTCAACGGTAAAACAAATGTTTTTTAACGCCTGCTTCTCAAAAGTAGTTCCAACGCCATATATATAGTTGACATTCTCAAATTGAATCAGTGACACCTTGCATCCCCCTTCCTCTATGCTGCAGTATCTGCTCTAATTCCTGAATAAATCGTTCCTGGGTCAAAATGCCGTCTGAAAGTGGCATTCCCTGTTGCTTCAGCTGCCATGCCAACTCCGTGATCTGCGGAACATCCAATTCAAGCTTTTGAAGCTCCTCTACTCTGGAAAAGACCTCTTTTGGTGTGCCATCCATGGCAATTTGTCCCTTATCCATAACGAGTACACGATCTGCATCCACGGCCTCATCCATATGATGGGTGATGAGAATCACTGTTACCTTTTCTTCTTTATTCAGTCGATGAACGGCCTCCAGTACCTCTCTGCGTCCTGCAGGATCAAGCATAGCTGTCGCCTCATCCAATACCATACAGGAGGGATGCATAGCCATAATACCGGCAATGGCAATCCTCTGTTTCTGTCCACCGGATAATTTATTCGGTGAATGATAGCGATACACAGTCATATCCACACTCTCAAGACTCTTTGCCACACGCTGCCAGATTTCTTCTGTGGGTACTCCCATATTCTCCGGTCCAAACGCCACATCCTCTTCCACTACACTGGCGATGATCTGATTATCCGGATTCTGAAAAACCATACCGGCGGTCTTTCTTATTTCCAGCCACTCCTGCTGATTTTTTGTATCGTGTCCGTCAATCCACACTGTTCCCTCTGTAGGCTGGAGCAGAGCATTCAGATGCCGTGCCAATGTCGATTTGCCGGAACCATTATGCCCAAGTAAAACAACAAAACTACCGGATTCTATATCCACAGAGATATCCCGCAGGACTCTATTCTTTGATTCAATATTGCCATTCTCATCTTTCTGCACATAATCGTGAATCAGATGCAGGGCCTGGATAATCTTTCCCATCTTTTCTCCTCCTGTAAATTCTCTGTCCTTTTCAGTCATTTGGCAGTCTTTCATATCTATCACTTTCTCTTCACGCATATAGCCTTCATATTCTGCACAAATCCCTCATATCTTCATCCCAAAGATGAAAAACTTCCAAATAACAAAAAAAGAAAAGAGGCCTTGTAAAATACGCTAAGCATATCTTACAACAGCCCCTTCGATTTGTCTATATACCAGAATTAAACTAATTCAATGATAACTTCCATAGCTGCATCGCCTTTACGTTCACCGATCTTGACGATTCTTGTGTAACCACCGTTACGTGTAGCATACTTTTCAGCTAATTCGCCAAATAACTTATCCTGAAGATTGATCTCTTTAGTATTGGCTTTCTTCTTAGCAGCAGCTGCAGGGATGTCTTTTCTTGTGTAAAGAACCTTTGCCATCTGCTTTCTAGCATGTAAACGGGATGGTCTGTCTTTTTTGATTGTCTTTTCAACTGTGTCAAAAACAACTTTGCCATCTTCTTTAACTCTCTTGCCGTTAGCGTCCTTACGAACAACCTTAGCCTGAACAGTTACTTCATCAAAGTTATCTTTTTCTTTAACACCAAGTGCAATTAAGCCTTCGGCAATCTTTCTGATTTCTTTTGCTTTTGCTTCAGTAGTCTTAATCTTGCCGTAGCATAACAGATCAGTTACCTGATTTCTGAGCAAAGCTTTACGCTGACTGGAAGTTCTTCCAAGTTTTCTATAGCCTGCCATTGTATATCCTCCTTAAAAATCGATAAATTCTAACGGAGCGAATTATTCGTCACTCGGATTCAGCTGAAGTCCAAGTTCTTTCAGTTTGGCAAGAACTTCTTCAAGTGATTTACGTCCAAGATTTCTTACCTTCATCATATCTTCAGCTGTTCTGTTTGTTAACTCCTCAACCGTATTGATACCAGCACGTTTCAGGCAGTTATATGAACGAACGGATAATTCAAGCTCATCAATATTCATTTCAAGAACTTTTTCTTTCTCATTGTCTTCTTTTTCTACCATAACTTCAGCAGTCTTGGCGTTTTCAGAAAGATCAATGAAAAGATTCAGGTGGTCGCTTAACACTTTGGCAGCAAGACTTACAGCCTCGTCTGGTCCAAGTGTACCATTAGTATAGACATCAAGAGTGAGCTTGTCATAATCTGTCACCTGACCTACACGTGTATTCTCAACAGTCATATTGACACGCTCAACAGGTGTATAGATAGAATCTACAGCAAGCACACCGATTGGTAAGTCATCACTCTTATTCTTATCTGAGCTGACATAACCTCTGCCCTTTGTAATTGTAAGCTCCATATAGAGTTTGCAATCAGCACCGCCACTTAATGTAGCAATCACCTGATCCGGATTCATGATTTCGATATCCTGATCAACCTGAATATCGGCCGCTGTAACGACGCCTTCGCCTTCGTATTCAATATAAGCTGTTTTTGGCTCATTGGTCAGACTTGTATTCTTGATTGCCAGACTTTTGATGTTCATGATAATTTCAGTAACGTCTTCCTTAACGCCAGGAATTGCACTGAACTCATGGACAACACCGTCAATCTTTACATGACTGACAGCAGCACCTGGGAGAGAGGAAAGCATGATTCTTCTTAAGGAATTACCAAGAGTAATTCCATAACCTCTCTCTAAAGGCTCAACTACAAAACGTCCGTATTTGTTATCTTCTGATATCTCTGCAATCTCTATTTTCGGTTTTTCAAAATAAAACACTAAATTGGCCCTCCTTTATGGGTTTAAAACTAATTGAGGGTAGTCCATCAGCCTGTCAAACAAGCTAAAAATTATTATTTAGAATACAACTCAACGATAAGCATTTCGTCAACAGGAACATCGATCTGCTCTCTTAATGGAAGAGCTTTAACTTCACCTTTCAGGTTTTCCTGATCTGCTTCGAGCCATTCAGGAACCATTCTGCCGCCGGCCATCTCAAGAATGTCTTTGTATCTCTGTGAAGTTTTGAATTTTTCTCTGATTTCAACAACATCGCCAGGTTTTACCTGATAAGAAGGAATATTAACAAGCTTGCCATTTACAGAAACATGCTTGTGATCTACGATCTGTCTTGCTTCTTTACGTGTTCTTGCAAAACCAAGTCTGAAAATAATATTATCAAGACGGCATTCCAACATAACCATGAGGTTTTCACCTGTCTGGCCTTTCATCTGGCTTGCTTTAGCAAAGTAGTTTCTGAAAGGTTTTTCCAGAACACCATAGATGAATTTAGCTTTCTGTTTTTCTCTTAACTGATTACCGTACTCGGATTTCTTTCTATTGCCTCTAATAGACTGTCTGTTGGACTTCTTATCTACACCAAGGTAGAGTGGGTCAAGTCCAAGGCTTCTACATCTTTTTAAAACTGGAACCATTTCTCTAGCCATATCTATTACACCCTCCTATTAGACTCTTCTGCGTTTTGGCGGACGGCATCCGTTATGAGGAACAGGTGTTACGTCTCTGATGCTTGTAACTTCAATACCACATGCCTGTAATGCACGGATTGCGGCTTCACGACCTGAACCAGGACCCTTAACCATAACTTCTACTGACTTCAGACCATGAATAAGTGCAGCCTTTGCAGCTGTCTCTGCTGCCATCTGTGCAGCATAAGGAGTTGACTTACGGCTGCCTCTGAAGCCAAGACCACCAGCACTTGCCCATGATAAAGCATTGCCTTCTGTATCTGTAAGTGTAACAATTGTATTATTAAAAGATGACTGAATATGTGCCTGACCACGTTCAACGTTTTTTCTGACACGCTTCTTTGTAACTTTCTTTGTCACTTTCTTAGCCATTGATCATTAACCTCCTGAATTACTTCTTCTTGTTTGCTACTGTCTTCTTAGGACCCTTACGAGTTCTTGCGTTTGTCTTTGTCTTCTGACCACGAACTGGAAGACCTTTTCTGTGACGGATGCCTCTGTAGCAACCAATTTCCTGTAATCTCTTGATATTAATTGCGATCTCTCTACGAAGATCACCTTCGATTAAGATGCTGTCTGCATCGATTGCATCACGGATTTTACCAACTTCTTCATCTGTTAAGTCTCTAACACGTGTGTCTGGATTAACTCCAGCTTCCTTTAAAAGGCGGTTTGAAGTTGCTCTACCGATACCATATACATAAGTAAGGCCGATTTCAATTCGTTTATCTCTTGGTAAGTCAACACCACTGATACGAGCCATGTAATTACACCTCCGATAGTTGTCCTAAACAGGGGCAAAACTGTAACACACATATTGCTATGTGCGGTGAAATGCTTACAGCGCTTCCCACTGTTCTTATATTTATTCTTGTTCTTATATTAGTAAATTGCATCGCCATTTTGACGGTCATGACGACACGTTGATCTAGCGTGATCAATAAATTTTATATAATAGTGAGGCTTACACCCATCCAGGTGTATCCCACTGCAGCCGCATAACATCGATTGCCGGAATAAGGCAATACTGTTACTACAGACAGAAATACAGAGTAAAATTAACCCTGTCTCTGTTTGTGCTTAGGATTCTCGCAGATAATTCTGACGCTTCCTTTTCTCTTGATAACCTTGCATTTCTCGCAGATAGGCTTTACAGAAGATCTTACCTTCATTATAAATCTCTCCTTTCATAGAATGTACATCCACATACGCAACCCCGTTCCTCTTAGAACGGTGGCCATGTATCGGCTGCTCATTCCATTTTAGAACGCTCGCCGACTATTATATCATATGAAAATATAGAAATCAAGCAGTTTTTTTCTTATTTTACTTATCTCTCCAAATAATTCTGCCCTTAGTCAGATCATATGGGGAAAGTTCAATCGTTACCTTATCTCCCGGTAAGATTTTAATAAAATTCATTCTGAGCTTGCCGCTGATATGTGCCAAAACAACATGTTTATTCTCAAGTTCAACTTTGAACATGGCATTTGGCAGCTTCTCAACAACTACGCCTTCAACTTCGATGACATCTGCTTTTGACATTTATTTGTCCTCCTGATTTTCTTTCCTGTTTTCAAAGGTTTGAATTGCTTTTACAATATCTGAATCGGTAATCTCTGCATCCATCCGAATATTAATCTTTTGCGTATGCACCGGATTTTTTCTTTTGGGATTCGATACCGTCCACTTTATACCGTTTGCCACATAGAGAAATTGATCATCTGAAGCTGTGACAATATAAAGTTTGTTCTGGTCTCTTCCCTGTCTGGATCTTACCAGCTGACCTTTTGGATATCTGTCTGATAACGTTTTATTCTTCATCATTATCACCTATCGAAGCGTCAGTATCTCACATCCGTCTTTTGTTACAAGAATTGTATTCTCATAATGTGCAGATAAAGAACCATCATCTGTTACAATTGTCCAGTCATCATCTTCACAGGCAACTTCCCATGTACCGGCATTGACCATCGGCTCGATTGCCAATGTCATGCCCGCCATCAGGCGAATGCCTCTTCCCTTCGTTCTGAAGTTCGGAATCTCCGGATCCTCATGAAGATGCGTTCCGATTCCATGACCTACAAGATCACGAACCACTGAAAAACCGTTTCCTTCAACATAATCCTGGATAGCAGCGGAAATCTCATGTAAATGATTCCCTTCTTTTGCAAAACTGATACCTTTAAAAAAGCTTTCTCTGGTTACGTCAATCAGTCTCTGTGCTTCTGCACTGATTTCTCCGACTCCCCATGTTCTGGCTGCATCTGAATGATAGCCTTTGTAAATGAGCCCTGCATCCAGACTGACGATATCTCCTTCTTTCAGGACTCTCTTATCAGTTGGGATACCGTGAACAACCTCATCATTAATGGATACACAGATGGAAGCCGGAAATCCGTTATAATTCTTGAAATTCGGAACGCAGCCGAAATCACGGATAATCTCTTCTCCCAGTCTGTCAATATCAAGTGTTGTCATTCCCGGTTTTAATGCCTTGTGCAGTTCCTCATGGGTAATGGCCAGCAATCTTCCAGCTTCACGCATAAGTGCAATCTGCTTCTCAGACTTTACTGTTACTGCCATATTATTCTCCCAGAATCTTCATGATATCTTCGAAGACTTTGTCCATTGACTGTGTACCGTCTACTTCAACAAGTACTTTTCTTGCTGAATAGAAGTCAATCAATGGCTGTGTCTGAGTATGATAAACATCCAGACGTTTCTTAACTGTTTCCGGTTTGTCATCATCTCTGAGAATGAGCGATTCACCGCACACATCACATTTACCTTCAACCTTTGTAGGATTGAATACGACATGATAAGTTGCTCCACATCCAACACAAGCACGGCGACCGGACATTCTATTGATTATATTCTCATCTGGAACATCGATATCAATCGCATAATCCAGCTTTTGTTCAATAGCATTAAGGGCTGCTTCCAGTGCTTCCGCCTGAGGAATTGTTCTTGGGAAACCATCCAGAATATAGCCTTTTTCACAGTCAGCTTGTTGAATTCTATCAACGACGAGATCGCAGACCAGTTCATCCGGTACAAGGAGGCCTTTATCCATGTATTCTTTGGCTTTAGCGCCCAGTTCAGTACCATTCTTGATGTTGGCTCTGAAAATATCTCCGGTTGATATATGTGGGATTCCGCATTTTTCGGCAATCATTTTAGCCTGAGTACCTTTACCGGCACCCGGTGCTCCAAGCATAATTATTTTCATAATTATCCTCCAATCATATGTCCAACAATTAATTAATAGTAACTTTATAACAGCAAGTATTCAGCCTTCGATAAATCGAACGCTGAATCTTTGCATTGTTATACATCTGTTGTAAAATCGAACTTACTTGCTGAAAATACCAGTCAAGTGTCTCTGTTCAACTTTTGAATCGATCTGTCTGATTGTTTCAATAATAACACCAACAATAATGATCAATGATGTACCGCCAAAGGATACATCGGCACCGAATAAACCTGAGAAAATGATAGGTACCAGTGCAACAATCAGAAGACCAACAGCACCGATCACAATCGTGCTGTTTGATACAGACTGCAAATATTCTGCTGTCTGCTTGCCAGGTCTGTGACCTGGAATAAAACTGCCTCTTTCTTTCAGACGTTCCGCTACTTCAACAGGGTTGAATGTAATGGATGTATAGAAATAAGCAAAAGCAACAACCAGTACAATATAGATGATAACACCGATACTGTAAACCGGAGCTGACATATTAAACCAGTTATTCTGGTTCAAAACTTTGACAATCTCACCGAAAATACCACTTGGAGTCTTACCAGCAAATGTTGTGATCAGACTTGGCAGTGACATTAATGAACCGGCAAAGATAACAGGGATAACGTTTGCTGAATTCACTTTAAAAGGAATATAATCACCAACGCTTCCCACGCTGCGTCTACCCTGAACCTTTGATGAATTCTGTACAGGAATCTTGATGTAAGCATCCTGCAGATAAACAACAAAAACAAACATGAACAAGATAACAGCAACAATAATGATGAGAGCAAGACCAGCTTTAACAATGTTCTTGCCGCTCATGAATGTATCATACAGTGTTTTGAAATCCTGCGGCAGTCTTGAAATGATGTTGAATAAAAGGATCATGGAGACACCATTTCCAACGCCGTGCTTTGTGATCTCTTTACCGAGATAAATCAGTACGCAGGCACCTGTAACAAGTGCAACGACCACAATAACCAAACCCAGTGCATTCTTAGATGCCAGATATCCACCACGGTAGAATCCGATACCCATAGCAAGAGACTGGATGGCAGCCAATACGATAGAAAGATAAAAAGTATACTCTTTCATCTTCTCACGTCCATCCTGATCCTTCTGCATCTCTTCGAGAGAAGGAATAATGATGGTCATCAGCTGCATAATGATTGATGATGTGATGTATGGTGTAATACTCAGTGCAAATATTGACATCTGACTGAATGAACCACCGGTCATCATATCAAAAAGATCCATTGCTCCATTTGACTGGTTGGCAAACCATGAAGCAAAGACATCCCGGCTTACGCCAGGAATTGGTATCTGAGCACCAAACCTGACGACAACCAGAATCAAAAATGTAAATAAAAGTCTTTTCTGAATATCAGGGACTTTTAATATATTTTTGAGACTTGCACCATTTGAATTGGTATTAGCCATTAGATCACCTCTGTAGTTCCACCAAGAGCCTGAATCTTTTCTGCAGCACTCGCACTGAATGCGTTTGCTTTAACTGTTAATTTCTTTGTAAGCTCACCGTTGCCAAGGATCTTAACGCCGTCTTTAGGGTTTTTGATAACGCCGTTTTCAACTAATGTTTCGATTGTAACAACAGTACCATCTTCGAATCTGTTTAATTCTGTGATATTGATGCTTACGATATCTTTTGTATTTCTGTTTGTGAAGCCTCTCTTAGGAAGTCTTCTGTATAAAGGCATCTGGCCACCTTCAAAACCTGGTCTTGGAGCGCCGGAACGTGCCTTCTGACCTTTGTGACCCTTACCTGCAGTCTTACCATTGCCTGAACCATGACCACGGCCTACTCTGAAGTTAGCGCTGTGTGTGGAACCTGCAGCTGGTTTTAATTCTGATAAGTTCATTACGTGCACCTCCTTGCAATCTGAATTAGATTTCTTCTACTTTTACTAAATGCTTAACCTGTGCAACCATGCCTCTTGTTGCTGCATTGTCCGGTAATTCAACTGTCTTGTTCAGCTTCTTAAGACCAAGAGCTTCAACAGTTTTCTTATGTTTAGGAATTGCACCAATTGTAGATTTAACTAAAGTAATCTTTAATTTCTCTGCCATTACAAACGCCTCCTTAACCTAAAATCTCTTCGATGGATTTGCCGCGCTTCTTAGCAACTTCTTCTGGAGTTACAAGATTGCTGAGGCCCTCGATTGTAGCAAGAACAACGTTCTGTTTGTTGTTGGAACCAAGAGATTTTGTACGGATGTTCTTGTAGCCGGCAAGTTCCAGCACGTTACGTGCAGGACCACCTGCGATGATACCAGTACCCTGAGGAGCTCTCTTCAGGAGAACGGAAGCACCACCGAACTTTCCTAAATTATCATGTGTAATACTTAAGTTCTCATCAAGTGGAACTTCGATTAATTTCTTGATTGCATCTTCTTTTCCTTTGCGGATTGCTTCAGGAATTTCAGTTGCTTTACCTAAACCAGCGCCAACATGTCCGTTGCCGTCACCAACAACTACTAAAGCTGCAAATCTCATGTTACGTCCACCTTTTACAACTTTAGTTACACGTTTAATTGACACTACTTTTTCTGTTAATTCTAATTGACTAGCATCAATAATTGTACGTTTCATGTGTTCTCCTCCCTGTGCTAGAATTTAAGACCAGCTTCTCTAGCTGCATCAGCTAAAGCCTGAATCTTACCCTGATAAATAAATCCGCCTCTATCGAAGACAACTTCTGTAATACCTTTTTCAAGAGCCTTTTTAGCAACAGCAGTACCTACAGCTGCAGCAGCTGCAACATTGTCTGTATACTGTAATTCGTCTTTGATTGCTTTTTCCATTGTGGAAGCAGCTACAAGTGTATTACCAACAGTATCGTCGATAATCTGAGCGTATATATGATTATTACTTCTAAACACAGATAAACGTGGGCGCTGTGCAGTGCCTACTAAATGATGACGCAGTCTTCTATGTTTTTTAACACGAATCTCACTTCTGGATTGTTTGTTAACCATTCTATTCACTCTCCTTTAATTATTTCTTACCAGTCTTACCAACCTTACGTCTGATTACTTCATCAGCATACTTGATACCTTTGCCCTTATATGGTTCAGGTCTTCTCTTGTCTCTGATTTCAGCAGCGTACTGGCCAACTTTTTCTTTGTCGATACCTGATACAATGATAATGTTCTGACCTTCAAGAGTTGTTGTAACACCTTCCGGATCAGTCATTTCTACAGGATGTGAATAACCTAATGATAATACAAGAGTCTTACCCTGTTTCTGAGCTCTGTAACCTACACCGTTTACTTCAAGTTTCTTTGTGTAACCTTCAGTAACACCAACAACCATGTTGTGGATGAGTGTTCTGGTTAATCCGTGTAATGATTTCATCTTCTTTAAATCGTTTGGTCTTGTAACTACAACGTGACCATCTTCGATTTTAATCTCCATTTCAGGTGCTAAAGCTCTAGCAAGAGTTCCTTTAGGACCTTTTACAGTCACATTATTATTTTCTGCTATCTCAACAGTAACGCCTGCAGGAATAGCGATTGGCATTCTTCCGATTCGTGACATGCCCGTACCTCCTTACTTAAATTGCAGGAGCATTCCGCTCCGTTTTCAGTAGATTTGTAAATTTGACTTATATATTATACTAGAATATAATATCGATTTCAAGCTTTAAGCGATTCTTAAAGCAGATTGCATTGCACACAGGCCGAATAAGCAGTTTTTGCTTATCCGCATCCCTTGCCCTATGCTCTGCGTTTTATCTTTTAATTACCAAACAAATGCTAAAACTTCGCCGCCAACGTTCATGGCTCTTGCTTCTTTATCTGTAACGATACCTTTGTTTGTGGAAATGATAGCGATACCTAAACCGCCAAGTACCTTAGGCATATTTTCTACACCTGCGTATACACGAAGACCAGGTTTGGAGATTCTCTTAAGTCCAGAGATAACCTTCTGGTTCTTATCAGCACCATATTTCAGTGTGATCTTAATTGTTTTAACAACGCCGTCTTCTACGATTTCGTATGCTTTGATATAACCTTCATCTAAAAGGATTCTTGCGATCTCTGTTTTGATCTTTGATGCAGGAACATCAACTGTATCATGTTTTGCAGTGTTCGCATTACGGATTCTTGTCAGCATATCTGCGATTGGATCTGTCATTCTAAGGTTCCTCCCTTCCTAATCTTACCAGCTTGCTTTCTTAACACCCGGAATTTCGCCCTTGTAAGCTAATTCACGGAAACAAATTCTGCAGATACCATACTTTCTTAAGTAAGCGTGTGGACGTCCGCAAATTCTGCAACGATTGTATTCTCTTGTGGAGAATTTAGGTTTGCGCTGCTGTTTGATTTTCATTGCTGTCTTAGCCATGAAACACTACCTCCTTATTTTACGTATGGCATACCGAATAAACGGATTAATTCACGAGCTTCTTCATCAGTGTTGGCTGTTGTAACGAAGATAACATCCATACCTCTGACTTTGTCTACCTTATCGTATTCGATTTCAGGGAAGATCAGCTGCTCTTTGATACCAAGGGCATAGTTACCTCTGCCATCGAAGGAGTTTGCGCTGACACCTCTGAAGTCACGTACTCGTGGCAGTGCCAGGTTGATCAGACGATCTGCGAAATCATACATTTTTTCGCCTCTTAATGTTACTTTACAACCGATTGGAAGGCCTTCTCTGATCTTGAAGTTAGCGATAGATTTTTTAGCCTTTGTGACAACAGCTTTCTGACCTGCGATGATCTCAAGATCTTTAACTGCTGAATCCAATACTTTGGAGTTGTCTTTTGCTTCGCCAACGCCCATGTTGATAACGATCTTGTTGAGCTTTGGAACCTGCATGATATTCTTATAACCAAACTTTTCGATCATTGCTGGAACGATCTCATTGTTGTATTTTTCCTGTAATCTGTTCACCGTCATGTCCTCCTTTCGTCAATTAATCAATTACTACTGCAGCCTGATCTTTAACCTTTGCTGCACGAACTTTTTTACCGTCAACGATCTGATACTGAATTCTTGCCGGCTTACCATTGTAAAGGTACATAACGTTTGAAGCATCGATAGGACCTTCTGTATGGATGATACCGCCCTGCTGATTAGCCATAGAAGGTTTTGTATGTTTGGTGATCATGTTGAGACCTTCAACGTATACAACGCCTTTTTTATGGTTGATAGCAATAATTTTACCGGACTTGCCTTTATCTTTACCAGCGATAATCTGAACCATATCGCCTTTTTTAATTCTCATTGTTGCTGACACGGTCGCCACCTCCTTACAGAACTTCTGGTGCCAGTGAAACGATCTTCATGAACTGTTTTTCACGTAACTCTCTTGCTACTGGTCCAAAGATACGCGTACCTCTTGGGTTTCCGTCATCTTTGATGATAACAGCAGCATTTTCGTCGAATCTGATATATGAACCATCTTTACGGCGAGCGCCTTTAACTGTACGAACAACAACAGCTTTTACAACATCGCCTTTTTTAACAACTCCGCCTGGTGTTGCATCTTTAACAGTAGCAACAATCACATCACCAATGTTGGCATATCTTCTTGTTGAACCACCCATAACGCGGATGCAGAGCAGTTCTTTTGCGCCTGTATTATCAGCAACACGAAGTCTTGTCTCCTGTTGAATCATGACTTTACCTCCTGAATTCTACTGAACTAATTATTTAGCTTTTTCGACAATTTCAACAAGTCTCCATCTCTTATCTTTTGATAAAGGTCTTGTCTCCATTACTTTAACTCTGTCACCGATGTTGCATTCGTTGTTTTCATCGTGAGCTTTTAATTTGTATGTTCTATCTACGATCTTCTTGTACAGAGGATGTTTTACACGGTCTTCAATGGCAACAACAATTGTTTTGTCCATTTTGTTGCTGACAACTCTACCTACTCTTGTCTTTCTAAGATTTCTTTCTTCCACGACAATAGTCTCCTTTCTCCGCCAAATTATTCAGCAGCGTTAGCCTTTTCAGTGATCACTGTCTGAATTCTGGCAATATTTTTGCGAACTTCTTTGATTCTGCTTGTGTTTTCTAACTGGTTAGTAGCATTCTGGAATCTCAGATTAAAGAGTTCCTTCTTAGCTTCTACTAATGCCTGAGTTAATTCGTCAACAGACTTTGTATTTAAATCTTTTACATATTCATTAGTTTTCACTGTTATCACCGCCTTCTAAATCTGCGCGAGAAACGATTTTGCATTTAACAGGGAGCTTATGAGTAGCCAGACGAAGAGCTTCTTTTGCAACTTCTTCAGGAACGCCTGCGATTTCGAACATTACGCGACCTGGCTTAACAACTGCTACCCAGTATTCCAGTGTACCTTTACCGGAACCCATACGTGTTTCAGCTGGTTTTGTAGTTACAGGTTTATCAGGGAAAATTTTAATCCAAACTTTACCACCACGTTTGATGTAACGTGTCATGGCAACACGGGCTGCCTCGATCTGGTTGGATTTGATCCAAGCAGGTTCCAGTGCAACGATACCGTATTCACCATAAGAAATTTTATTACCACGCTGTGCTTTTCCGGCCATGGAGCCACGGAACTGCTTACGACGTTTTACTCTTTTTGGCATTAACATTATTTATCGCTCCCTTCCTTATTGCCCTTTACTGGAAGAACTTCGCCATGGTAGATCCATGTCTTAACACCAACTTTACCGTAAGTTGTGTTAGCTTCTGCGAAGCCATAATCGATGTCTGCTCTTAATGTCTGAAGTGGAATAGTACCTTCGCTGTAGAACTCTGTACGAGCCATATCAGCACCGCCCAGACGTCCGCTTACGCTAGTTTTGATACCTTTAACGCCGCCTCTTGAACGCATTGTCTTCTGCATAGAAGACTTCATAGCACGTCTGAAGGAGATACGGTTTTCAAGCTGTGCAGCAATGTTTTCTGCAACAAGCTGAGCGTCACATTCAGGCATTTTAACTTCTTTGATATCAATTAAAAGCTTTTTGTTTGTGAACTGTTTCAGTTCTGCTTTAACTTTTTCGATTTCAGAACCCTGACGTCCGATTACAACGCCTGGTTTAGCTGTATATACGATTACTTTTACTCTGTCAGATGCTCTTTCGATTTCAATCTTGGAAACACCGGCACTGTATAATCTCTTCTTAAGGTATGTTCTGATCTTGTGGTCTTCGATCAGATTATCAGCAAAATCAGCATCAGCATACCATCTGGAATTCCAATCCTTAATAACACCGACTCTGAGGCCGTGAGGATTAACTTTCTGTCCCATTGCTTACTCCTCCTTATCTTTCATTCAGCACGATTGTGATATGACTCATTCTCTTTTCGATTCTGTAAGCTCTGCCCTGTGCTCTAGGCTGAATTCTCTTCATGATCGGGCCATTGCTTGCGTAGCACTCTTCGATGAAGAGTTTGCTTCTGTCCATACCATTGTTGTTCTCTGCGTTTGCAATTGCTGATTTTAATAATTTATCGATAACTGTTGAAGCATATCTTGGGTTGTATGCTAAAATTGCTAATGCTGTTTCTACATCCTTGCCTCTGATTGCGTCAAGAACGAAACAAGCTTTCTGAACAGGAATTCTTGCAAAAGACAGCTTTGCGCTTGGTCTTGTGTCCTTATTGCTGTTTCTTTCTCTCTTGATCTGGGATCTATGTCCTTTAGCCATGGATGAAAGCCTCCTTTCAAACTATAATCTTAACGTCTTGATTTCTTTTCGTCTTTACCATGTCCTCTGTATGTTCTTGTTGCTACAAATTCACCTAATTTGTGACCAACCATATCTTCTGTGATATATACTGGAACATGTTTTCTGCCATCGTGTACTGCGATTGTATGTGAAACCATCTGTGGGAAAATAGTTGAACGGCGTGACCATGTCTTGATAACTGACTTATCGCCTGCTGCGTTCATAGCGTCTACTTTTTTAAGTAAGCTCTCATCTGCAAATGGTCCTTTTTTAAGTGATCTGGCCATAATCTAACCTCCTTATTTAATCATGCTTCCGTCGCGTCTTCTTACGATCATCTTGTTAGACTGTTTATTCTTCTTACGAGTCTTATAACCCAGAGCTGGTTTACCCCATGGAGTCATAGGACCGGAACGACCGATAGGCGCACGACCTTCACCACCACCGTGTGGATGGTCATTAGGGTTCATTACGGAACCACGAACAGTAGGTCTGATACCCATGTGACGCTTACGTCCTGCTTTACCGATATTGATCAGTTCGTGATCAATGTTGCCAACCTGTCCAACAGTAGCTCTTGCCTGGATAGGAACAAGTCTCATTTCACCTGATGGCAGTCTTAATGTAGCATATTTGCCTTCTTTAGCCATCAGCTGAGCTGCGTTACCAGCGGAACGAACAAGCTGTCCGCCCTTACCAGGATGAAGCTCTACGTTGTGTACCATTGTACCTACAGGAATCTGAGCCAGTGGTAAGCAGTTACCAAGCTTGATTTCTGCTTCAGGTCCGTTCATAAGAACTGCGCCAACCTGTAAGCCGTTAGGAGCGATGATATATGCTTTCTGACCATCTGCATAGCAGATCAGAGCGATATTTGCTGTTCTGTTTGGATCGTATTCGATAGACTTAACAGTTGCAGGAATACCATCTTTATATCTCTTAAAATCAATGATTCTGTATTTTCTCTTAGCACCGCCGCCGCGATGTCTTACTGTAATTTTACCCTGAGCATTACGACCAGCTTTGCTGTTCTTGGATACTGTAAGGGACTTCTCTGGTGTTGACTTTGTGATCTCAGAGAAATCGGAACCGGTCATATGTCTTCTGGAAGGTGTATATGGGTTATATGTTCTGATACCCATTTCGTTCACTCCTTTCAAGTGTCTGATTTATTGTCATGCTTATTTGCATATAATTCGTTGTGCCTTACGGCCTGATCTTAAAGGCCTTCGAAGATTTCGATGTCAGCACTTTCAGCTGTCAGTTTAACGATAGCTTTCTTTGTCTTTGCTGTCTTACCAAATGTCATACCACGTCTCTTTGTCTTACCATCGTAGTTCATAGTATTAACACTTGCTACCTTTGTTCCAGCGAACATTTTTTCAACAGCTTCTTTAACCTGAGACTTTGTTGCATCCGGATGAACCAGGAATGTATACTTCTTATCAGCCATTGCATTCATACTCTTTTCAGTGATGACTGGTTTGAGGATGACATCATAATATTTTAAATCTGCCATTATGCATAAACCTCCTGAATTGTTGCAACTGCATCCTGTGTCAGTACAAGTGTATCGTACTTCAGAATGTCATATACGTTAATAGTATTTGTAAGAGCAGTCTTTACTGTAGGAACGTTGTTAGCGGATTTGATAACGTTGTCGTTCTTTTCATTCAAAACAACCAGAGCTTTTTCAGCCTTTAAGTTATTCATAACTGCTACGAATTTCTTTGTTTTGATTTCGTCAAGTTCGAAAGAATCAAGAACGATAAGCTTGCTTTCATTAACCTTTGTTGTTAATGCAGACTTAATAGCCAGTCTTCTTTCTTTCTTGTTTAATTTGATTGAGTAATCTCTTGGCTTTGGAGCGAATACTACGCCACCGCCTGTCCACTGTGGAGATCTTGTTGAACCCTGTCTTGCATGACCTGTTCCTTTCTGTCTCCATGGCTTTCTGCCGCCGCCGCTTACTTCAGAACGTGTCTTTGCGCTCTGTGTTCCCTGACGGGATGCTGCAAGCTGAGCAACTACTGCCTTGTGCATGAGATTTTCATTAACTTCTACACCAAATACGGCATCATTCAGTTCGATTTCTCCAACCTGATTACCTTCAATATTGTAAACAGATAACTTTGCCATCTGTAATGTCCTCCTTTCTCAAACCAATTAAGCTTTTACTGATTCTTTCAGCATTACTAAAGATTTCTTTGGTCCAGGTACTGCGCCCTTAACCAGGATAAGGTTCTTTTCAGCGTCAACGCTTACAACCTCAAGGTTCTGAACTGTAACTCTTACTGCACCCATGTGACCTGGCATATGTTTGCCTTTGAATACACGGCCCGGAGTTGTTGCTGATCCGTTAGAACCTGCATGTCTGTGATATTTGGAACCATGAGCCATAGGTCCTCTGGACTGTCCATGTCTCTTGATTGCACCCTGGAAGCCTTTACCTTTTGATTTAGCTGTTGCATCTACTTTGTCACCAGCAGCGAATACGTCTGCTTTGATTTCCTGACCTAAAGTATAGCTTTCAGCATCTTCCAGTCTGAATTCCTTAAGAAATCTCTTAGCTGTTACGCCAGCTTTTGCAAAATGGCCTTTCTTTGGTTTGTTGACCAGTTTTTCTCTGATGTCGCCAAAACCAACCTGGACTGCACTGTAACCATCATTCTCAACTGTCTTAACCTGTGTTACTACACAAGGGCCAGCCTGAAGAACTGTTACCGGTGTTAAAACTCCGTCTTCACTGAAGACCTGAGTCATACCAACTTTCGTTGTCAAAATTGCTTTCTTCATAAAGAATGCACCTCCTGTTTAAATCTACAGCGGAACGCTATTGCGTTCATCCTAGACGCATTGAGTACATCTTCGACTTTCGTCAGAATCTATATCAACCCAATACCTAAGGATTGTTTTCAATGTTATTATTTTGTTTTCATCTTGATGTCGATGTAAACGCCAGCAGGCATTTCCAGTCTGGATAATGCATCAACTGTTTTCTGATTTGGAGCGATGATATCGATCAGTCTCTTATGTGTACGCTGTTCAAACTGTTCTCTGGAATCTTTGTATTTGTGAACTGCTCTTAAGATTGTAACAACTTCCTTCTTTGTTGGAAGAGGAACTGGACCGCTCACCTTAGATCCTGTTTTCTTTACAGTTTCGATAATTTTACCAGCGCTCTGATCGATTAATTTGTGATCATACGCTTTGAGTGTAATTCTCATTACTTGACTTGCCATAAAAAAAGCCGCCTCCTTTTCGCACTATTCATCAAGTACGACAAGCGGTGACTGTACACTTTCCCGTGTGTTTCCTGATATCAACACACACTTATTCTGTCTTACATTCTCTTATAGACAGACCTTGTTAACTTTGTACAGTGACTTGTCGCCAGTTTTCAAACTTGACATTCGCTCCACGGAACACCTGCGCAACCCTCGCAGCAACCTCACGCTTCATAGCTATCAATGTCACAAGCTTTTTTAGTATATACCATAAAGCACAGGAATGCAAGTGTTTTTTTGAAAAAGCTCAAACTTTTTATGTATTTGTTTGTATACACAAAAAGTTTTGTCTGTTAAGGCAAACACGCACGTTCCGTACCGGTAAATATATTCCGAATCATACGCTTTTTCTGTTTCTTCTATAATAATACTATCTATCCGCATCCAACTGCCTCCTGAAAGCACCTACCGTCCGCATCCTTGCACCCCTATCAAAAACTTCATCTAATTGATATTCAATTCAATTGTATTTATATATTGTAAAAACACGCTGCATTATTTATACTATAATAAGCAAGGATTGCACATACACACGTATAGCACCCTGCTTTTATCGGATATAGCGTCTGTAACCACGGACCTATTGATTTTATATATTATGGAGGATATTATGTGGACTGCTGATAATTGGAAAGATTATGAAGTCATCGATACCTGTGGCGGCGAAAAGCTTGAACGCTGGGGACAGTACATTCTTGTACGCCCAGACCCGCAGGTCATCTGGAATACACCAAAAACGGATAAACGCTGGAAGAAGATGAACGGCCATTACCACCGCAGCAATAAAGGCGGCGGCGAATGGGAGTTTTTTGACCTGCCTGAGCAATGGACGATCCAATACCATCATCTCGGACTTTCTTTCAACCTGAAGCCATTCAGCTTCAAGCACACCGGCCTGTTCCCGGAACAGGCTGCCAACTGGGACTGGTTCTCTTCTATCATTAAGAAAGCCAACCGCCCTGTGAAGATTCTAAACCTTTTTGCCTACACAGGCGGTGCCACATGTGCCGCAGCCAAAGCAGGCGCCCATGTAACCCATGTAGACGCTTCTAAAGGCATGGTGGGCTGGGCCAAGGAAAATGCCAAGCTCTCCGGACTGCCTGAGACAAGCGTCCGCTGGATTGTTGACGACTGCCAGAAGTTTGTAGAACGCGAGATCCGACGCGGCAATCACTATGATGCCATCATCATGGACCCACCATCCTACGGCCGCGGCCCTAAGGGCGAAATCTGGAAGATTGAGACATCCATTTACCCATTCATCCAGTTATGCGAGAAACTGCTCAGCGACAATCCGCTGTTCTTCCTTGTAAACTCCTACACAACCGGACTTCAGCCGGCCGTTCTGACTTACATGCTCTCAACTGCTGTCAAAGCCAACCACGGCGGCCATGTTGTTGCTGACGAAGTCGGCCTTCCGGTATCTGGCAACAGCCTCGTCTTACCATGCGGCGCATCCGGTCGCTGGGAACTTTAATACACCTTTACAGAAAAAAAGAGGTATCTCCCCTTCACTTTTCATTTTCGAAAGGGTAGATACCTCTTTTTTATATTTTATTTTTTACAGATTGCAGCCATAGTCAACAACAAGTGCCTGACCTGTTGTCGCTTTTGAAAGGTCGCTTGCGAAGAACAGAATTGCATTGGCCTGATCTACTGCTTCTGCCTTTGGAACGCTTCTGCAGATATGCTCATTGCATGTCTTCATGAATTCCTGATCAAATGTTGCAATCTCATCTGATCCATCCGGTCAGGCCACTGTAAAATACCCATTCATTCATGTCATATATAACTAAAAATGTATGCTAAAATTTCCACAATTAATACGTATGTCAGATTTGCCTATACATTCGAAACAGCATTCAAGTCTGCTTTGCAGGCTAAAATAAGTCCCTGCATTACTGCAGAGACTCCATGCTCTCTTTAAACAAATCGGCAAACAGCCGCATCTCATCAAAGGAATGATTCTCCGGCCATGCCACGCAGATGGGCATTTTCTGGTCCAGTTTCAAACAGGACAGATTCCTGTCAAATGCGCCCCTTGACCAGATATCTGAGATGGCAAAGCCTTTGTCCAAACTCACATCCAACAGGATCGAATCAATATTGTGGTATTCTTTTGTCTCAGGAATAATGCCTTTATCCTGGAGAAAGCCCAGCTGATACGCCTTCGGAATAGAAGTATCCTCCTGCTCAAGCAACAACAGTTTTTCCTTTCTAAAATCCTTCAGAGTATATTCCAAGCCATTTTCAGGCGAACGATGCTTTCTGGAATACAGCAGCACATTCTGAAGGGGCGGTAAATCGAGGAAGGACATATGCTCCAATGGCACAATCAGCCCCTTCGGACAGATACATCCGTCAATCTGGTGATTGCGAAGCTGGGACAGCAGCAAACGGTAGCTATAAGCTGAAAAAGTCATTTTCAGTTCTTCCCGACGCTCTGCCAGTAACGCTTCCATTTTCTCAATCAATGGAAGAACATCCCACCCTTCCGGCACTCCCATATGAACGCGCTTCTCAAACCGCAGAGATTCTCTCTTCGCCTCCATAGACAATTCCGCCAGACGTTTTTCCATCTCGACAAATAAATCGTAATATTTCTTCCCGATCGGTGATAAAACAGCTCCTGTTCTTGACCGGCAAAAAAGTTCCGCCCCAAACTCATCTTCCAGCCGCGCGATCTGACGGCTTAAAGACGGCTGTGACGTATACAGCACCTGGGCAGCCTTTGTAAAGCTTCCCTGTCTGACAACCTCAAGAAAATACGCTATCTGCTGTGAATTCATATAAGCTTGTCCAGTGTATCCGCCGTGCAGCTCGGTTCAAAATCGTCTGTATCGCTGCAGATTCTTCCGCCGAGGGCAGCCATAATGTTGTGAAGTACTTCCCGAACCGCCTCAATATCACCGGTGTCATAACTAATCTGGTACTTTGTCTTAATACCTTGCTCCTCAAACCACTGCTGGTCTGCCGGATCTATAAAACACTCCTCTGCATTCTGGAAAATCAGAGAATCAAAATTCATCTCCACTTCCATCAGATTCAGTTCCGGCCAGATATCTGCCTTTTCAAACCATTTTTCGCCTACCGCTGACTGCAGTTTTCTGGCATCCATCTCTTCATCAAAGAAATAATAGTACTCCACAATTTTGCGCACCGGCTTCTTCGTCATCACAGCCGTAATATCCTTCAACGGCTTTTTACCTGATGATTTCTTCGCTGCCGCCGGCTTCTTAAAACCAGATTTCTTGCCATTCTTACCAGTTGATTTCTTCTTGATCGGATTGCCGTTATTGTCAACATCCGTCACCTTTCCTGTATAATTTTTCATATCATGCCTCTTTTCATCTTTTCATTGTACCTATTAGTCAGTTTTTATACAACTAGCTTTCCACACTCTATCCCCGGCAACTCCGCTTTCAACGTCCGCACAACACCGCGCAATACATAAGCCGTCAGCCCCCAGATAATCCAGTCTTTATAATAATAAAAATAGACTTTCTTATGTCCATCCCGCCAGTGATAATTCCGGCCTCCCGGTATCTGCTCATACGGAAAGTTATCCGGAGGCAGCAACCTGACAGTATTCACATATGCCACTGGTTCTGTTTCCATAAAAAACTTTAGCGGCACTGTAAAAATTTCTGCTACCTCATCTGCATTATAAGTCATTTCATAATCCGTCAATTCACACAGGTATACAGAAACTTTGTTGTCATAAGCCGTATAAAGTGTATCCATCTGTGCAATCATATGAATCTGTTCTCTGGATACCTTCAATTCTTCCATCATCTCACGGATGGCATTCTCTTCTGATGATTCATTACCATCGCGCGCACCGCCCGGCAGACAGATCTCTCCCGGCTGTCGTTTCAAACCGCCTGCACGTTTTTCGAAGACAACATTCAGTCCGTCGTCCTGTTTTACCAGAGCCACCATCACTGCAAACTTGCGATATTCTTCTTCGTCAATGGACTTTGGTATTCTGCCCTTTAATGTCTCAAACATCTCTCTACCATCCTTTTACTCAGGCCGAATGCCTCTGCTGTTAATATTCAATACCCTTGCGAGCCTTGACGCCTTTATCAAAAGGATGTTTAATTTTCTTCATTTCCGTAAGATAATCTGCCCAGTCACACAACTGCTCTGATGGATTACGTCCCGTCAGAACAACCTCCATATCATCCGGAAATTGTTCCAGCATCTCCATCAGTTCATCCTCATTCACAAGTCCTGCACTGCATGCACCAATCACTTCATCCATCACAAGCATAGAGAAATTCCCCTGTAAAACCATTCGGGTAATATCCCATATATAACGTTCATAAATATCTTTTGCTTCTTCCTTCTCTTCATCCGTCATCTGCCAGGTGAAACCAAACTCTGCCGGACAAAGCCAGATCTGCATATTCTCCATATCTTCCATGGCTTCTATTTCACCGGATTTCGTCGGTTTAAGAAATTGTGTAAAAAGCACTCTTCTGCCGCTTCCTGCACACCGTACCGCCAGCCCTACCGCTGCTGTTGTCTTGCCCTTTCCATCCCCGGTATAAATATGATGCATGCCTACATCCCCCCATAAATTATCATATTATATAACTGTTCAGAGCTAACCTCCAAAATGCTACGCATTTCGTCGGTGCGCTACATTTCCTGCCACAAAATCACATGCGATCTGTCTCCTTTTTCACGCATCGCTTTCAGATCGATCAGACGCTGATTCCTGCTGCCCCTGTATAAAAGTTCCAAATCACGTTCAACAATCAGAAATGGGCCATCCACCAGAACATCCACTACATCGAGTAATGCGGTCACATCCGGCTCTGTCTCTGCTCTTTTCAAAAGCTGCTCATACGTATAACCACTGTAACACATTAAATGCATGCCTGCCTTCTTTATCTGCTGACCAAGAATCGCCAGCGGCCCCGGCTGGCAGAAAGGCTCTCCGCCTGAAAAAGTTACCCCGTACAACAGTGGATTCTCCTTGATTTCTGACATGAGTTGACCAAGGGTTACACGCTTGTTCTCTTCAAAACTGTGTGTCTGCGGATTGTGGCATTTCGGACATCCATGCGGACATCCCTGCACAAATATAGTATACCGCAGGCCCGGCCCATCCACAATAGAATCATCTACAATTCCGCTGATATTGAGTGTTTCGGCTTCCCAGTTGTCCATTTTTCTTCTCCTGTTTCTATGTTGACGATAATTTTGAAACCTCCATAGTTCCCGCTACAGTTTTTTATGTCTCAAAATTATCTGTCTTTCTATACAATCTCTGATACCAGAAAAATCGGCCGCTACCGGGCAGCCGATTTTTCTTGTGTGTAGGTTATATTTTAGCCAAGTATATGTCTAGCACTATCACTTAACTAATAGTTTATATGTTCCTTAGTTCAGGCCATGTTTTACGCGGTCGTGTTCTTCTGCACGTTTTGCGTCGTTGAATCGGTCTGTTGTGCCTACAAGGTAACCTGTGATTCGACGGATTCTTTCAAATTTCACGCCTTCACCTACTACTGCACTATTTGCTGCTGCATCCGCATTCCTGAGTTCTTCTCCAGTCATGTTCAATTCCTCCTGCCATAATTTCTTCATCCGTGTACACCGGTACATTCGGATATTTCTTTCTGAGTTCCTTAAGGAAAGCCAGGCTGACCGGTTCTCCTTCTTTACGTCCGCATCGCGGACAGATATCATCTATAACGCCTGTGTATCCACACACCGGATCACGGTCTACCGGATGGTTCACGGAACCATAACCGATGCCTTGCTCCTTCATGTATCGGATCACAGATTCAAATGCCTTCAGGTTCTTACATGTGTCACCGTCCAACTCGACATAGCTGATATGTCCCGCATTGGTCAGTGCATGATAAGGTGCCTCCAGCTGAATTTTCTTATAAGCCTTAATCGGATAATAAACAGGCACATGGAATGAGTTAGTATAGTACTCTCTGTCTGTTACGCCCGGAATCTTGCCGTATTTCTTCTGATCAATCCGGACAAAACGACCGCTTAAACCTTCTGCAGGTGTTGCCAGCAATGTAAAGTTCAGGCCTGTCTTCCGGGATTCTTCATCCATACGATTGCGCATATGACCGATGATCTCAAGTCCCAGCTTCTGGGATGCTTCTGATTCACCATGATGCTTGCCTGTCAGTGCCTTCAATGTCTCTGCCAGACCAATGAATCCGACGCTCAATGTACCATGCTTCAGAACCTCTGCTACACTGTCATCCATATCCAGATGTTCTGAATCAATCCAGATACCCTGTCCCATCAGGAACGGATAGTTTCTGACAACCTTGGAACACTGAATCTTGAAACGGTGCATCAGCTGACGGATAACAAGATCTATCATATCATCCAATGACTTGAAAAACTTGTCAATGTCGCCATGGGCTTCGATACCCAGACGTGGCAGGTTAATGGATGTGAAGCTTAAATTGCCTCTGCCGCAGGTTACTTCCTTGGTCGGATCGTAGACATTGCCCATAACCCTTGTACGGCAACCCATGTAAGCAACTTCTGTATTATAATCACCCGGACGATAATACTGAAGATTAAACGGCGCATCAATAAAACTGAAGTTTGGGAACAGACGCTGCGCAGAAGTCTTTAAAGCCAACTGGAACAGGTCATAGTTCGGATCACCCGGATTGAAATTCACACCTTCCTTAACCTTGAAAATCTGAACCGGGAAAATTGGTGTCTCTCCGCCGCCAAGACCATCCTCTGTGGCTGTCAGCAGATTTCTAACCACCATTCTGGCTTCCTCCGATGTATCTGTACCGTAATTGACAGAACTAAACGGCACCTGGGCACCGGCACGGGAATTCATGGTATTCAGATTGTGGATCAGTGCTTCCATTGCCTGATGCGTCTGCTTCTCTGTCGTCTTCAATGCTTCAGCAACAGCAAAATCATGCGCCTTCTTTAAATATTCTTCTGAAATTCCCTCTGGTTTCAGATCCAGCAAAGCTCTGCCGTAAGCATCCATATTGGCAATACGCAGTTCCTCTGTAATCTCGGATTTCGCACGGGCAACAATAGCAGCTGCCTGATCATCATCAATGCCAGTCTCTAATCTCATGCTGGCTGCCAGCCATGTATAATATTCCTTGGCATACGTCTTCTTCACGCCGTCTGCCATGGCATAGTCGAAATTCGGAATGCTCTGTCCGCCATGCATCTCGTTCTGATTGGCCTGGATTGTGATACATGCCAGTGCTGCATAGCTGATAATGGACTGAGGCTCTCTCAAATGACCGTGACCGGTTGAAAAACCATTCTTAAACAGCTTGATCAGATCGATCTGACAACATGTTTCTGTCAGCATATAGAAATCCTTGTCATGAATATGGATATCACCATTGATATGGGCTGCTGCGATATCCTTCGGCAAAACATAATTATCAACGAAATACTTCGCGCCCTCTGAACCGTATTTCAGCATTGTACCCATGGCTGTATCACCATCAATATTCGCGTTCTCACGCTTGATATCTTCATCCATGGCACTGGAATAAGTCAGCTTAGAATAAATATCCATCAGATCAGATTCCGTCTGGCGGATCTTCGTATGCTCAGCACGATAGAGAATGTATGCCTTGGCAGTCTTCGCATAATCAAACCGGATCAATGTCTCCTCCACAACATCCTGTACATGCTCAACTGTAACAACCTCATCCGGATTCAGCCGACTGCACACTTTCTGTGTCAGGTAAGACAGATCTGCCGGATCCATCACCTCATCTTCAACTGCCATATTTGCTCTGCTGATAGCATTCAGAATCTTCACTGAATCAAACGCCACCATCTGGCCGTTCCTTTTTTGTATCTTCTCTATCATCCGTTTACGCTCCCTCTGTTATATATTTTAATTCCTCATATCTTCACTGTTTTCATGGGGAAAGGTCACATTTACATCTTTCATACTTTATTTTCAATTTGCTTTATGTTCGTATATATGGTATTTTCTATCTCATATGATACAATATTTAGTATTATATTGTGCTTTTGATAGAATGTCAATGCCATTGACAGCGTTTTGCAAATTCATACTTCATACTGTATACATATGTCTCTTGCTTCGTATGACATCATAAACGAACCCTTTCAAAAATTCCTCAATCTACATACATTCGCTGTAAATTACTGATGACTCAATATCTCCAGAATATCTGCAGGTTTGTCCGCAATCGCCATCGGTTTAAATGATGCCAGCAGTTCACGTTCTCTGAATCCCCAGCTCACCAGTATACAGTCCATTCCTGCATTGCGGGCTGTCGCAGCATCTACCTCAGAATCTCCGATGTATACAGCATGTTCAACGGTAGAACCCAGACGTTCCAAAGCTGTAAAAACTGTGTCCGGCGCAGGTTTCTTCCTGATCCCGGCAGCCTCATTCTCACCAATAGATACCGGAAGCAGCTCTCCGAAATAACATCTGCTGAGCTGACATACGGCGTCATGAAACTTGTTGGACACAATGGCCATCTTGAAGTGTTCTGCCTGCAGCTGCTTCAAAAGTTCAGGTATTCCGTCATAAGCACGTGTTTTCACCTCTGAATGTGCGGCATAGTAGGCTTTAAACCACTCATAGATTGCCTGAAAATCCTTTGCTTCCTTTCCTTCCGGCACTGCCCTGTCCATCAGATTCAGCACGCCGTTGCCGACAAACTGACGGACTTCATCCAATGTCCGCTCCGGTCTTCCAAAATGCTTCAGCGCTGCATTGACACCATCTGCCAGATCCTCCAATGTATTTAACAGTGTTCCATCCAGGTCAAAAATAATCGTATCATATCGTCTGCTCATTTTTACCTCCGTTGTACCGAAAAATTTCCGTAATGCCTATTATACACCTTTTTATTTTCCCTGCACAGTATTTTTTGCTCAATACTTTGCCATTTACTGGTAGAACCAGTTTGTTTCTTTTATACATATTTCTTTTCAAAATGTCGTTTTTATTGGTCATCCTTTTTCCGAATCTCTTTTCTTATCTGCTCCTTTGCCAATATGCCTCTTGATTTTTGAAAAAAACGCTGTATAGTAGTATCCATGATATAGATTAATACATTTTAATAGGAAGAAAGAGGCGATTTAAATGACTGACAGAAAACATATAGATCCTACAATTTATACCACACGTCCTACGGATGAGCGTCTCGAAAAAGAAAACCGCGTTTACGACCTTCTTGAAGAACTGAATATACCTTTTGTCCGAATTGACCATGACGCTATGAACACCATTGATGAATGTCAGGATGTTGACAGACTCCTCGGCGTTGAAATTTGCAAGAACCTTTTTCTCTGCAACTCACAGAAAACCAAGTTTTACCTTCTGATGATGCCGGGACGCAAGAAATTCATCACACGGGATTTCTGCAAGCAGATCAACTCATCCCGATTATCTTTTGCTCCGCCGGAATATATGAAAGCCTACCTTGATCTGACTCCGGGCTCTGCAAGTATTCTCGGACTGATGAATGATCACGATCATCATGTTCAGCTTGTCATGGATCAGGAAGTTGTCGATCAGCCATTGATCGGATGCCACCCATGCATCAACACCTCCAGCCTGACATTGTCTACCAATGATGTTCTGAACAAATTTCTGCCATATACAGACCATAATGTCCTGTATGTGAACCTTTAGTATGAGCAGACGCCTTCGATTAAATTGATCCCATAAAAGGACTGCCGATTCGATGATCAAAGCTTTACTGATAAATCTTTGATCATCGAATCGGCAGTCCTTTTGTATCTATCGGCTGATGCTGCACTACATCTGCTTACGCACAATCTTATACTCATCCCCCATCTGAAAATACGGGCAGTTATAGTAGGTATCCTGCATGAAATGGGCCATCTCATCCTCATCCAGATCCACTTCACAGGTATAGCACTCATAATCTTCATCATAAGTATAATTCATACATATATCGCAGCTTGAGATTCTTTTCTTTTCTATTTTCTTGTTCATCATCCGTCTCCCTCAAAAATAATATTTACATTTGTGCTATTTTGGTGTAAACTAAATCCATTAATGACTATTACTTGTTTAAAAGAAGGTTTTTCCATGTGTCTATTATACCACGCATTCAGACAACGGAATATTTTTTATCACTATATTTATTGAAGGAAGATGGATTTTATTCATCTTCCTTTTTTGTTTTATCACAGCAAAGGAGTAACACAGCATGCAAAAGAACATCTCAAAAACCCTTCACAATTTTTTGATCATTTCCCTGGGCAATCTGATTTATACTGTCGCTGTTGCCTTTTTTATTCTTCCGAATAATCTGATCACCGGCGGCACAACAGGACTGGCGCTTTTCGGTCAATATATGTTCCATATACCGATCACAGCCTTTGTCTATGTCTTCAATATTGCCATGTTCCTTCTCGGTGCCTGGGTTCTTGGAAAGGCCTTTGCCCTGACAACAATCCTCAGCACATTTGAGTATCCGTTTTTCTTAAGCATTCTGCAGCTGCTGTCCAGCCGTGTAGGCCCTCTGACAGATGACAGGATGCTTGCCACCCTTTTTGCCGGTGCAGGTATCGGTATTGGACTCGGGCTTGTTATTCAGGCCGGTGCCTCCACAGGCGGTATGGATATTCCACCCCTTGTCATTGAGAAGAAGCTCGGTTTCCCGGTTTCCGTCAGTCTGTATTTATTTGATTTCTGCATACTCATCCTGCAGATTTTCATTTCGGACAGAGAACAAGTGCTCTACGGCATCCTTCTGGTTGTTCTTTACACCGTTATCCTGGATCGCCTGCTCATCAACGGCAAACGTCAGATTCAGCTGAAGATCATCAGTCCGGAGTATCAGCAAATTAACAAAAAAATCCAGACAGATCTGGATCGCGGAACAACCCTCCTTTCTATCGAAGGCGGTTATACCGGCCGGCCAACCTATGCTGTACTGACGGTTGTCTCCCCCCGTGAACTTTTTAAACTTCAGGAGCTGATCCGCGCCATTGACCCCAACGCCTTCATTACCATCAATGAAGTCCGTGAAGTTCGCGGCCGCGGTTTCTCCCTGCAGAAGGAATATCACTAATAAACAGGACATACTTCCAGATGTTCTAAATATACAAAAGGCATTTCCCCAATGAAGAGAAATGCCTTTTTGCTATTTGACACCGGTACGTGTGCCCGCTTTGAGTGCACCTTTATCGCATCGGTTGCCCCATGAATCGATCAGCATGTCATCTCTGTATACACAGATGATCTCGCAATTATTCGGACAGCGTCCGCAGTTGATCTCTCTTGTCTTAAATACCATATCTTCAACAGAGAAATCAAAGACTTTCTTCTTATTGCCCTTTCCGGCCAAAATCGCAATACCGAGGGCACCCATGAGATGTCCGTTCTCATCCACGATGATATCGCAGCCCAGCGCCTTCTTAAAAGCCTCCACAACACCGATATTCTTGCTCACACCGCCCTGGAATACAACCGGCGAAACAATCTTCTTGCCTTTACCTACATTGTTCAGATAGTTGTTGACAACAGAACGGCAGAGACCGGCAATAATATCCTCTTTGGTATGGCCCATCTGGATCTTATGCACCAGATCCGATTCCGCAAAAACCGTACATCTTGCCGCCAACTGCGTAGGGTGTTTGGATGTCAGAGCGATCTTGCCGAAATCTTCGACTTCCACGCCCAGACGCTTTGCCTGGCTTGAAAGGAAAGAACCTGTTCCGGCTGCACACAACGTATTCATCGCATAATCCACAGCAACGCCGTTTTCCACAAGGATAATCTTGGAATCCTGTCCGCCAATCTCAAGAATCGTCCGTACATCCGGATAAAGTGTAGTTGTTCCCACTGCATGGGCCGTGATCTCATTCTTCACCATGGTTGCGCCCAGCATGGCACCTACCAGCTTTCTGGCACTGCCTGTCGTACCTGTTGCCACGATCTGATATTTCTCTTTGTCAAACTGCTTCTCCAGAAGCTCGATCAGTTTTCTCGCTGCGCCCATCGGGTCGCCTTCTGTCCAGATATATTCACTGGCCAGAATCTTGTAATTTTTATCTATAATAACACCTTTGGTCGAAATCGAACCTATATCAACACCAAGATATGCCTCTTCCATTTAGACAACCTTCTTTCTCATACTTATCATGTCGTAAAATGCTTCCACACGGGTCTCAAGTCCCGTATCACTTGTCTGTGAATCGTAAGTTAGGTATAATACCGGTATCTTATAATCCGCACTGATATTCTGAAGAATCGGCATAACGTCAATCTCCGGTGTACAGCCTGCAGATTTCACATGAACGATACCATCAAAGCCATTGACCGCATAATTCTTCGCACACCAGATATTGGCTGTGGATGTCGGTCCCATCTCATACTGACAATATTCGGCAATCTGAACGCCAAGATTCTTCTGTCCCTTATAGTGCAGATTTCGATTGGTAATATTCATCCAGCGATGCACTTCCACACCCATATCCGCCAGCTTCTGTTCAAGATCCAGATTGGAGAAAGGATCCATGATGGTAAAATATTCTCCGACGATACCCACTCTTAAAGGCTGCTCCGGCTTGTCCATCGGAATACGGTTAAATTCACGTTTTGCTTCGCGATAGCCTTCCTCCACATCCTTCTTGGACTTCGCCATATTCATCGCCAGATAAAATCTGTCCAACGCTTTCTTATAGTCACCTTTGTTGAGTTCAAAACCGCAATTTCTGTAGTATTCTGCCTCAATCTCATCGATATATTCCACCATCTTCAGACCCTCTGCAGCGGCCAGTGTAAACTTTGCCAGACTCATCTTCGGATTGATCCGGCGCAGCGCCTTCAGATAATCTCTGTTCTTGCCCGTTGTATATTCTGCCAGATTGATCATCTCAAAATTATAGCCGAGATCACGGATAATCTGTTCCTGAAGTTCGCCGTAATAACCCAGGCGGCATAATCCCATGGTCATAACCAGGGTATCTGCACCTGCTTCCAGTGCATCGATCATACTTCCTAATGTGCTTTTAAAAGGTGCACAGACATAATCCGGGCTGTATCTCGAACCAATCTCCAGTGTCCGCCTTGTCATCTTCGGCGGCATGATAAACTGCGCGTCCAGACCGCATTCCACAAAGTAGCGAACCACACTGTCGTAATTAGCTACCATTGGAAATGACACCTTCTTTTTTCCTATGTCCATTACAGTACCCCCTTCTTCAGCTTCAGGATATCCGTGAAGCTCTCAAGTCTCGTCTCCAGTCCGGCGGTACCATCCTGATTGTCCAAAACAATATTCAGAATCGGAAGTCCGGTGAACTTACGAATGATCATCTCATTCACCATAGAATCCGGTCCGCACGGAAATGCGCTGAGGAGAATCAGACCATCCACCTTGTCACGATGCATCTGGATACTGCCCATCAGTTCACGGCTCAGCTCCCACTTCAGCGTCTTTGATACCTTCGCACTCTGCTTCAGTGCTTCCTTACGATCTACAACATCTGCGCGGATCGGCGTCACTTCCATACCCTTCAGGTAATCAATAACAGGCTGTCCGATGTAAGCATCGCCTAACACATAGCTGTGGGCAACGATCAATACCTTAATACTCTGTGACTTATACAAAGCTTCCTCTTCGTGAACCTTCTTCTTCCAGTCTTCACTTTCGTTCCTCTTCGCCCTCTTATAAGCCTTCTGTGCCGTCTTCCTATCATAGCCGAGAGCTGTTCCGAGATCCACAAAAGCCTTCTCTTCATCAATCTTCTGAAGGGCATCTACATTGTAGGCAACAAACTTCTGATCCGTATTACGGAACACATTACAGACAACGTCATATAGTGATTCAAACTTCGTACACATATTCCGGTGCAGACCGAAATTGCTGATTCTCGGAACAAGAATATAATCACACTTTCCGATCAGCGACTGAATATGGCCCAGATAAATCTTAGTGGAAAGACAGGCTTCATCAATTGCCAGTGCTGAGCCCGCTTCAATCATCGCTTTATTGGTAGGCTTGCTGACAATACCCTTCATACCCAACGCTGAAAAAAATGACTTCCACAACACTTCATAACGATCATACAGCATCGCCCTTGGCAGTCCGATCACAGGTGCCTTCACACTGATGGCTGCCGTACTGTTTCTTTCCTTCATCTCTATATCCTTTCTGTGTATGCACATCTAAAATTCATTTCACTTTTTCTTTGCGTCAGCGGCCTTTTCCGCCTCCTGCACACTATATTATCATTTTAATGAAACGTAATGTCAACATACGATTTGCACCATTTGTCGCATACATTTTACTGACATTTCCCGACTGTTTTTTCTTATGATTTTTTCTTGAAAAATATCTGTTTTCATAAATTCAGAGCACAGAAAAGCTGATGCCTTATTCTCTGTGCATCAGCTTCTCTTATTGCTTATCAATACGCTTTGTATCCTATGTATAATCCCGGCAAAGTCCGTCCGATATTACTTTGCAGCGGCCGCTCTCTTCTTCAATTCATGTGGATAATAATGTTCTTTGTCAGGCATAATCACTGTACCCACGCCGATAATACTGAAAATCTCCACCAACAGCGCATGGGCCATCTTTGATCCCAGAATATGCACCCTCGGCACCCCCTGCTCAATCATCTGAAGGGCATAGGTCACTTTCTGAAGCAGTCTTCCCTCAAACTTTCCTGCTACATACATCTTGACCACCTCATCACAGGTCATCTGTGAAATAATATGGCCTTCATCATCTCTGATGCCGTCTTCTTTGCCCAGGAAAAGCACCTTCTCTGCACCGGTTGACACGGCAATTTCCTTCGCAGCCTCTTCCGGCAGAATCGGTGTGTCCTCATTGTCAATATCATTCGGCGTAATAACCGGAATATAATCATTGTCCAGTGTCATATGAATAGTCTGCAAATCGATACCGCAGATACCCACTGCCTTTACCCCGCAGAATTCAATCATCTTGGCAATACGTTTGTTCTCTCGGAATTTGTCATGTCCCATCTTGGTATCGTGAACAACAATCGGACGCATACCGATGGATTTCATCAACGCAATGTCACGCATAACTTCCTGTTCTTCCTCATCGGTCAGGATATTGCTGCATCCGAAACTGATAATAATAATCTTCTGGTTAAAATCTCTGATATATGGCAGAGAATCTACTAGAATCTGTGCCTTATCTTCTATTTCATGGTATAAATTATGATCCATTTCTTATCCTCTTTTCATGCTTACGGATTCTATGGGCGAATGTTCGCATTGATCTGCTGTGCCTCATTCTCCCTGTCCTGTCCACCAATTCATTCCGGCCGCAGAACATACATTATCATTATACCCATATTTTGTATAAAATTGCAATACAAATACATACCCCTTCCCAAAATTCTGTGGTACAATGTTACTGTTCAGCGCCGGTCATCACCGTTCTGAACTATCCTATTAAAATGATCCAGGAGGATTCCCATGAATATATATGAAGTACAACCGATTTTTAGCCATCCGACACATCCTTTTGAGCTGACCATCGATGCGCCGGGTTCCAAAAGCATTACCAACCGCGCTCTGATGCTGGCTGCCCTTGCCAATGGTGAAACGCTGCTGAAAGGCGCCCTGTTCAGTGACGATTCCAGGCACTTCCTGCAGTGTTTAAAGGATCTTGGTTTTGATGTCGTGGTTGATGAACCGGCTCATACCGTTCGCGTCACAGGTCTTGGCGGCCGCATACCGAAAGAAACAGCCGCTATCAATGTTGGAAGTGCCGGAACCGCTGCCCGTTTCCTGACAGCCATGTTGGGCTGTGCCAAAGGTATCTGGCATCTGGATGCTTCCGAACAGATGAAGAAGCGTCCCATGGCTGCCCTTTTAAACACTTTAACAGATCTGGGCTGCCGCATTGACTGCCATGAAAAGGAAGGTTATTTTCCTTTTACCATCTATTCAGAAGGTATCACCGCTTCAGAGGCCACTGTAGATATCGGCGACAGCAGTCAGTTCTTAAGTGCCCTTCTCATGGCCGCTGTGATGATGGATCATGATTTTGCCATTCATATCACCGGCAATCATGGTTTTTCCTATATTCATATGACCACCGCCATGATGCGTCAGTTTGGTGTCGAAATTTCTGTTTCTGACGATCAGACATGGCGAATCCCGGGAAATGCCGCTTATCAGTCACAGAATTATCAGATTGAACCGGATGTATCAGCTGCCGCCTATTTCTACGGCATGGCTGTCCTCTCCGGCGGCAATGTCCTTGTCCGACACGTTCACTTTGATTCCCTGCAGGGAGATATTGCACTGCTTCGCACCTTCGAGGAAATGGGCTGCAGTGCTGAGGATACACCGGAAGGTATCCGTCTGACCGGTCCTGCACAGGGCAGACTCCACGGCATCGATATCGATATGAGCAGCTTTTCCGACCAGGCTTTGACCATGGCTGCTATTGCGCCATTTGCCGACAGTCCGACTTTTATCCGCGGCATCGGCCATATCCGTCTTCAGGAAAGTGACCGCATGGCTGCGATCGTGGAAAATCTTTCCCGAATGGGTATCCATGCAGCAATTCAAGGCAATGATATCTATATTGAACCCGGCACCCCGCATGTGGCCACCATTGAAACCTATGATGACCACCGTGTGGCCATGGCCTTCTCACTAACAGGACTTCGCACACCGGGTATCATCATCAGCAACCCGCTTTGCTGCCGGAAAACATTTGAAAATTATTTTGACGTACTGGATGCGATCTGTCAAAACTATCTGAAATAATTTTTGCACACATTTATCATCCAACCAAAAAGGAAGCGACCAAAATCCGCAGATTCTGATCGCTTCCTTTTATTTACTTTGACATATTTACTTCGACATAAGACAGATTCACCATACAAAATTGATTTCAAGCCGAAAGGCAAACCATTGGCCGGTATGCCGGGCTCTAAACACTTTATTCTACTGTAACAACTTTTGCCAGGTTTCTTGGCTTATCAACATCCAGACCTCTGTCCATGGATACATAATATGCCAGCAGCTGCAGTGCTGCTGAGGCAGGGAATGCCATTGCCACATCATCCATGGCAGGAAGTGTGAACACATGTGTATAATCTGCATCTGCCAGATCAATACTATCCTTCACCAGTACCACAACACTTGCACCACGGGACTGAACCTCTCTGATGTTAGAAAGCTCCTTATCGCGGACACGTTCCTGTGTCACAAGAGCAACAACCGGTGTCTTCTCTGTAATCAGTGCAATTGTACCATGCTTTAATTCACCGGATGCATAAGCTTCTGTATGAATATAAGAAACTTCCTTCAGCTTCAATGCACCTTCAAGAAGGATAGCATAATCAAGACCGCGTCCCAGCATGAAAGCATCTTTGGCTTCCAGAAGGCCTCTGGCAATGTGATGCATCTCTTCTTTTCTGTCCAATACCTTCTGAATGGCGTCCGGAGCCTGCATCAATGCATCAACAAAGGATTTCTCCTGTTCTTCATTAAAGGCACCGCGCACAACTGCCATACGGCCGATCAATGCAAATAATGCAGCGATCTGAGTTGTATAAGCCTTTGTACTTGCAACAGCAATCTCAGGTCCTGCATAGGTGTACATAACATAATCACTTTCACGGGCGATAGAAGAACCCTTTACATTGATCACTGCAATACTCTTCGCACCCTGGCTTCTTGCATACTTCAGCGCTTCCAGTGTGTCAATGGTTTCACCGGACTGGGAAATTGCCAGAACCAGTGTCTTGTCATCAATGACAGGATCCATATACATAAACTCAGATGCGTATTCCACATCCATATGCATACGAAGGATTGAACGTACCAGAGACTGTGCAACCAGACCGGCATGCATTGCTGTACCGCATGCTACCACGCAGACACGTTCACAGTTCTTCAGAACATCATCCGGCACACCGTCTGCTTCCAGAGAAATGCGTCCATCCACATATCTAGGTGCCAGTGTTGCCTTGATTGCTTCCGGCTGTTCCATGATTTCTTTCTCCATATAGAATGGATAGTTGCCTTTGCCTGCTCTTGTTGTATCCCAGTCAATATCCAGGAATTCTGCCTCGCAAAGTTCATTCTTCATATTATAAACACGGATGTCATCTGTATGCAGTTCAACGACGTGATATTCAGGAACTACCATATAGCTTGTTGCCTGACCGCCAAGAGCAGCCACATCAGATGCCAGCATGGTACCGTCTTCACGATAAGCGGCAACGATTGGGCTGACATTACGGATAGCAAAAATCACATCCGGGATATCATCAAAAATAACCACAAGGGCAAAAGTACCTTTTAGGCATTTCACTGTCTGGAAAAGTGCTTCGTGCGGATCACCTGTATAAAAACGGTTCAATACCGCAGCAACAACTTCACTGTCTGTATCAGAAATCAGTTCATCCGCCAGGCCAAAATGATCCTTCAGCTCTTCATAATTCTCAATAATACCATTGTGAACCAATGTGACACGTCCTGCACGATGCGGATGTGCATTCACATCGCTGACACCGCCATGGGTTGCCCAACGTGTATGACCAATACCGCAAATACCATTCACCGGATTAGCCTTCCATACCTTTTCAAGGTCTGCTACTCTTCCGGCACGCTTGCGGATCTGCACCTGACCGTTTATCTCATCAACAATTGCCATACCGGCACTGTCATAACCACGATACTCCAGCAGTTCCAATGCATCCAGAATCTGCTTTGCAACACTCTGTTTACCTGTATAACCTACTATTCCACACATAATTTTTCCTCACTAATCTATATATTCATGTACTCAGCTGTTTTGCCAGCCTCATACGTCTCATAATCATCTTTGATGCTTCACTATCTGATCTCATCAGTTCCCGTTATATTGTTTTGTTTTGCAGTTGCCTGCATATTTGTCAATATATCCGCACCGGGATGTGCGAAAGGGCATCCGCCGAATCTTCGATCACCCTTCTCCTCGTTAACCGGATCACTCCGGTACATGGCGCTTAAAGAAAAAATTATGGTGAATCCATCTATTCAGTTATCAAAGTTTCTTTTGTATACTATAACAAGTCAGCTGTTTTGTCAAGTTTTCTCTTCATCTGCAGACCTGACAGTTTTCTCTTCATCTGCAGACCTGATTGCGGCGCACTTCCCTGATATTATCCTAAGCAAACATCTGCACCACCCAATAAATTGCTCCCAGTACCCAGCTGGTGACAATGCCGTACAGGATCACCGGGCCTGCAATGGTAAATATCTTGCAGCCCACACCAAAAACTTCTCCTTCAGCTTTAAATTCCAGTGCACATGCTGCCACCGAATTGGCAAAGCCTGTAATCGGCACCAGATAGCCCGCACCGGCAAATTTTGTGATGGGCCCCACCCAGTTCAGACATGTCAGGATCACACTGATCAATATTAACGACAGCGTTGTATATCCTGACACCTCATCCTTCATAAGTCCCATACTGCCGTACCAATCCGAAAACATCTGCCCGATGGCGCAAATGAAGCCTCCGCTAACAAATGCTTTCAGCATATTTAAAAGGCAGTTATGTTTCGGTGTTACCTGTTTCACGTAATCATTATATCGTTTATCCCGCCTCTTCCTGGCAGCCTGTTTTTCATCTTCCATCCGTTTTTCACCTTTTGTTTGTTTTTCATTTTTTGTCTGCTTTTCACTTTCCATCTGTTTCATTCACACCTTTCTTCTGATCAATCAGTATCCCGCCTCCATATTCTTCAATCTATACCTGCTTCTATTTTATACTGGCATTTATGTCAATATAAAATACCACATCCAGGCCCCCAGTGTTTTGCCGACGGCCATCCAGAAAATGACGACACCGATGCCCTGACGGATACCGATTCTTTTGAAAAACACCGGCAACGCATCCAGCACCTCTGCAATCGCTCCGATCAGACACCCGATAAATATCCCGACCAAAAGGCCTGCTGCACCTGCCAGAAACATCCCTGCCGGTATTTTTACTGCTGTATCTGTCAGCCAGACTGCATTACCAAGCGCACCACCCAGCACAAACATCCATTCATACCATCCGCCATAGGCCGTCGTGTGAGTGATCGTCATTAACCGATGGGGAATTCCCGTAATTACAAGGAAGGTAAATAATCCCGCCGCCACTGCGATTCCGCCCGACATACCGATCCCCCATAAAATCAATGCCTTCATTTTCTCTGTTCCTCCATTAAAACTTTTTCTGCAGCCTTCTAAATACATCGTTATTTCGAAAATGATGTATTAGTCAAGATCCGCCAGGATTTCCTGCGCAATTTTTCTTTCATTGAACGGCAAATAGTCTCCTTTGATCTCCTGATACTGTTCATGGCCCTTTCCCGCCAGGATCAAAATATCTCCCGGCCGTCCCTGTGCCAGCATAAACCGCATGGCTTCTTTACGATCAACCATCATTTGATATTGTCCCTTTGTTTCCTTCATTCCCTCCTCAATTGTCTGCATAATCCGCTCCGGTTCCTCATATCTTGGATTATCCGATGTAATCACTGTAAAGTCTGCATATTTTCCTGCCACACGGCCCATCTCTCTGCGCCTTGCTGCTGATCTGCCTCCGCCGCATCCGAAAAGAACCCACAGTTGTCTAGGATGATACCGGCGCATCGTCTCCAGTATATTTTTCAGACTCATGGCATTATGGGCATAATCGATCAGAAGCAGATATCCCCTGTCATTGTCAATAACTTCCACCCTTCCGGGAACACTGATTGTCTTCAGTGCTTTTCGGATAATCTCCTGATCAATACCATAGTGTCTGCATACGGTGATTGCCGCCACTGCATTATAAACAGAAAACTCCCCCGGTGCTGATACTGCATATTCTTCCCCATTGACTTTAAAAAATGTACCCAATTGTCCGTTACGGTTGACTAACATTATATCTGAAGCCTGAACATCCGCTTTTTGCCTACAGCTATAGGTACAAACCTGACATGAGGCATCTTTAAATATTTCCCTATAATAGGGATCATCTATGTTGCCGATCCCAAAGCAGCACTTTTGAAACAGTAGACTTTTATAATGCGCATATTCCGCCATATCTTTATGTTCTTTCGGGCCGATATGATCTCTTCCAAGATTCGTAAAAACCCCCATATCAAATAAAATGCCATCCGAGCGGTGAAGTTTTAATCCTTGAGAAGAGACTTCCATCACTGCAAAACGGCATCCGCTGTCTGCCATTTTTCTCAGATAACGCTGAACATCAATCGCCTCCGGTGTTGTCCGCTCCGCCCGTTTTTTCTCTTCACCAATCTCATAATCTATTGTGCCCAGAAGGCCCGTTTTATACCCGGCGGCTTCCAGAATATCCCGGATCATAAACGTTGTGGATGTTTTTCCCTTTGTGCCGGTAATCCCGATCACTTTTAATTCCTTTGACGGATAACGATAAAAAGCAGCTGCCGCCCAGGCTGCTGCTTCTCGCGTATTTTGCACAGATACAATCGTCATTTGCTCAGGCAGCTTCAGTTTCCCATATGCGGATGTCTTTTTCTCAGGCTGCTTCAGATTTCCATGCATGGATGCCGACTTCTTCCAGAAAGCCTCTTCAACCAGGCATGCTGCTGCTCCTCTCTCTGCTGCTTCTTGAATATATTGATGGCCATCCTGCTCCATACCCTTAATGCAGATGAACAGGCTGTTATTTGTTACCTCTTTCGAACACATTGCAATGGATGCTATATCAGTATCCCAGCTGCCCTGACACAATACTGCCGGAATCCCTTCAAACAATGCTTTCAAAATCATGACATAACTCCAAAAATGGGGTTATACTATATTATGTTTCAGGATGATGTTTGACTCACTTCCAATGTAAGTGTATATTTCCATATTTATACATTTTTTTATGCATTTCATGTCCTATAGGCTTTATTCCATTAAATTGACAGACCAGTTGACCCGTGTTATAGTGCAGTAAACTTAAGAAATGTCTGATATCTCATTCGATCACAGACATTGATTTATTGGAGGCAATCATGTTTGAATTATACGGCTGTCCGACCCACTACGGCGTCGGTGCAAAGGGATTAATCAAAAGTATCGACTATTTAACAGAAAATTTTAAAAATCTTCAAATGAATAAAGTTCCAGAAATCACGTGTAAGGGACCTTTCCGTGCCAATCTGAAGAATCTCGAAAGTGTATGCGCTACCTGCGAAGGCATTGCCAAGCAAGGTTACCATATTCTAACATCTGGGCATCGCCCTCTGATGATTGCCGGAGATCACAGTGCCGCCATGGGTTCTGTATCCGCTACATCCGTTTATACCAAAGGCGAAACCGGGCTGATCTGGATTGATGCGCACCCGGATATCAACACTGACAAGACAACGGTTACCGGCAATATTCACGGAATGCCGGTGGCTGCACTCCTGGGACTTGGTGAACCTTCCCTGACACATTTTCTGGATGACAGCATCAAGTTAAAATCAGGCAACATTGTTATGCTTGGCCTGCGTGACATTGATCCGCCGGAAGCAGAAATTCTCAAAGAACACCATATTCGTTATTATAAATGGGATTATATTATGGAACACGGTCTTCAGAACTGTCTGAACGAAAGTATTGACTATCTCAGCCACTGCCCGGCTGTTCATGTCAGCTTCGATATTGATTCCATGGATCCGAAACTGATGCCTGGCGTCTCCGTTCCCGTTCCGGAAGGTTTCAATGAAGACGACGTCTTCCTGATGATGGATGAGCTGCTGACACGGCTGCCGGTTCAGGCGATGGATATCGTTGAATTTAATCATGAACTGGACAAGGATGATATTACGGCTGGATTTGTATCCAGACTGGTGGAACATGTGCAGGGATTGTAAAATCTATTGAATCTTTTTGATACAGTAAAGGGGCGTATCACAATGATACGCCCCTTTGTTCATCTCACAAATGCCTCTTCCTGCTGGATCTTTTTAATCTCGTACAAAACATCTTCACTTTTCATGTAAAGACTGCCTGCCGGAATGGATAGATTCCTTCCATTGTTATTAAATAAATCATTCTTTACACCTTACTCCTTGAATTCAGAATTTCTTCCAACGTTCTCGGCGTATAATTCATATAATCCCGCATACATCCAACGTTATAGGCTCTTAATTCTTCCGCTTCATAGACATGCCGGCAGTCATTCGCCCTCATCTCGGACAGACACTTCTGATAAAACCTGTCTTCCTCACTCTCATGGGTATGCCCATACAGGAGAATTCTTCCTCGTCCCATGTTCCTCCAACTGAAAATCGGATAATGGCTCAAAACCAGACTATAATGCTCCTTACCAATCGTGTCATGCATTTCTTTATAATCGCAGATTTCATGAAACAACTGCTGATAACGGTAATCAGAAACGTCATCATGATTCCCCTTGATCAACACTTTACGCCCTTTTAACTGAGCCACGAATGCAATCAGCTCTTCCTTTTTGCCGCGCATGCTCACATCACCTAAAATATATACCATATCCCCATTGGTCACACGGTCATTCCAGTTCTTTAAAATCGTATCATGCATTTCCTGCAATGACGCAAATGGCCGAGGATCAAAGGCAATGGCGTTTTCATGAAATAAATGTAAATCACTGATATAATACTTCATTGCCTGTCACTCCTCTCTCAAAATCTCATCTGTTCTTAATTTTAGTCAATCGTCTATAAAATCGCAGACATCAACTGCGATTCCGCTATGTTCTCAAACAATTCCTTTGCCCCGGCACCGCCGCTTTTGATCCCATAAATATCATAGGTAACTTCCCGGTCCATCATTTTTGTTCCATAAGCATGTACTTGCTTAATTGTACCATATCCATCGACTTCCATGCCATTGATCTTCGTTGAAAAAATAACCGCCTCATCTTTTCGATATTCCGGCCTTCCCTGTTTCTGAAGCGTTTCTTTCAATCCAAGCAGCTTAATCGCATCGTAAAGCATTTCTGCATCCACATAAACCCGATTATCATGATAATGTCAAAAATACCATCGCTCATACTGCAGGTTTGCCGCAAGTGTTTCCAGCCATCTTTCTGTTGATAAGTCTATCGATTTGGGGTCTGATAAAGTATATAATGATTTTTCAGGCCTATACACCAGCGGACATGTATGAGACAACACATAATCTACTTTCCAACGGCTTTCTACTATTTGCTGCTCCGTATAATTTTTGATTGATTCATTCGGCTGTTCATCTTCAAACCACGGCAGACCGGTCATCATTCGATAGGCCTTATCCGGACTGCCGGCACCACCAATAACCAATACCTTTTTGCCTGAAAATTCATAGATTTCACCGTCTTTCGCAAAGATCAGATTCGGATATTCCGGCTCAAAATAAACGGTGCCATTTTTCCATTTCTTCTTCCTGTAAGAAGAAATGGAAGAAGGTCTTTCCTCATGATTACCATATACACAAAAAACTGTAATCGGAAGCCCTGCCAAATACTTTTTTCTCTCCGTATCCCGATGATCCATACAGTAATTAATTCCCGCATCACCAAGAATAATCATACAATCTTCGATTGTTGTCTGCATCCGTCTGCAAAACACTTCAACCTTTTGAAAATCACCGTGACAATCCCCTGTTATATACTCAGCCAATTTTACCTGCTTTCTGATAGCCTGACTGCTAATCTATCTGATATTTGTCTATTTCTCATCTTTCAAAGTATTTCGCTTTTTCTTTCTTCCAGCCTTAAAATTATAGATTGGCCGAATAATCTGATCGACACACACAGTCTCCCCAATTACTTCAAGTATGTCATCCATACACCGATAAGCAAATGGTGCTTCATCAAGTGTCCCCTCATCGATACAGGTAGAATAAATCCCCTGCATTGCTTTTTTAAACTGCGACACCGTAAAATGCTCCTTCACAGCTGAACGCTTATAAAGCCGTCCCGCTCCATGGGGTGCCGACTGATTCCATGCATCATTTCCCAGTCCTGTTCCAAGAATGATCCCTGCCTGCATATTCACCGGAATAATCACCTTTTCTCCTGCTTTTGCTGAAATAGCACCTTTTCGAATGATTGGTGTACCGGTAAATGTTGTGTCTGCTGACTCCACATAGTTATGAATACAGCTGTAAGTGTCCTGAACCTTCCACTTCATTCCTTTTATAACCTCTGCCAATATCGCCTGTCTGTTAATATCCGCATACTTCTGTACAATCTGCAAATCTTCAAGATATTCCTGCATCAGCTGTCCTTCAAGATATGTTGTCTCATGAGGAACTGAACAACCTTTTTCCTTCAGTACTTTCTCACCCTGATTGATATAAAAATTCGTCACCTCAATCCCAAGATGCCTGCTTCCGGAATGAATCACAAGATAAAAATCTCCATCTTCTCCCTGATCCACCTCTATAAAATGATTGCCGCCGCCCAGCGTACCAATCGACCGATATGCTTTGTCTGCCTGTATATTTTTATAGCAATGCATTTCTGAAAGATCTATTTCATCAGCCATGCGAAGTGCATCGTCTCTTATAGCAAATCCCGCCGGAACCTTCTCCCTTATCACCGTATCCAGTTTCTGAAAATCCTTAATTCGTCCTTTTACCCGTGCTAATGTCATCCCGCAGCCGATATCAATCCCGACCACATTCGGCATGATCGCTTTGCCGACAGTCTGAGTATATCCAATTGTCCCAACGATTCCCGCATGCACATCCGGCATCACGGCGATCTGACATCCTTCATTTATCGGCTGATCACAGAGTGCCTGAATCTGTGATGCAGCATAATCTTCAATCACTGTCTCAACATTTTTAGTTGTATAAACCTGCGCTGTTGTATATTTTCCTTTGATTAACATCATACACCTCATACATAAAATTCTTCTTTTGTTTCCAGGCATAAACACCCTAAACGACCACTTTTAAAACCACATCCGCAGTCAATCATATATACTTTTTCCTTTTCGTGTAGGCGACACATGCTCATGATAACACATCTTATGGTCATAAGATGCAATTGGATTGTTATAAACCAATACTGATTTCTCCCAATCCGTCAATTCAATTTGACGATCCTCCATAAATTTTCTATAGTCTCTTGATGGCACGACTATCGGAGAAATTCTCCTTCCATTGATATCACCTTCTAAATAACTATAATATTTTAAAACTTCAAAATACGCCTTATACCGTTCTAACTTCATAAAAAATGATATTCCCATATGAAGACCCTGGCCCCTTTCATAAGGTGATTTCAGACTATAAGTCATTCCATCATCATGTAGCATCATATGATAGGATTCAACATATAAATTCATCTTTTCAAAACGCTATTTCCCGCATCAAAATTTAATATTTTTCCATCTACACGTTGCGACAAACTGTTTATTCAAATCGATATATAATAGTTGCACCACCGGTGAGTTTTGAGTACAATTAAAGGAGAATCTATTAATGTCGCAGGAAAATATCTATTACAACCGTAAATACAAGGACAGCCTTTTCCGATTTATTTTCAATGATAAGAACGCTGCACTTTCGCTTTATAATGCCATCAACGACAGTAATTATCATGAGACTGATGCCATGGAATTCTATACCATGAACGATTTCCTGTATATGGGAATGAAAAATGATTTATCATTCCTGCTTGACTGGAATCTGAACATGTTTGAGCATCAGAGTTCTTATAATCCGAATATGCCGCTTCGCGGTTTGATTTACACCAGTGCTGCATTAAAGAAATTTATTGAAAAGAATCGTCTGGATATGTATTCCAGTAAGTTATTGACCATTCCAGTCCCACGCTATTATGTCTTTTATAACGGATTAAAAAAGCCGCAGATGAAGTAATCCTTAAATTGACTGACAGCATGGCCGGAACAAACGCTTCTAAAGTTTCATCCGCAGAATTTACTGCTCATATGATTAATATCAATGCCGGACACAGCGCCAAAATCATGAACCGCTGCCCACTGCTCCATCAGTATTCATTATTTGTGGCCGCGCTTCGCCAAAAGATTTCTGACGGACTTTCACTGGGTGACGCAATAGAAGAAACAATTACTGAATGCATTGAAAAGGACATACTCGCCGATATTTTACGTGAACACAGGGCGGAGGTTACCGATATGTTATTCAAAGAATATGATAGTGCCGCACACATTGCTTCCGAGAAAGAGATTAGTTATGAAGAAGGGTTTGAAAATGGTTTACGCCAAGCAGAACAAGATATTACTAAAGAAAAGGAACGTGCTGACAAACTTCTCACTTCCCTAATTCTTTCCTATCATGCACAAAACAAATCACCAGAAGAAATTGCTGCTCTCTGTGAGCAATCCATAGATTTTGTACTGGATGTCCTGAAAAAACATAATCTATAATTTCTCAAAGTCAAATATAAGTTTATAAAACTGTTGTAAAACGCTTACATTTCCAAGCAGGCCATCACATTTCCACATGTGATGGCCTGCTTGAATATCCACTCAAATTTCCAGCTTCTATCATTTTCAACTAACAGTTCAATGTTTTTTCCATTCATCCATGCTATACTCTGTAATCAAAGAGCACGCAACAATTAGATTTAACCAGCCAGAAGACTGTTCCTTAACTGGCCCCCGGAGGAAAATACCATGAGCAAATACAGAGAAACACCATGCAAATTTTATATCTGCCGCGGCGAATGTTCAAAGGGTCGTGCTGCCGAGCACAAGACTTACTGTCAGCACTGCAGCAAATATTATCCAAGAGCCAAAGTCCGCCATATTAACCAGAAGAAACGCTATAATGAACAACAGCGCAGTCAAATCACTGCCTGAAACAACACCAGAAAGAGGATTCTATGAATTTACCAATTACTGTCACACAGGATGACATGCTGGAAATATTGCTCAATGTTGCTCCAAGCAGACCTGTATTTATCTGGGGTGCACCGGGTATCGGAAAATCTGCACTTGTGGAACAATTTGCAGCTGAAATCGGCTTGCCCTGTGTATCGCTTCTCGGCAGTCAGCTAGCACCGGAAGATATTATCGGTATTCCGCAGATCAAAGGTGAAACTTCCGAATTTCTTCCTCCGAAAATGATTGCTCGCAAAGAGCCTTATGTCTTATTTCTTGATGAACTCAATGCCTGTTCCCAGGAAGTTCAGAAAGCTTTCTATTCTCTTATTCACGAAAGAAGAATCGGCGAATATCACCTCCCGGAAGGCAGCATTGTCGTTGGTGCCGGAAACCGAATTCAGGACTCTGCCATTGTCAAAACCATGTCTTCTGCCCTGATCAACCGAATGTTCCACGTTCAGATGAAGGCTGATGCAAGACAGTGGATCAAGTGGGCACAGCGCAGTCAGCTTCACCCATGGGTCATTGATTACATTATCCAGCGGCCTGACCATCTTTTTTCCGAAGCACCCAAAACAGAAGAGCCTTTCTCTACACCAAGATCATGGCATATGCTGAGTGATGCCCTGACAGAATACGGTGCCGGTAAAAGAGAACTTTCAAGCCGCGTACTGAAAATGCTTGTCTATGGCTGTCTTACCCCTTCCCATGCCGGCGGACACGACGCCTCAAAAAAGAAAGACACCGTAATTTCCAAAGCCTCTGAATGGTTCTTATCTCACTATCCGCTTCTTGGCGGCCTGGCCTCATCTTTTAAGATTATTGAAGACATTGATTTATGCCGCAGATATGAGATACACATTGCTGCTGTAGATGCAGTACACGGAGAAATATATACCAATCCGTCATGTTGTCTGACACTTGAGGAATGGAAATTCGTCCTCGCCCATGAATATCTGCATGCCGGACTCTGCCACCATGAACGATGCCAGGGTCGGGATCACTATCTTTGGAATATTGCCTGCGATTATGTCATTAATGATTGGCTCCTTGCCATGCATATCGGCAGCATGCCGGAGGAAGATCTGCTGTACGATGAAAGCCTGCACAATATGTCAGCAGAAGCCATTTATGACCTTATTGTCAAAAAAATACGGAAATTTAAAAAGCATGCCACTTTCAGAGGATACGGAAAAGGCGATCTGTTTGGCGATCAGAGTCCCCGATTTGAAGGCCTGCACAAAGGCATCAGTCTGGATGAATTTTTCAAGAACGCGCTGCGTGAAGGACTTGACTATCACACCACCCACAGCAGAGGCTATCTACCGGCCGGACTTATTGAAGAGATCCGCGCCCTTTCCATGCCGCCTATTCCCTGGGAAGTGCAGCTGGGCAGATGGTTTGATGAGCAATTCCCGCCTCTGGAAAAGCATCGCACCTATGTAAGACCAAGCAGACGCCAGGGTTCCACACCGAATATACCAAGGCCAAGCTATATGCTTCATGAAAAAGAGCTGAAAAGCCGAACTTTTGGCGTTGTTATCGACACCTCCGGCTCCATGTGTTCTGCACAGATTGGCTTAGCATTGGGTGCCGCTGCCAGCTACGCTGCTGCCAAGGACGTCCCCTTTGTCCGGATAATCTTCTGTGATGCCGAGGCCACCGATGCCGGATACATGGCCCCGGAAGATATCGCAGGCAGAGTAGAAATCACCGGCAGAGGCGGCACAATCCTTCAGCCCGGAATTGATGCTTTGGAAAAAGCCAAAGACTTCCCACCTTCCGGCCCGATTCTTGTAATCACAGACGGCTATATCGAAGATAATCTAAAAATCCGACGGAAACATGCCTTTCTCATTCCCAATGGCAATCGACTGCCTTTCCGGCCAAAAGGCAAGGTATTTTATATGGAGAATAAAGAAAAACAGGCCGCCCAGTCAGCACTTCGCTGACCGGACGGCCTGTCTTATATCACTTCAAATTCAGTTTTACAGCACCTTCGACAGAAATTCCTTCAGTCTCACGTCCTTCGGATGTGCGAAGAATTCCTTCGGTTCTGCTTCTTCCTTGATAACACCTTCATCGATGAAGACGACTCTGGAAGCCACTTCTCTGGCAAATCCCATCTCATGGGTAACAACCACCATGGTCATGCCTTCCTCTGCCAGCTGTTTCATCAGCTCCAGAACTTCTCCGACCATTTCAGGGTCCAGGGCAGATGTCGGTTCGTCGAAAAGAATCACATCCGGATTCATGGCCAGGGCTCGGACAATGGCAATTCGCTGTTTCTGACCGCCGGACAGTGTTGAAGGATAGACATTCGCCTTATCTTCCAGCCCGATACGTTTCAGCAGATTCATGGCCTGTTCTCTGGCTTCTTTCTTAATCTGCTCCTTGGTGGTTGTCACAGGAATCTGTTCTTTCTTGCCAAATGCCGCCAGACGGTTATGACGTTTGGCTTTCTTCAGTTCCTGGCAACGGGTATAAACAGGTGCCAGCATAATATTCTCAAGAACGGTTTTGTTGTTGAAAAGATTAAAATGCTGGAATACCATGCCCATCTTTCTTCGGTGAATATTGATATCAACTTTCATATCCGCGATATCAACACCATTAAAAATAATCTGTCCTGATGTCGGGTCTTCCATACAGTTCAGGCAGCGGAGAAATGTACTCTTACCGGAACCTGATGGTCCGATGATCGCCACAATATCGCCTTTATTGATGGTCATGTTGATGCCCTTTAAAACTTCGACACTGCCAAAGCTTTTCTTAAGATTAATTACGTCTATCACTCTTCTTCAGGCTCCTTTCCATCAATTTGATTAATAATGAAATAATCAGCACAAGAACGATATAAATCAATGCCATGACAAGATATGGAACCATAAATTCATAGCTGTTGCTGCCGATATAGTTAAATGCTACATAAAGGTCGGCCGCACCGACAAAACTGACAACAGATGTCTCCTTGATCAGGGAAATGAATTCATTGCCCAGTGTCGGAAGAATATTTTTGACTGCCTGTGGGATAACAATTTTGACCATACTTGTACCAAAACTTAAACCCACTGCACGTCCGGCTTCCATCTGTCCCGGGTCTACAGACTGAATACCACTTCGCATAATCTCAGATATGTAGGCGCCGCTGTTCAGACCAAAGACCATCATCGCCACCTGAACACCTGTAATCTTCAAACCGATAATCGGTAAAAGAACATAGTAGAAGACAAGGAGCTGAACAACCATAGGCGTACCGCGGAATAATGCAACATAAAAGCTGCAGATCGCATTCAGCACCTTCGGCAATGTTTTATATTTTGGGAGTACACGGACAGTGGCAATGATCGTACCGATAATAATGCCGATGATCAGACCGGCAATGGCAATCATCAGGGTGTTCTGCAGACCCTGAAGCACCTTGTTGTAGCCATTCTGCTCCCAGAATATCTCTATAAACTTGTTAACTTTCTGATCAAAATTTCCCATAATGACTCTTCTTTATCCTTTCAGGCTCGTACAGCATAACAGATGGGTTGTAGGCCCATCTGTTATAAAGATTACTGCATTGCGTTGATAGATGCTGTAATTGCTGCAGCAGGAGCAGCATCAATGATGACATACTTGATGTTGCCATTTAACATATCCTGAACAGCCAGGGAACCACTCTTATAAGTTACACATTCAGCAGGAAGACCCGGGAAGCCCCAATCATCGCTGCCTTCAACGTAATACTGACCTGTTGTACCGGCCTGAACACCAATCTTGTCAGAGCTGCTTAATTCACCAAGTTTAGCTGCAACTTCATCAGCTGTCTTGCATTCGTCAAATGTTGTATCTGCACTTGGCACAATCAGTCTCTGGGATGCCTGATAATAAGGATCTGTGAAAGTTACATATTCCTGTCTTTCTTCGTTGATTGTCAGACCTGCCATAGCAATATCACATTTCTGCTGGCTGACAGATAAGCATACCGCGTCGAAATCCATGTTCTGGATAACAAGCTCTTTGCCAAGTTCATCTGCAAGAAGTTTGGCGATTTCCATATCAATACCATAGTACTGGTCACCCTTTGTGTATTCAAAAGGCTCGAAAGCTGCATTTGTAGCTACAACCAACTGGTCTTTGGAACTGTCAAGTTCTGCTGATTCAACAGCTTCAGGTTCACCATCACCGAAATATTTTGCACAGATGGCATCCAGTGTACCGTCATCTTTGATCTTCTGGATAAATGTGTTTGTCTGTTCAAGCAGTTCAGGCTGTGTTTTATCCACACCAAATGCATATTCTTCACTTGTCAGATCCACATCGATAACCTTTGCTGTGTTGGCACTGCTTCCTGCAGTTTCACCTGATGCGCCTGTTGTTTCACTCTTGCTGCTGGAACTGCCGCATGCTGCCAGTGAAAGGGTACATGCTGCAACCAGAAGAGCACTTAATACTTTTCTCATTTTCATTTTACTTATCCTCCTTAAAATTTTCGTTGCTTCTCGGTGTATGTTTATTCATTATGAATGCATACTGACCTCTTACATATTTTATCATGTTTTCCGCAAAAAACTAGTCTAAATTCTGATTTTCCAGTACATGGGAAGGTGAATGGTTATATTCTTCCAGATATTCCTTGACATATTCCACATCTGTACGGCAATCCGCATAGATCGTGCCGTATTTCTGTCGCGTCTCATTGCCCTTGCCGGTAATCAGAAGAACGGTAGGCCGCTTGCACTCCATAATGGCTTTGTGGATAGCTACACCTCTGTCTTCGATAATCTCATACGGACAATTCTTCTGAGCCACATACTGGGCAATGTCCTCTGAAATCTGCTGTACAGGCTCCTTGCCGGGATCCTCAGCCACGAGATAAACCTTCTTGGAATATTCTCCGGCAATGAGACCAAGGTCCTTACGGCGGATATAGGCCTTATAGCCCGGGCATCCGAAAATAGCCACGATATCATGATCCGGATATTCTTCTCTTGTGGACCCGAATAACTTCTCAAAGCTCAGTTTATTGTGGGCATAGTCCACAACCGCTGTCACGCGCTTGTCGGCACTTGTATACAGTTCCATACGGCCACTGGATCTTGCCCTGTGAAGACCGGACTTGATGTATTCAAGAGGAATGTTCAGCAGTGTCGCTGCAGCCACAACGGCAACGGCATTCTCCACATTGAATAAGCCCGGCATGGTCAATGAAAATGTCTCATCAAACTTATCGCATTTCACAGAGAAAATGATTTCTCCATCTTCTTTGTAAATATTGTAGCCATAAAAATCCGCAGACGGATCCTTCAGACTGAATGTCTTGAAGCTGCCGGCATCCTCTGCAGCCTTTAAGGCACGCTCCACAAAATCCGCATCCAGATTGACAACTGCCTGTTTAGCCAGCGCAAACATCTTCATCTTAGATGAAATATAATCTTCAAAATCCTTATGCTCGATCGGACTGATATGGTCCTCTGAAATATTCAGATAAACCGCCACATCAAACTGCATATTATTCACACGGTCATACTTTAACGCCTGACTGGAAACTTCCATCTCCAGATAAGTAATACCGCTGTCTACCGCATGGCGCATATGCTCATGTAATTCCACCGATTCCGGTGTTGTAATATGGGATTCCTGTCGAATCACACCATCGTATATGTCGATGGATGATAAAACAGCACTTTCTTTGCCCCCTGTGGCTGCCATATAATCATCCACAATGGCTTTCATATAATAAGCAGATGTGGATTTTCCCTTTGTACCGCCAAAACCGATGACCGTCAATTCCTGCCATGCTTTGTTGAAATACATCTCAGCCAGCGGCGGCATGGCTTTACGGATATCCTTCACAATCAGACACGGCACCTTGGTCTCTGTTTCATATTGTACTTCAGAAACATAAGCCACAGCCCCTGCCCGGATTGCATTCTCCAGATACTGTTCTTTAAAGGCTGCACCTTTGCAGATGAAAAGGGTTCCCGGTGTCACTGCCCTTGAATCATACGTCAGATATGTAATGACCGTCTCTTCCCTGCCCATCATTTCCGCCTCTGCCAGCATATCAACAGAAGACAGCAAATCTGCATATTCTTTTAATATATAATTTTTCATACGTATTTCCTCCTTGCAATTAACTGCATACGTATAGGTTCAAATTCAAACATCTGTGCAAGTGAATGGTATAGTTATTTCGAAAACGATGTACTAGCTATAGTACTTCTTATACTTTTCAAAATGACTCAGATGGGTTTTGATCATACGGGCCAGTCTCGGCATACCGAGATCTCCCTTCATGAAGCTTGGATTCACGACTTTCTTCTCTTTGATCAGCTTTTTCATCTTTGCCTTCAGAGCAGGATCCTTGACATACTTAAAGGCAACAGCTTTTGGAACAACCATCCAGAGATGCTCTTCTTTGGCGTAACGCAGCGGCAGTTCCTTGCCGTAAACAAAGTCTTCCACAATATATTCTGCCACATTAAATCCGGAACCGGTCACATAATAATTGCTTCGGCCCTGTCTTGTATTGATCTCAAAGAACTTGAACTTGCCGTCTCTTCTGTCGTATTTGATATCGAAATTGGAAAATCCCACATAATGCAGTTCTTCGAGCAAATCTTTGACACGCATCATCAGTTCCTTATTCGGCTCTGTGATAATGACTGCATGATTGCCCAATCCGTGCGGTGTATGCTCTTCAAGAAGCACATGACCGAGGCACATCATTTTCACCTTGCCGTTGTGATCCGAATAGGATGTCAGCACACGCATATACTCATCATTACCCGGAATCATATCCTGAATGATCAGTTTGCCTGTATAACCGGCCCCGTAAATGTCATCCAGCACCTGATCCAGTTCCTTCTTATCTTTAATCGTGTACACCTTCTTCTGTGTATCAAAAGGATGCTCCCAGTACTGAATGCTGTCGGATGGTTTCAAGATCACAGGAAATGGGAAATTCATCTCAAAATCATGTCCCATCTCTTTGTTGTGGATAATGGTTCCCGGATAATCCACGCCATGTTTCTCACAAAGTTTATAGAATGTCTCTTTCTGCTGGAGACTGTTCATCAAATCAAAATCAATATATGGTGCAATGGTATTCTTCGGCAGTTCATTCTTATGCTTGCTGATCAATGCCACATAGCTGTCACCGCAGCCCACCAGAACAACGGTCTTGTCTGCATGCTTGGAGCAGAAGCTCTTCACTGTCTTCATAAAAACTTCATCTGTGTCAATCTTCGGGTTTGGTGTATATTCAATAATTCTGCTCTGGTAACTCGGACCTGTGGCAAACTTACCAAATGTATAGGATTTCACTTTATAACGTTCATAAAATGCACGGGCAACACTGTATGTATTGATGTCCCCGCCAAACAGCATCGGTATAAAATCTCTTTCTTTGAAATTCATTGCTAATCGCCTTTCTTTCTATTTACAGTAACTTTCATTATAACTTAACCCTTTTCCCCTGTCAACGGCTGTCAAACAGCCTGTTTCCCTTCGTTTCTCAGTTTCTGCTTATTGAAACGAAATCTTAATCTTATCGTAACTGTTCAGAGCTAACCTCCAAAATGCTACGCATTTCGTCGGTGTGGCGTATCCGCCAAATAAAATTTCAAAAACAGTCTTAAAAATTCAAGAATTTTATACCTGTTTTTTGAAATTTTGCTTGGCTCTGAACAGTTACATCTTATCTTTTGTTTAACCGATTATCAATTTTGACAATCGTATCCCTGATATCTGATTCATATTTCTCCATTTCAATTTCAACAGGAGAGGGGGCCTTTCTCTTTGCCGCCGAAACAAAAGGATTAAAAAACAGCAGAATACCTGCAGCCACACCAAAAGCATAAGCAGCTTCAAGAATCCCGGGCTGTGTCGGCACATGGCCCACAAACAGCTGATAAATCCGACCAAACACCCCCGCCACATCCACATCCTGATCATAGGTCATGATGGTAAAAGCCGAACCCGCCAGAATGATCAGACTGACGCATGCCGTCTTCAAAATCGTCACCCACCACAGTGCCGTCTTTTTGCCTCCCCATTCAACAATCAACTGTTCCGCTCCCAGCAGCACGCACTGGCACTGGATACCCGCAAATTGCTTCTGGACCTGCACTGTGATTGCTTCCACCAACATTAAAACAGAGAGGACACTCCGCCCCGTCTCTTGAGTCTGCAGACCGGTCACCGGCATCTGTTTGACAAAATCCGCCACCTTCCTGTCCGTTCCCACAATTTCACATAAATCTCCCATGGTCAGCGGCTGCACCTCAACTTCAATATGATCATCTGCCATCAAATAAATGACAACCTGTTTTTGACCTTCCATTTTCTCATCTCCCGGATTTCTGCATATTTTGAAGATTTGCTCATAATAACTCGCCTACCGCATAGTCTCCCAAAAAGACTGATGTTCTATGCATACGGTCTAGAACCCAGTGTGCGCTTGACGCACACTTTGGCGCGTGAGCGGATAGCACAGCTATATATTCCTCTCTGCGAACTGCACTTTCTGGCACACAGTGCCTTGCTCTGCTCGCTAACTGATATACATCTTCATCTTTCTTAGGATCCTCTTCTCAAGCCTTGATACCTGCACTTGTGATACCCCCATCCGTTTCGCAATCTGTGACTGTGTCTGATCATAATAGAAGCGCAGAACAATCAGTTCCCTTTCTTTTTGTTCCAGTGCTGATAATGAATCTGCCAGCATCATCCGATCCAGTGAAGCATCTCCTTCCCCACTGTGTGCGGACAACCTGTCCATCAGACGGATGCTGCTGCCGTCCCCTTCATAAATCATCTGCTGAAGGGATGCCACTTCCTGGCCTGAATTCACGGCCAGCAAAATATCTTCCATAGAAAGCCCCACATCCTCGGCAATTTCATGGATCGTCGGCTCTCTTCCCAGTTTTTCGATCAACCGTTCTCTGCTCCTGTTGACAGCAACACGATGATCCTTGATAGAACGACTCACCTTAATGGCACCATTATCCCTCAGAAATCTGCGAATTTCCCCGGCGATCATTGGCACCGCATAGGTCGAGAAACGCACCTCATAGGTCATGTCAAAATTGTCGATTGCTTTTATCAGACCGATCATCCCGATTTGGATCAGATCCTCTTTTTCCACACCTCTGGCTGTATACCGACTGACAATACTTTTTACAAGTCCAATGTTTTTCTGAACCAGCTGCTCTCTGGCTTCCTTGTCGCCTGCCTGTGCCTTCATCAGCAGCTCCCGGATTTCTGTCACCTGATAGACCTCTTTTTTCTGCGAACTGCTGCCGGCATTTCAATTTTCTTTCGCATTTTTACTTTTGTTCCCTGTCCGGGCGTCGAAACAACCTCCAATTCATCCATAAAAGCTTCCATAAAAGTAAACCCCATACCGGCATGATTCTCCTCCGGACGAGATGTATACAATGGTTCCATGGCCTGCTTCACATCATCAATCCCAATCCCTTCATCCTCGATTTCAATCTCCAGCCATTCATCCTCGATCCGTGCATCAATCTCCAATATCCCTCCTTTGTGGTCATAACCATGAACGACGGCATTCGTGACAGCTTCCGAAACCGCTGTTTTAATATCTGCAAGTTCTTCCATGGTCGGATCCATCTTGGCCGAAAAAGCCGCCACCGCAACCCGGGCAAAATATTCATTCTCTGCAATCGCATTCATTGTCAGTTTCATTTCATCCCTCATTATCTTTTCCCCCTCCCTCCATGGCTGCCATAAACCGCGATTCGTCGTCATAACTCGGAATAATCCTCTGCAGTCCCGCCATCTGATAAATCCGACGAATCCCCTTCTGCATACGGATAATAAAAACAGCACCTCCCCAGGCCCTGATTTCCCGATAAAGCCCGATCATCATCCCCACACCGGCACTGTCCATAAAAACAGTATCCGCCAGATCAAAAACCATCGTCCGAAAACGCTGCTGCCTGAGCAGACTCTCTGTATACCTGATAATTCTTTCCGCCCGGAAATGATCAATCTCCTTCCCGGGCGAAACAAACAAAATGCCGCGGACAATGCGATATTCCATAAACTCTCCTCCCAATCCTCCAGATTTACTAACAAATTTGAAGCACCTGCCTTCTTTTAAAAAGTATTCAATTACTTTTTATATTAAAACACCTCGCTATCGGATTTCTGATTCCTGAAAAATATACTCCCACACAAACCAAAAAAGAAAAAGCATGCGCTCCGGTTAATCGGAGTATCATGCTTTTTCTTTTGTATTTTCATTGTTTATTCAATTTTTATAGAAGAAATTTTATTCTTCGCTGCCGTCACCATTGTCTAATGATCCGTTGTCTGTGTTATCTCCCAAATCGTCGTCAGAGTTGTCGCTGCTGTTGTCCTCTGAATTGTCATTGCTGTCGCTTGTGCTGCCGCCGCTAATATCCACAGGGTCAATGCTTGTGGTGTCACCCAGCTGATCCAGATATTTTCTTGCATCGTCTACCATATCTGAGTTTGGATAGGACTGGATCAGGCGTTTGTAGTAACCTGCTGCATTGCCTGTATCACCAAGCATCTGATAGCTGCGTCCCATATAGAAAACGGCATAGGAATAGCTGTCATCCATTCGAAGGACTTTGGTCATACCATCGATGGCAGCCACATAATCCTTCTTGTCAAAGCTGTCTTTTGCATTTGCATACAGCGTTTCTGTCACAGAGCTCTTGGTCGCCTCTTTCAAAATATTGTAAATCTTCTTCTCCTGGGCATTAGTAATAGCTGCAGGCTCAATTTCAGCAATCAGCGTACCTGCGTCCTGCACATTGTTCTGGAGATAGCTGCCTACAGCCTCGATCAGTTTCTGCTCACTGGCACCGGCATCATCCACGGTATTGCCGACGGTTGACTCATACTGAGACAGTTTGCTCTGAAGATCCGTAATCTGATTCTGGAGATCATCAATGTTCTTATTGCGCTCAGAGATCTGGGCACTGTATTCCACAACTGCCTGATTGTACTCGGATGCCTTTGTCTTGGTAATAGATGGTACAATGAGCAGCCAGATAACCGCCGCACCAATAACAATACCGATCAGAATATTGATAAATGACAAAAATCCCGTATTATAATCTGCATAATTATGTCCAGATCCCTCTTCTATAACAATAGGGTTCGGATCGTTGATCTGCATGAATTCATCCTTGCGTCCATGCTGATTTTTCTCCTGCTTACCGTGGAGATGATTCACTTCTTTCAAATACCGAAGTGTGGTCATATTATTCCTGTCAACCTTGACGGCACGCATCAGTACCTTTCTGGCCGCCGCATACTGCTTTCTCTGCATATAAAGCAGCCCCAGCAGCTGATAGGCTCTGATATATGTAGGACTCATGTTCACAACACGTTTCAGCTCTATAATTGCCAGATCCGCATTGTTCTCCTGCACATAATTCAATGCCAGATTATACTTCTGGATCACCTTGTTGGCTGCCTTTAACTTGGCCGGATTGTTCTGAATGGCCTGAATATAGTCAGCCGCAATATTGTTGCGTTCCTGAAAATGAACGCTGATGACCCACTCGCTGAGGGCTGCCACAATCTCTCCCATCTGATAATAAATCAGCCCCAGAAGATTACGTGCATCTGTATTCCGTTTGTTATATTTCAATGACTGACTCAGTGACGTAACGGCACCGCTCAGATCTCGTACCTTTGCCTTGGCCAGTCCCTGGTTATAATGCCAGTTGGATGAATATATGATCTTCTTGGCCACCTTGTCCACATGACCGCAATGTGGGCATATATAGACATTTTCCAGGGGCATATTACATTTTATGCAATTCATCTGCTATCCCCCTAAAAACGCTTGTTTCCTGATGCAATTTTAACTTCCTTCATCATATCCTCCAGAATATCCGTTACATCCCGAAGATCGTTCTTATATATCGCCTCTTCCGCCTGATCAATTTCAAGGCTTGGCTTAAATTTCTTCAATTCTTCTTCAAAATTAATCATCTGTCCGTCCTTCCTGCACCGTCTCTCCCTGTCGATGCACCATCTACCGCTGCAGTGCTTCGATCACACTGCCTGCCAGATACAGCGATCCCGCACAAATAAGTACAGCATTCGGATACTTTGCCGCCTGCTGCTCACTCGTGATGATCGCTTCATTTATATTATATGAATGACCCACATATCCATGCCAGTTCTTTTTAAATATTGAGGCAACTGTCTCAAGATCTGTCCGTCGATAATTCTCAATTTCAGTCACTGTCACGCCCTTTAGATCGGGAATCGTGCAGAGAATTCGTATCATTTCCCCGTAATCCTTGTCGCTGGCTACTGCAAAAAGCAGCCATACCGGTCTGCCGGCAAAACTAACTGCAATGGATTCACGGAGCTTCCTGATGCCGCCCACATTGTGTGCGCCATCCACATAGACCCCCGGAAGCAGTTCTTCCAGTCTTCCCGGCCAGTGCATATTCGCCATACCCTCCAGAAGAACACCATCTTCCGTCTGCTGCAGTTCTGCGTCCTGCTTCTGCAGCTCCTTTACAGCCATCCACGCCAGAGAACCGTTCATGGTCTGGTAAACTGCCTCTGTCTGCACATGAATCCTGTAACTCTTATTATCATACCTATCCTGCAATAAAAAATCAATGTTTTTGCCCCGATTTAAGAGAATTTTAACCTGTTCCGGCTCAATTACTTTCAGTGGGCAGTGCAAAAGTGCCGCTTTTTGGCGGATAACAGCCACCGCTTCCGGTTCACTGCCATCACAGATGACCGGTACGCCTGCTTTTAAAATACCTGCCTTCTCCCCTGCAATTTCCGTCAGGGTTGATCCAAGAATTTCCATATGATCATAGCTGATGGATGTAATGATGGTTAAAACAGGCTGCGCGATATGATTGGTGGCATCCAATCTGCCGCCAAGTCCGGTTTCAATGATACCATACTCAATCCCCTGTCTGTCAAACCAGATCATCGCCATCAGATAAAGCCATTCAAAATACGTCGGATGCAGATGTCCTGCCTTTTCGCGCACTTTGACAACATGGAGCAGTTCCTCGAAAATTTCATTAAAGGCTTCTTCCGATATATTCTGGCCATTAATCTTCATCCGTTCCGTTGTCGTGATCAGATGCGGTGACGTAAAGAGCCCCGTCTTCTTTCCTGCCATCCGGAGCATACTGTCCAAAAATGCACAGACAGATCCTTTTCCATTGGTTCCGGCCACATGGATATAAGCGAACTTCTTCTCCGGATGACCAAATAAAGCCAGTATCTCATCCATATTCTCTTCTGATTTCACTTTTGAAAAACGAGGAATCTGATTAATATATTCCTCTGCCTCTGCATAATTCATGGTTATCTCTCCCAATCCTGCAAGATTCCCCCCTGACAAAAGTCAATGATGGCCTTGTCCGGGAGGAATCCGGGATAAAACATTGTTTAATTCAAGTAATCGTAAACTCTTATTTCAGTGCTGCCAGACGTTCCTGGATCTGTGCCAGCATCTGTGTATATTTCTCTAACTTATCTTTTTCTGCCTGCACCTTATCAGCAGGTGCTTTATCGACAAACTTCGGATTAGAAAGCATACCCTGTGCTCTCTTGATCTCTTTGTTCATCTTATCTTCTTCTTTTGTCAAACGTTCGATCTCTTTGTCGATGTCTACAAGATCCGCAAACGGCATGTAGAGAGCTGCCTGATGGATCAGTACAGATACAGCATCTTCAGCGATACCTGTCTTATCAGACTGAACTGCAACTTCACTGGCATAGCCAAGTGTTGCAAAGAAAGCCTTGGAATTCTCGAAAATGTTTCTGACCTCTTCAGATTCAGATACAACAAATACTTTGGCTTTTCTGCTTGGCGGAACATTCATGCCTGTACGGGTATTTCTGATACCGCGGACAGCTTCCTTGATCAGCTCAACGGCTTTCTCATCCTCTTCAAAGTTCCATTCATCCTTGTATTCAGGCCACTTGGAGATCATAATGGATTCTTCTTCATTCTGAACATTGCAGAAAATCTCTTCTGTGATGAACGGCATATACGGATGAAGCAGCTTCAGTGCATTGATCAGGACTGTCTTCAGTGTCCAGAGGGCTGCTGACTTTGTCTTGTCTTCGTCATTGTAAAGTCTTGGCTTCACAATTTCAATGTACCAGTCGCAGAATTCTTCCCAGATGAAATCATAAATCTTGGATACGGCAATACCCAATTCATACTTATCGATGTTCTCTGTGACATCCTTCGTCAGACGGTTCATCTTGGAAAGAATCCACTTGTCAGCCTGTGTCAGATCTGCCAGTGATACGCCATCGATGGAAATACCTTTCTCGGCTGCCTGCTCAAAATTCATGAGCATAAATCTGGAAGCATTCCATACTTTATTGGCAAAATTACGGCTGGATTCCACACGCTCCCAGTAGAAACGCATATCATTACCCGGTGCGTTGCCTGTGATCAGTGTCAGTCTCAGGGCATCAGCACCGTATTTGTCGATAACTTCCAGCGGATCGATACCATTGCCAAGGGATTTACTCATCTTACGGCCCTGTGAGTCTCTGACAAGACCATGGATCAGTACAGTGTGGAACGGTGCCTTACCTGTCTGTTCATAACCTGAAAATACCATACGGATAACCCAGAAGAAAATAATATCATAACCGGTAACAAGAACATCTGTCGGATAGAAGTAATCCAGTTCTTCTGTCTTTTCCGGCCAGCCAAGTGTTGAGAATGGCCATAATGCCGATGAGAACCATGTATCCAGTGTATCAGGATCCTGTGTGAAATGTGTGCATCCGCATTTCGGGCATACAGAAGGCATACCTTTGGATACTACGATCTCACCGCATTCATCACAGTAGTATGCAGGGATTCTGTGGCCCCACCAGAGCTGTCTGGAGATACACCAGTCACGGATATTCTCAAGCCAGTGAAGATAAGTCTTGCTGTAGGATTCAGGAACAAATTTCAATTCGCCTGTTTTGATTGCATTAATTGCAGGCTTTGCCATTTCTTCCATAGCAACAAACCACTGAGGTTTGATCATCGGCTCTACTGTTGTCTTACATCTGTCATGGGTACCAACCGCATGTGTAATATCTTCGATACCGCAGAGATAACCCTGGGCATCAAGATCTGCAACAATCTGCTTTCTGGCCTCATAACGGTCAAGGCCTGCATATTTGCCGCCAAGCTTGTTGATGGTACCATCATCATTCATCACATTGATTTCAGGCAGATTATGTCTCTTACCAACCTCAAAATCGTTAGGGTCATGGGCCGGTGTAATCTTAACGGCACCTGTACCTTTTTCCTTATCCGCATGTAAATCGCCTACAACAGGGATTTCTCTGCCCACAAGCGGAAGAATAACATTCTTGCCGATGAGATTCATATAACGCTCATCCTCCGGATGAACAGCAACCGCTGTATCGCCCAGTAATGTCTCAGGACGGGTTGTGGCAATTTCGATAAATCTTCCCGGCTCACCGGCTACCGGATACTTGATATGCCAGAAATGGCCGACCTGTTCTACATGTTCTACCTCTGCATCGGAAATCGATGTCTTGCAGACAGGACACCAGTTGATGATTCGGGAACCTTTGTAAATATAGCCTTTCTCATGCAGCTTGCAGAAAACTTCTTCTACAGCCTTGGAACAGCCTTCATCCATTGTAAAACGCTCTCTGTCCCAGTCAGCGGAAGAACCCAGTTTCTTCAGCTGTTTGATAATACGGCCGCCATATTCTTCCTTCCATTCCCATGCTTTCTCAAGGAAACCTTCACGTCCGAGTTCTTCTTTGCTGATGCCTTCTTCTTTTAATTTGTTAATGATCTTAACTTCTGTCGCAATGCTGGCATGGTCTGTACCCGGCTGCCATAATGCTTCATAGCCCTGCATTCTCTTATAACGGATCAGAATATCCTGCATCGTATTGTCAAGAGCATGACCCATATGCAGCTGTCCTGTAATATTTGGAGGCGGCATGACAATTGTAAAAGGTTTCTTGCTTCTGTCTACCTCTGCATGAAAATACTTCTTCTGCAGCCAGCGGTCATAAATCTTCTCTTCAATGGCCGCAGGATTATAAGTTTTTTCCATTTCCATAATTTTAATCTCCTGTCTTCTTTGTAAAGTGACTGCAAGGCCACATGCAATCATGGGCTTTGACTCATTATTCGCGTAAAAAAAGAGCCCTCACATCCAAAAAGGGCGAGAGCTCGCGGTACCACCTTTATTCACATATTCCAATGACACACATCCGTCATCACTTCGATGCACACAGCAAACTATCCGCTGTCTGATGCATGGCACTTCCATATGCCTTCAGAGCCTTTAACGGAGCCACCCGTTACAGCCTACTAAAACCGGTCGTCAACGCTTCGCCGCCTGTTCCTGTTCAGCCATCCTGTTCAAAAGCTACCTTCGATACACATTGCTCTAAGCGGTCTTCCAGCTGCCAAACCGCTCTCTCTGAAGAGATCCTGTATCTACTCCTCTTTCTCACCACATTTTCTATTCTCTATATTATAATTACCGCGAAAATTTGTCAAGCACGAATATCAACAAACCATGCGCCTGACACATTCTTTCTGTCTGAAAAAAGCGGCTGTACCTCATCCGCACAGCCGCTTTTTTCTTCCCTATATAATATAAATATTCATCTACCTTCCCGATCTCAGTCATCTGACACCTAAGAAAGCTGCTCCATTACCCATTCCAGATCTGAAGTTTTCTTCATTTTCTCAAGAACTTCTTCATCTTCCAGAACCTTACAGATCTTGGATAAAAGTTCCAGATGTTCATCACCGATTCCGGCAATACCAAATACAAGTTCTGCCTTCTCATCACCGAAATCCACGCCTTCAGGATACTGCAGAAATACAATACCAGTCTTCTTAACCTTCTCCTTAGCCTGACTGGTACCATGCGGAATAGCAACACCCATACCCATATAAGTTGTTACCAGTTTTTCACGCTCCTGCATGGCATCCACATAAGTTTCATCTACATAACCAAGCTCTGCCAGCAGTTCCCCTGCTGCCCGAATGGCTTCTTCTTTAGAAACCGGCTTCTGATTCAAACGGATTCCCTGCTTAATAATAATCTGCGGCTTATCCGTTTCTGCTGCCCCAGTCTCATTTTCCGCTGCTGCGGCAGGAACATCTGATGCCGTTTCTGCTTTTTCGCTCTCACTGCCGGCATGACATAACTGTTCATAAAGTGCATCCAGTGCCGGGTCTGCCAGGAAATTGCCGATGGTCACAAGCTGCGCCTGCGGTGCGGATTTTCCGGCACGCTCTGCCAACGTGGTCTGAACAACGGCAACATCACAATCGGATGGAATATTATCCACTGAAGTATTGCTTACGTGAATTTGAGGACATACTTCTTTGAGACGATTTCTGAATTTCGTTGCTCCCATGGCAGATGAGCCCATTCCCGCATCACACGCAAAGATGATCTTTTTGATCTGAGATGCATCTTTAATCTCAGTCTGTACAGTCTGCCCTTTTGCTTCCGCTTTCATGGCTGCCGTCTCAGCCTGTGCGGCTTCCAGACTGTTCTTTCCGCCTGCCATCTTGACAATCGGTGATGCAACTGCAAATGAAATACCTGTCGCAATTGCCACACCCACCAGTACTTTCCATATATCAGAACCCGGTGTCATCATCAGATAAGCGATGAGGGAACCCGGAGATGCCGGTCCCACAAGGCCACAATCCATCATATTGAACCAGAAGATAGAAACCATATTGCCAATAATCGGTGCAATGATCACCAGCGGATTCATCAAAATATACGGAAAATAAATTTCATGGATACCACCCAGCACATGGATGATGATTGCTCCTGGTGCAGACTGCTTGGTCTTCATATCTTTACAGAAGAACATATACGCCAGTAATACACCAAGGCCCGGACCCGGATTCGGCTCCAGCATGTACATGATCGACTTGCCGGTCTCCGCCGCCTGAGCTGTTGCCAGCGGCGTGAAAATACCATGATTAATGGCATTATTTAAGAACAGGACTTTTGCCGGCTCAATAAAAATAGCAACCAACGGCAGAAGGCCATGTACAATAAGAATATTGACGCCTGCAGCAAGCACTACCAGAATTGCGCTCATGACCGGACCTACAACGGTGTAGCCCAGAATCGCAAGCAGCATGCCGATGATACCTGCTGAGAAATTGTTGATCAGCATTTCAAAGCCCGCCGGCATATGGCCATCCATCACCTCATCGAACTTCTTGATACAGAAGCCGCCCAATGGTCCAATGACCATGGCCGCCATCAGCATAGTGATGGATGTATCACTCATAATGGCACCAATGACAGCAATGGCACCAACCACACGACCTCTGTCGCCGCCAACCATCTTACCACCGGTAGATGCGATCAGCATCGGAATTAAATAGGTGAGCATCGGTGATACCATACTGTTTAACTTTTCATTTGGTATCCATCCGGTATCAATAAATAATGCTGCCAGGAAACCAAATGCGATCAAAGCACCGATATTCGGCATGACCATTCCCGACAAAAACTTACCAAACTGCTGTACTTTATTTTTCACGATATACCTCCCCATAACGTCTTATACGGCGCCGCAATGGGAAATATACACGCTCTCAGCGATTAATAAACAGTAATATGGTGCGTTTCACACGCCAACAGGAATTCCTTCGGCAGATTGCCATCAGATATAATAATATCCACATCTGCCAATCCACAAATTGTATAGGTACTCTTAATATCAGTTTTGGAAGCATCCATCAGAACCACCACCTGTTCTGCCTGTTCAATTGCTGTCCTTTTTAACATCGCCTCTTCATTGTTGCCGCAGGTAAAACCTGCTTTCATCGAATAGCCCGTCACCCCAAGAAACGTCTGATGAAAATTAACCTGTTCCAGTTCACGAATGGCTGAAATGCCATATACACTGATACTATAACGGTTCAGCTGACCACCCGGTAGCATAATGACCGGCTTCGTCAGATTCGCCAGCTCAGTGGCACAGGAAAGACCTGTTGTATAGATCAGATTGGACTGATCCGGAAAAATCTTTGCCAACTCTGTTGTAGTACTTCCGGAATCCATGAATATCGCCGTATCCGGCTGAATAAGCTTCAAAGCTTTTCTCGCAATCTCCTGCTTCGCCTGTATATTGCGCACGGCACGTCTTGTGAGATAATCATCCGTTCCGATTACCAGCTGTACAGACTTGGCTCCGCCATGGATCCTGACAATTTCCTTTGCCTCATCCAAGGCCTTCAGATCTGTACGCAATGTCATCTCAGACACATTCGAAAACTGTTCCTTAATCTGTGAAAAACTCACTGTTCCATACTTATTTACCAGTTCCACAATCGCATTTCTGCGTATTTCCATTGCATCCATTGTCGCTCCTCCCCGTCAAAATCCTGTTATCCTGACGGAATCAGAGCATTCTGACGGTTTCTATTCTTCTGTAATAAAGTTTGCAAGTAAATATTCTTCAGCTTCAGGACACCATAATCCCTGATGAGACTCCACAATATCTGCCAGTGCTGCATAGCGGTCATCATTTCTCTCTTCTGCCGCCTTACGCAATTCATCCAGTGCGGTTAAAGGCATGGACAAATGTGTATAGATCAGCTTCTTGCCGCCCGGAATCTTCGGAAGATTCAATGTTGTCTCTGCAGCTGCATCAAGACCACCGATATGTGTGACCATAACTGCCGGATTAATGCGTTTTGCTGCTGTCAGTTCAAGGGACTCAATCATATCTGCTGTATTACCGCCTGTTGTCCCCATAACATGTGTTGAATTATAATGAACATCGTAGAAATTCATGGTTGCACTGAAGTTCTTGTCAGTTGGTCCTGCAAAAAAGTTCAGACAGCCATCTCTGCCAAGAATGTCACTGGACTGTTTCACAACTGCAGCAACCGGTGCATAGCAAAAAACATCATCGTAGCCTGTACCACCGGAGATTCTGATCAGTTCTGCAACAGGATCTTCGAATTTGCCTGTGTTTACAAAATGAAGTTCGATACCTTCCTTCTTATATGTCTCAACAGGAAACAGCTCTTCTGCACGATCCAGACGATCCTGATTCAGATCTGTAACAACAACCATGGAAGGTCGTACATCACGATGCAGCGCATAGGTCAGTGCACCAAGTCCCATAGGACCCGCACCCGCCATAATGGCCAGCTTTCCGTTTTTCTTGATGCCCATCTCATGTGTATAAACGCCCATCTGTGTATGATAAGCTGCATGGAAAGCACCAATACTGCAGGACATCGGTTCTGCCAGGGAAGCCTCATAGTAAGCACGGCCTTTGTACTCCAACAGACATCCCAGTTCCATAACCTCAGCAGGGATCACACAGTAAGTTGTATCTCCGCCAAAGAATTCATAGGAGTAGCCAGGGCTCCACATTGTTCCTTTGTAGTTCAGAGCCGGCTGAAGTGTAAATTTCATGCCTGGTTTGAACTGATCCTGATGGTTCTTACCTACCTTTACAATATCACCTGCAAATTCATGTCCCATAATGGCCGGATGCTCTGCAACATCCTCATGTACTCTCTTGTGCTCTGTTCCCAGAATCGCACATTTGTAAGTTGACATACAAATGCTGTCTGAAACAACCTTTACAAGGATCTCATCATCTGTAATCTCAGGAAGTTCAAACTCCTCCAGTCTCAAATCATTTGCTGCGTGTAATCTTACGCCTCTTGCCTTCATAATAAAAGCTCCTTTCTACTATGTTATTCCCGTTTTTTGACTTTTGCAACAACAAAGTTGAAAATTTATTGCTGCTGATATGACTTTTTTGTTCGATTGTTGTTTTGAAAGTTTATCGCTTTTGTTTCAACAGCTGTTACACTTATAATATGCCTCTATCTCCTAAAAGTCAACGGTTGTTTTCGCATAAAAGTGCACAAATTTTTAACTTATTTTTTTACTTCAAAAGTTTTAACTTTTGAATTGACAGTTTGTTTTTTCTATGTTAAATTGTTGGAATAACACTGCAAAAAGCTCCGGCCTTTCTTAATTAAAAGAAAAGCCGGAGCTTTTGCGTCTTATAAGGATGTTATTAATCAACAAGAAACGGCAGGAAATAGCGAATCTGCTTTTTCCACCATGGCCAGTCATGATCCACATCATATCCCCAGAAATCTGTCCATCCATGGATACCTTTTCTGTAGAAGATATCTGACATCTGACCCGTTGTACGGATTCCCTCACTCTCCCAGTTGCCCTGTCCTACACAGAGAATGATTTTCCTCTCATTATACAACTGAATATATGGATGATCTGAAGCCATGTTCTCCAGAAAATGAACCGGAGAATTATTGTACAGATTCTCATCGCACCAACCATCTGTAAAATAAGTGGCATCATAACAGCCGGACATACCAAGCACACCGCCGAACAGATCCGGTCTTCTGAAGAATACAATGGCTGCGTGGGTTGCGCCCAGGCTGCAGCCCAGTGTCAGCGGCAACTGTCCCGTACCGTTGATCTCATGTACCATCGGAAGGACTTCATCTACGATATAATGATAATAGCATTCCTGCATCCAGGCACGATAGCCCTTATCGCCCCATATGTCGGACCAGCTCTCCTTATCCACCGTATCAACGGAAAAGAGCTGAATTTTTCCACCATCAATATAATCCTGAAGCACATCGATCATGCCGAAATTCTCAAAATTATCACACATACTGTCCTGACACGGGAATACAATAATCGGTACCCCCGTATAGCCATAAACCAGTACATGCATCTCTCTTTGAAGATTTTCACTGTATTGTGTATAATAATGTCTTTCCATTTTTATAAAACCTTTCTATCCGATCTGCATCTCCTGCAGCACTGCTTCTGCTGCTCTAATATTGACTAAGACAGATCATAATTTTTCTTCTGCTGTTCCAGATAATCTCTGACAAAGTCCCTATATTTCTCAGGTGAAGTGCTGTTTCTAAATGCCAGTCCGGTCTGAACCTTTTTGTTGGACTCTGAGTCCCTGCACTGATTCTCAGCCTCTTTGTACCGGTTAAGAATCGCATCACTGATATCCGGCGTAATCTCTTCCTGACGGATCAGTGCCAGAATTCTCTCATGATCTCCCATCAATTCCAACACATACATATACGGTGCCAGAAATTCCTGTGTTTTTACCAACTCAAACGCATTCTCCATACATTCCGCCGCACATTTTAAATTGTGCAGCTTCAAAAATGCCAACCCCATATTATGCCATGTGTCCGCCTTAAACTGTCTTGTCATCTCTTCTTCATAATCGTGCGACATCTGATAAACAACATGGTGATAGTTTTTCAGTGCTGCCATATAATGACCATAACGATTATAATTATCTGCCGCAAGCCGCATCTGTTCCAGCGGATTCTGGTTCTCCATCTCCGTCAGTTTATTATAAATTCTGGCAATCTCACCATTGTCAAGATAATCCACAGCATTCAAAAGCAATCGGACAATCTCCTTCAATGACTTTCCGGCAGATTTGTAATTGGCAATGGCCAATGCCAGAGAATGATTCCCGGTAATTTTGTCCATCCAGAAAAACATTTTCTCATCGAAAAGATCGTATGTCGTAACATAAACGTTCTTTGAGAGATACCAACATAATTCCTCCAGTGAAAAGATGCGTGTCCCTGACATCTTCATGTCTAACGGAAAAACTTCCAACGGCATCGTTGCTTCAATGACCGACTCCTTCCCCGCTTGCAAAGGGACTGCTGCCGCTTCAGTGATATCAAACTGTTCCTCCCATACTTTGCCTGTTGCCGCAAAAATCTCACCAAATCCAATATCTGTAATCCTAATACGGCAGCTTGTCTCTGACTGAAAAGATGTCTCAATGAGTAATTTTGTCGTCTTCGGCGGCCTCTCCGGCAAATCATCCAACTGTAAGACTTCTGTCTGTTCAAAATTAGTCAGCGGATCTCTCATTCTAATAATCAGCTGTTCCTGGTCATCAATAATAATCGCCGTTTTCGAAACAGCACTATACCACGGCGTTCCTGACGCTGCCAGAACCAGTTTCCGGGGCGCATGCTTATGTACAGAACGCAGATAAATATCCTTTGTCAACAAACCTGCATTGGCTGCTGCAAATCCCGGCTTCTTTCCAAGCGCGCCCTGATCATAACTGTGATAGCAGGCACCTCTGGCATAAAGATTCTGACCTACAAAGACATGACGCTTCATAGCGCACAGCTGCTTCAACGAAAGATTCATCCAGCTTTTGCCGGATCCTGCTTCAGCAAAGCCTTCTCCCATAAGATAATAAGTTGAGATCGTTCTTCTGGCAGAAACTTCTTTGATGGCCTCAAGAAATTTTCTGTCCATCTCCGGCGGTACCTGATCTGACAATTCATGCCCATCCAGATATTGTTTCAGCTCCGTTGTCTCTGCGGTCACTACCGGCGGATGATGTTTCCATGAAACACTTAAATGATGATATCTCAGGCCATGTCTGTCATATTCAAACAATCCCACATCATGCGTCCAGAGCTCTCTTCGCTGTGACAGTGCATAATATTCATAACTCAGACGGTGGCTCTCCAATGCCAGTAATTTTGCATCCATCCCCATGGATGCAATCGCCCTTTTCAGCGCATCCGCTGCCGCCAGATCAATATCTTCCATGGTAATCGTTATAAAGCCTATTTCCGCCGACGCACTGACATTCTCTATCGCCTTAAGCGTCTTTGTCAGAAAAATGCTGATAAGGCCAGACTTCTCCATCCGTTCACCGGCTACATCCACCATCGGGTCATCGGCGATGTGCGTCGTAAAGTTCCTGACCGGAACACCCTTTCCCTCCTGTGCCGCTTTCACTGCCTGCTGCCCCACCAGCCATTCGTCACCGGCAAACAGCCTGCAGAGCACGGTAGGGATTTCCGCCTGTCCGTCCAGTTCAACAGAATCCGGTTCATCTTTCTCTATATTGTAATAACTGATCTGCGAATAGTCTGTACACAGATCGTATCCAACCATCAACTTTTGTTTTTCCATTCTCTGTGTCTCCTATTTCAACTCAAATAACTGATCTGTCATCTCATTGACACGCTCATAAGAACGAATCAGTTCATCCACTGCCTGATCATCCTCGGCCTGAATTGCCTGATGCATTCGGCTCAACAATTCCACACCTGTCCCCGGCCACTGATTCGATGACCGCGGTGCAGCAAGCCTCTTCTTATCACCGGTCTTAAGCTGTTCTCCATCCTGCTCGGCAATATAATATTCGACCGCCTCTCCATCAAATAACTGGAAAGTTTTAATAAAAATGCCGCCGAGAATATGCCGCATTGGTTCATGTATCCACTCTGCACTCTCCTGATCTGCCGGGCGGTAATAAATCGTCACTGCAGATTTCGGGCTTGTATGATATTCCGCATACATAAAATCCGCCAGTTCTCCCGGAACCTCTGCATCACCGGCATATTTTTTGAAAAACGGAAGCAGGATCCCTTTGTCCATAAATGCAGATACTTCATGCTGCAGCCGTTCATAAAATTCCGGTTCCACATGCTCTGCCTCTGAATAATACTGCAGCAGTGCAAGCGCACAGACATTCCTCGCATTCTCGAGCTGATCCAGCTCAATTTCCATAATCTGAAAAATCTTCTCTCCGGCTGTCTGTCCATGAACCAGATAATGGTATCCGTAATAGCCAAGAAATGCTCTTGTCAGTCTGTGTCCCGGATGGTCGTTATAATATGAAGCAAAAACTTCACATCCTTCTGCCACATGATTTTCTGTAAATAAAATCTCACACAGCAATCGTTCTTCTAACTGTGCAGCCGGTACTTCAAAATCTCCGGCCGCTTTCCATATCGCATACAGACCTTCTGTTGTTCCGGCATAGAACAAAATCAGATACTGGAGCGTCGTCTCATCGTATTTGCCATTTGAGAACGCAAAATAAGACAGTTCTACAAGCAGATCATCCTTCTCAAAATCTTTCTCCCGGATCACCCTTGAGCAAAGACGCATAACCCGCTTATCCTGAATTCCCTCATAGCCATACTCCCTGATGGCCTCATAAGCTTTATCAAACAGTCCTCTTTGAATAAAATACTCAATGATGTGACTGCGTTCGGAATGCCCAAGCAGATGAATATCCAGCTGAAGAAGATACTTCTCCAATGTCTCTCCTTCATAATTATCATAGTAATAATCAATCAGGTTTTTAAGAATTGTCTTCTGATAATGACGGCTGACATCCTGAAGCTTCAAGACACATTTATAAGTTTCAATTGAAACATCATCCATCATCTGATATTTTAACGCCCGTTCACTTCTATTAAGAACAAGCATCTTGTTGTCTCTTCCCTGTTCATAACAAATTTTGATGTACTTACCAACATCCATCAGTCTGCCTGTCGTATATGGAATTGTGGACATATAACGCCCACCCTTGGCATCCACAAGCACGATCCTATAGTCATCCATATAAAGATCCACATAAGCCTCTCCATGAACAAAAGGGTAATAATTCTCTTCACCCAGTTCTGAATAATCTACCACTACACCCTTAATTCCCGGATGGTCACAATGGATATGATGTTTGAAAATAACTGCCGGCATCGCTTTGACAACGTGCGGCGTCATCGCTTCTTTTGTCAGATAATGATCATATAAAACCACGATATCCTCATTAATCACACCGTTCTGCAGCTGTTCAAATGTAAATGCCCGGATAATGCCATCATAAGCTGTAAAAAGCCTGTCCAATTGATCTCTATGCTCAATGACATAACGGAAAAGGAACGCTTTCTGATCAAGCTGCAGATGATTATCATACTGAAAATAAATCAATACAGGCACCGGCAGCTTCTTACATGAAGCCATATCCAGTGTTGCCATATAATATTCATACAGCTCCGGCATCTTAATCGAAGACTTGATGCCCAGTTCATACCACTGATGGTAGACCTTCTCTTTCTTCTCTCCCAGAATCAGCAAATGAAGCACGGCAGAAAGAATATTCTTTGTCTCATAAATCGAGCACATTTCGATCATGGCATGAAGACATGCTCCATGATAGCTTCTCATGCGAAGAACAAGGTCCGCAAACCTGAAAATAGTTTCCCGATTCAGACAGTCATGGCGCATTCCCCACAAAAATAAGCTGATCTCAAAATCACCCATCTCTCGAATCAGAGAAGGATCCTCATTGATGATCTTCGCTGCCTCCAGATACATAACACCGCCTACCATCCGGTGGTCATAAAGTTCTTTGATCTGTCTGAAATCTCTGGTCTGGTGCTGCGACTCTCTTGTATCCAGTTTCATCAGCATATAGAATAATTCCCATCTGTCATGATACTGACCCTCTGTATAAAACCGGATTGAATCGCGAACATATTCTGTATATTGTTCTTCCTGTCGGCAAAGAGCATTCACATAAAGAAAATAGCTGTATGAAACCGCTGAACGGTATCGCAGTTCTCTGCCGTTGATCGTCTCCAAAATCAACCGCGCTTCTTCTATATTTCCTTCCATACGAAGAAAATCCGCTTCAATAACCTTGTAGATAATGTCTTTGCTGTTGTTTAAGCAGCCATTAATATCCTCCCGGGCATCCGATATCATCTGCTCTCTGGTAATCTGATGCAATTCGTAGGCCAGATATCGCCTGCGCAAATGCATCCAGGAATCCTTCAGAGACTTACGCTCAATGTAATCTTCATCTTTTACCTTGGTCCTTCTGCAGCAGACCGGCACCACAATTCTCTGGTTTAATGTCTCTAATATGATTTCTCCTGTATGAATTGAATTAGCTCCCGGAATGATCTGATATTCCAGCTGATAATAGCTGCCCAGAAAATCCTCATCCGTTACCGTCTGCTTATAAACTTTGATGAAATCACCATCAGCAGACACCTGGATCTTCACATGTCCCCACTGACTCTTCTCGATCAGCAGACGTTCGCTGACTGTATGACTAAGATTCTCAAATTCAATCAACTCCTGGGACACTCTGATCTGTACTGGTTGTTTTCGCTTCACCGTACATAAAAATTCTTCCATAGCCAGAGACACATCCTGACCTTTGATCAGCGTTGCGTAAATCTGTCTGTTCTTCTTATTGTTCAGAAAGACCCGTTCAAATTCCAGTGTCTTAAAAATCTTCAAAGCTTCCGCCCAATTATCTCTGGCCAAAGCCGCAAACTGATCCAGATCATTGATGTCCCCCATACTGGTGGTGCAAAATGGTGCACATACCTTCACTCTGTACGGGACAGTTATCTCACCGCCATTGCTGACAACGTAAAAGCAACCATCACACACTTCTCCAATCTCCAGAGCCTGTGTATCAAAAACATAATGTATGCTCCCTGATGTTCCTATAATCGTTGACTCCAGACACTGCATCCACTTATTCGATGAGAAAACCATGGCACGTATTTCAATATGATTACGGCTATTCAACTGAATAGCCCCTGTATACCGACTGCCAAATTCCACTTCCAGTTCTATCTCTTTCTCCGATATCTCTATATTCGGATTCTCATACTCAAATACACCTCTTGATAATAGCTGAATTTTTTCTTTCACGTTCTCTCACCTTCTTTTCTTCCCATTCATTCACTATCTATTCGACCTATCTGTTCAACTTGAATTCTGTTTCGCATAATGTATTTTATCACTAAATAGGGTTCTCTTCAATCTGTAGACGTCAAAAAAAGATGTCCCATCACTGTCAGATCCTGTCATCTATCATGGGACATCCTTTTCTTTTGTTCTTTTTCTGATGTTTATGCAAATTCAGGGAGTAGCTGCTGATTCTTCTGCTCAATTCCTGTCATACGATAAATAAAGCCCGGCAATTCTGCCATCTGTTTGTAAGTCATAGCCACCTGATTCTTCCCCAGGCGCTCTGTCTGTTTCAACAATGGGCTCAATATTGTATCTTTGGTGAAAAGATACGTAGATCGGATAGCCAGATCAAAAATCATATATTCCTTCTTGCTGTTCATCCGAAAGGCCTGACGCTCGTAATCCACAACAACCCCAGGTCTCATCTGATTGATCGTTAGCTGAAGATAAAAATCTCTCAATATACTTTCTCTGGAAGCAGCCATCCATTCATAATCACCATCCAGAATCTGTTCAAACTGCCTCTCTGACAGCTTCAGATAACTCTTGGAGATAAGGCCTTCTCTCCTGCACTTCTTCTCGAGAATCAACCGGTCCGTCTGCCAGTCGGTCATCATAATACAATAGCTGTCTGAGTTCCCGTGATTCACACTGACCGCATCTGACAGATAATTGATCTCTCTATTGAAAAATATCTTTCGTACAACAGAAATCCTGGCTGGTCTGAACTTCTTCTCTTTATGTAAAGTATTGATTATATTGTTATACTCCTTCTTTGGAATAATATTGTTCTCTTCATAATACATTTTGTCAAACACTTATATTCTCACCTTTCCCTTTCCAAACGGATGTCCTTCTCCTTCCATCCGCAGCACTGTCTGTTCTTGATTTGACATATTTATTGTACGATACAATTGTGTATTTCTCATGAGGAAAGGCTAAAATATTTCTAAAAAAATAAAGACTGCCGAAACAGTCTTTATCTTATATTTTAGAAATATTTTATTAGTTTATTTACGTTTGATGATTTCATGACGACCCGGTCCATTGGATACCATTGTGATCGGAACTTCCAGCTCTTTCTCAATGAATTCAATGTACTTACGGCAGTTCTCAGGAAGATCTTCATACTTCGTAATACCACGGATATCGCACTTCCAACCCGGTAATGTTGTATAAACAGGTTTTGCTTTCTTGAGCAGATGAGTTGTAGGGAAGTCTCTTGTCACTTCACCATCAATCTCATAACCGATACATACCGGCAGCTCATCAAGATAACCAAGTACATCCAGTACTGTAAGTGCAACTTCCGTCGCACCCTGTACACGGCAGCCATATCTTGAAGCAACCGCATCAAACCAACCCATACGTCTTGGACGGCCTGTTGTTGCACCAAATTCACCGCCGTCACCGCCGCGCTTTCTGAGTTCATCAGCTTCCTCACCAAAAATCTCAGATACGAATTCGCCGGCACCAACTGCACTTGAATAAGCTTTAACAACTGTGATAACATCCTTGATCTCATATCCCGGAATACCGGCACCAATAGCACCGTAAGATGCCAGTGTAGGTGAAGATGTAACCATCGGATAAATACCAAAATCCGGGTCCTTCAGAGAACCGAGCTGACCTTCAAGAAGAATTCTCTTATTCTCTTTCAGTGCCTGATGTAAGTATACAGATGTATCACATACAAAAGGTTTGATCATATCTCTATACTCAAGCAGTGTCTGATAGATTTCTTCCGGATCAAGCTTCTCCTTGTGGTACAGATGCTCGATCAGTACATTCTTAGTCTCTACAACACTATAAACCTTGTCCTTGAGGCCTTCCTCATCGAAGAGCTCATTTACCTGAAAACCAATCTTTGCATATTTATCAGAATAAAATGGTGCAATACCTGACTTCGTTGAACCGAAGGATTTGCCTCCAAGTCTTTCTTCTTCATAAGCATCTAATAAAATATGATATGGCATCAGAATCTGTGCACGATCTGATACAAGAATCTTCGGCATTGGTACATTTCTGGATGTCAGACTCTCCAATTCCTTAATCAGGTATGGGATGTTCAATGCCACGCCATTACCGATGACACTTGTGGTATGATTGTAAAAGACACCAGATGGCAGAAGATGTAATGCAAATTTGCCGTAATCATTAATAATTGTATGACCGGCATTGCTGCCGCCCTGGAAACGGATAATAATATCTGAATCCTCGGCCAACATATCTGTAATCTTGCCTTTACCTTCATCTCCCCAGTTCGCTCCAACGATTGCTCTAACCATAAACTAACTCAGCTCCTTATATGTTTTTACATACTCAATGCATGTATTTCTTTGTAAATCCTGTCTATAATACTCTATTATTTTATGCTATATTCCACCAAAAGTAAATAGCAGATTTACATTTTATTACTCTTTCAGTAAATCTTCCAACTGAACATTGAGACAATCTGCCAAAACCATCAGTACGCTAAGTGTTGGGTTGCATTTTGCATTCTCAAGATCCGATATATAGGTTCTATGCAATCCGCACATATCTGCCAGTGCCTGTTGAGAAACCCGGCTGAGTTTACGATAACGTTTGATGTTGTAGCTCAACCGCTGTTTCATCCTTTCTATTTCACCCTCTAGTTCAAGTCTTCGTTCATTCATGTGAAATGTCCTCCATGTGTATAATCCATCAATTTGGCATAATTAACAAAATTGACTTTTGTCAATGATCGAATCATTTTCCCATTCAATATTACCAAAAACCGAGTTTCATTTCAATAGTCCACTTGCAAAAAGTAACTTTTTTAGCAAACATTTTCTCCTTACAGGCATACAAAAACTGCTGTATATTCAGCGCCAAATCCGAATATACAGCAGCTATTATTTGATCAATAATCTGAACCGGTCCTAAAGGCCTGTCAACATATTACACCGATCAATGATAATTAGTTATATTTGTAGAAACCTTCGCCAGTCTTCTGACCAAGTTTACCACCACGAACCATCTTTCTTAACAGTGGATGAGGACGATATTTGGAATCGCCTGTCTCTGTGTAAAGAACATTCATGATTGCAAGACAGATATCAAGACCAACTAAGTCACCTAATGCAAGAGGTCCCATTGGATGGTTTGCACCAAGTTTCATAGCTGTATCAATACCTTCAACATCAGCAACACCGTCAGCATAGATACCAACTGCTTCATTGATCATAGGAATAAGAATTCTGTTTACAACGAAACCAGCAGCTTCTTTAACCTGTACAGGTGTCTTACCGATAGAAACTGAAATCTCTTTAATCTTCTCAACTGTTTCATCAGGTGTATTAAGACCTGCAATAACTTCGATCAGTTTCATAACCGGTGCCGGATTGAAGAAATGCATACCAACAACTGGTCTGTTAACGCCTGCTCCGATTTCTGTGATAGAAAGGGAAGAGGTATTAGATGCGAAGATTGTTTCTGGTTTGCAGATAACGTCTAATTCTTTGAACATTTCATGTTTAACGCCAAGATCCTCGTATGCAGCTTCAACGATCAGATCACAATCTGCACATTTATCCATAAGACCTGTTGTGATCTTACCTAAAATAGCGTCTGCTGCTTCCTGAGCCATCTTACCTTTAGCTACTTTCTTGTTAAGACCTTTCGCGATCTTCGCTTTACCGCCTTCTGCAAGTCTCTCAGAAATATCACATAATACAACTTCATAACCATCTGTCTGTGCAAATGTCTGCGCGATACCTGAACCCATTGTACCTGCGCCAATAACTCCTACTTTCATTGGACTAATACCTCCTATAACAAATATATAGCACACTACGGCTGTGCAGCAGCACAGCCGCTCTAATTATGTACTTAATAAATTAAGCGTTGATGAAGTTTTTCTCTTTACGTTTTGTAAGGAATGCATCCATACCTTCGATCTGGTCATGTGTCTTGAAGCAGCTGCCGAACAGTTTCTCTTCAAGTACGATAGCTTCGTCCATCGGAAGATCAAGACCTTCGTTGATAGCTTTCTTACAAGCACGAACAGCGATAGGTGCATTCTTAGCAATCTTATTAGCAAGCTTTTCAGCTGCTGGAAGTAATTCATCCTGTGTATAAACTTCATTTACAAGGCCAACTTCTTTAGCCTTTGCAGCATCGATATTCTTTGTTGAGTAAATGATTTCTTTAGCTAAACCAGGAGCGATGATACGAGCAAGTCTCTGTGTACCGCCGAAACCAGGTGTAATACCAAGTCCAGCTTCTGGCTGACCGAAGATAGCATTGTCAGAACAGATACGGATATCACAGCTCATGCAGATTTCATTACCGCCGCCTAATGCGAAACCATTAACTGCAGCAATTACTGGAATAGGGAATGTTTCAATCTTTCTGAATACGTCATTACCTTTCTTACCGAAAGCTTCACCTTCTTCTGGTGTTAATGTGCTCATTTCACCGATATCAGCACCAGCTACGAAAGATTTCTTGCCGGCACCTGTGATGATCAGTGCTCTGACAGCGTTAACATCTACTGCATCGAGAGCTGCATCCAGATCATTCAGAACCTCTGAATTTAAAGCATTAAGAGCTTTTTCACGGCTAATAGTAAGAATAGCAATATTACCTTTTACTTCATATAATACGGTTGACATTTTTTTAACTCCCTTTCTGTGTTGAATTTTTACCTTCATCCTTATTCTACAACACATTTACTAATAAGTAAATAGCTAATCTTCAATTTTACGAAATTTTTTAGATACTTCATGTAAAAAATCAGATTCTTTCCCTTTGTTTTACAGCCATTTTACCTATTTACAAATTTCAAAACGCAGAGGCCCAACCAATTTAAAAGTTAAGTATTTGTCAATTTCTCGCGTAAAAAAGCCTAAAAGCACCGATATTTCAACATTCCCCCCTCCAAAATTCCCTGTATTTCAACTGATCTGATCTGCTGCGATGTCCTTCCCTGAAGGATAACCTTCTGTCTATCCCCTTATCGTCATAATCCCTATATTTTCTATATTTTCATCTATCGTCAGCCTCTGTGAGCCGCCTTTTTATTTAAATTGTTCGCACGCCAATTACTTTCTGACACAAACAGATGCTGCTTATTTATTGTCGTTTTTTTGCCACAAAACAATACGATTGTCTGTCATTTTATTATCGAATCAGTTTTCTCACGCAGCTTCTCCCAAAATCAACTGTGACAAAAAACAAAAAAGGCAGAAAACAGAATGTGATCTGCTCTTGCCTTTAAAAAATGCGGATAACAGGAATCGAACCTGCACGGGGTACCCCACCAGATCCTAAGTCTGGCGCGTCTGCCAGTTCCGCCATATCCGCATAACATTATGAAATTATTCCCGAGCTGCATCCGCTGCATCTTTCAGGAAAGAAAAACAAGCCTTAACAGGCTTGTTCAAATGAGACATCCGGGGCTCGAACCCGGGACACCTAGATTAAAAGTCTAGTGCTCTACCAACTGAGCTAATATCCCATATTCTATTCAATTCACCCAATAAGCTGGGCTAGTTGGATTCGAACCAACGTAATGCAGGAGTCAAAGTCCTGTGCCTTACCGCTTGGCGATAGCCCAAAGTCCTGCATAAAACTTACATCAGTTCTATGAAGGTGGATACAGGGATTCGAACCCTGGGCCTCCAGAGCCACAATCTGGCGCGCTAACCAACTGCGCTATACCCACCATACCTCTTTGCAATTAAGCAAAGAGAAACGAGCCTGAAGGGATTCGAACCCCCGACCCACGGCTTAGAAGGCCGTTGCTCTATCCAGCTGAGCTACAGACTCATATTCAAAAAAACAATGTTATATTTTGATGTAAATCATACATCATCGGGGTGACAGGATTCGAACCTGCGACCTCTTGATCCCAAATCAAGCGCTCTAGCCAAGCTGAGCCACACCCCGTTTCATCAGCAGCGTATTCATCCGTGACGCAAGATATATTCTATATTACAAACACCAAAATGTCAACCCTTTTTTTAAATTTTTTTAAATTTTTTATTTTGCATGTATAATTCAGCAAAAAAGGCCTTTCTTCGGCACCTTAAAAGAAATATCCTTCCTAGAGATAATAGATTTCGATATTGAAGTCTCCCTTCCTGTTCACGTCAAGAATGGCATAGGAAGGTCTGCGGTTATCCTGTCTTGGCAGGGAGATACTTCCCGGATTAACAACCGTTACCTCTTCTGTATCATCCAACACCGGTCTGTGAATATGTCCAAAAAAAGCATACTCACATCCCTTTGCCTTCGCTGCTGCTCTCAGTTCCTCATAGCCGTAATTCACATAATGGTTATGGCCATGGGTAATAAAGACCTGATGCCGGCCGATTGTAATTACCTTCTCCCTCGGGAGCCTTGAGAAGAAGTCATTATTTCCTGCCACCATTTCAACCGGACAGGGTGCAATAGCCTCCAGATAGCCCTCACTGCCCTCCAGATCTCCCAGATGGATCAACAGATCAATGGGACTTACTTTTCGGATGACTTTTTCCATATTCTGATTTCTTCCATGCGAATCACTGACCAGAAGTACTTTCATATATCCCCTCTGCCTTCTAAAATAATGCTGTCATTTTTATTGGTCTTTTGCATTCAGATAAGCGCCTATAACCGGTTTAATGAGCTGCAGCGCCTTTCCTCTGTGACTGATGGCATTCTTAGCCTCTGACGACATAGAGGCTGTTGTACAGCCATATTCCGGCACATAGAAGATAGGATCATAGCCAAAACCATTCTCCCCTTCTTCCTTATAGCCGATACGTCCTTCTATCGTCCCTCTGACAACAGCTGTCTCCCGATCCGGAAAAGCTGCTGCCACACAACAAACAAATCTTGCCGTTCTTTGTTCATCCGGTACTCCCTTCAGCCGCTCAATAAGATGAGCATTCTTCACATGGTAAGACGTCTCTTCTCCCATATAGCGTGCTGAATAGATTCCCGGTTCACCATTCAGATAATCAATTTCAAGACCTGAATCATCCGCCAGAACAATCGCCCCTGTCATCTTTTCAATGGCCTCAGCCTTAATTGCCGCATTCTCTTCAAAACTGCTTCCATTCTCATCAATATCTGCTTTAATTCCTGCTTCTTGCAATGAAAAAATCTCCACAGGAAAATCAGAAAGGATTTCCCTGATTTCTTTCATTTTATTCTCATTGGTTGTTGCAAATATAATTCTCTGCATAATTTCTCCTTTATTCTGCATCATCCGTATAAACTTTGAGACAGGCATTGCATGCCGATGCAGTCTCCATATGGCTCCATAGATTTCCATTGTAACTCATGTAGCTTTCTCCATCGGTGATATCCGCCGCCGATGTCAGTTCATTGGATGCATACTCAATGGCAACAGGATGCGATGAACCCTTCGTATAAATCTGCACGATAACTGCAAATCGCTCTCCACCCTCCACAATCTGCTGATTCCTAAGAGGGATCGTGTAATAACCTTTGTCCTCGATATAACCGCTCTGAAGGAGAACTCTCCGATCCATATCCTCTATCCCCTCAAAATTCTCTACCAGATAAATATCGTAATATGTGTCAGCATCTGTCGCATAAAAACCTGCTGCCTGCACAGTGCTTGTTTGCTCAGCCTGATAGACGCTTGAAAACCATGCCAGCGGTTCATTATAACCAATTGATCCTGTCCATCCGAGAAGATCCGACTGATAAATCTGATCATAATTGTCCGCAGATTCCACACCTGTGTAGGCCACACCATAAACACCTATATTCTGATCATAATAAGAAATATAAAAAAATCCATTCTGGCCAAAATCTGCTCCCCAACTGTTCTTGCAAATGAAAGCCCCATCTCCTTCAGGCTGAGTCACAAAATTCTCCTTAGGATAATGATCATCCCATCCAATGATATCGATATCATGGTTGCATTCCTGTCTTTCCGGGTAATAATAGGCCGCATTCTCTTCACTGTAATATTCACTGAGTGACCGGATATCCGGCTGGGAATAAATGGCTGACTGAACAGCACCATAGGTCATGATCAGTTTTTTGATCTGATCAAAATCCCTCTCATTAATAATGACCGCATCCTGAAGATGTACAGCTGCACTAAGATCTTCTTCATACTTTCCATCGCCATATGGATCCTGTTTTTCTGTCACCGGACCCGTCCAGCTGGTCATATAGGCCAATGCCATATTATAATCCCCGCCATCATCCAGTCTGGCATTAAAACCATTATCCATCGCCAGATGATCCACTGAAAATTCCCATTTCTGATTCGGAAGCAGCGATGATTCCAATGCGGATAAGGCTGCAAATGCCCAACAGGTTCCCCAGCTTCCCTGATCTCTTACTTCTGAAACTCTTCCGTATTCTCTCAGGTCATATTTTGCCGGAAGCGGCTCCGAATCCTCCTCCGGCGTTTCCAATTTGGCTGTGTTCATCTCGTCATCCCACTGATACCCGTAACCAAAATAATCTGCCAGTTCATTGACTGAAAGGCATACGTTTCCGCTGTCATCCATTTCAACTGCGTCTGACTCCTTCCATTTGCCATCGATTTGAATCAGATTACGCCTGGTATCAATGATCCATTGCTTTTTATCTTTCGTTAATTCAATCTTGCCATCATCCAGCCAGGCCACTGTACATCTAAAAAGATCATTCACAAGATCCCCCGGAACCATTAATGCCATATTGTCCGACATCCAGATCTTGTCACTGTCATCTCTCTCAAATTTCTGGTCATCAATATAGAGTTCAATCGCTCTGCTGTTAATGTCCTCTGCCTTTATTGAATTGTAATGTCGTGTCAATTCCAAAGAATCCTGACCGCGAAATTGTGTGGCAGGCGTCCGCATCAATAGAAGACTCCCTATTCCCAGAACAACTGCCAAAATAATGAAACGCTTTAAGTGTTTCAATTGAACCTCCTGTTATCCACTTTCTTCGGTGGCTTTGGTCCCATAAACTGATAGAAATATGTTTTGATCATGCCATTATAAATCTTGCGATTTTTATCAGCCTTCCTGCCAATATAACGTTCTGCATCTTCATAGGAAGTTAATACATAATAGGACCAGCTGTCCAGATGTCTGAATGCATTGCCGATATCCGTATACAGTGCCGGTAGGGCTTCCTTCTCCTCAAGACGTTCACCATATGGAGGATTTGTAATAATAAAACCATATTTCTTCGGATGACGTAGCTCACTCACCGGACGCTGCTGAAAATGAATCAGATGATCCACACCTGCTTCTCTCGCGTTGGCCATGGCTACTTTGATTACTTCTCCATCAATATCATAACCCTGAATACGCATCTCCACATCATTGCGTATCAGATCATTCGCCTCCGTCACCGCATCGTACCAGCCCTTTCTAGGCAAAAGATGCTTCCACGCCTCAGCTGTAAACTCACGATTCATACCCGGTGCAATATTGGCACCGATCATAGCTGCCTCAATCGGAAAGGTACCGCTGCCGCAGAAAGGATCCACAAGAATACGATCTTTATTCCATGGTGTCAACATGATCAGGGCCGCCGCCAATGTCTCTGATACCGGCGCTTTGCCAGTCAGCTTTCTGTATCCTCTCTTATGAAGTGACTCTCCTGTTGTATCCAGTGCGATTGTAACTTCATCTTTAAAAATGAATACCCTCAGCGGATACTCGTCACCATCTTCTTTGAACCAATCCACTCTGTATGTCATCTTCAGACGTTCAACAATTGCTTTTTTCACAATAGACTGAATATCTGAACTGCTAAATAACTGACTCTTTGCTGTCGAAGCCTTCTTTACCCAGAATTTGCCGTTAACCGGGATATAATCTCCCCACGGAATTGCCTTTGTTGCTTCAAAAAGTTCATCAAAGGTTCTGGCTTTAAATCTGCCTACGCAGAGCAGAACTCTTTCTGCTGTTCTTAAAAAAATATTTGCCCGGGCAATAGCTGTCTCATCTCCTCTGAAGGTCACTCTGCCATCCGCCACATTGACAATTTCATATCCCAGTGTCATTATTTCTCTTTTAAGTACGGCTTCCATGCCAAAATGACATGGTACAACATATTCAAATGTATTATTTTTCATTCTTCTTCTCCTCTGTCTGCTCGGCTTCAATCTTTAGTATATACTTTTTATAATTTACAGGCAAGACACGCCTTGCGTAATTTCTGAATTTTTCCTTTTTATACAAATAAACGTCCTCTGTATGATAAAATTCCACCACCTATACTTAAAACATCCAGGCCTGCATCTGACATCTTTCTCCCGGCGATCATGCTGGCGGAACCATGACTGCAATAAAGAATATAATGTCTGTTTTCCGGAAGCTTCTCTATATATTGATCCAGAAATTGATAGGGCAAATTGATCGCACCTGCAATATGTCCCCTGTCATATTCTCCATGATTACGCATATCTATCACGACATAATCTGAAAATTTCATCAGCTTTTGCGCTTCCCTTGCAGAAATTAATTGAAATGCCATATTCCCTATAATCCTTTTATTTCTATCATATGTTATAAAGTATGTACTTGACGCAGGATGCTCTTTTTGATGTAATAAAATTCACATACAAACCAAAAGCTGCCGCAGTCAAATGGGCCGCGGCAGCCGTCTAAACTCTTTTACTTATCTTCTGAATGGCTTATCCTCTGAATCTTACGCATCTTCTGAATCTTCACTATTTCTTACAGCATCTCTGGTATTCTTGTAACTGTTTCTTGTGTTGTTCTTGTAACTATTTCTTGTGTCGTTCTCTGACTTATCTCTCGCATCGTGACTGCAATTCGTGCTGTTTGTACTATTCGCATTGTTACTGCAATCAGATGTCTTATTGTTGTAGCTTGTTCTACTCTTTGCCATACTATCAACCTCCTTTGTTATGGTACGAAAATAGTATGGCCATCATTTCGTTTTTTATGTGTTTTTCAATAAGTTTTTTTGACTCTGATCAGATATCTCAAATAACGGTATACCTCATCCTCTCCCCTAACAGCCAGCATCTTCAATAAGCGCTCTAAAAGCCTGCGTGTCTCGGGATGGATCGTAATATAATCTTTCGTCTTTTTATAGTATCTCCAGGGACTCATCGTTGTATACCTGTCTTTTTCATAAGTTTTGCATGCAGCCACACGATCTGCAAACATCTCAGCTACATATCTGACCGGCATCTTGATTCCAACAATACCAAGACTGCGATCCTTCGTCACATCCGTCCAATATTCATAATGATGTCTGTTTCTTCCCTTATGATGCAGCCATGCCTCTGAATAGCCCTTATCCTCCCTTTCAGCTGCATTGGGGCTTTTATTTCCCTGATAATATTCAACTCCTGTCTTAAACTCCGTCAGAGAATACTTCGAGAGATCATGGGTCAGCCCCTGCCAGTACAGCCCCATCCTGAAACATCCCTGCATCACCAAAATTCTATGCGTCGTAATTGTCTTAAAATGATGCCAAGCCACCAAAAGCTTCCTCATATCTGCAGCACCTCCATAAAAAATTTGTAAATACACAACACTCCTAATATCTGTGCGTGAGAGGGCGCTGGAAGGCCAGTGGACTTCCGTTAGCACCGACCGGAGTGAAACGAAGAGCTAGGTGCCAGTGGCGCCTGTTCAGCAACGACCGAGCCAGAGGCGAGATACGAACCCGTGATTATTCACAGGTTCGTATCATCCGCCTCGGCTCGTAACAAAAAGAGACAGGACATCTAGTCCTGTCTCTTTTTGTTACTAACGTGCGTGAGAGGATTCGAACCCCCGACACCTTGGTCCGTAGCCAAGTGCTCTATCCAGCTGAGCTACACACACATATCTGATTTTAAATGCCGGCGACCGGAATCGAACCGGTACGGACGATTAGGTCCGCAGGATTTTAAGTCCTGTGCGTCTGCCAGTTCCGCCACGCCGGCATTTGTCAATGCCTGCAAAGGCATAAATGCAAATTACTCTGCATTGAATGGAACCTATAGGGCTCGAACCTATGACCCTCTGCTTGTAAGGCAGATGCTCTCCCAGCTGAGCTAAGATTCCATATAAACGACCCAGACGGGACTCGAACCCGTGACCTCCGCCGTGACAGGGCGGCGCTCTAACCAACTGAGCCACTAGGCCATAATAGTCGTTTTTTGTTTGGACCAGAATTTATACCCGGGTAAAATGGACCTTCAGGGACTCGAACCCGGGACCGACCGGTTATGAGCCGGTTGCTCTAACCAACTGAGCTAAAGGTCCAAAAAGCCGATGATCGGACTCGAACCGATAACCTGCTGATTACAAATCAGCTGCTCTGCCAATTGAGCCACATCGGCACGAATAATTCTGACTAAATGACCTCGACGGGATTCGAACCCGTGTTACCGCCGTGAAAGGGCGGTGTCTTAACCGCTTGACCACGAGGCCATCAACTCCCCGAGCGGGGCTCGAACCTGCAACAACTCGGTTAACAGCCGAGTGCTCTACCATTGAGCTATCGAGGAAAGTTGAAAGGCTTGCACCTTCAAAACTGCATATCAACTAAACACATTCTTTAGAACCATTTTGGTCAAGCCCTCGACCGATTAGTAACAGTCAGCTCCGGACATTACTGCCCTTCCACCCCTGCCCTATCTACCTCGTCGTCTTCAAGGGGTCTTACTTCTTCCGAATGAGAGATCTTATCTT
>NZ_JAAXCM010000038.1 GCF_019734885.1 Pseudocoprococcus catus | reverse complement strand
CTGGGGAAAAATGAATCGCGGGGCACGCGAGGATAGCTTGTAGATACTTGGCTCAGTAGAGCCATTGAGCAAGAAGCTCCCACTTCAAAATCTGTGATTTAAGTGGTGGGAGCATGTCACAATGATAGATGCGGATAATATGTGCAGGAGTAGAGAGACTTTTCAACAATGATGCAGGAACATCAATCAAACACATTTTTTATTGAAAACAAAATATTTAACCAATGTCCCATTTATTCCGAAGACGCCCTTTGGAATATGATCATTAAGTCAAAAGGACGCCCTTTTAAGACTTGCTCAGGCCTGCCTTTTTCCTACGATATCAAAATAGGAAGAGACGGCAGTTATACGAAAGAGTTATGGATCGACCGCCGCAAAGACAGCAAAAGCCTGGCATGGGGATCCATTCGCCGGGCTTATGAGAAAGTTGTTGAATTGACAATAGAAAAGGGCAGTACACCAGTCGTAGAGCGGCCGAAAGCCCTGGGGGATATACGGGGGATTTCCTATATATATGGAATCTTCTTTTGCTTTGGAATTATAGAAGTTCCTGGGGATATCAAAAATAAAATGCAGCAAATAGATTGAAAGGATGAAATAAAATGATAGAAACAATCAGACTTTTTGACGAGGATAGTCATCAGACATTGTTTGAGGGCTGTGTGTTATCCTGTGAGCAGGATGGTGATTTGTATAAGGTCACACTGAATCAGACGATGTTTTTCCCGGAAGAGGGCGGTCAAAGCTGTGACAAAGGAACCCTCAATGATATTCCGGTAGAGAAGGTCCTGGAGAAGGACAGAGTCATTTATCACTGGGTGAAGGAGCCCCTCTGGGAAGGTGATACAGTGACAGGTTCCGTGGACTGGGAGAAGCGTTTCTCTGATATGCAGCAGCATACAGGTGAGCATATTGTTTCCGGACTGATCCATGAGCATTTTAAGCTGAATAATGTGGGATTCCATCTTGGCAGTGAAGCTGTAACCATGGATTTTGACGGTGTGATCACCAGGGAACAGCTTCGGATGATCGAGTACAGGGCCAATGAGGCGGTTGCCAGGAATCTGCCGGTGAAGATTACATGGCCCTCTAAGGAAGAATTGATGGAGATTCCATACCGCAGCAAGAAGGAAATTGACGGACCGATCCGCATTGTGGAGATCCCGGGCTATGATATCTGTGCCTGCTGTGCACCCCATGTACACAATACCGGTGAGATCGGCATGATCCGCCTTATAGGCATGGAAAAATATAAAGGCGGCGTGCGTATTCAGATGCTCTGCGGTTTCAGAGCCCTGGCAGATGCCCTTGAGAAGGAACGCAATGTCTATGATATTTCTGCACAGCTTTCTGCAAAGCCATATGAAGTGGCAGCGGCAGTGGAGAAGTTAAAGGCGGAGAGTCTGGCACTGAAGCAGGAAATGAACGGACTGAAGATGGATATTTTGCAGGAGAAGATCGCCCTTCTTCCTGAGGACAGCCAGAATGTCTGCTTCTTTGATAAACATATGGACAAGAGCAATTTAAGATATGCCTTTAATCTGCTGGCAGAAAAATGCAGCGGTCTCTGCGGATGCTTTGATGGGGATGATGAGAAGGGATATCGCTATGTTCTGGGCGGAAAGAATGTGGATGTTGTGGCAGCGGGAAAGGCACTGAATGAGGCTTTGGAGGGCCGCGGCGGCGGTTCAAAGGAGATGTTTCAGGGCAGTCTGCAGGCATCAAAAGTTCAAATTGAAGAATATTTTGCAAAAGTTTAAAAAATCTATAAAAATTTGCGGATTACCATTGATTTTTTCAAAAATATCGTTATAATAGAAGTTACACTTGTTTAATATAGGATAATGACCGTATTATCGTTATACGTTTGTTAAGAGGGTGTATTTGTTGACGACGAAAAACATGAAAGAGGTACATTCAATGGATGAAGCTGTATTTTTGCAGATCTTGAATAATTTGCTGGAAAAGGCAAGAAAGAAAAAGAATGAGCTTGATTATAGCGACATCAATGATGCGTTCAAGGGCTTCGAGTTTGACGAGGATAAGATGGAAGATGTATACGAATTCCTGGAAGCGAAGAATATTGATATCATCAATATTCCGGAAGCACAGGATGACGATGATGAGTTCCTCGATCATCAGGAAGAAGAAGTTGAACTGCTGGATGATGTTGACGCACTGGAAGGTGTAAGTCTCGAAGATCCTGTCAGAATGTATCTGAAGGAAATAGGTAGTGTGAAGCTTTTATCCCCTGAGGAAGAGGTTGAGCTTTCCAAGAGAGCGGAAGCGGGAGACCAGAAGGCCAAGGATCGAATTATTGAAGCAAATCTTCGTCTGGTAGTCAGTATCGCGAAGAAGTATGTGGGCCGCGGCATTCCGTTCCTTGATCTGATCCAGGAAGGCAACATGGGTCTGATCAAGGCTGTTGAGAAGTTCGATTATGCTAAGGGATTTAAGTTCAGTACATATGCAACCTGGTGGATCAGACAGTCCATTACCAGAGGTATTGCTGATAAAGGCAAGACAATCCGTGTGCCGGTACACATGGTAGAGACAATCAACAAGACATTGCGTATGTCCAGAAATCTTTTGCAGGAGCTGGGCAGAGAACCTACCAGTGAGGAGATTGCAGAACGTCTCGGTACAACCAAACAGAAGGTTGAAGAAGCACTGGAGATTTCTCGTGATCCTGTTTCCATGGACAGTCCGATCGGTGAAGAAGAGGATTCCAGTCTTGGTGATTTTATCGAAGATGAGAATATGCTGTCACCATCTGATTCGGCTGACTATCAGATGCTGAAGAAGGAACTGGTGAATGCTCTGGATACGCTGACAGATCGTGAGCGTAAGGTTATCGAGCTTCGATTTGGTCTGATCGATGGACAGGCCAGAACACTGGAAGAAGTTGGTAAGGAGTTCAAGGTTACACGTGAACGTATTCGTCAGATAGAGGCGAAGGCACTTCGTAAGCTGAGACATCCATCCAGAAGCCGTAAGCTGAAGGATTTCCTTCAGGAATAGCAGGAAGAGGCTGATGTTGGCGATTTCTTCTTGGCTATTGATTTAAGAAGCTGTCGTTAGACGGCGGATAATGATGAGATCTATATAGAATGCTGCATATGTAGGCGTTTCCAGATATGGAGCCGACGATGCAGCATTTTTTCGATATTGGGCAAAGGCGGCTTTGCCTGACTGAGGTGAACAGTATGATTTTTGATACACGTTTTTCTGAAAAAGAGGCTATGCAATATGGCGTGGTGGATGGCAATGCCACCATCATCAAGTATGAGGGCGATGATATGCGCGTGGTGATTCCGGCATCCATTGATGGCTTTAAGGTAACAAAGATTGAACCTTATGCTTTTTCAGAGAAATCTATGAAGTATATTCAGTTTCCGGACACATTGGAGGTGATCGACCATCATGGCTTCAGTGAGTGCAGGGAACTGCTGAATCTGGACTTTCCGGATTCCCTGAAGTCCATCGGCAACTATGCTTTCTACAATTGCTGGGCATTGGAGCAGGTGCATCTGACGGCCCATATCCGTTCCATTGGTTTTGGGGCTTTTAAGAATTGTGAGAAGCTTTCCGAGATTATCCAGGACAAGATCGAGGGGCTGGATATCAGTATCGGCAGTATTCTGGATGACCTGAACCAGCAGATTCATGTGATCCTGCGGCATTTATATCCGGATAAGCCTGTGGAAGAGGCCAGAGTTATTTTTACGGAGCATGATTACGAAGTGGTTGCCAATGTGGCCTCCATGTGCAAGCAGTTTGAGTCCACGGAGATCGGTTCCGGCAAGTATATCCGCTACTGTATCGGTATTCAGGATGTGGATTATTACAAATATGACAGTATGTTTTATGTCCTTTTAAGAGGGGACTCCTTTGATACGATCATTACAGTGGCTATGGAGCGTCTGATGTATCCTTATGCACTGACCTTGGAAGGGGAACATACGTACAAGGGGTATATTGCAGAGCACGCTTTGGAAGCGGCGAAGAAGTTTATTCAGGAGGATGACAAGGACAAGCTGACATTTTTGGTGGATCTGGGTGTGCTTGACAGTGATGAGACAGACCAGGCCATTGATCTGGCGCTGTCCCTTGACAAGACAGAGTTTACTGCTTTTCTGATGGATTATAAGCATCGGAACTTCAGTATGGCAGATGAGTCCTTTGATTTATAGGAGGTTTTGACATGCATGAGATGAAAGAGAAGCTGATCAAGGCCGGAACCGACATTTTGAATGCTTCCAAGACGGAATTGTATGTCTCCATGCGTTTTCTGGATATTGCACTAAATAGTCTGGGCTATGAGATGGATCTGTCCATGAAGACGATTGGTACGGACAGTCAGAAGATTCGCTTTAATCCGAGATATCTGATAGAGAATTATCAGAATGACAGTGTACTGGTAAACCGTGCCTATCTGCATATGCTGCTGCATTGTGTATTCAGGCATATGTTTCACAACCGTGACAAGGATGAAGATGTCTGGAATCTCAGCTGCGATATTGCAGTGACAGCCATCATTGATCAGATGAATTACCGATGTATCCGCCTTGTTGTACCGGATGAACGACAGGCCATGTATGACCGACTGAAGTCAGAGATGAAGGTGCTGACAGCGGAAGGTATTTACAAGTCGCTGACGAAACGGCCTCTGACCTGGCTTGAGATGGAAGCGGCGAAGAAGCAGTTTGTGGTGGACGATCATGTTTTCTGGGATTCGGAGCAGGAGGACCAGAAGGATGGCGACGGCCGGAATGATCAGAATCAGAACAACGAGGACAATCAGGATGATGAGAACAATGATCAGAACAATCAGAACAATGACAGACAGAAGGAACAGAAAGAGCAGGAACGTAAGGAGCAGGAGAAACAGTGGCAGGAGATCAGTGAGAAGATGCGCACGAATATGGAGACCTGCTCTAAAGACGCGGCTGAGATGGCTGGAGACCTTTATGACTATATTAAAATAGCTACAAGAGAACGTTATGATTACAAACGTTTTCTTCAGAAATTTACAACGCTTCGAGAAGAAATACGACTGGATCTGGACAGTTATGATTATATTTATTATACATACGGTCTGAATCATTACGGCAATATGCCCCTGATCGAGGCACTTGAGTATAAGGAAGTCCGTAAGGTGGAGGAGCTGGCCATTGTCATTGATACATCGGAATCCTGTTCCGGTGAATATGTACGGCGTTTCCTGGAGGAGACATTTTCTATTCTGACGAATAAGGACAATTTTTTCAGGAAGATGAATGTACACATTATCCAATGTGATGCCAGGGCCCAGCAGGATGATGTGATCACCTGTGAAGATGACATGAAGCGTTATATGGAGAACTTCAGGCTCATCGGTTTCGGCGGTACGGATTTCAGACCGGCTTTTGAGTATGTCAATGAGCTGTGCCGCAAGAAGGTGTTCAGACATCTGAAGGGACTTTTGTATTTTACCGATGGCTACGGCACTTACCCGGCCAGACGTCCGGATTACGATGTGGCCTTTGTTTTTCTTGAAGAAAGTTATAATGACAGACATGTGCCTCCTTGGGCCATCAAGCTGATTCTTGGACCGGAGGATATACAAATGGGAGGATTAGACCATGAACATTAAACAGGCAAAGGATGAGATCAGGCATACCGTCCAGGCCTACCTGACAAAGGATGCACTGGGAGATTATGCGATTCCTGTGGTCAGACAGAGACCGATTCTTCTGATCGGACCGCCGGGTATCGGCAAGACAGCCATCATGTCACAGGTGGCAAGGGAGTGTGGTGTGGCACTGGTTTCTTATACCATTACCCATCATACGAGACAGAGTGCCATCGGTCTGCCGTTTATTGAGAAAAAGAATTTCGGCGGCAGAGAGTATTCTATCACGGAGTACACAATGAGTGAGATTGTAGCGTCTATTTATGAGAAAATGGAAGCAACCGGACTCAAAGAAGGTATTTTGTTTATCGATGAGATCAACTGTGTATCCGAGACACTGGCACCGACTATGCTGCAGTTTTTGCAGGGCAAAACCTTCGGCAATCATCAGATTCCTGAGGGATGGGTGATTGTAACTGCCGGCAATCCGCCGGAATACAATCAGTCCGTCAGAGAGTTCGATATTGTAACCCTTGACCGTGTGAAGCGCATCAATGTGGAAGAAAACTATCCTGTATGGAAGATGTATGCTTATGAGAATCATATCCACAGTGCGATTTTGTCTTATCTGGATATTAAGAAAGAGAATTTCTATCAGATCGAGACGACAGTGGATGGCAAAGAGATTGTGACAGCCAGAGGTTGGGAAGATCTTTCAAAACTGATGCAGGTTTATGAACAGCTGGATATTCCTGTGGATGAATCCGTGATCCTGCAGTACATCCAGAATCGTCGGATTGCCAAGGATTTTGCCAATTATCTGGATTTATATAAGAAATATCAGACGGATTATGATGTGGATGCCGTTGTACAGGGCAATGTGAAGCCATCTTCCATTGACCGTATCCAGAAAGCGTCCTTTGATGAGAAACTCAGCGTTATCAATCTGCTGATCAGCAAGCTGACTGCGGCATTTACGGAAGTTTTTGACAAGGATCAGTATGTCCGGGATCTCTATGAGATTTTGAAGGAGCTGAAGTTTGTTTTTGGCCATGCACCGAAGGATGGTTCCAGAACAGCAGCGATTTTGTCGGAGAAGGCAGAGCAGGTGGAGGAAGATCTGAAGCTGAATAAGGAGCGTGGGCTTTATGATGCCTCCAAGCTGCTCAGTATGAAACTGATTTTGAAGACGCTGGAACAGTATCGTCAGCAGCTTGTCAAAGACAATCGTCTGGACCCGGATGAAGCATTTTCTTATATTAAGGCATCTTTTGCCAGGGATACTGAGGAGAGAAAACAGCTGATCCAGACAGCGGCAGCTTACCTTGAGAATGCCTTTGCCTTTATGGAAAGCGCATTTGGCGAGAGCCAGGAAATGGTCATCTTTATCACCGAGCTGAATGCCAATAAGTACTGTGCACGTTTCATCAGAGACAACGGATCTGCCAAGTATGACCGCTACAACAAGTCTCTGCTCTTTGATGAGAAGCGTGAAAATCTGCTGCGTGACATCGGAGAAGCCAGTGAATTTGCCGCGTTTCTTGATTAGTAATGTGATTGCAGGAGCGAGTGCTGCCGCCATTTGATGTGATGCAGTGTTCGCTGACAGTCATTATTTTGAGAGTTAAATCAATATGACAGAAAAGATTTTAGAGAATTTCAGCATTGCCCAGATCTGTGAATCCGGGCAATGTTTTCGTATGGAGGAAATGCAGGATGGCCGATATCGGGTCATTGCCGGAAACAGATATCTGGAGCTGGAGCAGCAGGGAAAAGTGGTCCGCTTTGACTGCTCTGAAGTGGAATATCAGAATTTCTGGCGGCATTATTTTGATATTGAGACGGATTACGGCGCGATTGCGGCGCAGATTAATCCGAATGACAGGTATTTGACGGCGGCGATTCAGACGGCCTGGGGTGTAAGGATCCTGAACCAGGATTTGTGGGAGATGATCGTTACGTTTCTTATATCCCAGCAGAACAATATTGTCAGAATCCGCCGCTGCATTAAGAATATCTGTGAGGCCTATGGGGAAACAAAGACAGCATCAAATGGTGTCAGCTATTATGCTTTTCCAACGCCTGAGGCATTGGCCGGGCTTGAAGAAGATGATTTGATGGCCTGCAATCTGGGCTACAGGAGCAAATATGTTGTCCGTACAGCCAAAGCCGTGGCTTCTGGTGAAGTGGATCTGGAATGGATCGGCAGTCTGAACTATCAGAAGGCCAGGACAGAACTTTTAAAACTCTTTGGTGTGGGAGAAAAAGTGGCGGATTGTATCTGTCTTTTTGCCCTGCATCATCTGGATGCATTCCCGGTGGACACCCATATCCGTCAGGTACTGGAACAGCATTATAAACGCGGTTTCCCGAACCGCCGCTACAAAGGCATTCGGGGCATCATGCAGCAATATATCTTTTATTACGAACTGCATGGAAGTGAAAAATAATCAAGATAAGGGATTTAAAGAGTGCCTGTGTTGAACAGACGCCTCTTGAATCCCTTTTTGTTTTTTTTAATGCAGGCAGTACACTTTTTACTTTCTCACAATAAATTGCTAAAAAGGTATTGACAAGGCGACAAAAGAGGCTTATAATGTCAAACATAAAGAAAACATACAAATCCTATTAAATAAATAGGAATTATAAAAGGAAGGAGCATGCATATGCGAATGACGATATATCATAAAGGAAGAATGGAGCGATGTTGCTGCTGTATGAGTGACGTCAGACGACATGCATCTTTATAGTAGATAAACATAATAACACATGAACAGATTGAGATCGGAATAGACGATCAGATGACAATATTTTTTGGAAATAAAGATTTATAAATTTATTTAAAATGAATAAAAGAATTAGATGAAATGAATGGAGGATTATCATCATGGCAGATATTAAACAGAGCGCATTAGAGTTAATTGGTAACACACCTATTTTACAGTTAAATCGTTACAGTGAGAAGGCAGGCATCAAGGATGTTACACTGCTTGCAAAGCTTGAGTATCTGAATCCGGCTGGTTCTGTTAAGGATCGTATTGCACTGGCAATGATCGAGGATGCTGAGAAGAAAGGCAAGCTGAAACCGGGTGCGACAATCATTGAGCCTACATCAGGCAACACAGGCATCGGACTTGCAGCTGTTGCAACTGCCAAAGGTTACAAGGCAATCCTGACACTGCCGGATACAATGAGTGTTGAGAGAAGAAATCTTCTGAAAGCTTACGGCGCAGAATTGGTTCTGACAGAAGGTGCCAAGGGTATGAAAGGTGCAATCGCCAAGGCTGAAGAACTTGAGAAAGAAATTGATGGTGCAGTGATCCTCGGTCAGTTTGACAATCCTGCAAATCCTGCAATCCACAAAGCAACAACAGGTCCTGAAATCTGGAAACAGACAGACGGCAAGGTAGATATCTTTGTCGCAGGTGTTGGTACAGGCGGTACAATCACAGGTGTTGGTGAATACCTGAAAGAACAGAATCCAAACGTGAAGATTGTCGCTGTTGAACCTGCTACAAGCCCTGTATTATCCACAGGCAAATCCGGTTCCCATAAGATTCAGGGTATCGGTGCAGGTTTCGTACCAAAGGTACTAAATACAGATGTTTATGATGAGATTCTTCCTATTGAGAATGAAGATGCATTTGCAGAAGGCAAAGCATTTGCGGTATCCGAAGGTATCCTTGTTGGTATTTCTTCAGGCGCTGCATTAAAGGCAGCACAGATTCTGGCAGCAAGACCAGAGAACAAAGGCAAGACAATTGTTGCACTGCTTCCGGACTCAGGAGACAGATACCTGTCAACACCATTATTTGCCGAATAAGATTGCTTCATAATTGTTTCATAATATAACTGCTTTTTTATAATAATGATATTTTTCTCGTACAAACAAAATGGGCATCCCAGATAGGGATGCCTTTTTGTTGTTGAGGGATATTGATGTGTTACTTATAAAATTAATGGGTTACAGGTTCGTGTGTATTGTGGCTGACTTCGGAGCCTGCTTTTTTGTGGAAGAGCTCCTTGCCGCAGCTGATGACGATGATGACACCGAGGATCATCAGAAGGAATGCGATGATCAGCTGGAGACCTTCAACAAGGAAGACAGCTGTGCCGGCACCGTAAGCGTGGAACAGTGCGATAACACGTTCTACAAGAGCAGTTGATGTAACGGCCAGCATGATGAGAAGCGGTGCTACCAGTGTTCTGAATTCACGGCCTGTGACTTTTAAGAAGACGCATAATGTGATCAGAACGAGAGCACTTAACAGCTGGTTGGCGCTTCCGAACAGCGGCCAGATGTTGGTATAACCAATCTGAGTCAGAACGTAACCAAGGAACAGTGTCAGGATTGTAGAAAAGTACTTGTTGCATAAAAACTTTCTCCATCCTTCAGCATGCTCCATATCATCAACAGTGAACAGTTCCTGGAAGGACATACGTCCGATACGTGCAACAGAGTCAAGGGTTGTAAATGCAAGAGCGGATACACACATTGTCATGAAGCACTGGGCAACGTAAACAGGGATACCGAACATTTCAAGGAAACCGGCAACACCTGATGAGAAGATAGCAAATGGTGTACCTGTGGCAGCTGTACCATCAGCAGAAGCAGCGGCACCTGCAACACACAGAGCCAGAACGGCCAGAAGACTTTCAAGTACCATAGCGCCGTAGCCGACTTTCTGCATATCCTTTTCGTTGGAGATTGTCTTAGATGATGTACCGGAAGATACCAGGCTGTGGAAACCGGATACAGCACCGCAGGCAACAGTTACAAACAGGATTGGGAACAGGTCACCGGATTTTTCGTTGTGGAAACCGGTAAACATCGGCAGGTTCATTGTAGGATGTGCAGCAAACAGACCGACAACAGCAGCGATGATCATGCCTGCAAACATAAAGGTTGTCATGTAATCTCTAGGCTGCATCAAAAGCCAGATCGGCAGGACAGCGGCCAGGAAGATATAAGCGAAAACGATGTAGGACCAGGTCGTTTTGGAGGCAATCAGCGGGAAGTTCATGCCGATAACAAATGCTGCAAACATGCATACAAGACCAAGGACAACTTCTTTCCAGCCCTTAAAATGTGCCTTCTTCTGGATCAGGCCGAATACGGCGGAAAATACGATGAACAGAAGAGAGATGCTTCCGGCTGCGCCATTGACAGTAGCTGCGTCGGATAACTGTGTCACGCCGGCATCTGTGACTGTGTAGGCATTGAATGTGCCATCTACCATATCAGCAAAGGCTGCGATAACAATCAGTGTAAAGAGCCAGCAGAACAGAAGGAACAGTTTTTTACCTGTTTTGCCGATATATTTCTCAATCAGAAGTCCCATGGATTTACCATCATTTTTGACACTGGCATATAATGCACCAAAGTCTGTAACGGCGCCGAAGAAGATGCCGCCGATCAGGATCCAGAGAAGAACAGGAACCCAACCGAAGACAGCGGCCTGAATAGCACCGGTGACAGGGCCTGCACCGGCGATGGATGAGAACTGATGGGCAAAGACTGTCAGACCATCTGTCGGAACAAAATCCTGTCCGTCATTTTTGCGGACAGCAGGTGTCTTTGCACTAGGGTCGATGCCCCATTTGTTGGCCAGCCAGCGGCCATATAAACAATAACCAGCAACCAGACAAACAGCTGCTATCAGAACAATAACTAAAGTATTCATAATAATGTGCCTCCTCTTAAGTTGAAATACTTCTATTTGGCAGGTGATTCTGATGTTGAAGTTTAAAAGAATGGATTGCCTGCATGCCTGACAAAAATCCTTTGAATTTGAACGAATAAATCATATAAAAAAGCTCCGCCTTCTGCACCCTTCCGGGTTTTTCAGAAGACGAAGCCTATGACTCCGCGTTACCACTTCTATTATCGGTTTTTCAATCGATCACTCTGCCACGTCCCCGATTCACTCTGTCATCGGTGAACATGCTCTCCTGTAACGGTGAGAATCCGTTTCGGACTAATGAATCTGTTTCGCCCGAAAAGCTCACAGGGGATAATTTTCTTAAATATCTGCTGACTCACACCAACCGTCAGCTCTCTGAAAGAATACCGGACTAAGAAAACCGCATCCTGATCCTTGCTTTTGTTGTTTGCTCTTGAAACAATTACAGATTATAGCCCTTTTTGAAAAATTGTCAATGGGATTCTTTGTACTAAAATGTGTACAGGATACTTAAGGAACAGGAAGTCCTTACATTAAGATATAAGACACTAGTGTATAAAGTGTCGATTATTTGTAACAATACCTGTTCATCTCTGATATAGTTCAAGTCCTTCAAAGACGGTTTTTCCACGGCCCATATGTTCAAAGGATTTGTCCAGCAGTTTTTCAAAGTACCAGTTGATCAGGTCGTATTTATCAATGAAATTGCGGTAAAATGTTTGACGTGTAACGCCGCATTTGTCGACAATCTGACGAATCGTGATACTTTCGACAGGTGTTGTTCGCATACATTCGGCCATAGATTGAGCCAGACGGTATCTGGTGTTTTCGCTTTTCATAAATTCATTCCTTTCAACTGCTGATGCTTTGAGATTGATGCGTTTAGCATCTCTTTTATCTATTATACATGATTTGAAGGCTGGACGACACAGAAAATAAACAATTTGCGGTAATTGTTGGGTGATTTTTGATAAAAAACAGGATATAATTGGAATATTCCACAGCACACATCCTGATAACAGGCAAACAGCCGACGGCAGCTGCCTCACATTTCAAAAGAGCATACAGATGATGAGGCTTAAATAAATAGTGTTAGCGATAACTTACCAATCGGGGTTGACAGCACTGGTAAAAAAAGAGTATAATATAATATAGTCGTTTCTAACTGTAATGTGAGAACCGAAGTATTAAATGGCAACAATGAGATTAGAAAAGGAGACTGACAAGAATTGAAGAAGTGTACATGGAAACGGTACGCAGCCGGTGTCATGATTGCTGCGATGCTTGCCGGACAGCCTATGGCCGCGTTTGCACAAGAGGCTGCAGCAGTATCTGAAGACAATGCGGATGTGACAGCTGCTTCAGAAATCGAGACAGAGACTGGGACGGAGACAGAAACAGAAACAGAAACTGAAACCGAGACTGGAACTGAAACCGAGACTGAGACTGAGACTGAGACGGAAACTGAAACCGAGACTGATGCAATCGTGTCAGAAGCACGAGATGCGGATGGCAAGATGCAGGCTATTTCAGATAAGGTCAGTGATATGTTGAAGAGCGGCGATATCATTTATGATAAAGAGACAGGTTATCTGTATAATACAGATGGTGATAAGATAGATCCTGTTACAGGCCAGGTGATGAAGAATGCACCGGATGATATCGTAGAGACAGAAACAGGAAACACCAGCGGAGATAAGAAACCGAATAAAGTCATAAAGAACAACAAGAATAATCAGCAGAAAGACAACAAGAAGGACAATAAGAAGGACAATAAGAAGGATGATAAAAAGACGGTTGTGAAGAAAGATGATAAGAAGACTTCAGAGACAACACAGTCTGCTTCCTATAAGAAATCAAGTGTCTTTTCCAAGATTGGTGAAAGAGTACAGTACAATGTAGACGTACCGGTCAAGGGTTTACCTTCTTTTATTACACAGGAGATGGTAGTTGGCGCGTTAAAGACCCAGGATGAATATGGCTATCCTGCATCTGTTACAATCGCACAGATTATTCAGGAATCCGGTTTTGGTACTTATGGACCGGGCGGCAAGAAAGGGCAGGGCCTTTCAGGATTGGCTTACGGGTACTGCAACCTTTTTGGTATTAAAGGAACCGGTACAGCAGGCAGTGTTTCCATGCGTACGTCAGAGATGACAGAGAGCGGACAGATTTATTCAACATCTGCCGGTTTCAGAGCATACAATACATACACCGAAGCAATTGAGGATAGAGCGAAACTGCTGAAGAATAATTACAGCGATCTGATCAAGGGTGTCAATGATGCCAATACATTTGCAGTGCGTATCGGTCAGCGATGGGCCACTGATTTGTATTATGGCAAGAGTCTGATCAAACTGATGGAGTTATATGATCTGTATCGTCTGGATGATATGACACTGAAGGACTTCTCAGATATGATCGGCCGATTTGCAGATCCTTGTCCGGGAGCAGTTGTGACAAGCAACTTCGGTTTCCGAGATTTTGATAATAAGTTCCATAAGGGAATTGATCTTGGTACCGGTGATGAGAATATTCCGACATATGCGGCAGAAAGTGGTACTGTTATCTTTGTAGGCTATGCAGGAACTGCCGGTAATCTGATTACGATTGATCACGGTGATGGACTGGTGACAAAGTACATGCATCATTCTGAGATGTATGTGAAAGTTGGTGACCATGTTGAGAAAGGCCAGCAGATTGGTCTGAGTGGTTCGACAGGCAACTCAACGGGCAATCACCTTCATTTCCAGGTAGAAGAGAGTGGTGTCGCTGTCAATCCATTACTGTATCTTCAGGGCAATGGAACAAGCAGTGAGCTTCAGCGCAAGAATCCGATGGAAGACATTGTCAGCGGTACGAAAGTAGTACTGGCGAAGAAGGATTCAGAAGATAAAGATAAGAAGGACAGCAGCGCTGCACCGGTACTTGGTGCGAAGACAGCAGCTTCTGAGACAGAAACTCAGGCCGAGGCTAAGAATGTATCTGATACAAAGTCGGAATCAAAGACAAAGACTGCAGTACAGGTTCAGACAAAGACCGAAGCAAAAACTGAATCTAAAACTCAGAAACAGACAAAGAATAAGAAAACTGCCAGGAAAATTATTAAGAAGAAACAACAGGTAGATGTTCAACTAAATAACTAATAACAAAAATACTGTATGAACAGGAATAAATGGTTCATACAGTATTTTTGTTTTTTGAATCTAAAGGTGATATTAATTGAGGAAGTTCTCGATGATAACGGATTCTGCTTCCTCCTCGGTCATACCGAATGTACGGAGCTTGATCAGCTGTTCATCGTTGATACGGCCGATGGCTGCTTCATGGATGATCTGTGCATCAATATGGTTGGCATTGATCTCAGGAATGGAGCTGATGGATGCTTTGTCCATAATGATGGAGTCACACTGTACATGGGCATGGCAGGCATTGTTGCCGATGGCCTTTGGATGGAAGATCTGATTGGATGTACCTTTGGCAACGGAACGGGAAACAATGCGGGCTGAGCTGCCTTCGCCGTTTAATTTTACTTCCATATTGGAGATGGCATGCTGGGCATCATGTGTCATGAGCTTTTCTGTGACAAAAAGCTTTGCATTTGGTCCGAGTTCCACAAATGTCTCACGCTTGGTGGAATCAACACCTTTGATCTGGGTTGTCTCCAGCGTGAAGACGGAGTTTTCACCTACATAGATCTTTGTGACAGGGTTTAAGATTTTGCCGCCGGTGCCATTGCCTTCTGCGTAATGATTCTCAACATATTTGACATTGGCATTCTTGCCGACATGGAAGGTATGGATACCGTCATGGCGGGTTTCGCTGCAGCCTTCACCGTGGATACCGCAGCCGGCTACGATAGTGACGTCTGCACCGTCTTCCACATAAAAATCGTTGTAGACAACGTCAAGTCCCGGTTCAGACATGACAACAGGAATGTGCACCTGTTCGTTCTGTGCTTCGCCGCTGATTTTGATATCGATGCCCGGAAGATCTGTTTTCTTCACAATAGCGATGTGCCGGCTGTCACCGTGACAGACAGCCATACCGTTTAAACGGAGATTGTAGGCACCCTCCTGTTTGAATCCATAGGAGTCGATGACTTTTAATACATCTTCTGTTACCTGGTTAAGCTTCACAGTAGTCGCCTCCTTTCTGCTGACCATAGCAGCAGGCTTCCTGAGATGAGGAGTCTAAAAGTGTTGGCAGAATCTCTTCTGCAGGTCCGATTCTGTCAATCTTGCCGTCGGAGATGACCATGATTCTGTCTGCCATGCGGATAATGCGTTCCTGATGGGAGATAAGGATCAGGCTCTCTTTCTTCTCCTTGTGGATCTGTTCGAACTTCTTGATCAGCATAGAAAAGCTCCAGAGATCGATACCGGCTTCCGGCTCATCAAAAATGCAGAGGTTATGCGGTTTAGCAAGAACAGTTGCAATTTCGATACGTTTCATCTCGCCCCCTGAAAGGGTTGCATCCGCTTCGCGGTCAATGTACTCCTGAGCACAGAGACCGACACTGCTTAAAAGGCCGCAGCATTCGTTTTCGCTGAGGCTTCTGCCAGCAGCAAGGTTTAAAAGACGACGGACGGTCATACCTTTAAAACGCGGCGGCTGCTGGAATGCAAAGCCGATTCCGGCCTGTGCACGTTCGTTGATAGAAAGACCGGTGATATCTTCACCGTTTAAAATGATCTTGCCGGCAGTTGATTCATTGATTCCCATGAGCAGTTTGGCAAGTGTAGATTTGCCGCCGCCGTTCGGGCCGGTGATGACCAGCATTTCACCGTCGGCTACATGAAAACTGATGTCGGAAAGGATTTCGGACTGACGGCCTTCATCCTGGACATCAAAGGATAAATGTTCTATTTCTAACATTTTGTCACTTCCTTATATAGTATTGATAACAACATCAAATATTACTATAACATTGATGGCATTTTTTCACAAGTATTTTAGCTTAAAAACGATAAACTATCAAAAATATGAGTTAAGGACTTATATTGAGAAATTATGGGAAAAACTGGTAGATTTTTAAGAAAAAAGGCTGTATAATGATTGGAGCTTATTGGGGAGGTAGTAAATGACACAGAATAATCAGGATCTGACAAAGGGGCCGCTGGCCCGGAAGATTTTATTTTTCAGTGCACCGCTTATTGTATCCAATCTTTTGCAGGTGCTTTTTAATGTGGCGGATATTGCTGTTGTGGGACGTTTCGCAGGAGCTTCTGCACTTGGTTCTGTTGGCTCTACGACGATTCTTGTAACGATGTTTACAAGCTTTCTGATCGGTGTTTCCGGAGGTATCAATGTTCTGACTGCCTTGTATCTCGGATCCGGTGACAGGAAGGGGGTCCGCGAGACAGTTCATTCAGCGCTGCTGTTCAGTGTTCTGACAGGATTGGTACTGCTGCTCATCGGGGCAGTATTTTCTAAGGGGATTCTGCAGCTTTTGAATACGAAGCCGGAATTGATCGATGGTGCAGTGCTGTACATACGGATTTACTTTCTTGGTATGCCGGCGCTGGCTGTATACAATTTTGGTAATGCGGTATTCAGTGCGGCAGGGGATACGAAGCGGCCGCTGAAGTATTTGTCCATGGCAGGCGTTGTGAATATTATACTGAATCTCTTTTTTGTCATTGTCTGTCATATGGGTGTGGCAGGGGTTGCGGTTTCAAGTATTATTTCTCAGTATCTGTCCGCATTCTTAGTTGCGGCAGCGCTTTTCAGAACAAAAGATATTTACGGCTTGAAGCGGTCGGAGCTGAGGCTGAACAGAAGTAAAACGGTGAACATTATCAGAATTGGTATTCCGGCGGGATTCCAGAATGCTATTTTCCAGATTGCCAATCTGTTTGTGCAGGCCGGCGTGAATTCCTTTGATGCCACCATGGTGGCGGGTAATGCAGCGGCTGCCAATGCGGATGCGCTTGTTTATGATGTAATGGCGGCCTTTTATACTGCCTGTGGTAGTTTTATGGGACAGAACTTTGGTGCCGGCAACAGAAAACGTGTCAGGAACAGTTATCTCATCAGTCTGGCCTATTCCTTTGGCATTGGTATGATCATGGGAATCGGGCTTGTGGTGTTCGGTCAACAATTTCTATCGTTGTTCTCGACAGATGCAGATGTTATTGAGGCAGGTATGATCCGCTTGTCTATTATGGGGGTCTGCTATGGATTTTCTGCTTTTATGGATTGTACGATTATGGCTTCGAGAGCTCTCGGCAAGAGTATGATCCCGATGATTATTGTGATCCTGGGTTCCTGTGTGTTCAGAGTTGTGTGGATTTATACGGTGTTTGCTTATTTCCATACGATATTATCCTTGTATTCTCTTTATATTTTTTCCTGGGGGATTACGGCGATTGCAGAAATTATCTATTTTGTTCATATTTACAAAAAAAGAATGTGCTGATAAGGCACATTCTTTTTTTGCGGATAATGAGACAAGCATGTTTCGTCTCGTTCTTATAGATTGAGCAACCATGACAAATAGGACTATTTAGCCGGGAACAGAGGGCTGTTTGATCTGGCTGAGACTGTAGCCCAGAACAGAACAGACAACAAGAACGCCTCCTGCCAGGGACATTGGACCAATGGTTTCACCGCAGATGATGGCAGCAAGAACCGGATTGAGGATTGGCTCGATGCCTGAGGTCAATGCGGCTGTGACCGGCGGGACGGCATCAAGACCCCGGGACAGGCAGATGGTTGCTAAAAAATGAATTGCGAAATTCTGTCTTTCGGGAAGGCAGAATTCCGCAATGAGTCATTAATAGTTAACAGAATAATTATTTGCAGAGTTCTTCGGCTAAAGCTGCGATCTGTGCTTCGTTTTCGGCATTGACAGCAGATTTGATGGTAACAGTTGTATCTGTGAATGTCAGATTCTTGCTGCCTTCAAACATCTTCAGCATTGTTTTGGCTGCTGTTGGTGCCCATGAACCATTTTCAATGAGACCGATGGTTCTGTTCTTGTAGCCGCGTTCTGTCAGATGTTCGATGAATGTCTTCATGAATGGGAAGATATCGCCGTTGTATGTTGTTGTAGCCAGAACGAGTTTGCCGTAACGGAAAGCGTCTTCCACAGCTTCGGCCATATCATCACGGGCAAGGTCTGTGACTGTAACCTTCGGGCATCCAAGGGCAGTCAGTTTATCTGCAAGGAGCTCAACGGCTTTCTTAGTATTGCCGTAAACAGATGTATAAGCGATGACAACGCCTTCGCTCTCAACACCATAGCTGGACCATGTATTGTAAAGATCAAGATAGTAGCCGAGATTTTCCTTGAGGATCGGACCGTGAAGTGCACAGATTGTCTGAATGTCAAGACCGGATGCCTTCTTCAGGAGTGCCTGAGCCTGTACGCCGTATTTGCCGACGATACCGAAATAGTAACGGCGGGCTTCACATGCCCAGTCTTCGTCAACGTCAAGGGCACCGAATTTGCCGAAGGCATCAGCAGAGAAGAGAACCTTGTCCTTGCTGTCGTATGTTACCATGACTTCCGGCCAGTGAACCATTGGTGCAAGTACAAATGTCAGCGTATGTGCACCCAGGGAAAGTGTATCACCTTCTTTGACAACAATCTGTCTCTCAGGATAATCAGTGCCGAAGAACTGTTTCATCATCACAAAAGCCTTGGCTGTTGCAACGACTTTGGCATCCTTATAAAGTTCCAGGAAGTTGGCAATATTGGCAGAGTGGTCAGGTTCCATATGATGAACGATGAGGTAAGATGGCTTTCTGTCGCCGATCACATTAGCAATGTTCTTCAGCCATTCATCTGTAAAATTGCCGTCTACAGTATCCATAACTGCAATCTGCTCATCCATGATCACATAAGAATTGTAAGCCATACCATTTTCTACGATATACTGTCCTTCAAATAAATCAATATCATGGTCATTGACACCGACATAGCGGATATCATTTGTAATAAACATAGTCTCACTCCTTAAAAGTTCTGGATAATGGGCCGCGAAACATAAATTTATTTGTAACTGTTCAGAGCCAAGCAAAATTTCAAAAAACAGGTATAAAATGCTTGCATTTTTAAGGCTGTTTTTGAAATTTTATTTGGCGGATACGCCACACCGACGAAATGCGTAGCATTTTGGAGGTTAGCTCTGAACAGTTACATTTATTTAAATGAACTGACCGAAAAGAGTGTGTTTCGCGGAACAGAATCTATTATTTATAGTTTTTAATGTAGCTGTAATCGATGTTATTATAGCATTTGAAAGTAGGAATGTCTACTGTTTTTAAACTTGTTGCGAAAGTTAATATAAATAGGTGCAATATGGATAGAGCAGCTTGAAAAGGGAAAGATTTTTGGATATGATTAAAAGAGGAGGGCGGGAAAAACTAAAGGATGCCGCTCATTTGATAAGATAGTTTTAGAGATATTTTAAGAAAAGTTCACGTGGATGGGAGATGGATATTGATGGAGTTTTTGGATGTTGTGGATGAGAATGGTATTCCCACAGGGGAGACAGTTGAGCGGAGTATTGCCCATGCGAATGGGATCCGGCACAGGACCTCTCATGTATGGCTTTTGAGAAGAAGACCGGAAGGTGTGGAGGTGCTTTTGCAGAAGCGAAGTGATGACAAGGATTCTTTTCCGGGATGCTATGATACATCCAGCGCGGGGCATATTCCGGCGGGAGTTGATTTTGAAGATTCAGCACTGCGGGAACTCAGGGAAGAACTGGGGCTTACGGCGGATGCTACAGAATTAAATGACTGCGGATTGATACGGATCCAGTCGGAGTCTTTTTTTCATGGGGCACCTTTTAAGGATGATCAGGTGAGTAAGGTTTTTTACATATGGAAAGATGTGGAGCCGGAAGCGATGAAACTGCAGGCCTCGGAAGTATCCGGGGTGATATGGATGCCCTTGGATGAGTGCAGACGCCGTGTACGGGACAATAGCATGCCGCATTGTATTCTTCCTGAAGAACTGGATATGCTGCCCTTTTAGGCTGGTCAGGCTGCAAGTCAGGGCCGAATAAACGGATGATGCAGATATTCAACACGAAAATGATGGGGAAATTGTTGGAAAGCAGATGAAAATTCCCACAAGAGTCTTGACAAAATGGGTGGTTCATGGAATAATAAATGTCAGTAAGCAGAAGCAGACAGGAATGTTTGACGGAAGCGGCAGTGAGTAACAGAAAGAAGGAGCAGATATGGTAGCATTAGGACATCAGCATTCATGGTCAACAGATATGATGATGTGCAGCTGTGGCATCATGTGTGGTATGCATATGGTTGATGACACGGTTATTTTTGATGCGCAGTAATATCTGGTTCATAATTCTTATGGGACTCTGAGTGTATGAAGAGATAAGGATAAGATGATAGGCAGGTACATGCGTGTACCTGCTTTTTTGTGCAATGGGGATTTTTTAAATGTTTCAGCTGCACAGAAGCATCAGGTGCCGGAGGGCACGATGTGATCGCATATATGCGGGAAAGGGGATTTTATGTCTGATATTGAAGTCCGACATCTTTCAAAGTCTTTTGATTTGAAGGGTGTGAAGGTTGAAGCTCTGAAGGACATTAATTTGAGTATTAAGCCAGGTGATATTTATGGTATTATCGGTATGTCCGGTGCAGGTAAGAGTACATTGGTACGGTGTCTGAATTTTCTTGAGAGACCGACAGAAGGTGAAGTGTTAGTCGGCGGCAAGGATCTGTCAACACTGACAGAGAAGGAACTGAGAAAGCAGCGTCAGGAGATCGCAATGATTTTCCAGCATTTCAATCTGCTGATGCAGAAGAATGTGATAGACAATATTTGTTTTCCGTTATTATTGCGCGGTGAGAAGAAGGCAGATGCCCGCAAGCGGGCCATGGAACTTCTGAAACTGGTTGATCTGGAGGAGAAGGCCGATGCTTATCCGTCTCAGTTATCCGGCGGCCAGAAACAGCGTGTGGCCATCGCCAGAGCCCTTGCATCTGATCCGAAGATCCTTCTTTGTGATGAGGCTACAAGTGCCCTGGATCCTCAGACAACAGCTTCTATTCTGGCTTTGCTGAAGGATATTAACCAGAAGTTCGGCATTACGATCGTTATTATCACTCATCAGATGGCGGTTATCCGTGAAATCTGCACACATGTGGCAATTCTGAATCATGGTGTTCTTGTGGAGGAGGGTGAAGTGGAAGACATCTTCAATCATCCGAAGTCAGCAGCAGCCCGTGAACTGATTCTTGGGGATATTTCAGAGAACCAGTGGAATGGTGAGAGCCGTCAGAAGGACAGGGTGCTGGAAGATAAATGTCTGAGGATCGTTTTTACAGAGAACTCTGCTTTTGAGCCTGTCATCGCCAATATGATCCTGAAGTTCGGCGTACCTGTCAATATCCTGAAAGCAGATACAAAGAATGTGGGCGGTATTGCCAAGGGCGAGATGATTCTGGGTCTTCCGGAAGGGCACGAGCTGCAGGAGCAGATCAAGGCTTATATGGTAGAGAAGGGACTTGAGATTGAGGAGGTGACACAGTATGTTTAGTCAGGAAGTAATGGATATGCTGATCAAAGGTATCGGTGAAACATTGTATATGACCCTTGGCGCAACTATTTTCGGTTACGTACTGGGACTTCCCATGGGAATTCTGATGACAACCACAGCCAAAGACGGTATTCGTCCGAATGCAGGTGTTTACAAAGTACTGGATGTCATCGTCAATATTGGACGAAGCATCCCGTTTTTGATCCTTTTGATTTTGTTGATGCCTTTGACAAAGGCCATTGTGGGCAAGAGCTATGGCTCTACAGCAACGATTGTTCCCCTTGTTATTTCAGCGGCACCATTTATTGCGCGAATGGTGGAATCCTCACTGAATGAGGTAGATGCGGGCGTTATTGAAGCAGCCAAGTCCATGGGCGCATCAACGATGCAGATTATCACGAAGGTGATGCTGGTGGAGGCAAGAACTTCACTTGTTGTGGGGGTGACGATTACCCTCGGTACAGTGCTTGGTTACTCAGCAATGGCAGGTACCATCGGCGGCGGTGGTCTTGGTGATATTGCGATCCGTTATGGCTATTACAGATATCAGGCAGATATTATGATCGTGACGGTTGTTTTACTGGTAGTATTAGTTCAGTTATTCCAGACAATCGGCATGAAGCTGTCGGTTCGTTTGGACAAGAGAAAGTAGTATGTAATTATTCAGGGTCATTGTGCAAAGCACTTTGAAAGTGACTTTGAATTATTATAAAATTTTATTTAAATATGAATGGAGGAATTCAAAATGAAGAAGAGATTTTTAGCAGGCGTTCTCGCAGGCGTTCTTGCAGTTGGCGCATTAACAGCATGCGGTTCATCCAACACACAGAGCAGCACAGCAGCTCAGACAGAAGCAGGCACAGAAACAGCTGGTACAGAGGCAGCAGGTGAGACAACAGCAGCCAGCGGCGATCTGACACCAATCAAGGTTGCAGCAAGCGCAACACCACATGCAGAAATCCTTGAACAGGCAAAACCTCTCCTTGCAGAGCAGGGTTATGATCTTCAGGTAACAGTATTCAATGATTATGTACAGCCAAACGAAGTTGTAGAATCCGGTGATTTCGATGCCAACTACTTCCAGCATATTCCTTATCTGGAATCCTTTAATGAAGAAAAAGGTACACACCTTGTGAATGCAGGCGGTATCCATTATGAACCATTCGGCATCTACCCGGGTACAAAGAGCAGCCTTGATGATTTAGCAGAAGGCGATACAATCGCAGTTCCTAACGATACAACAAACGAAGCAAGAGCACTTCTGCTTCTTCAGGATAACGGTATCATCACTCTGAAAGACGGTGCAGGTCTTGAAGCAACTGTAAATGATATCGCTGAAAATCCAAAGAACATCAAGATCCAGGAACTTGAAGCAGCTCAGGTTGCCCGTGTAACAGGCGAGGTTGCTTATGTTGTATTAAATGGTAACTATGCACTTGAGGCTGGTTATTCTGTAGGCAAAGATGCCCTTGCTTACGAGAAATCCGATTCTGAAGCTGCTAAGACATATGTAAATGTTATTGCAGTTAAAGAAGGCAACGAAAATAATCCGGCCATCAAAGCACTTGTTGATACACTGAAATCAGATACGATCAAACAGTACATCAACGACACATATGATGGTGCAGTTATTCCTTTTGAGGACTAATATTCTGAAAGGATTGTCTGAGACAAGCGTAAGAATTCAGTAATTATCCAAACAACAAAAAACCTTTCGGGGACAGCGTGCCTGTGCATGCCATGTCTTCGGAAGGTTTTTTTGCCTTCAAAAAGGCGTCTCATTATTAAAATTTTCAAAAATATCAGCAGTATCCCTATCACTGATCGCTTTAGTGTGATATAGTATAAGATAGTGTGTGCTGCACCAGTTAAGACAATCTCAAATGACAGGAGATTGACAGGAGAGGCATTTGAGGAATGACATTTTTGGCATGCACGATTAAGAAGGAAGAATGGGAGGGTGGAACCATCGCATGGTGGAGAAAATAGCTTTTACAAAAGAAGAAATCGAATCCAGAGTTAAGGTGCCTGCCATTGTTGAGGTGGAGTTAAAACATCTGATAGAGGAGCGGCTTAAACAGAGCGGACTCTACTACAGAATTTTTTCACGAATAAAGACATCGGAATCTCTGGCCAGAAAGTACCAGGTGAAGTCCTATAATGCCGAGAAGAAGATTCAAGATCTTGTGGGACTCCGTGTAGATGTTTACTTTGAAGATGATTTAAGAATATGCAGACGGATGATGGAGCACATGTTTTCACTTGTGGAATGGTCGGAGTCGGAGCAGAATGAATCAGAGTTTAAGCCGGTGAAGATCAATGGCGTTTTCAGGTTGCCGGATTATCTGAAACAGCAGATTTCGGATGAAACATGGGAAATGTGCATTGATGATACCTTCGAGATACAGTTGAAGACCGTGTTTTTTGAAGGATGGCATGAGATTGAGCATGATATGAAATACAAAGGCGGCGAGCTTTGGAGCGGCAAGAACAGTTTTGCCAGATATTTTAACAGTATTCTTGCAACACTGGAATTGTGTGATAAATCGCTGGTGACACTGTTTGAAAATCTGGGGCACGAGCTTTATAAAGAGCGCAACTGGGCCGGTATGATGAAAGCCCATTATCGTCTGAAGATGGAAGAACACCCCATGTATCCGGAGCTTGAGGAGCTTCTTAACAATGATTATTCGGAAGATAATCTCGGGAAGCGTTTGTTTAAGACCAGCAGACAGGTGCTGGTGGAAGAACTTTTGAAGCAGCCGAGAAGAGTGCCGATCAATGTGAATACCATTGTGGCCCTGGTCAATCAGGCGGTGATCCATGATGAACGTCTGGAGAAGCTTTTTCATGACAGAGATGTATTCGATGATGGCAATGAGAATATCGGTGAGGAGATGACCTTTGGCAAACTGAGGCCGCTCAGAAAGGTGACAGTCTTTAAAGCATTGGTCAATCTCAGTACTTATAAGTATTCAAAGCACGAGGCCTGCGTAGAAGCCGCCAGACTGGCGTATTCCTGGTTTTATGATAAATACGGACATCTGGATGGTGATCTGCCGACAGAGCCTATGACATTCGAGAAGAACCTTCTGGGCTATCGTCTGGTCATTGTCTATGAACCGGAGCATGATTACTGGAAGATGAACTGTATGCACATCGATATGGAAGCACCGGGACAGGTGTGGGTGGCAGAGGCAGAGTGTTATTTGGAGGAGGATGGCCGTCAGATGCTGTCGGTAAAAAACTCTTATGCTGTATCTGAGGAGCGAAGAGGTTATTTGAACCGTTACTTCAGTTGTCCGAAGTTTTATTCAAATATTGCGGATAAGATCGGCCTCTTTGATGTGCGTTATCTGTCCACATCCAGAAAGATCATCCGGGACTATCAGATTGGCAAGATTCATGATCTGATTCTCAGTAAGAAGAGAACAATGCCTGTTTGCCTTGTTGTTTCTTATGAGAGAGATAACGGGTGGCTCAATGAAGACTGGCTGGAGAATTTCAGAGTATATGATTTTACAAGAATGGCCGGAAGATATACACATATTTATACCTGTAATATGGATATCGGCAATCAGCTGCTTGAGTCTTTGGGAATGGCTCTTGATGAGCCTGCGGTTTATGTCTTTAAGTCAGCGGCTTCCGTTCCGAAGGGGGATATCATCGGATATTATTCGGTATACAGAGAAGAAGATATTTTAAACTGCAGCTTTGGCAGACAACAGATGAAGCAGGCTGGCCGGCGCTATGATATTGTCAAAGGCGGTCAGGCGTTCTATCATAAATTATTACAGGAAATGCGTGCCGAGATGATGGACGCTTAGGAGGAAAGATGATACAGGATATAGCACCACATCAATTCCACAATGAATACAAAGCGTATGAGATTCAGAATGGGGATTATGTGCTTTTTTACAGACAGAGGGATGTCCTTTTAAGATATGTGGATGAGCAGATTGTTTATCCGAAGTATGAGGAGGTCAGCGACAGGGAAAGCAGAAGTTACATTTATCTGTTTTCAATCGATGCACAGCGCTATTATTTTTGTGATGAGACAGATGAGACCTTGATGGAAGCATATCAATTTGTGAATATTCAGAAGATGCGCAAAGGACAGCCAAAGCATCAGGCTTTTGCGGGTGTGACAGGTCTTCAGCTGGCAGAATGGTATCGGAGCAGAAGATTCTGCGGCCGATGCGGCACCGGAATGACGCATTCGGCGAAAGAGCGAATGGTTCAGTGTCCGGAGTGTGGGCAGATGGAATATCCGAAGATTTCGCCGGCTGTGATTATTGCGCTTGTGCATGGCAACAGAATTCTCATGTCAAAGTATGTGGGACGTGCATATAAAAATTATGCATTGCTTGCCGGCTTTTCTGAGATTGGTGAGCCGGTCGAAGAGACAGTCCGACGGGAAGTGATGGAAGAAGTCGGATTGAAAGTCGGTCGTTTGCATTATTATAAGAGCCAGCCCTGGTCCTTTACCGACACACTACTGATGGGTTTTTTTGCAGAATTAGAAGGCGGAGAGGACATCGTTCTTGATCAGACCGAATTGGCGATGGCAGAATGGTTTGAGAGAGAAGAGATACCAGTCACATATGAGGACTGCAGCCTGACCAATGAGATGATCATGGCCTTCAAAGAACATAAAATTACATGGAGCGAATCCTAAATTATGACAAGCCAACTATAAAATGAGCCATTCAGCATAGGCACGTTTTCACTGCCAACATCTGGCAACGGTACATAAGGCAGCAAAAAACGCTGCCTAAGAACCGGCCGATGTTGAAGCACCTATGCCTGAATCGGCTCATAATGAATTTTGCCTCTTTTTCAGCGCAAGATAGAGGGAGCGAATCGAAAAACATCAAAAAGAGCTATCAACTAAGCCATTCATTGCAGGTGCTTCAATGCCGGTGGGTACTTAGGCAGCGTCTTTTGCTGCCTTATGTACCCCTACCTGGCATTGGCAGTGCGAACGTGCCTGCAACGAATGGCTTAGTTGATAGCTCTTTACGGGTATATTGGAATTCGCTCCCGATTTTTATTTAATGTTTTTTGTTGTACGACGGGCATTCTGACTGATATGAGTGTTTGTTGATTTGCCGGAATGCTGCGTCTTTTTGACAGATTTGCCGTTTTTGTCGTCGTTGCCATCCTTTTTGCTGAATCGTTTCCTGAAGTCGAGATAGATACAGTAGATGACAAAGGTTGCACCTAGAATGGATGTATAGAACTGGTTGCCACCCTGTAAGTGGCCAAAATAAACCATGACGAGAGCAGCGATGGCGATTACAATGTAAGCAATAATGATCATGTCAGACACCCCTTTTAAAAAGTAAAAATATAAAGAAACTGCTGCAAAATTGAGTTCCCTTTTTCAATTTTGCAGCAGCTATTTACGTTTGAATCAATCGAATGAATCAACTATGAAATCTTGTGAAGCATTAAACGCCAAGTACAGTTGCACCGCCAAGGCTGATAACGATCAGAGATACAACGATAACGATGACACAGTAAACGATACATGGTAAGAAGTCTGTACGGATGATCTTACCTTCGTTGCCGATTGTACCTGTTGTTGCACAAGCGGATACAACGTTGTTAACACATACCATATTACCGATCGCACCACCGTTGTTCTGAAGAGCCACGATGATAACCTGTGGAAGACCAACAAGTGTTGCTGTCTCAAACTGAAGACTTGAGAACAGTGTATTTGATACTGTATTGGAACCTGACATGAAGGAACCGAGAACACCGATCAGAGGAGCGATAACAATGTAAGCGCCTCTGAAGATAGAACCAAGACCATCTGCCATCATTGTCAGCATTGAGCCAAGACCGGCTGTTCTGCCATCGATCATGTAAGAAACCTGAATACCGTCATTTGCAGAGTTACGGAAGATGTAAACCATCGCAACACCGAAGAGAAGGGCAATAGCAGCACCCTTTACCTGGTTGAAGGAGTTCTTCCATGCTTCCTTAACAGTGTCACCATTCATACCGTGGAGCGGAATGGTGATCAGACCAACGATAATGAAGATAATACCTGGATTCCAGAGAATAGCCCAACTCCATGATGCACCGCCAAATAACGGAAGTGTTACCTTGAAAGCTTTCATAGCACCTGCCCAGCTGTCTGGCTGTAATGTGGACCATACACGAGTGATAACAAGTGCAAGACCGATTAACAGGTAAGGAATCCATGCTTTAACAAGAGACATATCGGACTGTTTTGGTTCCGGAACTTCTGTTGTGCTGAGCCATGAGTGATCCCATGTTTCTTTTTCGCCGAATGTCCAGATGTTCTTTGGCATCAGGAAGCCCTTCTTGGATGTGAAAAGGACTACGAACAGAGTGATAACAGCTGCTACAAGAGATACAAGCTCAGGACCGATGAATTTAGCAATTAAGAGGTAAATAACATCGAAAACTACGCAAACAAAAATGATAAATGGTAAAACTTCAAATGCCTTGGAAACTTTCTTGTGTTCTGCGTCTTTACCGAACATTGTTACAAGAAGGATGATACCGATTGTAACGATGAAGAAAGCACCAACTGCCATGTTGACAGCTGAGAAGAATGTCAGGTCAGCTTTGAAGGAATCAACGTTGCCGCCCAGGGATGTAACGGATTCACCAAGTGTAGCCATGGCTGAGTTAGTAGGTGTACCTACAGCACCGTAACATACAGGAACGGAGTTGTAAATCAGTGCAACAACTGCGGCTGCAAGAGGTGGGAAACCAACACTGATGAGCAGTGGGGCAGCAAGGGCAGCAGGTGTACCGAAACCGGCAGCACCTTCGATGAATGCACCGAAAATGAAACCAATGATAACAGCCTGGATACGGGCATCAGGAGAGATACCTGTAAACATACCGTTGATGGCTGCCATAGCACCTGAACTTGAAAGTGTGTTCATGATCAGGATGGCACCAAAAATGATAACGAGTACGGCGAATGCTTCAAGGAAACCGATGACTGTCTGTAATGCGACAGCACCAATGCTCATCTTCCATACAGCAACACCGATGATGGCAGCTAATACCCACGCTAACGGCAGCGCTCTCTTAGCAGGCCAGTTGAATGCAACCATTAATACGACTGTAACAATGATTGGAATGAAAGCAAGTATTGCATACATAACGTATACCTCCTTAAGATTTTTTATTTGTAAAACCATTGAATCATCGGAACTGCTGTCAGAACAACGGGATGTGCCTGACAGCAGTTTGTTTGTATCACTTTGCCGGGTTCAACAAATTCGGATGTTATTCAATGATAAACAAATCATATTAAGTTTAAAAATTAAATTGATCAGTCTTTGACAACTACGGAAACACCGTTAGGGATACATGCAAGTGTAGCATCCGGTCCCTTAAGTTCACGGGCTCTTGCATAAGCTTCGTCAAGTGTTTCGAAGTATTCTACCTTCAGGTCTCTGATCAGCTGTTCCTGAGCTTTGTCTGCAACAAAGAGAACTTTGTACTTGCGGACGATACGGCACCAGATCTGTGCACACCACTGGTCTGGAAGCGTCTCAACCTGAGGTGTATGTAAGCACTGCTGGAAGAATGCGTCAGCAGATTCTGCATCAGCGATAGAATGGTAGTAGGATTCGCCGCCATGACCATCCTGACATGTAGCTAACATAATGATAACACCGCCGTCATTAACTGTAGCTTCCGCTGCACTCATGCCCTTAGGACACTGATAAGCGTTCTGATCCAGAGGATAACCGCCATTTGTTGTAATAACGATATCAGACGGAGCAGGCTTAACTGCACAGTAGCCGGACAGGAAATCAACACCTTTTCTATGAGCTGTCTTGAAGTTGCCTGCGAAAGCAGCAACTGTCTTCTTGTCTTCGTCGATAACAACGTTGCAGATAAATGCAAGTTTAGCCATCTCAGCAGCAGCAACCATATCTTCGTGGATTGGGTTCTTGTCAAGGATACCTGTACGTGCATATGGGCTGGCGATAAATTCACCACAATGATTGCCCATAACTGTAACAGCATCGCAGATACCCGGAAGGACACTCTTACGGCCGCCGGAGAAACCAGCGAAGAAGTGTGCTTCAATGAAACCTTCAGCTACAAGAAGAGAAGCGTTGTGAGCAACCTTATCAATGATGCAGTCAGGACCGGAAGGAAGATTACCTATCTTAATATTCTTCGATGGGTCATGTGCATCATGGACAACGATATTGTCCTTGAATTCTTCATAAAGTGCATCACCGAGCTTGCCTCTTAATTCTTCAACTGTTGTTGGACGATGGAAGCCTGTAGCAACAAGCAATGTAATCTTGATATCAGGATTGCCGCATCTCAGTTCTCTGATCATATGAGGCAGGATATCCTGACTCGGAACAGGACGTGTGTGGTCACTGATAATGATTGTACAGTCAGGTTTGCCCTTGGCAAGTTCGTACAGATGTGGGCTGTCGATAGGGTTATCCATGGCTTCTTTCACAATTTCATAGCCGTCTTTGTCACTCTTTAGAGCGTCAACGTTGGATGTTAAGACCGGTGTATCATCAGGTACTTCCAGATCAAACGTTGTTCTACCATAAAGAAAATTAACTGTCTTCATACGTTCCACCTCGTTATTAAATTTTGATTAGTGCATCCGAATCAATTCTGTGTATATGGGATGACAAAATTGATAGGATATGACTTAAACTTCTTTTTTATTTTAGCATACTATCCAAACATAGGCAAGGAAATTATGCAAATTTTCTAAAAAGTATTATCAAAGGATAAAGTTTATTGTTAAATATGTGACGCATAAAACGCAAAAAAATGGTTTGTATGCAATATAATATCTATAAATAATTGAATCAGGCCTCTGAAATAGACAATTTTAGTGAATTTACACAAAAATCAGCTGTAGTACTGTATACAGTATATCGTTAATGTCGTGACAGAACGATAAAAGCCTTGCCGCCATTGCGGCCACTGCATATAAATGTTATAATGATAAAAAACAAGATATATAGAAAATCCTTATGGAACATGCCTGTTTTAAATCTGTCAGTTTCATAGGATTCAAAGGACTGCGGTATTTCGCAAACACCGTCATCAGAAAGGACGTTTTTATGAATATAACAGTTATCGGCTGCGGCCGCTGGGGCTCTTTTATTGCCTGGTATCTTGACAGGACCGGACACACGGTCTCTTTATATGGAAGAAAAGGTTCTTCGCATATGCAGCAATTTATGACAACAAGGAGCAATGGCCTGCTGACATTGCCGGAGTCTATTGCACTGACAAATACATTGGATGATCTTGACAAGTCTGATGTCATCGTCATTTCTATTGCAGCCCAGAGCCTTGACAGCCTCATGACCCAGCTGGAAGCGATGCAGCTTCAGAATAAGGTTTTTGTACTCTGTATGAAGGGAATTGAGATTGGTACAGGACGAAGGCTGTCACAGATCGCCGGGGCACATCTGGATGCATCGAATAAGATTGCTGTCTGGATCGGACCGGGTCATGTACAGGAGTTTTATCATGGCATTCCGAACTGTATGGTCATTGACAGCGAGGATGAGTCGGTTAGGAAGCAGCTTTTGGAAGCGTTTTCCAGTGATCTGATCCGCTTTTATTATGGTCAGGATATGATTGGCAATGAAATCGGCGCGGCAGCGAAGAATGTGATCGGTATTGCAGCGGGTATGCTGGATGGATTTGGCCTGACTACTTTAAAGGGGGCATTGATGTCCCGGGGGACAAGAGAGATTGCCAGACTGATCGCAGCCATGGGCGGCAATGAACTGTCGGCTTATGGTCTTTGCCATCTGGGTGACTATGAGGCAACTGTTTTCTCAAAGTTCAGCCATAATCGTCAGTTCGGTGAATCTTTTATCAGAGGAGAAGATTATGGACAGCTGGCAGAAGGGTATTATACAGTGAAAGCTCTTGTGGAGCTTTCTGAAAAATATCAGGTAGAGCTGCCGATTTCCAAAGCAGTTTATGATATTTTATATGATAATGCAGACCCGCGTATGACACTTCATCAACTTTTTACACGCAGTCTGAAGAATGAATTTTAAGAGGAGATGTTATCGTGATTGATATAATCAGAGAATTGATAAAGGATAAAAGTGTGCTGATTCTCGGATATGGCCGTGAAGGCCGTTCCAGCTGGCAGCGCATTAAGGAAGCAGGCGGTTACAGACAGATTGCCATTGCAGATATGAATCAGGTACAGACAGAGGAAGGGCATCCTGCCAGACTGATCTGCGGACCGGATTATCAGAAGTGCCTGGATGATTTTGATGTTGTCTTCAAAAGTCCCGGGATCGTACTTGAAAAAGATATTCATGATTATCGCTGTGAAATTGTTTCACAGACAGAATTATTTTTCAGACGTTTCGGCCGTCAGTGTATCGGCATCACCGGAACAAAGGGCAAGAGTACAACGACAACGATGATCTTCCATATATTAAAAGAGACAGGTCATGATTGTGTACTGGTCGGGAATATTGGTATTCCGATGTTTGATATGCTGGACCAGATCAATGATCATACGCTGATCGTATGTGAGCTTTCCTGTCATCAGCTGGAATATGTGACTTGTGCACCGCATGTGGGACTGCTCCTGAATATTCATGAGGAACATCTGGATCATTACGGCACCATGGAGAAATATGTAGCTGCCAAGGAGAATATTTACAGACCGCAGAAGGAAGAAGATGTTCTGATCTGCAATGTGGATAACCTTCCGGCGGAGAATGTGTATAAGGGTCATTTGGTCGCTGTATGTGACAGAAATGAGACAGGGCATGAGACGACAACGGCAGATGTTTTACTGACGGATGCAGCTATTTGCATAGAGGGACATGTTTATCAGATCCCGACTGATAAAATCCGTCTCATCGGTCATCACAACTATGTGGATATTGCTTTTGCCTATGCTGTATGCAGAATGTATGATATCAGTGATGAAGCTTTTTCAAAAGCACTGATGACATACAATCCGCTGCCGCATCGTCTGCAGTATATCGGGGATGCCTGCGGTATTCGTTTTTACGATGATTCAATTTCTACAATCTGCGATACAACGATTCAGGCATTGAAGAGTCTGCCGGATACGGATGCGGTATTGATTGGTGGTATGGATCGCGGCATAGATTACAGCGAATTGATCCAGTTCCTGAACGAGTGCAGCGTGCCGAATATTATTTTGATGGAGGCAACGGGCAAGCGTATTTTTGAGGAGATCAGCAAGTATTATCCGGAATTCAAAGATGCAGGCAGGATCAAGCTGGTTTATCATCTGGATGGTGCTGTGGCACTGGCCAAGCAGCTTTGTCGCCCAGGCTGCTGCTGTGTCATGTCTCCGGCTGCTGCCAGCTATGGTATTTTCAAGAATTTTGAGGCCCGGGGAGAGGCATTTGTAAAACTTGTATTGGAGGAGGCATAATGTACCGATATATTCTTTTTGATCTGGATGGCACATTGACAGACCCGAAAGAGGGAATTACAAAATGCGTACAGTATGCGCTGAAGTATTTCGGGATTGAGGCGGATACAGAGGAACTGGTAGATTTTATCGGACCGCCTCTTCTGGAATCTTTTCAGAAGTATTATCATCTGGATGATGAGCAGGGGCATATGGCACTGAAGAAATATCGTGAACGTTTTTCGGATATCGGTATTTTTGAGAACGGTGTTTATCCGGGGATAGCAGAGTTGCTTTCGACATTAAAAGCACAGGGCAGGAAGATCGCACTGGCAACTTCAAAGCCCGGCGTTTATGCGAAACGTATTCTTGAAAGATATGAATTACTTCCGTATTTTGATGTAGTTGTGGGCAGTGAACTGGATGGCCGCCGGACAGATAAGGGTGAAGTTATCACAGAAGCACTCAGACAGCTTGAGATTCAGGAGAAACAGAAGCCGGAGGTTTTGATGATCGGGGACAGGCTCCATGATATGGTGGGCGCAGGTAAGAATCAGATTGATAAATTGGGAGTTTATTACGGTTATGCACATCACGGAGAACTCGAATCAGCCGGTGCGGATTACATTGTACATACCGTTGATGAGCTGACCGCTTTTTTTGAAGCCCATTAATTACAGGGAAAGGCAGGGGAAGGCCTTGGAGAAAGTATATGAAAAGGCTTATGAAAAGGTTATTGATTATATAGAGAGCAATATTCTGGATGGCCATTTTGAAGTGGGAGATAAACTGCCCTCAGAGAGGGAACTGTCCCAGATGCTGTCTGTCAGCAGAAATTCTGTCAGAGAAGGCATCCGAATTCTTGAAGTCATCGGTGTGATATCCAGTCAGCATGGTATTGGCAATTATATTGCAGATCATTTCGATAAAACGCTTGTACAGGTGATGACTATGATGTATGCGTTGGAGAAGATGACTTATAATGAGATCCGTGAATTCAGATATGCCGTTGAATTCCAGGCGGTTGTGCTGGCCATGGACAATATTACAAAGGATCAGATCGAGAAACTGCAGAAGAACCTTGATATTCTTGAGAACAGTCAGGATGAGGAAGAGCAGGTGCTGAATGATAAGATGATCCATTATACAATTGTAGAGGCTTCCGGCAATCGCCTTGTTATTGCCAATTATCTTGCACTGGCCAAGATCATGGATAATTTTATTCGTGAGACACGTTCCAAGATTATGACAGATGAGCGGAATTCCATTGCATTTCAGGGAATCCACAGACGTCTTGTGGAGGCGATCTGCAGCAGAGATCTTGAACTTGGCAAGAAAGCGCTGGATGAACATTTTGTTTACATTTGTAAAAATTTGGATACCTAGTACATCGTTGCTGTGAATGTTGAATTCTGCAAGTCAACAAAGAGTCAACAAGAGGCCAAGCAAAACCATAGACAAAAAGGGGAGAACATTATATAATAGGTGTATCAACTGGTAGTACCAGTTGAAGATGCGAAAGCATCGAATCTCCTTAATTGATTGAATCAAGTTGTCTCTTGCCGGGTTCAACGAATCACAACGGAATAAGGATGTTATTTTCTTTTTGAAAAGAACCATTGCAAAATAAAGTGGTGTATTTTGTAATGGCTCTTTTTATTTATGCGAGCAACGAGCCAAAGTCCGTGCCTGGAAATATAATTTGCCTACTTTATGTCAATTATGCTATAATGTAATGGATTATGCTATTTATGTAGTAGTCTGAGTGTAAGGGCGGTGGATATGGCGGTTTATATAGATGTGATTGTGGATATATCCGTGAGCAGTCTGGATCGTATTTTCCAGTACCGTGTGCCGGAGGAAATGTTGGATGCGGTGACGGTAGGCTGTCAGGTCAGTGTACCTTTTGGCAATGGAAACCGCAGACGGCAGGCTTTCGTTGTTGGTGTTGGCAATTCGCCATCCTATGATGAGACGAAGATCAAGGATATTTTGGAAGTGACAAAGGCACCGGCGGCAACGGGGCAGCTGATTGCCCTGGCAGACTGGATGCATGAATGGTATGGCTGTACCATGGCCCAGGCATTGAAGACGGTGCTACCTATTAAGAAGTCGGTAAAGGAAGTCAAAAGAGTGACTTATTTTCTCGCAGACAGAGAGAAAGCACAGCAGCTGCTTGACAAGAGCAGGAAGAACAGGCGTGAGAAGGCCAGGGTCAGATTTCTGGAGGCGATATTGCGTGAAGAACATCTGACAAAGGAAACAGTGACAGGTGTTTTGCAGATATCATCGGCGACGATGAAAGCAATCCTTCAGACCGGTGTGATCCGTGAAGAGACATCACAGATTTACCGAGATCCTGTGAAGCAGAAGCTGAAGGGATGGCAGGAGGTCTGCCTGAATGAGGAACAGCAGCAGGCTGTAGAGGGTATATGGAAGAATGCAGCTATTTGCCGGGAACACTGGACAGAGGAAAGCGGCATTCATCTTCTGTATGGCATCACGGGAAGCGGCAAGACGGAAGTTTATATGTCTCTGATGGAGAAGACCTTGAGTGAAGGCAGGCAGGTTATTGTTCTGATTCCTGAGATTTCATTGACGTTACAGACGGTTTCAAGATTTTATGACAGATTTGGCAGTCAGATTGCGATCATGAATTCAAAGCTTTCCGCCGGGGAACGATATGACCAGTATATGCGGGCCAAAAGAGGAGAAGCTTCTATTATGATCGGTCCCAGATCTGCACTTTTTACACCTTTTGACAGGCTGGGCCTGATCATCATCGATGAGGAACATGAATCCGCCTACAAAAGCGAGACGGTTCCAAGGTATCATGCGGCGGAAGTGGCCGCACGGAGAGCCAGTATGGCCGGTGCCCTGGTGGTGATGGGATCTGCGACACCAGCGGTGGCAGATTATCAGAAAGCCCTGGATGGAAGAATCGGTCTTCACAGAATGACGCATCGGGCCAGAGCAGGCAGCCGGCTTCCGGATGTACAGGTTGTGGATCTGCGGAAAGAGTTCCGAATGAAGAACAGAGGAATTTTAAGCTGTTCCCTTCAGGAGGCCATGGAGCATTGTTTAAAGCGCGGTGAACAGATGATGCTTTTCTTAAACCGCCGGGGATATGCGGGATTTGTTTCCTGCAGAAGCTGTGGTTATGTGATGAAGTGCAGCCATTGTGATGTGTCTATGACCGTGCACCATCATCATTTGCTTAAATGCCATTACTGCGGCAGTGAACAGCCTGTGCCAAGAGTTTGTCCTTCCTGCGGTTCGCCGTATATTGCAGGCTTTGGCGTCGGAACCCAGAAAGTGGAAGAATTTGTTCAGAATACATTTCCGGAGGCAAGGATTCTCAGAATGGATAGAGATACCACATCCGGCAAAGATGATATGGGAAGGATCCTTCAGACCTTTTCAGAGGGCGGAGCAGATATTCTTATTGGTACACAGATGATTGTCAAAGGACATGATTTTGCCAACGTGACGCTTGTGGGGATCCTGGCAGCAGATTTATCGATGTTTGCCGGAGATTATCAGTCCTCAGAACGAACATTTCAGCTGCTGACCCAGGCGGCGGGCAGAGCCGGAAGAGGTAATCGGCCGGGGCAGGTGATTATTCAGACCTATCAGCCGGAACACTATTGTATACAGACAGCAGCTGCCCAGGATTATGACAGCTTTTACAGTCAGGAGATCCGGTTTAGACAAATGCTGCATTATCCGCCGGACAGGCAGATGATGGTGCTGCTGGCAGAGGGCGAGAGTGATCAGGAGGCTGCGCTGGCAGTGAAGAAACTGAGGGAGATAGCCACTGAGGCAGACTTTGACGGTGTCGAATTTATCGGCCCATCCCGGGCAAGTATTACCCGGGCCAGAGATTTGTATCGCTATACATTATATATGAAACATCAGGATAGTAAGGAATTGATACGGCTCAGGGATTTTCTGGAAGGATATCTGAAGTGGTCGCAGCAGTTCCAAAATATATATTTTACTTTTGATCTGCGTGAGCAATAAGTTTTTGGACGGCTTGCACAGATAGTTAACGAAGGAAGCAGTTTTTAAAGGAGTGTTGAAAAATGGCTATTAGAAAATTACGTTATGAAGGTGACCCTGTTCTTGGTAAGGTTTGTAAGGAAGTCAAAGAGATGACACCACATCTTCAGGAACTGGTGCAGGATATGCTGGAGACAATGTATGCAGCGGAGGGTGTCGGACTGGCAGCACCTCAGGTTGGTGTTCTTCGCCGTATTGCCGTAATTGATGTAGGCGAGGGACCATATGTTTTTGTTAATCCGAAGATCGTTGAGATAGCCGGTGAGCAGGTGGGCGATGAAGGATGCTTAAGCGTGCCGGGTAAGAGCGGTATTGTCCGCAGACCGGAATATGTGAAGACAGTCGCTTTTGATGAACATCTGAACCCGATTGAAGTGGAAGGCCATGGCCTTTTTGCAAGAGCAATGTGTCATGAATTTGATCATCTGGATGGTCATTTATATATTGAAAAAGTGGAAGGCCCTCTCAATGAAGTGAGCTATGCAGAGGAAGACGAAAATTAGGAGGCGGAATGATGAAAGCTGTATTTATGGGAACACCTGATTTTGCAGTACCTACGCTGCAGAAGATGATTGATATGGGAATAGAAGTAACTGCTGTTGTCACTCAGCCTGACAAGGCCAAAGGCCGCGGCAAGAAAGTGATTTATTCACCGGTGAAGGAATGTGCCCTGGCCCATGATCTGCCGGTTTATCAGCCGGTCCGCATCAGAAAGGAGCCTGAATTTATTCAGACACTGCGTGATATGCAGCCGGATGTGATCGTTGTTGTGGCTTTTGGCCAGATTTTACCAAAGGAAATACTGGATATTCCAAGACTCGGCTGTGTGAATGTGCATGCCTCACTTCTTCCGAAATTCCGTGGGGCAGCACCGATCCAGTGGTCTATTATTGATGGTGAAGAGGTGACGGGTGTCACAACGATGCTGATGGATGTAGGACTGGATACCGGCGATATGCTTTTAAAGGCTGAGATCCCGATGGATCCGAAGGAAACAGGCGGCAGCCTTCATGATAAGCTTGCGACAGTCGGAGGTGAACTGCTGGAGAAGACATTGATCGGACTGGAAGCGGGAACTATTGTGCCTGAGAAGCAGGATGACAGTCAGGCCGGTGAATATGCACGTATGCTGGACAAAGAATTAGGACATATTGATTTTAATCAGCCGGCAGTTGTGATTGAACGCCTGATCCGCGGCTTAAATCCATGGCCGAGTGCGTATACTTATATTGACGGCAAAACATTAAAAATCTGGGAAGCAGAAGTCCTTGACAGAAACTATGGCTGTGAATACGGAGAAGTAGCAGAGGTGACAAGGAACTGTCTGATTATTCAGACCGGTGTCGGAGCACTTTCTGTTAAGAGTGTGCAGCTTCAGGGCAAGAAGAGAATGGATATCGCTGCTTTCCTGAATGGCTATACCATTGAAAAAGGAACACGTTTTGACAACGAATAACAAAACAGAATGGAAGTGACTGAATGTATTATCCCATGTATTTTGATCCAACATATATTTTAATCATTATTGGTGTACTGCTGTCACTGGCAGCATCCACAAAGGTCAAATCGACTTTCAGCAGATATTCCAGAGTGCGTTCATTGAGCGGACTGACAGGCGCTCAGACAGCGGAACGGATCCTGCATCAGGCAGGTATTTATGATGTGGGGATCGCCAGAATTTCCGGAGATTTGACAGACCATTATGATCCGTCTTCAAAAACGCTGCGTTTGTCGGATTCAGTGTATGGTTCCAACAGTGTTGCAGCCGTCAGTGTTGCAGCCCATGAATGCGGCCATGCCATCCAGCATCAGGAGAATTATGCACCGCTGAAGATCCGTGCAGCCCTTGTGCCGGTTGCTAATTTCGGTGCCGGCATCAGCTGGCCGCTGATCATCATCGGGATTTTACTGGGCGGCAGCAGTCTTCTGATCAATATCGGTATCTGGCTTTTTGTGGCAGTTGTGGCCTTTCATCTGGTAACACTTCCTGTGGAATTGAATGCATCTTCCAGAGCACTGAAGATCATGGAATCTTCAGGTGTTCTGCATGGCGATGAGAACCGTTATGCCAAAGAGGTGCTTGGTGCGGCAGCTCTGACTTATGTGGCCAGTGCGGCATCAATGATCCTGCAGCTGCTGCGTCTGCTGATCCTGACCCGCGGCTTCAGGGACAATGATCGATAAAGGAGTTAGATATGGCAGATAATTTGAATACACGCGCCATTGTTTATGATATGCTGATGAGTATTGAGAAGGAGAATACACCTTCTCATATTCTGTTATCCCAGACACTGATGAAATACCAGTATTTGGATAAACGGGACAGAGCTTTTATCAGTCGGCTTTTCAGGGGAACACTGGAATATGAGATTTTTCTGGATGGCGTGATCCGTCAGTTTTCCAGTGTCCGGTTGAATAAAATCAAACCGCCTATTAAAATCATCCTCAGAATGTCGGTTTATCAGATATTGAAAATGGATCATATTCCTGACGCGGCAGCCTGTGATGAAGCAGTGAAGCTTGCCAGAAAGAGGGGGCTTAAGAATCTGTCCGGTTTTGTCAACGGTGTTTTGAGAAATATATCCCGCAATAAGGACAACATCCGTTATCCGGATGCGGACAGGGAACCGGCAGCCTGTCTGTCCATGCGCTATTCCATGCCGGAATGGCTGGCGTCCATGTGGCTTCAGGAATACGGTTTTGAGACAACCGCCAAAATGGGACAGGCCATGCTGGATGACCAGAAGACCTCTGTCCGTGTGCGGAATCCACAGAATACAGAGAATGTAAAAGAGGCTCTGGCTGCGGAAGGTCTGCAGACGGAACCGGGATGTATCCTGCCGGAGGCACTGCATATTTCCGGGTATGATTATCTTGGCAATGTGGATGCATTTGCGGATGGACAGATTGTTGTACAGGATGAGAGTGCCATGCTGGCAGCTGCGGCAGCTGGTATTGCCGGTGGGGAGACTATCATTGATGTCTGTGCGGCGCCGGGAGGCAAGAGCATGCATATGGCGGATCTTCTGCATGAAAGCGGACATGTGTCAGCGAGAGATCTGACAGAAGCTAAGGTGATCAGAATTCGGGAGAATCTTTTGAGAACAGGATTGACAAATGTTTCAGCAGAAGTCAAAGATGCCCTTGAATTTTATCCGGAGGATGAGGCTAAAGCAGATATTGTCATGGCGGATCTCCCTTGCTCCGGACTTGGCGTGATGGGAAGAAAAGCCGACATTAAACGGTCTGTGACACCGGAGAAGATTGCAGCCCTTGCTGCGCTTCAGAGAGAGATTCTTACAGTTGTACAGCGGTATGTTAAGCCGGGAGGGGTTCTGATCTACAGTACCTGTACGGTTTCAAAGGCTGAGAATGAAGAAAATATGCATTGGTTTTCTGAACATTTTCCATTTCATCTGGAGAGTATGGATGCGTACGTACCGGCTGTTGTTCACAGTGAACAGACGAAAGATGGATGGATCCAGATACTGCCGGGGCAGTATCAGTCAGATGGCTTTTTTATTGCGCGGTTCAGGCGCAGCCAGGACGGAGGAATGAAGTGTTAAACGAAAAAACAGATATCAAGTCAATGACTCTTTCGGAATTGGAAGTTTTTATAACAGAAGTGCTGGGTGAGAAAAAGTTCCGTGCCAAGCAGATTTATGAATGGATGCATGTGCGCCTTGTGGATTCTTTTGATGAGATGACCAATTTGTCGAAGGATTTGCGAAAGAAGCTTTCAGAACGGTGTGTACTGACGCATCTGGAAATTGTTGAGAAATATGTTTCGGCGATAGATGGTACGGCAAAATATCTTTTTAAATTATCCGATGACCGTATTATTGAAAGTGTATTGATGCATTACAAACACGGCAATTCAGTTTGCATTTCTTCACAGGTCGGATGCAGGATGGGATGCCGTTTCTGCGCTTCCACACTGGGAGGACTGGAGCGTCAGATGCTGGCATCAGAGATGCTGGATGAGATTTATCAGATCCAGAAGGATTCCGGAGAGAGAGTTTCCAATGTGGTTGTCATGGGTACAGGAGAACCGCTGGACAATTATGATGCTCTTGTACGCATGATTGAGATCCTGACCCATGCGCCGGGGCTGGATATCAGCCAGCGCAATGTGACAGTATCTACATGCGGCCTTGTGCCGAAGATTTATGAGCTGGCGGATCTGAAGATGCAGATTACACTGGCAATTTCACTTCATGCAGTCAATGATGAAAAGCGCCGTGAACTGATGCCGATTGCCAATACATATAGTATAGAAGAAATACTAAAGGCATGCCGGTATTATTATAGCCAGAATAACCGGAGAATCACTTTTGAGTACAGCCTTGTAAAGGGTGTCAATGACAGCAGAGAGGATGCGAAAGCACTGGCGGCCTTACTGGAGGGGATGAATTGTCATATCAATCTGATCCCGGTCAATCCTATTGAAGAGAGGGATTATCGCCAGACAGAAGCAGATGCTGTACTGAAATTTAAAAATATGCTTGAAAAATATGGAAGAAATGTTACTATAAGAAGGGAAATGGGCAGAGATATACAGGCTGCCTGTGGACAGTTAAGAAAGAAATATATGGAACAGTCAGTGAAGAGGGAGGGATAATATGCGGGCGTATGCCGGAACAGATATTGGCTGCGTGAGGACGATGAATCAGGATGGATACTTCTGTTCAATGACTCCGATCGGGCCGTTTCCGAATTTATTTATTGTTGCAGATGGAATGGGCGGGCATCAGGCCGGCGATTATGCTTCCAGATATGCGATAGAGACATTCCTTGCTTACATCAGTCATACTGAGACAACCAATCTGATCCGTGTGATGGATGAGGGAATTGCCATGGCGAATCAGAAGGTTCTTGAGAAATCTTTTGAGAATGAGGAACTGGCAGGCATGGGAACGACCATGGTTGTGGCTTTTTCTGAAGACAGACAGCTTTATGTAGCCAATGTAGGTGACAGCAGACTTTATCTGATCGGTCATGAGATCAATCAGGTGACAGAAGATCATTCTTATGTGGCTGCTATGATGCGAGCTGGTGAATTGACGAAGGAGCAGGCTAGAAATCATCCGGAGAAGAATGTGATTACCAGAGCTGTCGGTGTGTCCCAGGATGTGAAGGCGGACTTTTTTGAAGTAGATCTGAAGCCGGGAGATAAGGTGCTGATGTGCTCGGATGGTTTGTCCAATATGATTGAAGATGACAGATTATTTGATGTGATTAATGCCAATAATGTGGAGGATTCAGTGAAGATTCTTATAGATGAAGCAAAGAAAAATGGCGGATACGACAATATTACAGCGATTGTGATCGAACCGCAGATTGAGGAGGTGAACGAATGTTAGTGCCAGGCAGTTATGTAATCAACAGATACGAGATTATAGCGAAGATCGGATCGGGTGGCATGGCGGATGTCTACAAGGCGAAGGATCATGTATTGAACCGATTGGTTGCCATCAAGGTTTTAAAGCAGGAATACAGTACTGATGCAACATTCGTTAAGAAGTTTAGGGTGGAGGCTCAGTCCGCGGCAGGGCTGTCTCATCCGAATATTGTCAGTGTTTACGACGTCGGTGAAGATGATGGTGTTTATTTTATCGTTATGGAACTGGTACAGGGTATTACCCTGAAGAACTATATTGATATGAAGGGTAAGCTGGATATCAGAGAAGCACTGAATATTTCAGTACAGATTGCATCTGGTCTCAGTGCGGCTCATGAGAACAGGATTATCCACAGAGATATCAAACCGCAGAATATCATTATGTCCCGTGACGGTAAGGTTAAGGTGACAGACTTCGGTATTGCGAAGGTGGCAGATTCAACCACCGTGACAACCACAGCTGCGGGAACGGTGCACTATATTTCGCCGGAACAGGCCAGAGGCGGCTATAGTGATGAGCGAAGTGATATCTATTCCCTTGGTATTACCATGTATGAGATGGTCACCGGCCGTGTACCTTTTGAGGGTGAGACCAATGTGGCGGTTGCACTGATGCATATCCAGAGTGAGATGGTACCTCCGAGAAAACTGGAACCATCTATTCCGGTCAGCTTCGAGAAGATCATTCTGAAGTGTACGCAGAAGAAGCCTGAGAGACGATATGCTTCTGCAAAAGAGCTGATTGCAGACCTGAGAAAGGTTCTGACTCATCCTGATGGTGAGTATGTTGTTATTCCGGGAGCAGTGCCTGAGGGAAGGACCATTGTTATGAAGGACAATGATATCGATTCTCTGAAAACAGCATCATTGCACCACAGCCTGAGTGATGTGACGGAAGAAACATTGAACGGCATGACAGAAGAAGATGAAGAGCAGCCGGTTCAGAAGCCGGTTCAGAAGTCGGATTCCAGAAAACGTCCAGCAAAGAAGAGTGATCCTGAAGAGGATGATGATTTTGATAATGATGAAGAGGATGATGATGAAGTTAATCCGGCATTGAACAAAGTAATGATGGTACTTGGTATCGGTGGATTCATCATTCTTGCAGTGATTATTTTCTTTATCATCGGTCATGCAGCCGGTTTCTTTGGCGGCAGTCATAACAAGAAGGAGTCAGATACACAATCAGTATCTACAGAATCTGTTTCTGAAACTGCACCTGCAAGCAGCAATGCGGAAGTTGTTATTGTACCGGATCTGTTCAATATGACAGAAACTCAGGCAAAGGCAGCATTGAATAAGCTGAGACTTGGTGTGAGTGTCCAGAAAGGTTCTTCAGACGATGTACCGGAGGGGCAGGTTTACGACCAGTCACCGGCTGCCGGTGTGAAGACAGATGTGCATACACAGGTTACCATCTATATCAGTACAGGAAAGGAAACTTTCAAACTGGATGATGTGGCAGGTATGGATTATGATCAGGCACAGTCCCAGCTGGAGAATGATGGATTGAAGGTCAGCCTTGAATTTGAAGACAGTGATTCTGTTGACAAGAATGAGGTTATCAGAACATCACCGGAGGCAGGCAGTCAGGTAGCTGAAGGGGATACAGTCACAATTGTTGCAAGTAAAGGCAAGGAGACGAAATATGTCACTGTACCATATGTCATTGGCTATGATCTTGATACAGCCATTTCCATGATCAAGGATGCAGGTCTGACTTATGATGGCAAATCAAGTGATTACAGTGACAGTGTTTCTGAAGGTGAAGTCATGAATCAGAGTATTGGCTCCGGTCAATCTGTGGAAGAAGGGACATCCATTACACTGACAGTGAGTCTTGGAAGCAAAGTGTCCTCTTACACGGCTTCTATTTCAATCGAGAATCCGTTTGGTGCGGAAATTGTAGACGGTAATGGTAATTCGGATACCTACTCAGAAGGTCAGGTAACAGTTGTTGTTTATAAACCGGATGGATCCAGTGAGACTGTTTACGATCAGTATGCAACAGAAGAGAGTCTTCCGGGTTCTGTCACCACGACAAGTTCTTCTGCGGGAAGCGGCAGCGTTTACGCATATATTAACGGTATTCAGTATGCTTCTTATGAGGTGGATTTTGATTAATTAAAGAGGATGATATGAAGGGCAAGATTATTAAAGGTATTGCCGGTTTCTACTATGTCCATGTGGGAGGCAGAGGCATCTACGAATGCAAGGCGAAGGGGATCTTCCGAAACCGGAAGATCAAGCCCCTTGTGGGAGATGATGTCCTGCTTGACAGCTTGGATGAAGCGGGCATGAAAGGTAATATAACAGAAATTCTTCCCCGACGAAATGCTTTGATCCGCCCGGCGTCAGCCAATGTGGATCAGGCGATGATCATTTTTGCAGCGGCACAGCCGGCCCCGAATCTGGGGCTGCTGGACCGCTTTTTGCTCATGATGGAGAAGCAGGAACTGCCGACCATCATTTGTTTTAATAAGCGGGAATTGGTCAGCGGAGAAGAATTGGAGAAACTTTGCGGTATTTATCGCGGCAGCGGATGTAAGGTGCTGACGGTCAGTGTGAAGCAGCAGGAAGGTCTGGAGCAGATACGGGAGCTTCTAAATGGCAGAACAACGGTGATGGCAGGACCATCCGGTGTCGGCAAGTCATCTATGACCAATGCCATGTATCCGGATGCGGAGATGGCCACAGGGGCAGTCAGCGAGAAGATTAAGCGCGGACGGCATACAACCCGTCATTCAGAGCTTTTTTCCATTGGGAATGATACATATCTGATGGATACGCCGGGATTCAGTACTCTTTATCTGGAAGGCTGGGACAAAGAAGATTTGAAGTACTATTATCCGGAATTTGAGCCTTATTTTGAAAAATGTCGTTTTAATGGATGCAATCATTTGAATGAACCGGATTGTGCGGTCAAGGAAGCCGTTGCCTCCGGGGAGATCAGCAATGAACGCTATGAGAATTATCAATCATTTTATGAAGAACTGGCGAGTCAGAGGAGGTACTAATTATGTACGAATTAAAGTTATCACCGTCAATTTTATCAGCGGATTTCAGCAAACTGGGAGAAGATATTCAGACAGCTGATCAGGCTGGTGCGGATTATATTCACATTGATGTTATGGATGGTGCTTTTGTGCCGAATATTTCTTTTGGTATTCCGGTGATCAAGAGTATCCGCAAATGCACTGACAAAGTATTTGATGTGCATCTGATGATCGAGAATCCGGATCTTTTGATTCCGGAGTTTGCAAAAGCCGGTGCAGATATCATTGTTGTTCATGCGGAAGCCTGTAAGCATCTTCACAGAACAATCCAGCTGATCCACAGTCTGGGTGTGAAGGCCGGTGTAGCTTTAAATCCGGCAACACCGCTCTCGGTGCTTGATTATGTGCTGGAAGATCTGGATATGATTCTTCTGATGACGGTGAATCCGGGCTTTGGCGGACAGAGCTATATTCCGGCCATGACGGGTAAGATTCTTACACTCCGTCACCTTCTGGAGGAAAAGGGTCTTCAGACGGATATTGAGATTGACGGTGGTGTGGATACAAAAAATCTGAGTATGGTTCTTGAAGCCGGTGCCAATGTGATTGTGTCCGGTTCCAAAATCTTCGGTGGCGATATCACTGAAAATGTCCATGCATTCAAGGCTATTATGACACAGTATACGAAATAGGTAGGATAGAGAATGAGGATTCTGATTATTACAGGGGGCAGAATTGATGAGAGTTTTGCCCTCTCATTATTGCAAAAAGAAAAATTTGATCACATGATCGTGGTGGATGGTGCCCTTGCATTTTGGGATAAAGTGGAGAGAAATCCTGAAATCCAGTGCCATTTTGATCATCTGGTGGGAGATTTTGATACAATATCACCGAATATTTTGGAAAATTATCTGGACAGAGAAGATATTGAAGTTCACCGATTTAACCCGGAGAAAGACTATACAGACACGGATATTGCATTAAAGCTGGCCATCCGTCTTGCAGAAAACGGAAAAGAGGCAGATGCGGAGGATGATTGCGATGAGCATCAGAATGAGAAGACAATGCAGGATTCGATGAATACCCGTTCTGAAATCTGGCTCCTTGGTGCTACCGGTACAAGAGCGGATCATATGCTGGCCAATATGCAGCTGCTGGCTCAGACAAAAGCAGCTGGTGTGGAAGGCGTTATTGTGGATAAAAACAACAAAATCCGTCTTCTGGAAGGCAGTTATACACTGAAGAAAAAAGACCAGTTTGGTGACTTTGTATCGCTGATCCCAATCACCCGGGCATTAAAAGGCGTGACACTTCGCGGCTTTAAATATCCTCTGGAAAGACATACCACATATTTCGGAGAAAGCCTTTGCGTAAGCAACGAACTGGAAGCAGAAGAAGGCTTTATCAATATTGAAGAAGGCATGGCATTCCTTATAGAAAGCCGCGATTAAAAAACTTCCGCAGCCAAAACTGCACTCTGTTTTACTGCAGGTGATGTTCCATGAAGAAGTTGAAGATGGAACCGTTGTTCATCTTGAAAGCTTCCAGGATAACATCGTCAATGATATTCTCTGATGAGGCATCTCGTTCGGCCAGCAGGTTTTTGATGACCGGTATGAAGGAAAACCAGAGAATCGGGCTGTAGTAATTGATGGATGTGATGTCATAGTTGATCTTCCGGGAGAGTTCTTCTCCGATGGCAAGAATAGATTTTTGGTATTGCTGCATGTCATCATTTAATTCATGGATATATTGATACCCATAGAAATTCAGCTTGGCGACAAGGCGCTGCTGGCTGAAAATGGCCGGGTCATGAACAATGGTAAAGTGGTATTTGTCAGCCACCTGTTTGACCATCTCCTGAAGGAGTTCGCTTTTGTCCGCAAAGGCGGTGAGAGATTCCTTATTGATATCTGTTTTGAGAATCTTCTCAACCTTGTTCATGCTCTGATTATAAAGAGTGATCTCATAACGGATGGCTTCGAATTCTTCGTCCAGTATTTCAAGTGTACCGGCCAGGCGGTTCAGTTTGCGCTTGATATCCATCGGCGGTTCGTAATAGGATTTGTAACCGAGACCATGTTCGACTTCGGCCCATGCGTGCTGAAGTACGGTACGGAGCTGGATTTCGAAACGGATATCCTGATATTTCTGGTATTCAACAAGCTTGCAGCGTTCATCGGTGAATTTCACGACCATATGGACGGAGCTGTAACCGAACTCAATGCGGTTATGTTTGCTTTTTTTTCTTTTGTCGACAATTTCACAGACTTCAAAGGTATCCTCCAGCAGCTCAAGAATGCGTTCTACATCGGACTCAAACAGAGTCAGAATACGGCATCCGAGAACATCCGTGATATCTTCAAGATGATGATATTTATCCTTTGAGATAATCTTATTGCGCAGTGCCTGTTCAGATTTGATTCTGAGAGACATCGTAGAAATCTTGATCTGATGGGCTTCGATCAGGGTATTGATGATATCCTCCACATCATGCTGCATCTTCTTATATATATCAACTCTCTGATAATATTCACTCATAATCGTATCTAAAGTATGAATCATAATATACTTCTCCTTTTTTGACAATTTAATATATTTTAACATAAAATAACGTTAAAAGCTATGGGAAAATGGCAAATTGCACAAGTTGTGAATTTGCAGACTTGGGTGAGAATATTGTTGAATTCGGCAATTATCTGCTTTATAATAAAAAAGAAAAATTGAGGCAGGAATATAGAAGGATTTGAAGAAAGGAGCATCCACTCAAAGAAAAATATACACTGCAATGTCTCGATGTGAACAGGTATAATAAAATTTTGAGTGGCAGGTGTTTTATGAGCTACGCAGATCAGGTGTTTATTAATATGTGCAGGGATATCCTTGATAACGGCTGCAGTACGGAGGGCGAGAAGGTTCGTCCGAAGTGGGAGGACGGCAGTTATGCTTATACAATGAAGAAGTTTGGTGTTGTGAACCGGTATGATCTCTCTAAGGAGTTTCCGGCACTGACGCTTAGAAAGACAGCTATCAAGAGTGCAACGGATGAGATGTTGTGGATCTGGCAGCGCAAGTCCAATAATATTCATGATCTGAACAGTACGGTCTGGGATGAGTGGGCAGATGAGAATGGTTCCATCGGCAAGGCATACGGTTATCAGATGGGTGTGAAGCATCAGTACAAAGAAGGCATGATGGATCAGGTGGACAGAGTGATCTATGATCTGAAGAACAATCCATACAGCCGCCGTATCATGACCAATATTTACGTGCATCAGGATCTTCATGAAATGAATCTCTATCCTTGTGCCTACAGTATGACATTTAATGTAACGAAGAAACCGGGAGATGACAAGTTGGTGCTGAATGCTATCCTGAATCAGCGTTCGCAGGATGTACTGGCGGCCAATAACTGGAATGTGGTACAGTATTCAGTATTGATGCATATGCTGGCACAGGTATGTGATATGCAGGTGGGTGAACTGGTACATGTGATTGCGGATGCACATATCTATGACCGGCATATTCCGCTGATCGAGGAGCTCATCAGCAGGGAAACGCATCCGGCACCGACATTCAAATTGAATCCGGAGATTAAGAATTTCTATGATTTTACAACAAAGGATATTATGATTGAGAATTATGTAACGGGACCGCAGATCAAGAACATCCCGATTGCGGTTTAGAATAATGAGCGGGAATCCCTGGTGGTCTGGGCTGCGAGGCGATTCCAAATTTAGGAGGAAACAGAATGAATCTGATTGTTGCAGTAGACAAGAACTGGGGCATTGGTTACCAGAATAAGCTTTTGAACAGCATTCCGGAAGATATGAAGTATTTCAGGGAGACGACCACAGGCAAAGTTGTGGTGATGGGACGTAAAACACTGGAGAGTTTTCCGAATGGGCTGCCATTAAAGAACAGGACCAATATTGTGATCACCGGGGATCATACTTATAAGGCGAAGGATGCCATTATTGTTCACAGCATTGAAGAGGCACTGGAAGAATTGAAGAAATACGATACCAACGATATCTATGTGATCGGCGGCGAGAGCATTTATCGTCAGCTGCTGCCATACTGTGATGTGGCCCATGTGACCTGCATGGATTATAGTTATCAGGCGGATACGTGGTTCCCGAATCTGGATGAGGATGCTGAGTGGGTTGTTGCTGCTGACAGTGAGGAAAAAACCTATTTTGATCTGGAATATTGCTTTAAAATGTATGTTCGCAAGACAAAATTAAAAGAAATTGTTGATTTATTGAAATAATGAGATTATAATTGGTTCGTTGAGGGATAACAGATGGAAGATATTTCATCTGTTATAAGCTGCGCAGGGATGCGCAGGAATTCGAATATGAAATGTATCTGCGCTGTTGATGCAGATTCGAATTCAGCTCCGGGCCACATAGATATTCGACCTGGATTTTACACGAATGGAGGCATTATCAATGGAAAAGAAAAATCTTGACTGGAAGCATATCGGTTTTGCATATCATACCACGGATTACAGATATGTAGCTGATTATAAAGATGGTAAATGGCAGGAAGGATATTTGTCAGACTCACCGACGGTTGTATTGAATGAATGTGCAGGTATCCTGCAGTATTGTCAGGAAGTATTCGAAGGTTTGAAAGCATATGAGACAGCAGACGGAAGAATCGTAACATTCCGTTCCGATCTGAATGCAGACCGTATGTATCACTCCGCAGAGCGTATGGAAATGCCGCCTTTCCCAAGAGAAAGATTCGTTGAGGCAGTTGAGAAGGTTGTAAAGGCCAATGAAGCATGGGTTCCGCCTTACGGCAGTGGTGCAACACTTTATTTAAGACCATATATGTTTGCATCCAGCCCTGTTATCGGTGTTAAACCGGCTCAGGAATATCAGTTCAGACTGTTCTGTACACCTGTAGGCCCTTATTTCCATGAAGGCGCTAAGCCAATCACAATCTGTGTCAGCGATTTCGACCGTGCTGCACCTCATGGTACAGGTCACATCAAAGCTGGCTTGAACTATGCAATGAGCCTGCATGCGAATGTGACAGCTCATGCGAATGGATTTGATGAGAATCTGTTCCTTGATCCGGGCACAAGAACTTATGTAGAGGAAACAGGCGGTGCTAACTTCCTGTTCGTTACAAAGGACAATGAAATCGTAACACCTCTTTCTGATTCCATTCTTCCTTCAATCACAAGACGTTCACTTGTTTATGTAGCAGAGCATTACCTTGGTCTCAAGGTTACAACAAGAAAAGTCAGACTGGACGAGCTGAAAGATTTTGCAGAATGCGGCCTTTGCGGTACTGCAGCTGTTATCTCCCCTGTCGGCAAGGTTGTTGACCACGGCAAGGAAATCTGCTTCCCAAGCGGTATGGAGAAGATGGGACCTATTACCCAGAAGTTATATGATACATTAACAGGCATCCAGTATGGTAAGATCGAAGCACCTGAAGGCTGGATCCATGAAATTATGTAATCAATTGAACGTATAAGTCTAAAGACTGCTGCCTTTCACTTTGGTGGATACAGCAGTCTTTTTCTTTTCTGCATGGAAAATGGTGTTGTATAGATAAATGATAATATAGATAAATGATAAAATTTGATCTTCAGAAATTGTGGGAGCTATTGACTTTTGGAGATAGGTGTATTATAGTGTTCCTAGAAAGGAATACCAGGTGATAGCGAGATGGCTTACATTGAAGATCTGATGCAGTTTGGTCTTACAAGACAGGAATCTGCCATATATTATGCATTATTATCAGAGGGCATGATGACCGGCTATGAAGCAGCCAAAGTATCCGGAGTGTCAAGATCCAATACGTATACGGCGCTGGCAGCTTTGGTTGATAAGGGCGCAGCTCATGTGGCAGAGGGCACGCCGACACATTATGTGCCGGTGGATCCTGAGGAGTTTTGCGGCAGCAAGCTGGAATATCTGAAGGGGTTGTCTGACCGGCTTGTGAAGGAACAGCCGAGGCGTCAGAGGGAAGATGATGCTTATATTACCATCAGCGGTTTTCAGAGTATCTGCCAGAAAGTTGTCCGGATGCTGGATCAGGCACAGTACAGAATTTATATGACAGGCACAGCATCTATGCTTGAGATGTTCAGAGAGAAGCTGGAAGTACTTGTCAGCCATGAGATTAAGGTGGTATTGATCACGGAACCCGTTTTTGAACTGGCTGGGGCGATCATCTATCACAGTGATCACATAGAGAACGGTCAGATTGGCCTGATATCCGATTCAACCCATGTCCTGACAGGTGACCTGTCAGAGAATGACAGCTGTTCCTGCCTGTATTCAGGCAAGAAGAATCTGATTGATTTATTTAAACAGTCATTAAGCCGCCAGATCCGGCTCATTGAGCTGGGGCAGCAGGAGAAAGGAAGTAATAGATAATGAAGAAAGTACCTTTTGTGACAAAAGAGCAGTTAGACGAAATTGTGAAGAAATATCCTACACCTTTTCACCTTTATGATGAGAAGGGTATCAGAGAGAATGCAAGAAAGGTATATAAAGCATTTTCATGGAATAAAGGCTTCAAGGAGTATTTTGCTGTTAAGGCGACACCAAACCCGTCAATCCTGCAGATTATGAAGGAAGAGGGCTGTGGTCTTGACTGTGCAACAAAGGTTGAGCTGATGATGGCGAAGGCCTGCGGTTTTACAGGACACGACGTCATGTTTTCATCCAATGTGACACCGGCCGATGAATATGCCTATGCCAAGGATATGGGTGTCATTATTAATTTTGACGATATCACTCATTTGAAATATTTTGAAGAAAATGTGGGCGAATTTCCTGAGACAGTATGCTGTCGTTTCAATACAGGCGGTGATTTCAAGATCAGTACAGCCATCATGGATGTACCGGGAGAAGCAAAATACGGTTTTACCCGTGAACAGCTGACAGAGGGCTTCAAGTATCTGAAATCCAAGGGTGTGAAGCATTTCGGCATTCATGCATTCCTGGCAAGCAATACCAAGACCAATGATTATTATCCGGCACTGGCCAAGATCCTTTTCAAGACCGCTGTTGAGCTGCATGAAGAGACAGGGGCGGATATCAAGTTCATTAACCTGTCAGGCGGTGTAGGCGTTGCTTATTCACCGGACGAAACACCGAATGATATCGAAGTCATCGGTGAGGGTGTTCACAAGGTTTACGATGAGATTCTTGTTCCTGCAGGTATGGGTGATGTGGCTATCTTTACAGAGATGGGACGTTTTATGCTGGCGCCTTATGGACATCTGATCGCAACAGCCATCCATGAGAAACACATTTTCAAAGAATATATCGGTCTGGATGCCTGCGCAGCAAACCTGATGCGTCCGGCCATCTATGGTGCTTATCATCATATTACAGTGGCAGGCAAGGAGAACGAGCCTTGTGACCATATGTATGATGTTACCGGCGGTCTCTGTGAGAACAGCGATAAGTTTGCAGTCAACAGAATGCTGCCGAAGATTGATATGGGTGATTATATTATTATCCATGATACAGGCGCTCACGGCTTCTCAATGGGCTATAACTATAACGGCAAGCTTCGTTCTGCGGAAGTTCTGCTGAAGGAAGATGGTTCAACAGAACTGATCAGAAGAGCCGAGACACCTATGGATTACTTTGCAACCTTTGATTATACAGGATTATTTGATCGGTTTAAGGATGGTAATGAATGATAAGAGCCGTCATTTTTGACATGGATGGAATTCTACTTGATACGGAGAAGATATATTGTCATTTTTGGATGGAAGCCGGCTGTGAGGCCGGTTATGACTGGAAAATGGAACACAGTCTGATGCTTAGAAGCATGGCACCGGAATTTGCTGAGCCGATGATGAAAGAAATCTTCGGACAGGATTTTGACTATCATGGTGTGAGAAACAGGCGCAAGGCGCTGATGAATGCGTATATGGAGACACATCCTGTGGAGATAAAGCCCGGGGCAGAGGAATTGCTGCGTTATCTGAAGAGCCACTATTTTAAGACGGCGGTTGCAACAGCCAGTGGCGAGACCAAGGCGATGACGTATCTGGATGAAGCAGGACTTCTGGATTACTTTGACCAGATTATCAGCACCGCCATGGTGCCTCATGGCAAACCGATGCCGGATGTGTACCGGTATGCCTGCAAGTGCATCGGTGAGAAACCGGAAGCCTGCATCGCACTGGAGGATTCGCCCAATGGATTGATGGCTGCTTACAGAGCGGGATGTCTGCCCATCATGGTACCGGATCTTACACAGCCGGATGAGAAGCTGTCGAAGATACTTTACGCAAAGGCAGATTCACTGACGGATGTTATTCCGTATCTGCGTTGTCAAACTTAAGCGTTGGCTTACGGTGAAATTTGCGAGGTGAATAGAATGAATGATTTGAGAAAGATGAAATTGGTTAAGTCCAGAACGAATAAGATGCTGACAGGTGTATGCGGCGGTATCGGAGAATTACTTGGTATTGATCCTACCATTATCCGTTTGATCTGGGCGGCATTGTCACTGGCCGGCGGTACAGGAATTATCCTGTATATCATTGCAGCAGTGATCATACCGGAAGATGATGACATCATTGATGCAGAATAACGGGCGAAACTTTCCAAGTTAAAACGAGATGAACCAATTAGCACCTGTTTTTGAAGCTGCTAATTGGTTCATCTTTTTTAGACTTTGAAGTTTCGCAATGCAGGTATTGTGTTATTCATCAAGATGCAGTCAGGGAAATCTAACTAAAAAAATCATTTTTTATAGAAGTCCCTCAGATAGTCAACCCGGGCGGTCATGTTCTGCATAAGGGCATCGATGACAACAAGGGCGGCCATGGACTGAACTACCACAACAGCTCTTGGAACGATGATGGGATCATGGCGGCCTTTGATCTGTATATCGATGGGTTCGCCTTCCCGGGTGACAGTGTGCTGTGTTTGGGAGATGGACGGCGTCGGTTTGACAGCAGCCCGGAAGATGATTTCGGAACCGTCGCTCATACCGCCCAGGATACCGCCGGCATGATTGGTAGCCTTTGTAATATGACCGGCATGATCGGTTGTAAAGGCATCATTATTCACAGAACCCTGAGATTTGGCAGCAGAAAAACCATCACCGATCTCAAAGCCTTTGACAGCACCGATGGAACAGATTGCTTTGGCCAAATTAGCATTCAGCTTTTCAAAAACCGGATCACCGATGCCGGCAGGCATACCATGAATACGGCATTCGATGATACCGCCGCAGGAATCCTGTTTCTTCATCTGTTCTGCAATGAAAGCTTCAGCTTCGGAAGCTGCATCTGCGTCTGGCATGTAAACCGGATTGTTGAAAATTTCCTCTGCATTAAATTTTGCCGGATCAATGGAAACCGGGCCGATGGCTTTGGAAAAAGCACAGATTTCAATGCCGCATTCGGCAAGTAATTTCATGGCAACGGCCCCGGCAGCTACACGGCCAATGGTTTCACGGGCGGATGAACGGCCGCCGCCCCGGTAGTCTCTGAAGCCGTATTTGGCATCAAATGTATAGTCTGCATGTCCCGGACGGTAGTAGCGGGCAATGTCGGAATAATCGGATGAGCGGGCATTCTTATTGAAAACAATGAGAAAAATAGGGCTTCCGGTTGTCTTGCCTTCAAAGGTACCGGACATGATCTCTACGGCATCATCCTCTTTTCGTGGTGTTGTATAGCGGGACTGACCGGGCTTGCGCAGATTCAGATAATATTGGATATCGGATTCAGTAAGCGGAAGACCGGCAGGGCAGCCATCGATGACAACACCCACTGCCTTGCCGTGGGATTCGCCCCATGTTGTGATTTTAAACTGATTACCAAATGTTGATCCAGCCATATATGTTTTAAACCTCCTGAGTTCATATGGATTAATGATGAAAACCTCATGAATATTGAAGTCGTATGGCATCCATTATAATAGATATAGAAGAAATTCGCAAGGTAAAGCAAGAAAGTCATTTCGAATTTTATGGAAATTCAACGAGAAGTCAGGTGTAATTTTATGCGACATATAAAAGAATTGGAAACGTTTCCACAAAATGTTCACAAAATAGTGAAAATCATGCCATAAAACGACGCAATAACACGACATTTATCAAGCGGAGTATACAAAAACTTTCAATCATAGTGTGATTTGAAAATTTGACATTCATTTTGATGTGTGATAAAAATAATCCAATCCAAGGAGGTTGGTCAAATGAATGAAAAGAATATTGTATTAAACAGTGTAGAAGCCGCCAAGGAATTTGTTAAGGCTGCTTCAGAGTGTGATTTTGATATTGATGTTTATTTTAACAGGATTGCATTGGATGCGAAATCCCTGCTTGGTATTCTCAGTCTGGATCTGAGAAATCAGCTCAGAGTCTGCTACAGCGGAGAAAATGTCGGATTTAACACCGTATTGGCAAAATACGCTGTTCAGTAAATGAAGAAGAGAATGAATTGTAAGAGAAGAAACTGCTGCGGGAGTGCAGCAGTTTTTTTCTGTTTTCTGTATTTTTTAGTTGATAAATAAATCAATTACAGTTATACTAGATATAACGCTTTTTTATACAATAATTAAGATAAAGGTGAGTATATGTATCAAATCGTTGCAACAGACGGCAGAGCAAAGAGCGCACATATGGAAACCGTACATGGTGTCATTGAGACACCTGTTTTTATGAATGTGGGTACCATTGCAGCTATCAAGGGTGCGGTGGCTACCACAGATCTGAAGGAGATCGGTACACAGGTTGAATTGTCCAATACCTATCATCTTCACGTTCGTCCCGGAGACCAAATTGTGAAACAGCTCGGCGGCCTGCACAAGTTTATGAACTGGGACAGACCGATCCTTACTGATTCCGGCGGCTTTCAGGTATTTTCCCTGAAGGGCCTGCGCAAGATCAAGGAGGAAGGCGTTTATTTCCAGTCACATATTGATGGCCATAAGATTTTTATGGGCCCGGAGGAGAGTATGCAGATTCAGTCCAACCTTGGCTCTACCATTGCCATGGCCTTTGACGAGTGTGCACCTTATCCAGCCACAAGAGAGTATATGATCAACTCAGTTAACCGTACAACCAGATGGCTGGAGCGATGCAAGAAGAAGATGCAGGAACTGAATGCAGCAGAAGGAACCGTGAATCCGCATCAGCTGCTTTTTGGTATTAACCAGGGCGGCACTTATGCAGATATCCGTGTGAACCATGCCCGTGCGATCCGGGAGCTGGATCTGGATGGTTATGCAGTGGGCGGTCTTGCAGTGGGCGAGACCCATGAGGAGATGTATCGGATCCTTGACGAGGTTGTCCCTGAACTGCCTCAGAATAAGCCAACCTATTTGATGGGGGTAGGTACACCGGCCAATATTCTGGAAGGTGTAGACAGAGGTATTGATTTCTTTGACTGTGTATATCCATCAAGAAACGGACGGCATGGTCATGTTTATACGAATCATGGCAAGCTGAATCTTTTTAATGCGAAGTTTGAGCTGGATGCCAGACCGATTGAAGAAGGCTGTCAGTGTCCGGCCTGCCGCAATTATACAAGAGCTTATATCCGACATCTGCTGAAGGCCAAAGAGATGCTGGGCATGCGTTTGTGTGTTTTGCATAATCTGTATTTCTATAACCATTTGATGGAGGAGATCCGTCTCGCTATCAGGGAACACAGATACAGTGAATTTAAGAAGTCCAAACTGGAAGGCTTTTTAAGTAAAGAAGATTAAGGAGGAAAATCTAATGAACTTTTTACCAGTTGTATTATCAGGAACAGGCGGCAACGCTATCTTTATTCTGATTGCATACGTTGTTGTATTTGCAATTTTAATGTATTTCCTTTCTGTACGTCCTCAGAAGAAACGTCAGAAATCCATGGATGCCATGATTGCAAACCTTGAAGTTGGCGACAGCATTCTGACAACAAGCGGATTCTACGGTGTGGTTATCGATATCGCAGAAGATGTTGTTATCGTTGAGTTCGGCAGTGACAGACATTGCCGTATTCCAATGCAGAAAGAAGCTATTGTCAGCGTTGAGAAAACGAACGAAGAAGAATAATTGAAGAATTATCAGAGATTGCGCGAAGGTGCGGAGATCAGAGATTGATTTCCGCACCTTTTACATTTTTTTTACATTATCTTTAGCTTGGATTGATAGTATGTTGTTAAAATCAGTTTATAATATAACTGGTAGATAAAGTGTTAAAAAGTTGAACGGCCGGTATAGTATGAACCGGCGGGAAGGAGGTTCATATGGAACAGTTAAGAGCAAAAAAAGGTTTTATTATTGATATGGATGGTGTGATCTATCATGGCAACCGTCTGCTTCCGGGAGCAAAGGAGTTTGTGGAATGGCTGTATCAGGAGAAGAAGGAATTCCTTTTTCTGACGAATTCAAGCCGCTACACACCGAAGGAGCTGCAAAAGAAACTGGAATGGATGGGACTTGATGTGGATCAGAGCCATTTTTATACAAGTGCACTGGCAACGGCAGCATTTATTTCAACACAGACACCGGAGGCAACAGCTTATGCGGTTGGCGAACATGGCCTTCAGAATGCCCTGTATGATGCCGGTATTACAGTGAATGAAATCCATCCGGATTATGTGATCATCGGTGAAGCGGATAATTATTGCTATGACCATATTGTCAAAGCAACAAGATTTGTCAATGAAGGTGCCCGCCTGATCGGTACGAATTATGACCTGACCGGTCCTGTGGAAGGCGGCATCGTTCCGGCCTGCCGGGCATTGATGGCACCGATTGAACTGGCCACAGGCAAACAGGCTTATTATGTGGGCAAGCCGAATGCTCTGATGATGCGTACAGGACTCAGGATCCTCGGGGTGCATTCAGAGGATGCAGCCATCATCGGAGACCGTATGGATACAGATATCGTTGCGGGTATCGAATCCGGTCTGGATACGGTTCTGGTGCTGTCAGGGGTGACAACACCGGGGATGATTGAGGAATTTCCGTATAGACCGAGACTGGTATGCAACGGCATTGGTGACATTGCCGTGTTAGACCACTAAACAGCTGCCGGCGTATTGGGTCAGGCTCTAAGTTTCTCAAGAATATCATAAGGAACGACGAGACGGCCTTTGCCGGTACCGATTTGGATATGCGGTTTATAAGTACCGTGAAAATCTGAACCGCCGGAATACCTGAGGTGATAACGGTTAGCCAGATGGCTGAGATAAAGGTCATCGGAAGGGGTATTGGTGGAGTAGTAGACTTCTATGGCTTCCAGTCCCCAGTCGGTCATCATCCTGACATATTTCTCGAGGGTGTCTTTGCCGAGCTTATAGAGCATCGGATGGGCGAGAACGGGAATGCCGCCAGCCTGTTTGATAAGCTCAATGGCATCTTTGGGTGATGTCTTAGTACGCGGAATGTAGAAAGGTTTGCCATCACCAAGATAGCGGTCAAAGGCTTCTTTGATGCTTTTGACAAAACCAACAGACAATAGATAACCGGCAAAGTTGGCACGGGTTAAGACACCGGTGCCTTCTTTGGCATGAAGTTTTTCAGGGGTGATATCCACACCTGCAGCCTGCATGCGGGCAATCATCTGATTGTTGCGGTCTTCACGAATCTGCTGCATGAGTGCCATGGCATCCTGAAACTGCGGATCACGTTCATTGATATCAAGTCCGACAATGTGAAGTTCTGTCTTGTCCTGCCAGGTGGCCAGTTCAACGCCGTGAACAAGTTCAATGCCGGCTTCATTGGCTTCCTGTTGGGCCTCGCTAAGACCCACAGTGGTATCGTGGTCCGTCAAAGCAACTGCACGCAGACCGCAGGACGCGGCATGGCGAACAAGCTCTGAAGGGGTCATACTGCCGTCAGAAGCAGTAGAGTGAGTGTGTAAATCGATTCTATCCATAAGTTCTCCTTTCAAATTGACGTTGTGAAAAAACGAGCCATTGCAACGCAGGCCGCTCGCACTGCCTTACACTGGCAGCTGATATAAAGAGATATTTATCAGGCTTATTCTTATTGTATGACATTTGGGGGTAAAAAGCCAGATGTCTTTTTGACGGATGCAGGGCATATATTCTATGGACAGCAGTTGATTGCGGAGGGGTTGTGATGGAAAAGAAGTTGGGTGCGGTGTCCGGTGAGGTGGAGATTGTTCGCGTGATGGCAGCTGCCTGGCTGATCAGTGTGATGGTTTCAGCTGTGGGCATAGTGCTTGCGTCGTTGATTTTCTATGCAGCGGGTGAGGGACAGAACAGAATCCGTGTTTCGGTGTACGTAGTGGTTGTACTGGCGGTTTTGATCGGTGGTATTTATGCCGGTCATCGAATCGGATACAGACGCTTTCTGTGGGGGCTGGCTCTGGGAACTTTATACTATGTTACACTATGCCTGATCTCAGTGGCTTCCGGATGTATAGCTGCTTCGGAATGGCAGTTCTGTCTGCCTTTTGTATTGCTGTGTCTTGGCAGCGGGATGCTGGGAGGAATGCTTGGATAAGCGGATTTTGAAAATGGTCCGGCAGTTTTTCAGTTGAGATGAAGGAAGAAAAAGCGTTGTTTTACACAGAGAATGGGCCGGATTTAGTAAAAAAATAGAAATTATTTGATATAATGCATGTATCTTTTCAAAAAGAGCTTTAAAAATGAAAATGAGTATGTTATAATATTTCAAGTTCATAATTGAAGGAGGAGTACATAATGAAACGTATCAAATCATTGAACACCAGATCTATGAAACAGAGTATGGTCAAAGGCGGATGCGGCGAGTGCCAGACTTCTTGTCAGTCTGCATGCAAGACTTCCTGTACAGTAGGTAATCAGAGCTGCGAGAACAACAAATAGTCAGATCTGATTGCTGATTGATTCAGCCAATATTATGAGCAGCGGTTTAGGATTTCTAAATCGCTGCTTGTTCATGTTGAAGGAGTGTTTTGACTATTCGAGGTCAGGAATTTATGACAGTTGATTTCCAGCAGCTGCATAGTTATAAAGTAGAATAAGAGAGTTAGGAGAATGTAAGTGATTCACCAGTATAAGAGTAATGGTTACAATATAGTCATGGATATCAACAGCGGTGCCATCCATGTGGTTGACGATGTGGTTTACGATATCATTGAGTTATATGAAGGCCATGAGAAGTCTGAGATCATGGAAATGCTTGCTTCAAAGTATCCGAAGGAAGATATAGAAGAAGCTTTTGAAGAGATTGAGACTTTAATTAAAGAAGAAAGCCTTTTTACAGAAGATATTTATAAAGATTATATTATTGATTTCAAGAAGAGAAAGACAGTTGTCAAGGCGTTATGTCTGCATATCGCCCATGACTGTAATCTTGCCTGCCGCTATTGTTTTGCAGAAGAAGGCGAGTATCACGGCCGACGTGCCATCATGAGCTATGAAGTGGGCAAACAGGCACTGGATTTCCTGATTGCCAATTCAGGCAACAGGCGCAATCTGGAAGTGGATTTCTTTGGCGGTGAGCCTTTGATGAACTGGGATGTTGTTAAGCGTCTCGTTCAGTATGGCCGTGAGCAGGAGAAGCTCCATGACAAGAATTTCAGATTTACACTGACAACGAACGGCGTTCTGCTTAATGATGAGATTATGGAATTCTGCAATAAAGAGATGGCGAATGTTGTTCTGAGTGTTGATGGACGTAAGGAAGTTCATGACAAGATGCGTCCGTTCCGCAACGGCAGCGGCAGCTATGATCTGATCATGCCGAAGTTTGAGAAGTTTGCTGAAAGCAGACATCAGACAAATTACTATGTCAGAGGTACATTTACACATTTCAATAAAGATTTTGCGGCAGATGTGCTGAGTCTTGCGGATAAAGGATTCAAGCAGATTTCTGTTGAGCCTGTTGTTGCACCTGCATCTGAGCCATATGCGATTCAGGAGGAAGATCTTCCGGAACTTTGCGAGCAGTATGATCTGCTGGCGAAGGAAATAGTGAAGAGAGACCGTGCAGGCAAGCATTTCAATTTCTTCCACTTTATGATCGATCTGGAAGGCGGTCCATGCGTTGCCAAACGTTTATCAGGATGCGGTTCAGGTACAGAATATCTTGCTGTGACACCTTGGGGGGATTTATATCCATGTCACCAGTTTGTCGGTCAGGATGAATTCCTGATGGGTAATGTCTGGGATGGTGTTGTCAAGACAGATATCCGTGATGAATTCAAGCTTTGCAATATTTATGCCAAGGATAAATGCACGAATTGTTTCGCAAAATTCTACTGCAGCGGCGGCTGTGCTGCCAACTCATGGAATTTCCATCATTCGATCACAGATGCGTATGATGTGGGATGCGAGCTGATGCGTAAGAGAGTGGAATGTGCAATTATGATTAAAGCTGCTGCGGCAGATGAAGAAGGAGAATAAAGGCATGAAGAGTAAGAAGAAAAGCTGGCTTGTGCTGATCGTGGTTGTTCTGATGATCGCAGCCTGCAGTTATGTATCTGCATACGGATATGGCAAGGATCATATCGGTACAGCCAAAAACATTAAGCTTGGTCTTGACCTTGCAGGTGGTGTCAACATCACTTACGAAGCAGACGAAGATAATCCATCCGCTGAAGATATGAACGATACCGTTTACAAGCTTCAGCAGAGAGTAGAGGCATGGAGTACAGAAGCAGAAGTTTATCAGGAAGGTACAAACCGTATCAACGTTGATATTCCTGGTGTTTATGATGCAGAGAAGATTCTCTCTGAACTGGGCAATCCCGGTTCTATCAGTTTCTGTGAAGCAAAGTCCGATGCTGCAACAGGCAAGGAAGTATTAGATGGTTACTGTGAAGTTGTGGGCGGCGAAGGCATCAAGAGTGCTCAGGCCACATCCCAGAAAGACAGCTATGGCAACACACAATACGTGGTTTCTCTGATGTTCACAGACGAAGGTGCCAAAGCATTTGCAGAAGCAACAGCAAGAAATATCGGCAAACCGATCTACATCATTTATGATGGCAAGATCATCAGCTATCCGACTGTGAATCAGGCGATTACAAATGGTCAGTGTGTCATCGAAGGTAATTTTACTTATGATGATGTGAATTCTCTGGCCACAACCATTCGTGCCGGTGTTCTGAAGCTCCAGCTGAATGAGATCAGTTCCAAAGTTGTCAGCGCCAAGTTAGGTGATGAAGCGGTTAAGACAAGTTTGATGGCAGGTGCCATCGGTCTTGCAATCGTTATGTTGTTTATGATGGTCGTGTATTGGATTCCTGGTGTGGCAGCAGCCCTTGCACTGCTTCTTTATGTGGCAGCAATGCTCTGTTTCCTGAATGGTCTGGATGTGACACTGACACTTCCGGGTATCGCCGGTATCATCCTTTCCGTCGGTATGGCGGTGGATGCCAATGTCATTATCTTTACGCGAATTAGAGAAGAAATCGCAGCAGGCAAGAATGTACGTGAAGCCATCAAGATTGGTTTCGGCAAGGCACTTTCAGCCGTTATCGATGGTAATATTACGACATTAATTGCAGCAGCAGTTCTGTATCTCAAGGGTACAGGTACAATCAAAGGTTTCGCCATTACACTGGCCCTTGGTATTGTCCTTTCCATGTTTACAGCCCTTGTTATTACACGATTCGTGCTGATGGCATTATATGGCATCGGTTTTAAAGATGCCAAATTCTACGGTAAACAGAAGGAAGCAAAGGTTAAGAATTTCTGTGGCATGAAGAAGATCACTTATGTGATCGCCGTAATCTGTATTTGTGCAGGTTTCGTCAGCATGGGTGTTCATGCTTCTGCAGGTAATAAAGCGCTGAATTACAGTCTGGACTTTACAGGCGGTACAGCCATGACTGTCAATTTCAAGGATTATCTTGAAGTCCCTGGTTCTGATGAAGATGATTTAAGAAAACTCTTTGAAAGCGAAGCGGGTACAACTGATATTCAGTTCCAGAATGTATCCGGTTCACCTGAAATCGTTATCAAGACGCCTGTTCTTGATTCTGAGCACCGTGCAGCTGTTAAGGACGCCTTAATGGAGAAGTACGCTCTTGAGCAATCTGATATCACTGAAGAGAATATCAGTGGTACAATCAGCGGTGAGATGCGTACAAACGCGATCCTTTCCGTCATTATCGCAGGTATCTTTATCATGATCTATATCTGGGTTCGATTCAGAGATATCAAGTTTGGTGCAGGTGCGATCATCGCATTGCTCCATGATGTACTTGTCGTTCTTGCTGTTTACTCAATTGCAAGAATCCCTGTAGGTACAACATTTATTGCTTGTATGCTGACAATCGTCGGTTACTCTATCAATGCAACCATCGTTGTATATGACCGTATCCGTGAAAACTCACATACAATGGTGAAGGCAACAACAGAAGAAATTGTCAACACAAGTATCAGCCAGACATTGTCCAGAAGTATCAATACTTCTCTGACAACATTGATCATGGTATTACTGATCTACATCATGGGCGTAACTTCTATTAAAGAATTTGCATTGCCGATGATGGCCGGTATCATTGCAGGTACATTCTCATCAGTATTCATTTCAGGTACGATCTGGGCTGTTATGAAAGGTAAGAAAAAATAAATATATTTCTTTGTGAAAAGACTGCTGCACTACGGCAGTCTTTTCTGATTAGATATTTTTGACTGCTGATTGGGCAATGCGTTGCTTTTCGAATAATGTATCAAATTGGCGATTCAAAGCAGGCACGTTTGCACTGCCTGATGCTGGCATCGGTACATAAGGTGCTAAAAGACAGCGCCTAAGTACCGGCCGCATCAGAAGCACCTGCTTTTGAATTCGCCAGTTTGATACATTATATTCAAAGTAAACCTGAATTGCCCAATCAGCAGTTCAAGTATATCGAAAAGCAGAAAAGACAGCCGCAGTGCAGAAAGTCCTTTCATAAAGAAAGCTTAGACACGGACGGCGGGATAGGATATATTTATTTTAGGATTTGAGGAGTTATGGAGTTTTGATTTGAAGACCGGGCAATTGCATATTCCCTTGGATGAGCGCAGCAATTAGTTAATACACAGCAGGTGCTTCCAGCATGGCCGGTCCTTAGACGCTGTTTTTTAGCGTCTTAGTACCGCTGCCAATGCTGGGCAACGCGAGTGAGCCTGCTGTGTATTAACTAATTGCTGCGCTCTCTAAAAACAAAAGAGCAATTGTCGGACGAAGGAGGTGCTTTTTTGGTTCCGGAGAGTTATAGATGGGAGTTTGTAGAGCAGGAAAGTGATAGAGTGAAGCAGCTGGCAGCAGAGACCGAGTATCCAGAGGTGTTTGCGGGGTTACTGATGGCCAGAGGTGTACATAATAAAGAAGAGGCACAGAGGTTCCTTTATCCTTCAGAGAAGAATATGTACGATCCATTTCTGATGAAGGGGATGGAGGCAGCAGTTTGCCGGATCAGCCAGGCTATGGATACTCGTGAGAAGATAACGATTTACGGGGATTATGATGTGGACGGTATTACAGCTACCAGTATTTTGTATCTGTATCTGACGAAAGCAGGAGCAGATGCGAATTATTATCTGCCGGACCGTATGTCAGAGGGATATGGGCTGAATGAGCATGCAGTGCGTATGCTGGCTGAGACGGGAACAAAGCTGATGGTGACGGTGGATACGGGTATTTCGGCGATAGTGGAGTGCCGATTGGCAAAATCCCTGGGAATGGATGTGGTTATTACAGATCATCATGAGTGCCAGGAAGAGCTTCCGGAGGCTGTGGCGGTTGTGGATGCAAAGCAGCCTGGGGAAACTTATCCCTTTCTTTACCTGGCGGGATGCGGTGTGTCTTATAAATTAGTACAGGGACTGAAAGCTTACAGAAATGATCAGACGGATATTACAGAATACCTGGAGCTTGCGGCGGTCGGCACAGTGGCAGATATCGTACCATTGTATGATGAAAACCGGATCATTGTCAGTGAAGGATTTAAGCGGATGAAATACCCTGCCAATATGGGACTTGGCAAATTGCTGGAAAGTGCCGGATATGACTTTAAGCGCAAGATAACCAGTGGATTTATCGGTTTCGGGCTTGCACCAAGGCTGAATGCCGGTGGGCGTATGGGGGATGCCAAAAGAGGCGTTCGTCTGTTTACGACGAGAGATGAAGAGGAGGCAGCAACAATTGCAGCTGAACTGGAGGTGGAGAACAGTCATCGCAAGGAAACGGAGCAGATGATTTTAAAACAAGTGACAGACCGGATCGAGGCATCTGATGCAATCAGAAATAGCCGGGTGATGGTGGTGGCCGGTGAGGGCTGGCATCATGGTGTAATCGGCATTGTTTCTTCAAGGATCAAGGATATGTATTACAGACCGAATATTCTTCTGTCTGTTGAAGATGGCGTGGCGAAGGGATCGGCAAGAAGTATTGAGGGCTTTAATCTATTTGATGCGCTCTGCACATGCAGTGACCTGATGATCAAATTTGGCGGTCATGCAGCAGCGGCGGGAATGTCGCTGAAAGCGGAGAATGTGCCGGAATTGGCCAGAAGGCTGAATGAATATGCTAAAATACATATGGACAGTCAGATGCTGGTACCTGTCCAGCGTCCTGAGTTAAGGCTGAAACCGTCAGAGGTCACGGTGGAACTCATTGAACTGATCCAGCGAATGGAACCTTTCGGTCAGGATATGCCGGAACCGCTGGCAGAGATTTCGGGACAATTGAGTGAGGTCAGGAAAATCGGTGCGGATGGTGCAACACTTCGGATGAAGATTATGGATCACCGGCGAAGTCTTGGCACAGTTGGATTTCGCCGGAGCATTATGGCGGAGTATTATTCGGCCGGAATGGAGGTTTCAATTGCAGGTAATCTGGATATAAATTATTATATGGACAGACAGTATCCTCAGATGATCCTGAAAGATGTCAAAGTTTTCAGGGAGGAGAAGATTGAAAAGCTGATGACTTATTTTTCACTTCGGCATGTGACAGATGACTACAAAAAGTACTGTGACAGCAGGGAAAAGACCGACAGATCATGGTGTAATCAAGTATTCCGGTATCTTCGTATGCAGGCAAAAAAGCAGGGGAGTGACTCAGAAGGGGGATTCCTGATGGACGATATTCCTTTCGACAGCATACATTCGGCGGAAGAACATATATTTATGTTGATGCAGGCTTTGTATGTTTTTGAGGAACTGGGATTGATGCGGGTGGAGACATCCGGGCCTTACCTTCATTATGAAATGTTTCTTGGGAAAACAGCAAAATTAGTGGATTCATTGTGGTACAGGACGTATTTTGTCGATTTCGGGGCTTTTCAATAGAATCATTTATTGTTATAATTAAATTTATACGTGACTGCTGCGTACCGTTGCAGCTGCGTCAGATTTAAGGAATAAATATTCAATATAATTATCATAGAAGGAGCAGTGAGTTTTATGAAGAAATTAGAAGAGTATGTCAAGAGTATCCCTGATTTTCCTGAGAAAGGGATCATTTTCAGAGATGTTACCAGTGTTTTGCAGGACGCAGATGGACTGCATATGGCCATCGACCAGATGCAGAAGAAGTTAGAAGGCGTTGATTTCGATATTGTTCTCGGTCCTGAATCACGCGGATTTATTTTTGGTGTACCAATTGCCTACAATATGCATAAGGCTTTTGTACCTGTCAGAAAGAAAGGCAAGCTGCCTAGAGCAACAATCAGCCAGACTTATGACCTTGAGTACGGCACTGCGACTATCGAGATACATAAGGATGCCATTCAGCCCGGACAGAAGGTTGTGATCATTGATGATCTGATTGCTACAGGCGGTACAACAGAAGCCATTATCAAGATGGTGGAAGAACTTGGCGGAGAAGTCGTGAGGTGTGTCTTCCTCATGGAACTGGCAGGCCTGAAAGGCCGTGAAAAACTGAACGGCTATGATATTGACTCAGCGATTATCTACGAAGGCAAATAAGACAGAAGAGGATGACGGCAATATGAAGGACGATAAAAAAGAAGTAATGGGCACGGAAGAGCAGTTTGAGGAACAGGAGCTCATTCATACACAGGATTTCGAATCACCGGAGGTGCTGTATCAGCGTCTGATCAATAAAGTGAAGGAATATCATCCTTCAGATGATATCAGTATGATCGAGAAGGCTTACAATATTGCCAACAATGCCCACAAGGGGCAGTTGCGTAAGTCCGGAGAACCTTATATTATCCATCCGCTCTGTGTGGCTTTGATTCTGGCGGATCTTGAGCTTGATAAGGAGACCATCGTCGGCGGACTTCTTCATGATGTAGTTGAAGATACCATCATGACAGAGGAAGATATTACCCGGGAATTCAGTGCAGAGATCGCACTGATCGTATCCGGTGTTACAAAGCTGGGTCAGTTATCTTATTCCAAGGATAAAGTAGAGATTCAGGCAGAGAATCTGAGAAAGATGTTTCTGGCCATGGCGAAGGATATTCGAGTTATCCTGATCAAGCTGGCGGATCGTCTGCACAACATGCGTACATTGAAGTATATGACGCCTGCGAAGCAGAAGGAGAAGGCCAGAGAGACCATGGATATCTATGCACCGATCGCTCAGAGACTTGGTATTTCCAAGATTAAGATCGAACTGGATGATCTGTCACTGAGATATCTGGAGCCGGAAGTATATTATGATCTGGCCAGACAGATCAACCTGAAGCGAAGTGAGCGTCAGGCATTTGTAGATGCCATTGTGGAAGAAGTCAGCCAGCATATGGTGGAGAGCGGTATCAAGGCACAGGTTAACGGACGTGTCAAACATTTCTTCAGTATCTACAAGAAGATGGTGAATCAGGACAAGACACTGGATGAAATTTATGATTTGTTTGCGGTTCGTATTATTGTGGATACCGTGAAGGACTGTTATGCAGCCCTTGGTATCATCCATGAGATGTATAAGCCGATTCCCGGCCGCTTCAAGGATTATATTGCGATGCCGAAGCAGAACATGTATCAGTCTCTGCATACAACACTGATCGGACCGAACGGTCAGCCTTTTGAGATCCAGATCCGTACATTTGATATGCACAGGACAGCTGAGTATGGTATTGCTGCCCATTGGAAGTACAAGGAAGACCCGAATGCCAAGAATGTGGAAGACAGCGAGGAAGCGAAGCTGACATGGCTGCGCCAGATTCTGGAATGGCAGACAGATATGTCGGACAATAAGGAATTCATGAGCCTTCTGAAGAATGACCTGAACCTTTTTGCTGACAGCGTCTATTGCTTTACACCGGCAGGTGATGTCAAGAATCTTCCGACAGGTTCTACACCCATCGACTTTGCATACAGCATTCATTCAGCGGTGGGCAATAAGATGGTAGGTGCCAGAGTCAACGGCAAGCTTGTGAATATTGATTATGAGATCAAGAACGGTGACCGTGTTGAGATTCTTACATCAGCCAATTCCAAGGGACCAAGCCGTGACTGGCTGAGTATTGTCAAGAGTACTCAGGCCAAGAACAAGATCAATCAGTGGTTTAAGACAGAGTTCAAAGAAGAGAATATCATCCGGGGTAAGGATCTTCTGAACCGTTACTGCAAGGCCAAGGAAATTGTCCTCGGCAATCTTCTGAAACCGGAATTTATGGAGAAGGTCATCCGCAAGTACGGTTTCCGTGACTGGGATGCAGTCAATGCAGCAGTGGGACACGGTGGTCTGAAGGAAGGTCAGGTTATCAACAAGCTGCTTGAAGAATACCAGAAGAAGAAATCCAGAGAGATGACAGATAAGCAGCTGCTGACACAGATGACAGAGATGAAGCAGAAGCCGTCTGCAGCTGTAGAACCTCATAAGAAGGGCAGCAAGAGTGGCATTATCGTCAAGGGTATTGATGATGTGGCAGTCCGTTTTTCCAAATGCTGCAATCCTGTGCCGGGAGATGAAATTGTCGGTTTTATTACACGCGGCAGAGGTGTATCGATTCATCGTACAGACTGTGTGAATATGCTGCATTTGTCTGAGATCGAGAGACAGCGTCTCATTGATGCAGAATGGCAGGACAGCACAGCAGAAGGCAAAGGCGGTCTTTACAAAGCAGAGCTGAATGTTTATGTGCATGATGGCGTTGGTGTATTGATCCAGATCGCACAGGTATTTTCTGAGCGTGACATCAATGTAACAGCTATGTCCAGCCGCTCAGGCAAGAACAATACAGCGACTATCAATATCAGTTTTGATATTAACGGCAAGTATGCCCTGAATAAGATTATAGACAAACTTCGCAGTCTGGACTGCGTGTATGATATCGCCAGAACAACTGGCTAAAGAATAAGGAGCAGAGAATGGGTCAGATAGAGATTAAATCAATGACACTTGGTATGGTTGCAACCAATTGCTACCTCATTATAAACAAGGAGACAAAGGAAGCACTTCTTATTGATCCTGCGGACAATGCGCTGAGAATCAGCAATGTGATCGAAGAGAATGTCTGTACTTTGAAGGCAATTCTTTTAACGCACGGTCATTTTGATCATATTATGGCACTGAATGAGCTGAAAAAGAGATACAATGTACCTGTTTATGCCCATGAGGAGGAAGAGGATGTTCTGAAACAGTCTTCTCTGAATATGAGCGGCATGATCGGTCAGATTTATACAACACAGGCAGACATCTATGTGAAGGATGGCGAGCATCTGAAACTGGCAGGTCTGGATATCATTGTGCTGCATACACCTGGACATACAAAGGGCGGTGTCTGCTATTATTTGCCTGAGGAGAAGGTGCTGATGAGTGGTGATACACTGTTCCATTGCTCCATCGGGCGTACAGATTTTCCTACAGGCAGTATGTCACAGCTTGTTCGTTCCGTGAAGGAGCAGTTATTTGTCCTGCCGGATGATGTGCAGGTTTATCCGGGACATGACAGTGTGACAAGCATCGGATACGAGAAACAGTACAATCCGTTTTTCTAATTTAGAATTGAATGAATGAGAATTGAGGAGGCTGCTGCAGGACTGATGAATGTCGGTTTTGCAGCAGCTTTATCTCAGTTTTAGAAGAAGACAAATAACTTAAAGGCCTGTTTTATTGGAGGATTTGAATGATTGCATTATATATGAATCGAAGGGATTATGAGAATGATATCCGTTCACTGCTGATGGCTTTCTTTTATGGAGATAAGATTGTCCTGAATGCGAAGGAGTGGGATGTCTGTTTGGATGTCCGTTATACGGACAACTACACATCATTAAGTTTAAAAGATAACAAAGGGCAATGTCTTGAAAAAGAAGGGGACTGTCATTTTGAAGATTACCGTCTCGGAAGAAATGATATCAAGAATCTAGTATATCATATTCTGTCTGAATATACCGGAATGACATTGCCATGGGGAACATTGACGGGTATTCGGCCAACGAAGCTGCCCATGGAGATGTATGAAAAAGGTGCCTCCAAAGGAGATGCCATTCGGTATCTGAAGGAGACTTATCTTGTTTCTGATGAGAAAGCAGAGCTGTGTGCGGTGGTGGCAGAAAATGAGGCAGAGGTTTTAAAGAACTGTGATTATGATCATACATTCAGCCTGTATGTAGGCATTCCTTTTTGCCCTTCCATTTGCGCCTACTGTTCTTTTTCATCTTATCCGTTATTGGTCTGGGAGAAGCAGGTGGACAATTATCTGGATGCATTGTGCAAAGAAATCGAAGCTGCATCCACAATGATGGGAGACAGAAAGCTTCTGACATTTTATATGGGCGGAGGTACACCGACGTCTCTGTCGGCACTGCAGATGGATCGACTGCTGACCTGTCTGGAAAAATATTTTGATCTGGATCATGTCAGTGAGAAAACGGTGGAGGCCGGAAGGCCTGACAGCATAACTGAGGATAAGCTGCAGGTGCTGAGAAAGCATCGTATTGACCGTATTTCGATCAATCCTCAGACGATGAATCAGGAGACGCTGGATCTCATTGGCAGGCGACATACGACAGAAGAGGTTAAGAAGGCTTTTCATATGGCCAGAAAGGCTGGATTTACCAATATCAATATGGATTTGATCGCAGGTCTTCCTGGAGAGACGGGCAGGCATATGCAGCGGACCATGGATGAAATTGTGAACCTGGCACCGGACAGTGTGACAGTGCATTCCCTGGCATTAAAGAGGGCAGCTTTCCTCAACCAGAACAGAGAGCAGTTCCCTGTTGCAGGGGCTGATGAAGTAAACCGTATGATCGGAATCAGCCATGAAGGAGCCCTGGCTATCGGGGCAGAGCCCTATTATCTGTATCGCCAGAAAAATATTGCAGGTAATCTTGAGAATGTAGGTTATGCCAGAAAGGGCTGTGAGGGCCTTTATAATATTCTGATCATGGAGGAGAAGCAGACGATTCTGGCGCTTGGAGCCGGCGCATCTTCAAAATTTGTTTTTAACAGCGGAGATGGTCATCGCATTGAGCGTGTGGAAAATGTCAAGAGTGTCAAAGACTATATTGAGCGAATTGATGAAATGATTGACAGAAAGAAGAAATTTCTTTTAAAATCGGAAAACAGCTTTTAATTCGGCGGCGGATGTGGTATAGTGGAAGTTGCCTGATTGATAATTAGTGCCATAGAAAAGCGCACATAGGAGGTAAAAATGGACGTTATTGAATTAAAGAAAATTGCCAATGAAGTCCGCAAGGGGATTGTAACATCGGTACATTCTGCAAAGGCAGGACATCCGGGCGGTTCCTTATCGGCAGCAGACGTATTTACGTATTTGTATTTCGAGGAGATGAATATTGATCCTGCAGATCCTAAGAAAGCAGACAGAGACCGTTTCGTTCTGTCTAAGGGTCATACTGCACCTGGACTTTATTCTGTATTGGCTCAGAGAGGTTATTTCCCTGTAGAAGATCTGAAGACACTGCGTCACATCGGTTCTTATCTTCAGGGTCATCCTGATATGAAGCATATTCCGGGTGTTGATATGTCTTCAGGTTCATTAGGACAGGGAATTTCAGCGGCAGTCGGCATGGCTTTATCAGCTAAGCTCAGCCATGATGACTATCGTGTTTATACATTACTGGGTGATGGTGAGATCCAGGAAGGACAGGTTTGGGAGGCTTCCATGTTTGCCGGCCACCGCAAGCTGGACAATCTGGTTGTGATCGTTGACAACAATGGCCTTCAGATTGATGGCAATATTGCAGATGTCTGCTCACCATATCCGATTGACAAGAAGTTTGAAGCTTTCAATTTCCATGTGATCGCAGATGTGGATGCCCACGATTTTGAGGCATTAAGAGCTGCTTTCAAGGAAGCAAGAGAGACAAAGGGTATGCCTACAGCCATCATTCTGAAGAGTGTGAAGGGCAAAGGCGTATCTTTCATGGAGAATAAAGCCGGATGGCATGGCAAGGCTCCGAATGACGAAGAGTATGCCATCGCTATGGATGAATTAGAGAAAGCAGGTGAAGCACTGTGTCAGAAGTAAAGAAAATCGCTACAAGAGAAAGCTATGGTCATGCTCTGGTAGAGCTTGGCAAGGAACATGAAGAGGTTGTCGTTCTGGATGCTGACCTTGCTGAAGCAACCAAGACAGGTATTTTTAAGAAGGAATTTCCTGAAAGACATATCGACTGCGGTATTGCTGAGTGCAATATGATGGGTATCGCAGCTGGTCTTGCTGCAACTGGCAAAGTACCGTTTGCAAGCTCTTTTGCAATGTTTGCAGCGGGCCGTGCTTTTGAACAGATCAGAAACAGTATCGGCTATCCGCATCTGAATGTGAAGATTGGTGCTACTCATGCCGGTATCTCTGTTGGTGAAGACGGTGCTACTCATCAGTGCAACGAAGATATCGCGTTGATGCGTACAATCCCGGGCATGGTTGTGATCAATCCTTCTGATGATGTTGAAGCAAGAGCTGCTGTAAAGGCTGCTTATGAGCATCAGGGGCCGGTTTATCTGCGTTTTGGCCGTTTGGCAGTGCCTGTGATTAATGATCGTCCGGATTACAAGTTTGAGATCGGCAAGGGTGTTGTCTTAAAGGAAGGCACGGATCTGACAATCGTGGCAACAGGCCTTTGTGTCAATGAATCTCTGATGGCAGCAGCTAAGCTGGAAGAAGAGGGCATCCATGCACAGGTTATCAATATCCATACAATCAAGCCAATCGATGCTGATTTAATTGCAGAAGCAGCCAAGAAGACAGGCAAGATCGTAACAGTAGAAGAGCACTCCGTCATCGGTGGTCTCGGCAGCGCAGTTTGCGATGTATTATGCGAGAGAGAACCAGTGAAAGTACTGAAGATCGGCATGAACGATGTATTCGGCGAATCCGGCCCGGCAGTCAAACTGCTGGAGAAGTACGGCCTGGATGCAGCAGGCATCTATGCTAAGATCAAAGCCTGGTTATAGAAAGTGGCTTCGCGCTAATAGATAAACGAAGTACGGTTTAGAGTACTTATAATGGAATTAGAATGAGTCTACTCACACAAGCACGTTTGTACTGCCATCGTTTGGCAACGGTACATAAGGCGGCAAAAGACGCCGCCTAAGGACCGGCCAACGATGAAGCACTTGTGTGAGTAGACTCATTTTAATTCCATTTTCAAGTTATTAGACCGTGCTATCTTTGTATATTAAGCGCGAAGCATTTATATTAAGCAGATTTTTAGCAGTAATAGATAAACCGCCTACGAACAAGCTGATAGTTTTGGTAAAATACCGGAAACGGTTCATCTATTTGTTTGCTTAAATCATAAATGGAGCGCTGCATAGACAAAAGTAACGAACTTTAGAAGGAGCTTATCCCACACAGGTGCTTCAGCACCAGCCGGTACTTAGGCAGTGTTTTGTACTGCCTTATGTACTGTTGCTAGGTGCTGGCAGCGAGAGCGGGCCTGTATGGGATAAGCTCCTTTAAAGTTCGTTGTTGATAAATATGGAAGCGCTCCATCAATTATTCAGCCGTACGAAGCGTTTTATTCGTCGGCTGAGAATTGGTACACGGTTGTATAGCGATATTCTTTTCTAGGCTTCAGTACCGGTGACGGGAATTCCGGATGGTTGAGCGCATCAGGGTAGAACTGTGTCTCAATGGCGATGCCGTCATGGTGATGGTAATCTGTACCGGCTTTGCCTTCTGATTCGGAGATGAAGTTGCCGGTGTAGATCTGAACACCGGGCATATCTGTGCTGACATACATCTTAAGTCGTGTCTTTGGGGACATGAGTGTGCAGCATGGACGCATGCCATCGCCGTCAATGCAGAAGTTGTGGTCATAGCCACCGGCCAGTTTCAGCTGCGGATGATCGGCGTTGATATCCTGACCAAGGGTTTTGCCTTTACGGAAGTCAAAAGGTGTATTCTCAACGTCTAAAAGTTTCCCGGTTGGGATCAGATGTTCATCAACCTCCGTGAAAGAAGAAGCGTAGAGCTCCAGTGTATGATCCAGAACAGAGCCGGCATCTTCTCCGGAAAGGTTAAAATAAGTATGGTTTGTGATGCTGGCAATGGTATCCAGTGTCTCAGAGTTGTTCCAGCCTGTGTAGTTCATAACAAAATTGTCACAGTCATCAAATGTATAGCTGACGATGAACATAAATTCACCGGGATAACCTTCTTCGCCGTCAGGGGAGATACGGCCGAAAGTAACGGTATCATCACTGTCGATCCTGGCTTTGAACATCTGCTTGTCAAAACCCTTCAAACCGCCATGGAGATGGTTTTCACCCTCATTGGCTGCCAGTGTATAAGTCTGGCCGTTCAGAGAAAAACTGCTTCCGCCGATGCGGTTGCCCACGCGGCCGATACAGGCCCCCATGAAGTCTGTGTGTTCTTCGTATTCTGCAACTGTACTGTAACCGAGACAGCAGTCGATAACTTCACCCTCGGCGTCTACAATATTGATAGACTGAACAGTGGCACCGTAATCCATAATGGAAACGGAGTTTCCCATTTTGTTGGTAATCGTATATAATGTGACAGGCTCACCATCTTTGGTTTTGCCGAATTTGCGGCGTGTAACGCTCATTTCCTTCACCTCATCTTATTCGTCATTGCAAAACATTTCCCTGATTATTATCCGAAAAATTTCGCAAATGCATGGTATATTCAGTAAATAGTATAATACATTTTGAGGCAAAAATCCAGTTTATTCGTCTTTGAATTGGCGCCCGGTATTGTCCATATGATAGTTTTCTGAGTAGATCAGCTGGGAGATCGGGACGATTTCATACCCTTTGTCCTGAAGACCTGTGATAACACGCTCCAATGCATCTTTTGTGTATTTGGCACCATTGTGCATCAGGATGATAGCGCCGTCTCCAAGTGCTTTGTGGTTTAATACGGTGTCCACGATGCTGTCAGCGCCGTAGTCTTTCCAGTCCAGACTATCCACAGACCATTGGACCACATGGTAGCCGAGAGCGTTGGCAGATTCGATCAATGTGTTGTTGTAGTCACCGTAAGGCGGCCTGAAAAGTGTCATTTCTGTTCCGGTTAGTTCTTTGACTTTATCGTGTGGTTTTTGAATCTCAGCGATACAGTCATCGGAAGGGAGCTGTGACATCTGCTTATGATTTTCGGAATGGTTTCCAAGATCATGACCTGCTGCAGCAATTTTCTTTACATCTTCGGGATAAGATTCGATCCATCCGCCCGTCATAAAAAATGTGGTTTTGATATTGTATTTGTCGAGAATGGAAAGCAGGGTTTCAGTATCCTCATTGCCCCAGGCCGCATCAAAGGATAGAGCAACCTGCGGTTTGTCGGTGTCCACACAGTAAATGGGCAATTTGCGTTCAAACCTTGCGAAGACGGGAAGTGAGGAAAGGGATGGCTTGAAAAAGTGAAAGACAGCCAGAGAGAGGAGCAGAAGCGTGCAGACTGTGCAGCCTGTTTTCAGAAAGAGTGAAAGGGAGTGTTTCATGGCATAAAGTCTCCATGATCATTTTAGAATAGTATATGATGTCAAAAAAGCCGGTATGCATCAAGCATACCGGCTAAAAGGATTCATACTGTTATGTATGGCTTATTATTTAGCAAGACCCATGATCTCATCTTTGAAGATTCTTTCATCCATAACCTTTACATCTTTAATGATAGGTTTGAAGTCCATATGAGCAAGGATATCTTTCTCAATATCAAGACCCGGAGCAACTTCGATCAGTTCTACGCCTTCTTTTGTAAGTTTGAATACGCAGCATTCTGTTACATAGAGAACCTTCTGACCTGTCTTGTTAGCGAAGTCAGCTGAGAATGTGATCTGTTCAACATCTTTAAGGAATTTGTTCTTGCCTTTAACTGTGAAAGTACCGCAGAATACTACAACAGGAGTGTTCTGAGTAATGTTGATGAAACCACCGCAGCCTGCGATCTTAGGACCGAACTTGGATACGTTGATGTTACCATGGCTATCGCACTGAGCAAGACCAAGGAAAGCGATATCAAGACCGCCGCCATCATAGAAGTCGAACTGGAAGCTCTGATGAAGGATTGTATCCGGGTTAGTTGTAACACCGAAGTCTCCGCCTGAAGCAGGAACACCACCGATTGTACCGGACTCAGTTGTAAGAACCATACCTTCGATGCCTTCTTCTGCTACGATATTAGCAACACCTTCCGGCATACCGATACCAAGGTTAACAACAGCACCAGCTTTAAGTTCCATTGCACAACGACGAGCAATGATCTTACGAGCATTCATCTTCATTGGTTCCATAGCAGACATAGGGATTCTCTTCTCACCTGAGAAAGCTTCATTGTGGTAAGAACCATTTGTCTGTTTAGCGCAGTCGCTGTCAACAAGAACGATTGCTGCGATATAGATACCAGGAACCTGAACAAAACGTGTATCAAGAGAACCATATTCAACATAGTGGCTCTTCTCAACAGTAACGATAACTTTACCGCCTGATGTGTAAGCAGCCTGAGCGATTGGAAGGATATCTGCAAGAGTACCTTCTTCTTCAAGAGAACAGTTACCCTGTGTATCAACATAAGATGCATGGATAAGTGCTACATCGATAGGGAAGCTAGGGTAGAACAGTTTTTCTTCGCCGTTGAAGTTGACTTTCTTAACATAGCTGCCTTCTTCACGTGCTTTGTCATTCAGCATACCGCCTTCAAGATCAGGGTCAACGAATGTGTTAAGACCTACATGAGTTAAAAGACCAGGTCTGCCTGCTGCAATCTCACGGAATAATTCAGAGATACAGCCCTGTGGCATATTATATGCAGCAATTTTATTTTCAAGAGCAAGTTTCTGGATTCTTGGAGCCAGTGAATAATGACCAGCAATAATCTTCTTAAGAAGACCTTCTTCGCCAAGGTGGTTAACCTGTCCTACCACATTACCTTCAGCGTCTGCACCGCCGCCCTGACCAGCTGCATGTACAAGTGTGAGGTCTCTTGGTGTACCTTCTTCAAGGAATGATTTCTGGATCGCTCTCATCATGCCCTCTGGCTGTACTGCACCAACAAAACCATTAGTAGCGATTGTCATACCGTCTTTGATATAGGCTTTTACTGCCTCTTCGGCTGTCATTAATTTTGCCATTTTAAAGTTCCTCCTTTTTATCATTATCTTTTAGAAATAAAAGATACATGTCGATACACCTTTATTATATGTAAAATCATACAATTTGTAAATACATCTTTTTTGATAAAATGGAATAGAATTATACTTAAAATGAATAATATCAATAAAAATGGATAAAGACGATGCGTAAAATATGTGTAAAGCTTCTAAAAACAAGGGATTGACAAAAAATGAACAATAAAAAACAATAGGCAATTATATCTAAAATATGAGATGAAATTTAAAAGAGAAAAACAAAATTGACAAAGATCAGAATGACCAGGGACAGATGAACTTCAGCGAGGAAAAGGAAAAAAGCGATGTGTTTTGATGAAATTGATAAGATCATGCGGTTTTATGTGGCATTTTGACGGTAAATAGATTATAATGAATAAATGAAAGAGTGTTATTGTTAAATAAGGGAGGAACTAATGTGGATCTGAAAATGGAAGTTACTCAGACTCTCGGATTATCACAACGAATGATTCAGTCGACAGAAATTCTTCAAATGAGTGCACAGGAACTGGACACTTATCTTAAGGAACTGGCGGTAGAGAATCCCGTTGTTGATATAGAAGAGAAGTATGATAAGACCGGGCAATCAGAAAGGGATGCAGAACTTCAGAAGAAGCTGGAGTGGCTGGCAAGCAGCGACGAACAGAATCGCGTCTATTATTCCGAAGAGTACAGCAGTGATGATGATGACAATCAGGAGATGTGGAATGTCAGTGACAACAGAGGGGAAGATTTGGCGGAGTACCTGATCAGTCAGTTGGTGACTATTCCTTTAACTGATAGGGAGCAGGCAATTGCGGAGTATCTGATCGATCTGCTGGATTCCAGAGGTTATCTGACGGAAGAAACAGAGCAGATTGCTGCCCAGTTGGAGACAGAAGAGGATGAAGTAGCCCGGATGCTTCAGGTTGTTCAGAGTCTGGAACCGGCCGGTGTGGGCGCAAGGAATCTCAGTGAGTGCCTTTTGATTCAGATGGATCGTCAGAAGATTGAAGATACGATTGCCAGGAAGATTGCGGCGGATTACCTGGAACAGCTTGGTAAGAACCAGCTGCCTCAGATTGCAAGGAAGCTGAAGGCGACAGTGGATGATGTGCTTCAGGCGATGGAAGTGATCCGTGAATTGAATCCGAAGCCGGGCAATAGTTTCAGTTCCAGAGAGAATCTGAAATATATTACACCGGATGTAACGGTTGTGAAGCTGAAGGATTATTATGAGATTTTGCTGAATGAATATATGTATCCGAAGATGTCTATTAACGGATATTACCGCAACATGTTAAAGGCAGGCAATGACAAGGAGACGAAGGATTATGTCACAACAAAGGTGAAACAGGCAGAATGGGTGATGCAGTGTGTTTCACAGAGAAATGTGACGCTGATGAATGTTTCCAAGTGTATTGTGGATGTACAGGAACGTTTCTTTACATATGGTCCGGGGTATCTGAGACCTTTGAAACTGGCGGATGTGGCTGAGATGGTAGGAATCCATGAATCCACAGTCAGCCGGGCAGTGAAGGATAAGTATCTTCAGTGCTCATGGGGAATTTTTCCGATGAACTATTTCTTTATTGGTGCCATCAGCAAGACCGGTAATGAGAATGCGGCAACAGCTGATACAGCCAAGAATCTTCTGAAAGAAATCATTGCGGATGAGAACCACGAGAAACCGTACAGTGACAGAATTTTGTCTGAGAAGCTGGCGGAGAGAGGTGTTAAGATATCAAGACGTACCGTTGCCAAGTATCGTGAGGCAATGGAAATTAAAGATGCCAGCGGCAGGAAAGTCTTTTAAGGCTTTCACTGCCGCTGGCAGTTTTTTTATCTTCTATATAAAGTTATTGAGTGTGTATCGCTTCTTTCTGTTTAAGAATATTCACTTCTTTGACAACAAGATAAATGGACAGCAGGGCTGCTGCCAGATCGGCGCATGGACCGGCGTACATAATACCGTCAATTCCCATGATATACGGCAGCAGGATAATTAAGGGCAGCAGAAAAAGAATCTGCCTTGTCAGTGACAGGATAATACCCTTCTGAGCTTTACCTACAGCTGTAAAGAAGTTGGAGGCAATAGGCTGAAGACAGTTCACAAAGGTGAAGAACAGATAAATACGGAAATATTCTTCAGCAAAGGTAAAATAATCTTCACTGCCGCTGCCGAACAGGCTGATAATCTGTCTTGGCAGGAGCTGGAACAGCAGAAAAGAGATGATCGAGATCACAAAACCTGCTTTTAAGGCTAGATTCAAAACTTTACGCACCCGTCCGTAATTACCGGCACCATAGTTGTAACTGGCGATTGGCTGCATGCCCTGGGAGATACCGATGATCATGGAGAAAAGCACCATATTGACCTTGGCGATGATGCCGGAACAGGCCAGCGGAATCTCACTGCCATAGGATGAAAGTGCACCGTAATAACTCAGGGAATTATTCATGACAACCTGCACGATCATCATGGCGATCTGATTAATAAAGGGTGAGGTGCCAAGCAGAACGATGTGCATGATATAATCGGCTTTTGGTTTTAATTCACTCAGATGCAGGGGTACTGTTTTAAAGTGACACATATAACGGATTACAAGAAGTGCTGAGATAATCTGACCGATAATGGTTGCATAAGCTGCACCAGCCATACCCATATGAAAACCGAAGATAAACAATGCATCAAGAACTGTATTGACGATAGCCCCCACCAGATTGCAGATCATGGAGAACTGCGGACTGCCGTCGGCACGGATCAGATGACCGCCGCCAGTGGCAAGAATCAGGAAAGGAAATCCAAGTGAAGTAATGCCGGTATAAGTCCTGGCATAATCAAGAACCTGATCGGTAGCACCAAAAAGCAGAAGCATCGGTGTCAGAAAAAGTCGGACAATGATACAGAGTACAATACCGCAGGAAACAAGCATCAGTAGTGCGTTGCCCATATAGGCAGCGGCTTCTTTTTTTCGTCCGGCTCCCATAGCCAGATTAAAACGGGCGGCACCGCCGATACCAAACATCAGGCTGAAGGCAACGCAGGTGGGTGTCAGCGGAAAAGCAATATTCGTGGCAGCATTGCCAAGAAGACCAATGCTCTGGCCGATAAACAGCTGGTCGATAATGTTGTAAAGAGAGCTGACCAGCATGGCAATAATACTTGGAACAGCAAACTGGCGCAGCAATTGTCCGACGGGTTTGTCCGCCATCGGGTGAGTAGTTGTTGTCATAAAAGATTCCTCATTTCTTTCATAAATTTTTGAGCTGCGAAAAAAAGTTTATCACAACAATGAACAAATGAACAGCTCACAGCAGGCACACTCGCGTTGCCCACTACTGGCAGCGGCACATAAGATGGTAAAGGACACCATCTAAGTGCCGGCCGTAGTGGAAGCACCTGCTGTGAGCTGTTCATTTGTTCATTGTTTCGTATGGTACTGATTTCGCAGCAATTTATTTGTTGAATAGTAAACTAATTCAAGACAATTGTTAGTATAACATTGGATGTATTTTATGGCAAAGGTAATTTGTGAAAAAAGTAATTATTTTTGAAGATTTTTAAAATACAACATGATTAAAATGACGACATGATTAAAATATATTTATAGAAAATTGCTATTCTATTATAGAAAATGTCATTTAATACAAAGAGATATTGACAGTTTTATTGAAAAAAAGTATACTATACAAAAATAGGTCATACCTATATAGGTCGTACCAATTTTCTATGACTTAATTAACGGGGATTTTTAGGAAGGAAATAGAACATGAGTGAAGGAAATCTGCTGTCTGAAGAAATTACACAGCGGTTGCTCCATGAGATCAGAGAGGGCTGCTATGCAAATTGCAGAAAGCTGCCGCCGGAGCTGACTTTGGCCAAGGAGATGGGGGTCAGCCGGACACTGATCAGAGATTGCCTTTCCGCTTTGGAAAGGGAAGGATTTATCAGTCGGAAGCATGGCGTGGGAACGATTGTGAATCCGCATATTCTGAATGCAACCACAAGAATGGATCTTGAGAAAGAGTTTCTTGAGATGGTCTCGGATGCCGGTTATGTGTCGGATATGAAGATTGAGCGTATTGACAAGATACCTGCGGAGAAGGAAGTAGCTGCAAAACTTCATATAGAAGAAGGTGATCTGGTGCTGATTTCGGAACGTCTTGTAACAGCAGATGGACGGCCGGCGATTTACTGTATGGATTATATTGCGGAGGCCAATGCCAAAGAGGGCTATGATATCAAGCTTCTTAAGGAGCCGGTGTTTAAGTTTATTGAACAGTGCTGTGAACAGGAGATTTATATGGATCTGACGGAGATCCGGGCGGTTGCAGCCGGTGAGAATCTGGCAGAGATTTTGAATGTGGACAGGCAGGCACCGCTTTTATATATGGATGAGATTGGATACAGCTTTATGGGAGAACCGCTTTTGTATTCCAGGGAATATTATGTGGACGGCATTCTCAGCCATAAAATACTGCGAAAGAAGATATAGGAGAAAGTTATGTATACAGCAGCAATTATGAAAACAGAACTGGAGGCTTCAAAAGGCACACGTAAACTGGATGTGCGTATTGACAATATCCAGCTGGTGAATGTTTTTACGCGGGAGATTTATCCGGCCTCCATCGGTATTTATAATGAAAGAATCGTGGCTGTTGGCTGTGTTGAAACAGAGGCGGATCAGGTGATTGACGGCGCGGGTGCTTATGCTGTTCCGGGCCTTATAGATTCCCATATTCATATCGAGACGACGCTTCTGACACCGGAAGCTCTGGGTGAGGTGATTATTCCATGGGGAACAACAACACTTTGTGTGGATGCCATGGAAATTGCCAACGTGGCAGGTATTGACGGTCTGCTGGCAATGATCAAGGATTCAGAGAAGCTGCCTTTCAGACTGCTTCTTGAGATCCCTTCCAGAGTACCTACAGCGCCTGGACTTGAGACAACAGGCGGTGTGCTGGGGGTTGAGGAAGTAACGCAGCTGCTGGAACTGGATGAGGCAGTGAGCCTTGGTGAACTGGATCCTTCCAAAGTCCTTGGTACGAAGGAAGAATATTTAGAAAAGGTACTGGCCAGCCTGAACAGACGCAAGATCTGTAATGGCCATGCCATTGGACTGGGTGTGGATGATCTGAATGTTTACGCAGCCGGACATCTTAGTGATGACCATGAATCAGTTTATTATGAAGAGCTGTTAGAACGCCTGAGACTTGGTATTATGCCGTTGATCCGTGAAGGCAGCAGTGAACGCAATGTAGATACACTGGTGCCGGGTATTGTGAAGAACAATCTGCCGACAGACAATATGATGTTTTGTACAGATGACAAGCATGTCAACGATATTTTCAAGGAAGGCCATATCAGTTACAATGTGAAGCGTTCCATTGAATTGGGACTGGACCCTGTACAGGCGATTCAGATGGCAACCATCAATGCGGCCAAGCATTTTCGCCTGGAAGACAAAATCGGTTCAGTGGCACCGGGACGTTTCGCCGATATTCTTCTGATTGATGATCTGACAACCATGAAGCCGAAGCTTGTGTTAAAGAGCGGACGTATTGTGGCAGACGAGAATGGTGCCCGTCCGGTGCCTGAGAAAGCTTATCCTGAGAAGTTATTTGATACCGTTCATATTGGTGCAGATTTTTCAGCGGAGAAGTTTATCATCCATTCTGAGGGCAAACGTGCCAAATGCCGTGTCATTGATTTGATCAAGGACCAGATTATTAATAAAGAGATCTTTGAGTGGATGGATGTCAAGGAAGGACAGATTGCAGCGGATGTGGACAGAGATATTCTGAAGCTGGCTGTTGTCGAACGATACGGCAAAAATGGCCGTGTTTCTACAGCTCTGGTGCATGGTTTTGGACTGAAACAGGGAGCTCTGGCAGCTTCGGTTTCTCATGATCATCACAATATTGTTGTGGTGGGAACCAATGACAGGGATATGGCTGTCTGCGTCGAAAAGCTTCAGGAACTTCACGGCGGTTTTGTTTCGGCAGTGGAGGGACAGGTGGTTGACGCACTGGCATTGCCTCTTGGCGGTCTGATGTCCACTCTTCCAGCGAAAACAGTGATGAAGCGGATGGATGAAATGAATGGAGCAGTTGAGAAGATGGGATGCCCGATGAAAGCACCATTTATGTCGTTATCCTTTATTTCTCTTCCGACAGTGCCGGAACTGGGATTGACAGATTTTGGCCTGATTGATGTACTGGGCCATCAGATTATTGATATGATCGTAGAGACGGAGGCGTAACATGGAAAGTTACACGGGAAAAGGCCGGGGCCGCGTGGAAGGCATGGACAAGGCCACCGGCAGAGCGGTGTATGCGGCAGATTATTATGAGAAAAATATGCTGCATCTGGCGATTGTCCGATCAGCGTATGCCCATGCCAGGGTTTTGGATATCGATACATCGAAGGTGCCTGAGACGGCCTGGGTTTTTACAGCGAAAGACATTGTGAAGAACAATGTTCAGGACATTCTGCCGGATCAGCCGCTGTTGGTGGAGGATAAAGCACGATTTCTTGGTGAAGCCATTGCTGTTGTGGCAGCTGAATCCGAAGAAGCAGCAAGGGCAGCTGCAGCAATGGTGCAGGTGACGTACGAACCCCTTCAGGTTGTCACGGATGCATTGATGGCAGCAAAACCCGGCTGTATCCGGGTGCATGACGATACAGAGAATGATGTGATTCGTTTTGATAACGAAAAAGGCAATGTGGCACAGGGGTTTGCTGAGAGTGATTTGATCCTTGAAGATGATTTTTATACGCCGATACAGGACCATGGCTATATGGAGCCGGACGCCTGCATGGCGAAAATTGAGGAGGATGGGCGTCTGCTTGTCTGTTCTTCAACACAGAATGTTTTTCATGATTTGAGAATGGTCTGTGATATTACAGGTCTTACAGAAGATCAGGTACATATTGTAGCAGCCACTGTTGGCGGCGGTTTCGGCGGTAAGGACGGCAGTACCGCACAGCTGTTTACGGCTCTTGCGGCATTTAAGACGAGACGTCCCTGCAAGCTTATTTTCAGTCGTCGGGAATCCCTGGCAACAACCTATAAACGACATGCGGTCTATATGCATGTGAAGATGGGCTTTAAGAAAGACGGAACGATGGTGGCCTTTGACGGCAGCGGTTATCTGGATACAGGTGCTTACGGCGGCCTGGGGCCGGCTGTGTTAAGCCTTTTTTCAGAGCATTTTGCAGGACCGTACAATATTCCGAATGTAAAGATCAGCAGTCATCTCTGCTATACCAATAAACCGGTGGCTCATGCCATGAGAGGTTTTGGGGCACCCCAGGGCGCTTTTGCGGCAGAATCTCTGATCAGCAGGGCTTCGAAACTTTTAGGCATTGATCCGCTGGAAATCCGTTACAAGAATGGTATTGAGACAGGCATGTACGGCGGCGTCGGACAGAAAATGCGCCATTTCGTGGACTTTAAAGGGGCACTGAAGCTGATCGAACAGTCTGAACTCTGGCAGGAGAGAAAATACAATACGGATCCATATGTCGGATACGGCATTGCAGGCGGGCACCTAAGCTGCGGTCTCGGCAAGAATATTCCGGATCAGGCAGAGGTGAAGATTGAAGAAGCAGATGGCCATTATACAATTTTCCTTGGTCTGGTAGATATCGGACAGGGAAGCCGGACGGCACTGCAGGCTATGGCGGCGGATGCTCTGGAGACAGATTTTGACAATGTTTCCCTTGTGATGGCAGATACCGACAGAACATTGGACTGCGGATCTACGGCCGGTTCCCGTTCCACATTTATCGGCGGCAATGCCATGCTCAATGCCATAGAGAATTTTAAAAAAGGCGAGATGGAAACAGGAAAGGCAGATTTCCCTGAGAGTGAGGAAAGTTTTTCCATCGCCGGTTTCCCGCATGCGATGTATACATTTATTGCCCAGGCTGTGAAGCTTCGGGTGGATCCTGTCACAGGGCAGGTAGTGCTTCTGGATATTGCAGCAGCAACGGAAGCAGGAAGAATTATCAATCCGTTGGCGATGGCGGGACAGATTCAAGGCGGTGTGGCTATGTCTGTGGGCTATGCCTTTGGTGAGAATTGTCAATTTAAAGAGGGACGATTACTCAATGACAGTATGTCTACGTATCTGATGCCCACGGCCATGGATTTGCCGCGGATTCAGAGTCTGCATGTGGATGGTTATGAACCGTCGGGACCGATGGGCGTCAAGGGCGCTGCAGAGGTATCCACCGTATCTATCGCTCCGGCGATCGCTGCGGCAATTAATGAGGTATCAGAAGGCAGATTGACCAGTTTGCCTTTCGATATAGAAACTATTTTAAATGGCTTAAAGAAATAGCCAAAGGAGGAAAAGAGATGAAAAAAGGACTCAAATGGATGGCAGGACTTCTGACACTGGCCATGGTTGTCGGTTCTTTTGCAGGATGCGGCAGTTCATCCTCAAAGGAGACAGCAGCAGGTGAATCTGCTGCTGCAACAACAGCAGAATCAACAGCTGATACAGCTTCAGCAGAGACAGCAGGCAAGAAATTGAAAGTGGCTTTGATTCTTCCTGGCAAAAAAGATGACGTATCTTTCAACCAGGCAATGTATGAAGGTATGAAGAAGTATGCAGATGCCAATCCGGACAAGATTGACCTGAATGTAACTGAGAATGTTTATGAAGTTGCAGATATCGAACCTGCACTGATGGATTTTGCTGATCAGGGTTATGACGTTATTTTTGGTCATGGCTTCCAGTTCATGGAGCCAATCGTCAAAGTTGGCGCTCAGTATCCGGATACCTATTTCCTGCTTGGTACAGGCTACAAATCACTGGATAACACAGCTATCTATGATGTAGAACTTGAAGCAGGCGGTTATGAAATGGGTGTGATCGCAGCACTGGCAACACAGACAAATAAGATCGGTGTTATCGGCGGTGCAGATGCTTCCGAGATCAAACGTGGTCATGAAGGCTTCAAGGCTGGTGCGAAATCTATCAATCCTGATATCGAGATCCAGGAAGTTTACACAGGTGACTGGACAGATACAGCCGGAGCAAAAGAAGCAGCTATCGGTATGTATGACGCTGGCGTGGATGTTATCTGGCATTCAGGAGATGGTATTGGTCTTGGTGTTGTTCAGGCAGCTGCTGAAAAAGATATGTACTGCCTCGGCAACGTAGCAGACCAGAAGACATTAGCTGAAAACAATGTATTATCAGGTGTTGTTTATCAGTGGGATGCCATTATTGCCAATGTTTTTGATGATATCAACAATGGTACATTCAAAGGCAGAGCAGAAGATGACAGATACTATTGGATCAATGCTGAAAATGATGGTTTAGGTATTGCAGACATTAATGATCCTAAGGGCTGGCTGACAGACGATGACAAGCAGGTGATTGCGGATACATGGTCCAAACTTCAGTCTGGTGAAATCAAAGACTATCTGCCGGAAGATATTCAGTAATCAGAACAGGAGTCATGTCTGCAGTGCAGACAACCATTCCGACAATGGGAGATGGATGCACAGCCCGTGGGCTGTGTGTCCCTTCTCTGAAAAACACAGGGACGTTCAAACACAGGAGGATTTGTAAATGGACAATCTGGCAGTCAGTATGCAGGGAATAACAAAAATATTTAACGGTGTCAAAGCCAATGACAACGTGGATTTCAATCTGAGGAAAGGTTCAATCCATGGTCTGTTAGGAGAAAATGGTGCCGGAAAGACAACACTTATGAATATCCTGTATGGTTTATATCAGCAGGAGGCCGGTGATATTTATATTAACGGCAGCAAAGAAGAAATTTCATCACCGATAAAAGCAATCTCTCTCGGCATCGGTATGGTGCATCAGCATTTTATGTTGGCCAGACCGATGACAGTTGTGGAGAATGTTATGCTGGGCAAAAAGTCCAGAAGAGGCATTCTTCTTGATACAAAGGAGACTGCAACGGAACTGAAGGAACTGGCAGACAAATACAAAATGAATATTGATCCATATTCAAAAATCTGGCAGTTATCCGTTGGTGAGCAGCAGAGAGTAGAGATTTTAACAGCCATTTATCAGGGAGCAGATATATTGATCCTGGATGAACCCACAGCGGTTCTGACACCTCAGGAGGCCAATGTACTTTTTGATATGCTGCGGCATATGAAAGCGGACGGTAAATCAATCATTCTGATCACCCATAAGCTGGAAGAGATTATTTCTATCGTTGATGAAGTCACTGTTTTACGAGATGGTGAGCTGATAGGATCCAAACTGGTTGATGAGCATACAACCAAAGAAGAACTGACGAAAATGATGGTGGGAAGGGATGTTCTGTTTAATTTCGACAAGAATAAGAAAGCTCCCGGAGCAGTGAAAGTGGAACTGAAGGGTCTTTCAGCCAGCAATGACAAAGGACTTCCGGCACTGACAGATTTCAATCTGACTGTTCATGAGGGAGAAATCCTCGGTCTGGCCGGTGTAGACGGCAACGGACAGAAGGAATTATGTGAAGTCCTGACCGGTCTTAGAAAAGCGGATGGCGGACAGTTCCTTTTTAAAGGAAAAGAAGTGATCAATCAACCGCCTGTTTTCTATATCAACAGTGGTATTTCCCATATTCCTGAGGACAGAATGACAACCGGACTGGCACTGAACTGGAGCCTTAAGAAGAATCTGATCATCAAGAAGTTCCACAAAGCGCCATTTTCAAAAAATGGGCTGCTGAATCAGAAGGCCATTGATGCCTACTGGGATAAATGTCAGAAAGAATATCAGATTAAGGCCAATTCCGGAGAAGACCATGCAAGAGCCTTATCCGGCGGTAATCAGCAGAAAGTTATTCTGGCCAGAGAATTGGATGATCATCCGGAGATGGTTATTGCCAATCAGCCGACACGAGGCCTTGATATCGGTGCATCGGAATATGTCAGACAGAAAATTCTGGATGCACGTAATGATGGTGCAGCAGTTCTTCTTGTATCTGCGGATCTTGAGGAAATCCTGCAGCTCTCGGACAGAATCGCTGTCATCTATGACGGCAAAATAATGGGTATCCTTCCGGCAGGCGCCGATACAAATACAATCGGTATGCTGATGATGGGACACAAACAGGAGGAAAAGGCATGAATTCAAAAATCATCAACAGTATCAAACAATTTGTTATTGCGGTACTGACGATTGTTCTCGCACTGGCAGTGGGTGCGATTCTTGTACGGATTTCAGGCAATGACCCGGCAGAAGCATATACAACACTGTTTCGAGGAGCCCTTGGCTCTAAAGCCAGGATATCCGAAGTCCTTGTCAAAATGATTCCGCTGACATTGATGGCACTTGGTATGTCCATCGCTTACAAGGCACAGCTCTGGAATATCGGTGCTAATGGTCAGCTGACCATTGGCGCGATTCTGGCCATTCTTCCAGGTATTTATCTGGGACTTCCGACAGTGATTTTACTTCCGCTGTCCCTGATATTGTCTGTTCTGGGCGGTGCCCTTTGGTGCGGGCTGGCAGCCTGGCTAAAAAACTGTTTTAATGCCAATGAAGTTATCACAACTTTGATGCTGAATTATATTGCAACCTATTTTTTGGCATTTCTCGTCTATGGTCCGATGATGGATCCTGACGGCGGCGGCTTCCCGCAGTCAAAAGTATTGCCGGATGCCTATCATCTGCCTTTGTTCTCTGCACAGATGCGAATCCACGGCGGTATTGTGGTGGCAATCATTGTTATTCTTATGATGTTTTTCTTCTGGAGAACAAAGCTGGGCGTGAAGATTGATCTGATCGGACAGGGTGATAAGATCGCAACCTATGCAGGTGTGAATGTGAAGAAGACAGTCATGGTGGCCATGCTGATTTCCGGTGCACTCTGCGGTCTGGCTGGATGGAATGAAGTGTATGGTGTTCAGTACAGACTTTTGGAAGGCCTTTCCAGCGGCTACGGGGATATCGCAACGATCATCGCATTGCTTGGTGGTCTGAATCCATTGGGTATTGTGATCGCTTCCTTCTTTTTCTCAGCCCTTCTTGTGGGCGGTGCAACCATGCAGCGTATGACAGAAGTACCATATTCTGTTGTAGATATTATTCAGGGCCTGGTGATCGTTTTTGTTATTGCAAGAACAGCGATTCATTTCGGATGGCCGCAGAAATTACTGAGGAAGGGGAAAAAAGATGCTTAGCAGTATTTTTACAGTAGGATTTTTAGTGAGTTTACTGGCGGGAACCATCCGTCTGGCAACACCGATTCTTCTTCCAGCGCTGGGACAGATTTATACACAGCGGGCAGGTATTCTGAATCTGGGTGTAGAAGGAACAATGACGATCGGAGCCGTCGCAGGTTTTTCAGCAGCATATAAAACTGGCAATCTCTGGATTGGACTTTTGTCAGGTATGTTTTTCGGTATGCTGTGGAGTCTGATCATGGCATGGCTTTCAGTCACCATGCGTGCCAATCAGGTCATCGCGGGTATTGCCCTGAATATTCTTGGTGCGGGTACAGCGGTTTATGTATATCGTATCCTTTTTGGTGTACAGAGTCTGCCGCCTCAGGTAACACCGTTTGCAGCCGTGAATATTCCGGTATTATCATCTATTCCGGTGATCGGACAGATTTTCTTCCAGCATAATATTCTGGTTTATCTCAGCTATGTGATGGTATTTGTGACATGGTTTATCCTTGAAAAAACAACATTCGGGTTAAAGATCCGTGCCGTGGGCGAGCATCCGCGCGCAGCAGATTCCAAGGGTATCAGTGTGGCAGGTGTCCGTTATGCAGCGGTACTCATCGGCGGTCTTTATGCCGGTGCAGCAGGTGCATTTATGTCTATTGCTTATATGAATCTTTTCACAGAATCCATTGTCAGCGGCCGTGGTTTTATCGCCGTTTCTGTTGTTATTTTTGCTCGTTTCATGCCGGTGAGAGCCATGTGGGGTGCGCTGCTTTTCGGTTTTGCCAGTGCCCTTCAGATGCGTCTTCAGGCCCTGGGCATTGATATGGCCAATCAGCTGATGCTGATGCTGCCGTATATCATGACCATTGCAGCGCTGATCTTTGCTTCCAAGAAGGCGGAATTCCCGAGTGCTTATACGATTCCTTATTCCCGATTGGAGCGATAGGAATGAAGAAGACAACCAAAATCATCATCGTACTGCTGATTGTCATCATTGCGGGTATAACGGTTGTGACCAGTATGAAACATGCAGCTGATGGACCTTCTGAGGTCTCCGCTGAGAAAGCAGCTATGGCCTATGCGGAGGCTATTGATTATCAGTATGAGAATCCTGCGGTTATTTATGAATTTATGACAGATGACTTCCGAAAGGTTATGGATAAAAGTGAGTTTATCCGGGCTTTTAAGAAAGAACGGTCCTATCCGTATCTGACGCCGCTTTTTATTAATTATGACAGAGTAGAACTCAATGAAGACGGGACAACCGGCACTGCTTATTATTCCCAGGCAGCCAGATTGCCGGGAATGGTCTATGAAGTGGGACTTGTTTATGAGGATTCCAACTGGCATATCAAGGATTTTGATGACTTTTTGGACGGCAGCTATCTGGACAAATTTGATACAGTGACCTATGATCTGAAGAGTTATTTTGATACAGAGCAAGAGTATCCGGAAGATGAAGAAACGGAATCCGGGACGGAATAGCTGCCGACCAGATGTCCGGCGAAAAAAGTGCGCTTTGAAAGAATGCATAAAATATGAGTCATGGAAGGATGACGAAAAAATAAAAAGGATAGTGGGGGATAGAGATGTCACAGATGCTGATTCCAAATACAGTAACAGAGGCCTGTCAGATGCTGTCATCCGGCAATAGCGTGGCCTGTGCAGGTGCTACCAATCTCTATGTGGACAGAGAAAAGGGCAAATATCTGGACAGAGATATTGTCAGTCTGCATCGATTAAAAGAACTGTCAGGCATCAGAGAAGAGAAGGACGGCTGGCATATAGGCAGTCTGACAACATTTGACCTTATAGAAGATGCTTTCAGAGGACAGGGTGCCATGGATGCACTGGCTGAGGCCGCATCCCTTGTGGGCGGCCCCCAGATCCGCAACAGAGGAACCATTGGCGGCAATATTTTGTCAGCTTCTCCGGCGGCGGATACCGTGCCGGTTCTGATGGCGCTGGATGCAGTGTTGGTTCTTGTGGCAGAAAACGGTCAGCGTATGGTATCCATCAACGGATTTATGAAGGGACCGGGACGAACGGCTATCCATCAGGGGGAAATTCTGACTGAAATTGTCATTCCATTCAAAACGGGTGCCGCAAGATTCAGGAAGGTCGGCAAAAGGAATGCACTGGCCATTTCAATCATCAATGCAGCCGTTTATATGGAAAAGGAAGCGGGCAGAATAACGACCCTGGCCATCGCCGTCGGTTCAGCAGGCCCGACAGCCCTTCGTGCATTTCATACAGAAGAATTGCTGCGTGCCTGGAAAAGACCGGGCAGTGAAGAAAAATGGCAGTCTCTTCATGAAGAAATTGCCATTGCCCTGTCGGAGGATATTTCACCGATTGATGATATTCGAGCAACAGGAAGTTATAGAAAAACTGTGGCAGACAATGTGGTACTGCAGCTTGTAAGAGAATTATGGGAGGCATGTGAAAAATGAGAACATTAGATTTTATTTTAAACGGAGAAGCCTGTCATACAGAAATTCCTGAAGATGCCACATTATTAAAGGTGCTGAGAGATATTCTTCATTTGACGGGCACAAAAGAGGGCTGCGGCGAAGGTGACTGCGGTGCCTGCACGGTCCTGGTAGATGGAAGAAGTGTCAACAGCTGTCTGTTTCCGGCTGTTCAGGCGGAGGGATGTCAGGTCATGACCATTGAAGGTGTTGAGGCCCATCCGGAGCTGGCCAGGATACAGAAGGCCTTTGTGGATTATGGTGCGGTTCAATGCGGTTTCTGTTCTCCGGGCATGATCATGTCTACAGTGGCACTGCTTCAGAAATATCCGAAGCCCACGGAGGAAGAAATCCGACGCGGCTTATCCGGCAATATCTGCAGATGTACAGGCTATCAGGCTATGGTGGATGCCATTCAGTCACTGGCATAATAGGTGTTGACAGAAGTACTTATTAACTGTAAAATAAATATATCAATGGATTATATATGTTCATAATCAGGTTGAGCGTTTCTACCGGCTGCCGTAAACAGTCGACTATAATTCCCGAAGGCGGGAGAGTCGGCTTGTACGGCGGCCTTTCTTTTTATTTACGCGAGCAACGAGCCAAAGTCCGTGCTTGCACGAGACCTTGGCGACTGCCGCGATAACTTGAGAAACTCGCGAAGCGTGTTTCTCATAGTTTATCAGAAGGATAGTAAGCAGTTATATCAGCCTGAACTCTGTATACGCCTGAATAAACCTTACCAACGATTCCGATCAGAAGTATCGGAGCAGACTTGAATGAAAATGGGTGATGAGTATGAACAATTTTATTATGAAGGGTGATATCTGTTACAGTGAGACTTCTGATACATTGAGGCTCTATGAAGATGCGTATCTGATCTGTGAGGGCGGCAGATCAATGGGCGTATTTACACAGATTCCGGAGAAGTATCAGCATTTTGAAGTGCTGGATTACACAGGGCATATGATTGTTCCGGGATTGTCCGATCTGCATGTGCATGCACCGCAGTATGCTTACAGAGGTCTCGGAATGGACATGGAACTGCTGGAATGGCTGGAAACCTATGCATTTCCGGAAGAATCCGGCTATAAAGAACCGGCCTACGCGGATAAGGCATACAGCATGTTTGTGCAGGATCTGAAGTATAGTCCGACGACACGTTTTTGTGCATTTGCGACGATCCATACATCGGCTACATTGAAATTGATGGCCCTCCTGGAGACCTCCGGTTTAAAGGGCTATGTGGGCAAGGTCAATATGGACAGAAACAGCCCGGATTATTATTGTGAGGAAAGTGCAGAAGCCTCATTGGAAGCAACCAGAGAATGGCTTATGCAGTCGGAACAATTTCATAATGTCCGTCCGATCATTACCCCGCGTTTTACACCGAGCTGTACCGATGCACTGATGACGGGACTTGGGGCGATCGCTTCTGAGAACCATCTGGCGGTCCAGTCCCATTTATCCGAGAATCTCAGTGAAATTGACTGGGTGAAGGAACTGTGCCCTGATTCAGAGAACTATATGGGTACCTACATAAATGCCGGCTTGGCAGCGCCCGGCAGAAAATCCATCATGGCACATTGTGTGTACTCTGATGAACGGGAGATACAGATGATGAAGGACAATGACACCTACGCGATCCATTGTCCGCAGTGCAATATGAACATTGCATCCGGCATTGCCCCTGTGAGAAAGTGGCTGGATATAGGCGTGCATATGGGACTTGGATCAGACGTAGCCGGAGGTGCCACACTCTCCATCTTCAGAACCATGATGGAGGCCAGACAGGTATCCAAGCTCGTCTGGAGACTGCTGGATCAGAACCTGAAGCCGCTGACCCTGGAAGAAATCTTCTGGATGGGAACAAAAGCCGGCGGCAGTTTCTTCGGCAAAGTCGGCAGTTTCGAACCGGGATACGAACTTGACGCCCTTGTCCTCGATGAGAGCCGCATGCCGCACCCACAGGCCCTCACCCTCAGACAGCGGTTAGAGCGATATATCTGTTTGTCAGAGAACGGAGATCTACTACATAAATATATCTCTGGAAATAAGATTTTTTAACAAAAGTTAGCAAGAATTCTCCTTCCTCTACAGGTGGGAGATGAATTGCAGAAAAAAGAAAAAGAACACTTGTTCTGCGGTGCGAAGTGTGGTATACTATAATCAGTCGAAAGGATAGAAAGGACTGATTATATGGACAAAATGGATCATAATGCACATTCAGTATATTTGATGTATTATCATCTGATCATGGTTGTAAAATACCGAAGAAAAGTAATAGATGATCCGATTTCGGAACGTGCAAAAGAGATCTGGGAACGTATTGCACCTGATTATGGAATCACACTGGAAGAATGGAATCATGATGTTGATCATGTGCATGTTATGTTTCGGGCACAGCCAAAATCAGAACTCAGTAAATTTATCAATGCGTATAAAAGTGCAAGCAGTCGTTTGTTAAAAAAGGAATATCCACAGATCAGGGAAAGACTTTGGAAGGAAGCATTCTGGAGTCAAAGTTTCTGCCTGTTCACAGCGGGTGGTGCACCGATTGATGTTATCCGTAGTTATATCGAGACGCAGGGAGAGAAAAAAGATGAATATAGCTTACCGTTTTCGTATATATCCAAACAGAGAACAGGAAGTCCTGCTCGCCAAAACATTTGGCTGCTGTCGTTTTTTATATAATCAGATGTTGAATGATAAGATACGGGAATATGAAGCAACGAAAAAAATGCTGCGAAATACACCGGCGATGTATAAAAGAACATATCCATTTTTGAAAGAAGTGGATTCCCTGGCACTTGCAAATGTGCAGATGCATCTGGAAAAGGCATATAAGAATTTTTTCAGGAATCCAAAGATTGGCTTTCCAAAATTCAAATCAAAACACAGGAGCCGAAAAAGCTATACGACAAATGTGGTCAATGGAAATATTCAGGTAGAAGATCATCGGATAAAACTACCGAAGTTGAAATGGATCCGTATGAAAAAACATCGTGATATTCCAGAAAAATATTGCCTGAAATCTGTAACAATAAGTATGGAACCATCCGGAAAGTATTATGCAAGTCTATTATATGAAAAATCTGACTGTGAAAACCAAGCAGAAGAATTTGATTATGAAGACGCAAAGATACTGGGAATTGATTATGCAATGCATGGAATGGCTGTGTTTTCTGAAGATATACAGAAGGAAAATGAAGGATACTTCAGAAAAAGTGAGGAGCGGCTGGCAAGGGAACAAAGAAAGTTATCCCATTGCGTGAAAGGAAGCAATAATTATTACCGACAGAAAAAACGTGTTGCATTATGTCACGAAAAAATCCGAAACCAGAGGAAAGATTTCTTACATAAGCTGAGTTATGAAATGGCAGAGGCATATGATGTTGTTGCAGTAGAAGAT
>NZ_JAAXCM010000046.1 GCF_019734885.1 Pseudocoprococcus catus | reverse complement strand
GCGCGAGACGGGACTCGAACCCGCGACCCCGACCTTGGCAAGGTCGTGCTCCACCAACTGAGCCACTCGCGCATAAAGATGATATTCACTCTTGTGAAGAGCGCGAGACGGGACTCGAACCCGCGACCCCGACCTTGGCAAGGTCGTGCTCCACCAACTGAGCCACTCGCGCATAAAAAGTGCTATTCACAAGCACATGGATACTATACTATATGAAAGAGAATTTGTCAACAGGAAAAAGATAAAAAGTCAAAAAAAATTCAAATTGTATATGCTATTAATACAATAGGAGCTTTAAGAGCGGTTGAAATGAAACAGACAGATCATCGATGTTAAAAAACAGAGCTGATCACTTACAATGATGCATCATAAGCAATCAGCTCTATTTTATTATGGAAGGAATTCTATTAAAATAATGAGTGAGCGAATTTAGTTATCTTTGTCCATTAAGAAACCGGCATAGCCTGTTTCAAGACCATGTTCTGTTGCGTCCAGACCTTCGAGTTCTTCTCTTTCAGATACACGGACACCAACTGTTTTCTTCAAAATTGTGAAGAGAATCAAATCACATACAATTGCCCAGCCTGCGATGCAGACAACACCCAATAACTGGATCAGCAGGTGATGAACACCGCCGCCATAGAAGAGGCCATCTGTGTAGTCGAAGAGACCAACGGCCAGTGTACCGAAGCAGCCGCATATACCATGAACGGAGCATGCACCAACCGGGTCATCAACTTTCAGAACATTATCAATAAATGGAACGAAGATGCAGAGGAGAAGACCGGCTACAGCACCAATGATCATAGCACCAACGTTATCAACATTGTCACAACCTGCTGTAATAGCTACAAGACCGGCAAGAGAGCCATTCAGTGAAAGTGAAACATCAGGTTTACCAAAGCGCAACCATGTATAAATCATTGCGACAACTGTTGCACATGCAGGAGCAAGAGTTGTTGTGGAGAAAATCTGTCCAAGATGCTGTCCGTCTGAAGCTGCGGCACCGTTGAAACCATACCAGCCAAACCAGAGAATGAAAACACCAAGAGCAGCAATACTGATATTATGTCCGAGGATTGGTCTTGCATGACCGTTTTTGTCATATTTACCGATACGAGGTCCAAGGAAGCAGGCGCCGATGAAACCGGTGACACCACCAACCATATGAATAACAGCGGATCCGGCAAAATCAGTGAATCCGAGATCGGTTAACCATGCTGTGCCGCCCCATACCCAGTGGGCTTCGATTGGATAGATAATCAGACTGATGACAAAACTGTAAATACAATAAGTAAGGAATTTAGTACGTTCAGCCATGGCACCGGAAACGATTGTTGCACAAGTTGCACAGAAAACAAGGTTAAATACGAATCCATAGCAGTCCATGCTACCGAAATCAAAAGGATTCATTGTAAAACCGCCCCAGAACTTGGAAGCGTCACCACAAAGAATATTGTAACCGACAAAGATGAAAGCAACTGTTCCGAGACAGAAGTCCATTAAATTTTTCATAATGATATTGCCGACGTTTTTGGCTCTTGTGAAACCAGCTTCACACATTGCGAAACCAGCCTGCATGAAATAAACCAGAGCTGCGCCGATCAGAAACCAGACACCGTGGCTTCCAAAAATAATACTGTTAACTGCTTCTAAGATTGCATTAGATTCCATAACTTATTCCTCCTGTTCAAGTTCCTGAAACAAAAAAGAGATACAGATGGAATAACCGGTCTTTCCATCTATATCTCCTTCGATATAATCTGTAACAGAACTTTATTTGATTGATTTACCACAATGCTGTGGGAAACTTTATGCCTAACATTATACTGAGATGAATTGGAGATGTCAACCCATGAAGGAGGAAATTAATCCACAAAAAAGCGCAATAGGCGAGCGTAGATTTAATAAAAAGTTTACAAAATTGAAAATTTCAGAAAAAAATACGTGAAATTTTGAAAAAACAGGTGTATAATCAGTAAATTTACAAAGTTGGAAAATATAGTGCGATTTTACAATTAAATGTAAATAAATGTAAGAAAATGGAAAACACTGAGATTTATTATGGGGACTGGGATTTATCATAGTGATGGACTTGCGGCTCTATGGCGAATATGCTAAAATGAAAGGGATATTTAAGGAAAATTGTGTTTAAGGAGGATATAGAGTACATGATTGATAAACTGGTGGGAAAAATTAAGAAATTAAATGCACCGATCGTTGTCGGACTGGATCCGAATCTGGCATTTGTACCGGATCATATTCAGAAGAAAGCATTTGATGAATATGGCGAGACATTGGAAGGCGCTGCAGAAGCTATCTGGCAGTTCAACAAAGCAATTGTAGATGCTGTTTATGATCTGATCCCGGCTGTAAAACCCCAGATTGCCATGTATGAGCAGTTTGGACTTCCGGGTCTGGAGGCGTTCCACAGAACAGTAGAGTATTGCCGTCAGAAGGATTTAGTTATTATTGGTGATATTAAGAGAGGCGATATCGGTTCTACTTCAGAAGCCTATGCAAGAGGCCATCTGGGTCCTGTAAAAGTAGGAAGCCGTTCATTATATGGTTTTAATGAAGATTTTGTTACCCTGAATCCTTACATGGGATCAGACAGTATCAATCCTTTTATCAATACTGCAAAGAAAGAGAAGAAAGGTGCCTTTATCCTCGTTAAGACATCGAATCCATCAAGCGGTGAATTTCAGGATAGACTGATTGATGGTCGTCCTCTGTTTGAATATGTTGCTGAGAAAGTCAATGAATGGGGCAGTGATTATGTAGGTGAATGCGGATACAGCTATGTAGGAGCTGTTGTAGGAGCGACTTACCCGGAACAGGCAAGAATTACTCGTAAGCTGATGCCGAAGGCTTATATTCTTGTACCTGGTTATGGTGCACAGGGGGCTACAGCGAAGGATCTTCTGCCGAACTTTGATGAGAACGGCCTTGGTGCGATCGTGAATTCATCAAGAGGTATTATTGCTGCCTACAAGCAGGAGAAGTATGCGAAGTTTGGTGCAGAGCATTTTGCAGACGCTTCCAGAGCAGCAGTTATCGATATGCAGAAAGATATTGCATCTGTACTGTAAAACGGTTTGGCAGGCATCTGCTGCAGATGATATAGAATGATGAAACCAGATAAAGCAATTCAACAGTGATTATATTAAAGGACAAAAGCATGAGCGTAAGTAAAATCAAAGCAACTGTATTTTCGCAGGAACAGCTTGCATCTGATGTGTTCAGTATGTGGCTGGAAGTCGGCAATATGGCTTCAGAAGCTAAGCCGGGACAGTTTATCTCTGTTTATTCGAATGATGACAGCAAACTGCTTCCAAGACCGATCAGTATTTGTGAAATTGATAAGGAGAATGGCAGACTGAGAATCGTTTATCGTGTCGTTGGTTACGGTACGAAGGAATTTTCAGGATGCAGAGTCGGAGATACATTAGAAATTATGGGACCCCTTGGCAATGGTTATACATTGAAGAAAAACAAGGCAATTCTTGTGGCCGGCGGTATCGGTGTTCCTCCGATGCTGGAGCTTGCCAAAGAACTGGATTGTGAGAAGACCATCGTTCTCGGTTATAGAGATGAACTGTTTTTGAACAAGGAATTTGAGCAATACGGCAAAGTGGTTATTGCCACAGAAGACGGCAGCTGTGGAACAAAGGGGAATGTACTGGATGCCATCCGTGCAGAAGGTGTCGAAGGTCAGGTTATTTACAGCTGCGGACCAACGCCGATGCTGCGTGCGCTGAAGCAGTATGCGGCTGATAATGGTATTGAGGCATGGATTTCTCTCGAAGAGAAGATGGCCTGCGGTATCGGTGCATGCCTTGCATGTGTCTGTAAGTCAAAAGATGTGGATCACCATACAAACGTACATAATAAGCGTATCTGTAAGGATGGTCCTGTCTTTAATGCACAGGAGGTGGAACTGTAATGAATACAAAGGTAAATCTTGCCGGAGTTGAGCTGAAGAATCCTGTGATGGTTGCTTCAGGTACATTTGGTTCCGGTGCAGAATACAGTGAATTTGTTGATCTGAACCGTCTGGGTGCGGTTGTGACAAAGGGTGTAGCCAGTGTACCGTGGCCGGGAAATCCGGCTCCGCGTATTGCGGAGACAGCCAGCGGCATGCTCAATGCCATCGGACTTCAGAATCCGGGCATTGATCTTTTTTCAAAGAGAGATTTGCCGTTTTTGGAGAAATATGATACAAAGGTCATTGTCAATGTGTGCGGCCATTCGACAGAAGAATATCTGGATGTGGTTGAGCGCCTTGCAGATGAACCGAGAGTGGATATGCTGGAGATCAATATTTCCTGTCCGAATGTCAAGGAAGGCGGTATTGCTTTTGGGCAGGATCCAAAGGCAGTGGAAGCCATTACAAAGGCTGTCAAGGCCAAGGCCAAACAGCCGATTATCATGAAACTGAGCCCGAATGTCACAGATATCACAGTGATGGCGAAGGCTGCTGAGGCCGGCGGTGCAGACTGCCTGTCTCTGATCAATACATTGACCGGTATGAAGATTGACATCGAGAGACAGACATTTGCCATTGCCAACAAGACAGGCGGTCTTTCCGGTCCTGCTGTTAAGCCGGTTGCAGTCCGTATGGTGTATCAGGTAGCAAATGCAGTCAAGATCCCGATTATCGGTATGGGCGGTATCTGTACAGCTGAAGATGCCATGGAATTTATTCTGGCTGGTGCAACAGCTGTGTCAATCGGTACGGCGAACTTTACAAATCCATATACAACTGTAGAAGTTATTGATGGCATTGAAGCGTACATGAGAAGACATGGCGTGGAAGACATCAACGAACTCATCGGTCTCGTAAAATAAAAGGTTAATTCCCGAGGTTTAATTACCTAGCTGATGATATCTTTCTGGAAACGGGCTCATCGCCCAATGTTTCCAGAAAGATATCATCAGCTGGGTTGAATTAAGACCTCGGGAATTTTTTACGTGTATGGGGCTCATTGCCCAACGTTTTCAGAAAGTTATCATCCGATTAAGCATAAATAAAAATCGGGAATTTTTTATGTTAATGGGGCTTGCCGTCAAATGTTTTCGGTGTGATGACTGTTTTTTGTAAACTTTTTATTGGGGGATTGAATAAGTATGCAAAGATTGGCAGGGGTTATACAACAGAAGAAAAAAGACTGGTGGGCAACAGACGTAAAAGTAGAGTTTGACAAAATGAAAGCCGAAAATCCAGATGTCATCGGATGGATACGGTTTGATAATCAGGACGAACTTGGTATCAATTATCCAATTCTGTATTCTGGTGACAATCAGAAATATCTGAGAACCGACCTGCATGGCAACAGCCACATCGCAGGGTGTATTTTTTTGGAAGGTCTTAACAAATCTGATTTTTCGGATTATTACAACATTATCTACGGTCACAATATGAATGACGGAAGCATGTTCGGGAGCCTGAAAAAATATAAGGAAGAAGGATTCTGGAAAAAGAATCAATATTTCTCTGTATATTCTGAGATAACCGCCTACCGTTATCGAATCTTCTCCTATGAAGATGCGGTCAATGGCGGTGATGTGTATAAAGTAGGATACCAGCCGGGCGAAGAGTATCAGAAATTTATCGATCAGATGATAAAAGATTCCGATGTTGATACAGGAGTAAAGCCGCAGACCAGTAATAAGATACTGACACTTTCTACCTGTACAGGGAACGGATACAGCAAGCGGCTTGCCATCCATGCAGTCTGCATTGACGCACAGACTACGGATGAGTCAAAATTAAAGGAAACAGGGAATTAAGCGATGAGAATATCCAAAAGTATGTGAAAAAAAGAAATAAAAACATATTTTTGGATATTTTTATATATTTTTATATGGAATTATAATGTTGTAGGGAAAATGCATTGACAAATTTGAAAAAAGGACAATATAATTAAAAATACATGGTTTGAATTAACTAACTAAAGCGTAATCGGTAAACAAAACAGAGGGAAAAGTAATGGAAACAAAGAAAGTGGCAAAAGACAGGTGGGAAAGGTAAAATGGTAAAGAAGATTGAAAACAGAAATATTGATGTGACAAAAGCCAGAGGCGAATTAGAAGAAGATCTTCTGGAATATGTCTACCGGACATGGAGACAGGGCAGACAGATCACATCGAAAGAGTATGCCAGAGAAGTGAACATAACCGGATATGAAGCGGCAGGTCTGGTGCGGAGTCTGGTAAAAAAAGGATTTTTGTGTGAGCCGGGAAACGGACATCTGGAACTGACCGATAAGGGAAAACTGGAAGGTATGGAGTGCCTTGCACGCCATGAGAAACTGACACAGTTCTTCCAGATGGTAAGTGGAATGGATCAGCAGAGGGCTCAGGAAGATGCCTGTAGAGTGGAACATTATATCAGTCCGGAAGGGTTAAAAGGAATTGAAAACTTTCTGCAGTACGGTGACGTATACGATAGGGTTTATGACGATATGGACTTGTATACCTTTTATGAGGACGGCGATTTCCCGATGGCATTTGGGCTGTATGAACCGGAACGACGCAATCCAAGATTCCTTGCACCAGAGTACGGGAAACTGGAACACTCGGTCATATTGAGAGTGAAAAAGTCTCAGAACTGCTTCCTGCTCAAGAGAAAAAAAGATGAATCTATCGGCTATGTATGGTACAGAAGAGATGATGGGTGGATACAGGCGAAAGAAGAAAAAGGTGTTTATCAGTTACCGACAGACATCTTTACCTATACTGCGAATACAGGAATTCCGGTCACAGAAGCAGTGGCAATTATTGCGATTACCCGTTTTGAACAGAAGCCATTGCCAATCGATTATCGGGAATTGAATATTCATGTATGGTGACGAAGAGAGGACAAAGAAAATGGAAAAAGGTGAACATCTAAAGAGACAGAACAGACCTACAATGCTGCAACTACAATATTTACAAGGTCTGTCAAAAGTAGAAAAGAAACGTGGAGCTCAGGGAAGTATCGCAGAATATTATGGCGTGAACCGATCAACGGTGAACCGTTATTTTAAGAACTGCATAGAAAGAGGAATTCTGACAGAATCACTGGAATTTACCCCTGCGGGAGAGGAATGGCTGGAACGATATTCCAACCTGTATGAGAACCTTGAAAAATATCTGGAAGAAATCGGTGCAAAGCCGGAAGAAATCGATGAATCACTGGATGTTATGGTGGAGAATATCGACATCCACATGCTGGAACTGATGATCAACGCCTATGCAGAAAAAAAATCAGTATACAAGAAAAAAGAGAATGAACTGGATCAGGAGATACAGCACAATCTGCAGAAATGTGAAAGGCATCCGATAGTGTTCCGGCTTTACCGGATGAATAAAAAGCAGGGGCAGGGAAGAGACTCTATGGCGATGAGGGGATTTGAAGAAATAGCCGAAATCGTTCAGGAGAATGGAGAAAGCTATCTGGAATTAAAGCTGAAAGAGATGGAAGCACACTCCAGAGTGAGTGGTGAAATGATGGCTGGAAAACTGAAAACATTGAAGTATGAGCATAATGAAGTCCTTGAAGAAGCAGATATAGAAGATAACATCGTGAAAATCCCGATGGAAGCGTGCAGAATCCACCGATGGACGGGAATCGGCACAGTGGGAATTGTACCAGTTACCGTAACCTGTAGTGCAGGACCGGTTCACATGCCGGAAAGCACTGCATTATTATATTTCTGGGTATAAATGAGAAATGAGAAAAATTATCATTTGCACATAACATGTAACAAAATAATAAATAATTTCAATAAAGTGCCGTTACTGATAAAATACTATCAATAACGGCATTTTTACGTCTATTGTTGCCTGAATAACAACAAAATCAAAGAAAATAATGATGTATTTGTTGCAATTCAGGCAACAAAGTTATGCGAAAATGGTATTGACATTGGATGGCAAATTATGATAAAAAATGATGCAGGGAGACAGTGCCGAAGATGAGCGTATGATCCAGTGGGCATTGGAAGTAACCAATCTGACAGAATATCGTGACAGGGAAGTGTCAAGACTTTCCGGTGGACAGCGTCAGCGTGTATGGATTACAATGGCTCTTTGTCAGGGAACAAAGACTCTGTTCCTTGATGAGCCGACCACATATCTGGATATCCGGTATCAGATTGAGATTTTGCAACTGGTTAAAAAACTCAATCAGGAATTTGGAATTACCATCATCATGGTACTGCATGACATCAATCAGGCAATCGCATATTCAGATAATGTCATCGGAATGAAAGATGGAAAAGTGCTGGTGGAAGGTGATCCGGAAGAAGTTATTACGGAAGAGAGCATCAGAGAGCTGTATGGCATTGAACTTGGTGTGACAAGGGTTGATGGACAGAAGTTTGTACTGGCGGTGTAGGAAGGAACTGTACCAGACACTATAAAATAAATTTTAGACATTTTAGAAGAAATTTAGGGTGATTGATACCAATTTGGGGTTTAGTTACCGGAAAGGAAAGAAGATGAGAAATCCTTTAAAGTTAGTTTGGATAGTCCTTGGTTTTATCTGCCTTGGACTTGGTACGATAGGAATTGTACTTCCTATCTTGCCAACCGTTCCGTTTTATATGGCAACACTGTTTTGCTTTGCAAAGAGTTCTAAGAAACTGCACGACTGGTTCGTAGGAACGAATCTTTATAAGAAACATCTGGACAGTTTTGTTCAGAAAAGAGCCATGACAATGGGAACAAAATGCAAGATTATCGGAATGGTAACGGTAGTCATTGCAATCGGCTTTATCTGCATGAAGAATGTACCAATCGGAAGAATCTGTATCGCAGTTGTGTGGGTATGCCACCTGTTATACTTCTTCTTAAGAGTTAAGACAGAAAAGCCTGAAGCTGAAATGGCAGAAAGTGTAGAGTAAGATGGACAAAGTAGAAAAGAAACGGCAGAAAGAACAATATGTCGTAGAAGAAATGATCCGGCTGTACTGCCGGAAAAATCATCCGAAAGAAAAAAGACAGGAAGGGCAGATGTGTCCTGACTGTCAAAGACTTTCGGATTATGCAAAACAAAGAAGTCAAAAGTGTCCATTTATGGAAGAAAAGACGTTTTGTGCGAATTGTAAGGTACATTGTTATAAGCCGGAGATGAGAGAACAGATCAGGCAGGTTATGCGGTTTTCAGGACCAAGGATGCTGTTGTATCATCCGGTGCTTGCTATCTGGCATCTGGTGTGTAGCAACAAAGAGAAGAAAAAGTAAGGAGTTACTTATGATTAAAACAAGACTGGTGGGGCTGTTGTCCCACGCAAAAAAGTATATCGTGTATACGATTTTGTGGCAGTGGGCAGCCCTCCTGTCGCAGGTATTGGCAGTCTTTTCTATCGCAGATTTACTGGAACGGGTCGTGTACCGGGCAGTAACCGTACCGATCATTGAACGGACGATACTGATTTTAGTCCTGGTTGTGGTGATCCGGTTCGTATGTGAACGGATGGGAGCAAGGTCTTCCTATCTGGCATGTGTGGATGTAAAGCGGATTCTGCGAGAAAAGATTTATGAGAAAATGTTGAAACTGGGAGCTTCCTACAGTGAACAGGTATCCTCTTCGGAAGTTGTACAGGTATCAACTGAAGGTGTAGAGCAGTTGGAAACATACTTTGGAAAATATCTTCCGCAGTTGTTTTACAGCCTGATTGCACCGCTGACCTTATTTATCATTCTTTGCAGAGTGAGCCTGAAAGCGAGCGTCATCCTGCTGATCTGCGTACCGCTGATTCCGATTTCAATTGTAGTGGTACAGAAAGTAGCGAAGAGATTATTAAATAATTATTGGAGTATCTATACAGGACTGGGAGATTCGTTCCTTGAAAATTTACAGGGACTTACTACACTGAAGATTTATCAGGCAGACCAGCAGAAAGCAGACGAGATGGATGTGGAATCTCAGAACTTCCGCAGAATTACGATGAAGGTGCTGACCATGCAGCTCAATTCAACCAGTGTGATGGATATTGTGGCGTATGGCGGAGCTGCGATCGGTATGGCAGTTGCGGTATCTGAATTCTTAAAGGGAAATATCAGTGTAGCAGGAACGTTAGGTATCGTTCTGCTTGCCAGCGAGTTTTTCCTGCCGCTCAGACTGCTTGGTTCATTCTTCCATATCGCAATGAATGGTATGGCAGCGAGTGATAAGATTTTCAAGATTTTAGATTTACCGGAACCACAGGCTGGAGAAAAAATACTGCCGGAGGTCGCGTTAGATGTTACATTAAAAGATGTGCATTTTTCTTATGAAGAGGACAGAGAGATTTTAAAAGGAATCAACTTAAATCTTCCGGCAGGAAGTTTTGTATCACTGGTTGGTGAATCCGGATGTGGTAAGAGTACGATTGCCGGAATCCTTGCAGCAAAGAACCGGGGATATAACGGAGAAATCACCATCGGTGGTGTACCGCTTAATGAAGTAAATGAAACAAATCTGATGCAGAGGGTTGTTCTGGTTCGCCATAACAGCTACCTGTTCAAAGGTACAGTAGAAGAAAATCTGAAGATGGCAAAACCGGACGCAACGAAAGAAGAGATGGAAGCTGTCCTTCAGAAAGTGAAACTCTTAGGGTTCTTACAAACACAGGATGGCTTGCAGACACAGTTGCTGGAAAAAGCAAGCAACCTGTCTGGCGGTCAGTGTCAGAGACTGGTGATTGCCAGAGCATTGCTTCGGACAGACAGTGCAGTTTATATTTTCGATGAAGCCGCATCCAATATTGATGTGGAAAGTGAAGAATTGATCATGAATGTGATTCACGAACTGGCAAAGACAAAGACGGTGCTTCTGATCTCCCACAGACTGGCAAATGTCGTGAAGTCTGACAAGATTTATTTCTTAAAAGACGGAGAAATTAAAGAAAGCGGAAAGCATGACGAACTGATGAGCCGGAATGGTGCGTACAGACATCTGTATGAAAGCCAGATGGCACTGGAAAACTATGGAAAAGGAGGAATGGCATAATGAGTGAAAATACGAATACAACAAAACGCAGAAGTGCCATCCGGATCATGGGAAGTCTGATTGGTCTGGTAAAACCCCTGCTCCATATCATGCTGGCAGCAATTATCCTTGGAACATTGGGGTATTTGTGTGCGATCTTCCTGACAATACTGGCAGGACAGGTCGTCGTGCATGGTCTTCTGACAGGAGTAGCCGGAATGATTGTTTCGGTGGACAATATGTGGCTGGTATTGACTCCGGTAAAAACGATTATCACAGTCATGATCGTCATTGCAGTGCTTCGTGGAATCCTGCATTATATGGAACAGTATTGTAATCATTTTATCGCATTTAAGCTGTTGGCAATCATCCGTCATAAAGTGTTTGCGGCATTGAGAAAGCTCTGCCCTGCAAAACTGGAAGGGCGGGATAAGGGAAACCTGATTTCTATTATTACAACCGATATCGAATTACTGGAAGTGTTCTATGCACATACCATTTCTCCGATTGCGATTGCAACACTGACCTCAATTATTATGGTGATTTTTATCGGAAGATATCACTGGCTGGCAGGCCTGTTTGCACTGGCCGCTTATCTGATTGTCGGTGTTGCCATTCCGATGTGGAATGGAAAACGTGGCAGCCAGAAGGGAATGGAATTTCGGACAAACTTCGGAGAACTGAACAGCTTTGTTCTGGACTCTTTACGAGGATTGGACGAGACCATTCAGTACGGACAGGGTGAAAAGAGAAAAGAGCAGATGTCTGAGCGTTCCAAAAACCTTGCAGGAATGCAGGAGTCATTAAGCAAAATGGAAGGCTCACAGCGTTCATTTACGAACATGGTTATCCTGCTTGCATCTTTTGGAATGCTGGCACTGACCATCTGGTTGTATGACAAAGGAGCGATGGGATTCGAGGGAATCTTAACCTGCACCATTGCAATGATGGGTTCTTTCGGACCGGTCGTAGCATTATCAAGCCTTTCCAACAACCTGAACCAGACACTGGCAAGTGGTGAGCGTGTTCTTTCTCTTCTGGAAGAGACACCGCTTGTGGAAGAAATTCCGGGTGACGTGGAAACTTCTGCTGATCGGGGTGCGGGTTCTGAAGAGAGCGCAGATTATGCATTTGCAGGAGCAGAGGCTGAAAATGTTACTTTTGCATACGGTGAAGAGACTATTTTAGAGAACTATTCACTGAAATTACAGCCGGGTAAAATCACAGGTATTCATGGTGCGAGTGGTTCCGGAAAATCTACACTCTTAAAACTGTTGATGCGGTTCTGGGATGTGCAGGATGGAAGCGTATCGGTAGACGGTACAGATGTCCGCAAGATTCCGACCAAACATCTGAGAGATATGGAAAGTTACGTGACACAGGAAACACACCTGTTCCATGATTCCATTGCAAACAATATCGCCATCGCAAAGCCGGGAGCATCCAGAGAAGAGATTATGGAAGCTGCAAAGAAGGCGTCTATCCACGATTTCATTATGACACTTCCGAAAGGATATGATACAGAAGTCGGAGAACTGGGTGATACGCTGTCCGGCGGTGAGAAACAGAGAATCGGAATTGCAAGAGCATTTCTCCATGAATGCCCCCTCATTCTACTCGATGAGCCTACATCGAACCTCGATTCTTTAAATGAGGGAATTATCTTAAAATCATTGAAAGAATCGGCCAAGAAGAAAACAGTTGTCCTGGTATCCCACAGAGTATCCACAATGAACGTGGCAGATGTGGTATATGAAATGGAGAACGGCAGAATTTCATAAAATGAAAGCAGCAGGAAAGCGGATGAAAAAGATCTGCTGACCTGCTGCTTTTGGTATGGCAATAGATTTAAATCTTATCGTCTGCGTTCTTTATCCAGAATTTTCTGGAATTCACGGATATCCCGGGCAATTTCACCGCTCAGCAGAAGCATACAGATCAGATTTGGAATGGCCATCAGGGCGTTGGCGATATCGGAAAGTTTCCATACAAGATCCAACTGCATGGTAGCACCGAAGAAAACAACACATGAGAAAACCAGACGGTAAATGATATTCAGTTTGTGTGTGTTCAACAGATACTCAAAAGCTTTTTCACCATGATATTCCCATCCAAGAATCGTGGAAAAGGCAAAAAGTGCAATGCCGATGGTGACAAGCCATCCACCGAGGGGACCGAGAACGGTTTTGAATGCGGCGATGGTCAAGGCAGAACCGGTATAGAGACTGCCTGTGGCCGGATCGATCTGACCCAGCATGCCGGAGCTTGCAATACAAAGACCGGTGATAGAGCAGACAACGATTGTATCCCAGAATGTACCTGTCATATTGATATAAGCCTGACGAACAGGGTGGTCTGTTGTGGCAGCAGCGGCAGTGATGGCAGCAGAACCCATACCGGCTTCATTGGAAAAACATCCACGGGCGATGCCATACTGCATGGCAGCCATCATGGAGGCCACAATATTACCAAGGACGCCGCCTGTAACAGCCTGAGGGGTAAAGGCATATTTGAAGATCATGACAAGACCGGCTGGGACGTTCTGAATGTTGCCGATGATAACAATAATACCGGCGATAATATAGAAAACGGCCATCAGAGGAACAACAACAGAGGAAACCTTTGAGATGGATTTAATACCTCCGACAATAACTGTAAGGGACAGAACAGTCAGGACAATACCGATGGCAACTTTGGAGAAACCAATGGTTTCGTTTAAAGCTGAAGAAATAGAGTTGGCCTGGGTCATATTGCCGATACCAAAGGAAGCCAGAACGGCAAATAAAGCAAATAGCCAGCCAAGAACTGCTCCGAATCCTTTAGGAAGTGCTTTTTTCATTGTGTACATAGGGCCGCCGGACATTTCACCTTTTTCATTACGTTCACGATACTTGATGGCCAGCATACATTCACTGAATTTGGATGTCAGACCGAAACAGGCGGAAATCCACATCCAGACAAGGGCGCCGGGACCGCCGGATACCATGGCTGTTGCAACACCCACGATATTGCCGGTACCGATGGTAGCTGCAAGAGCGGTTGTTAATGCGGAGAACGGAGAAACATCGCCATCGCCTCTTTTCTGAGTACGGGCCTCCTTACTCAGTGTACTTTTGATGGCGTATCCGAGATTTCTCCATGTAAGGAAACCAACACGGATGGTCAGAAAAATACCGGTGCCTACAAGCAGGACAAGCATAGCGGGACCCCAGACGAAGTCATCCACTTTCGTTACAAGATCAAAAATTTTTTCGTAGTTCATTTACATCTTCCTCTCTCTTTATTATTTTCACAGACAGCAGACAAGGCGGCATGAACAGGCAGAGGCAGTCTGGTCATGATATCTGTGAAAAACAAAAAGAGGCCGCGGATATTCCGCAGCCTCTTCGCTGATTGCATTCATGTTAGCATGTTTTTTGCCGTTCAGCAAGAGTTTTTCTTATATTTTTATCTTATCAGCGCATGATAATGTAAACCGTATAGATCGCATAGAGGATAAGCATAAAAATGCCTTCGCCTCTGGACAATTGCTTCTTGCTCCAGCAGAAGAAAAGAACAAGGATGCTGAAGATCATCAGGATAATACAGTCGTAAACAGCAGAAAGCTGCAGTGCGACAGGATGGATACTTGTTGAAATACCAAGAATCATCAGAATATTGAAGATATTGGAACCGACCACATTACCGATGGCAAGATCGTTTTCACCTTTCCTTGATGCAACAATGGAAGTGACCAGTTCCGGCAGGGAAGTACCGAAAGCAACAACTGTCAGTCCGATCAGGGTTTCTGACAGACCGAAATTGGCAGCAATTTCAGAGGCACTGTCCACGACAAAGTTGCCGCCGTAAATGATCATGATACATCCGATGACGACAAATACAATGCTTTTCAATGGAGAAAGAACTTCTTCCATTGGATCTTCAGCATTTTCACTGCGGGACTTTAAAGCATCCCTGACCTGGATGGCAACAAAGAGAACAAAAAGCACAAGAAGCGTCAGCCCCTCAAGTCGGCCGATATTGAGCCGTCCGAATCCGAACAGGCTGAATATCAGAAGCAGTGCTGCGGCAACAATTGAAAATGGAAACTCACGTTTCAAAATGCCTTCATTGACCGGAATGGCACTGATGGCAGCACAGGCACCGGTAACAACCATGAGGTTGAAAATGTTGGAACCAAGAACGTTGCTGATGGCAATTTCATTCTGACCGGCCAGGGCAGCTGAACAGCTGACGGATAATTCCGGGGCACTTGTACCGAAGGCAACAATGGTCAGGCCGATGACAGCGGCGGGAATGCGAAGCAGTCTGGCAATGGATGAGCTGCCGTCTACAAACAGGTCCGCTCCTTTAATAAGCAGGATAAATCCCAGGATCAATAAAATGTAGGTTAGCATAAATAGACACCTTTCGTAAAAATCTTTGATAAAACAGAACTTTTGGCGAATAGATGATGTTTCAAAAGTTCTGTGATAAAGTATAACGATATGGAATAAAAAAGTCAACGAAATACAGAGAAAGAATTGCTTTTTCGGTGCAGATATAGGAAAATAGAAAAGAAGATAAAATCAGCGGTGAAAGGCAGTCAGCAGCTGCAATCAATGCTGGAAAAAACGAGGATAGGAATAATATGAAATATGATTTTACATCGATCATTGACAGACAAGGACAAGATGCTATGGCTGTAGATGGTCTTGGAATGTATCCGGGAATGTCACCGTCAAAACCAAAGGGAGGTTTTGATTTTATCCCGATGTGGGTGGCGGATATGAACTTTCCGACAGTGCCGACGATTCCGGAGGCCATTATTGAACGTGCAAAACATCCGGCTTACGGATATTTTGCACCTAGAGATACCTATTTTGATGAAATTATCAAATGGCATCAAAAACGAAATGGCGTAAATGGACTGAAAAAAGAGCATATTGGCTATGAGAATGGTGTCCTCGGAGGGATCCTTTCGGCACTGCAGTGCCTGGCGGCGCCAGGGGATGCGGTCCTTTTGCACAGCCCGACATATATTGGCTTTACCGCCAGTCTGAAGAACAATGGCTATAAGATGATACACAGTGAGTTGAAGAAGGATGCAGAGGGCATTTACAGGATGGATTATGAGGATATGGAAGCGAAGATCAGGAAGTACCATATCCATGCTGCGATTATGTGTTCACCTCATAATCCGACGGGCCGTGTCTGGGAACAGTGGGAGCTGGAAAAGGCGATGGCGGTATATGAACAATATGCTGTGACAGTGATCTCAGATGAAATCTGGTCAGATATTTTACTGGATGGACAAAAGCATATACCGACACAGCAGGTAAATGATTATGCCCGGGAACACACAGTGGCCCTGTATGCACCAAGCAAAACATTTAATCTTGCAGGTCTGATTGGGAGCTATCATATTATTTATAATGAAGCATTGAGAGACAGAGTGGAGGCAAGGGGCAGTAAATCCCATTACAATGAGATGAATGTTTTGTCCATGCATGCACTGATCGGTGCCTATAAACAGGAGGGTTACGAATGGGTGGATGAGCTGTGTCAGGTTTTAACGGAGAATGTACGATTTGCCTGTGATTACATTGCAGCACATTTCAAGGGCGTGACGGTATCAAAGCCTCAGGGAACTTATATGCTTTTTCTGGATTGTACACAATGGTGTGAAGATCATGGCCAATCCATGGATGAACTGCTTCAGGCCGGCTGGGATGTGGGCGTCGGCTGGCAGGATGGACGTCCATTCCATGGGGAACATCATATCAGAATGAATCTGGCGCTGCCGAAGTGTCGTGTCACGGAGGCTTTTGAACGACTGGACAGGTATGTTTTTGGTTGATTTTTCGCTGGAAGTTGAGTATAATAACAGAGAAGAAAAGTCAGAAAGAGATCAGTGAATTTTTAATCACAAAAAGGAGATTATAGATATGGAACAGTACAAAGAAGAGTTTATCCACTTTATGGTGGAAGCAGATGTATTGAAGTTTGGTGAATTTACATTGAAGAGCGGCAGAAAGTCTCCGTTTTTCATGAATGCAGGTGCCTATGTGACAGGTTCCCAGTTAAAGCGTCTGGGTCAGTATTACGCAAAGGCGATCCATGCAAAGTATGGTGACGATTTTGATGTACTGTTCGGACCGGCTTACAAGGGTATTCCGCTTGGTGTTGTAACAGCTATTGCTTTCAGTGACCTGTACGGCAAGGAGATCCGGTACTGCTCAGACCGTAAGGAAGCGAAAGATCATGGCGCAGATAAGGGAAATTTCCTGGGCAGCCCATTAAAAGACGGAGACCGCGTTGTAATGATCGAGGATGTGACAACATCCGGCAAGTCTATGGAAGAGACAGTCCCGAAGGTGAAAGGCGCAGCTGATGTCACCATCGTTGGCCTGATGGTTTCCTTAGACCGTATGGAAGTCGGCAAGGGCGGTGTCAAGTGTGCCCTTGATGAAGTCAAAGATATCTATGGTTTTGAGACAAATGCCATTGTTACGATGGCAGAGGTTGTTGAATGCCTGTATAATAAACCGTGTAATGGGAAGATTGTCATTGATGACAAACTGAAAGCAGCAATTGATGCATACTATGAACAGTATGGTGCAAAGGAACAGTAGATTGTGTTGGAAGTCGGATGGCATTAGAAAGGCATATCTGACAGATACGAACATAGCTTGAGAAAGGAGCAGCGAGGATGAGAATAGAAGATAAGATGTCAAAACTGATGTGTCAGACCGGTGCATGCAGTCTTGTCCTTGGAATTTTATCTGTAATCAGCGGGCTGGTTCTCGGTATTATCGGAATTGTTAACGGAGCAAGACTTCTGAGGCATCATTCAGACTTGATGTAAAGAATAGATTTTCAATAGAATATTGTTATCTGCATCGCGGCTGCCGGATTTAGCAGCCGTGGTGTAATTTATACAGGCAGGGGGCCAAATGGCAGAACCCGCCAGGTCAGGCAGGAGGGATTGCGTGAGCCGACAAACAAAGCGGTGTATCAAATTCGGCAGTTTCGTACTGCTTACTTTGTATATCGCTGTTTTAATTTATGTATGTTTTTTCAGTGAAGATTATGGAAGAGATGTTATTACTTCTTATTATAGGTATAATTTGATTCCGTTTAAAGAAATACGAAGATTTTATATATATAGAGATGTTGTGGGAATCCGGGCATTTCTCGCAAACTTATTTGGTAATGTACTGGCTTTTATGCCATATGGTTTTTTTATGCCCATATTGAGACCGAAGCTCAGAAGAATGAACCGGATGTTTCTGGCGGCTTTTTTACTGAGTCTTACAATTGAGATCACACAGTTGCTGACAAGGGTTGGATCCTTTGATGTAGATGATTTAATTTTGAATACTGCAGGAGGTATTGCGGGATATCTTCTGTTCTACATAATGAATAAAATAAGGAGTAAGTGGGATGGCGCATAATATATACAGCTTCATCAAAATTGAAAAAAGACAGACAAAACGAGGAATTTACGCCGCTGCATTTGGGATTGTATCATTGATCTGCATGGCTGTATTGACGATTGCGTCCTTTATAAAGGAAGGCGATCTTCCGGCAGCAGTTGGAGGCATCGGATATCTGAGTTTTCTGGCTGCAATTTTTGGCCTCTGGCTGTCTGTTCAGCTTCGCAAGGATAATGAAGCCTATGGCCCGATGGTGCAGGGGGCTTTTTATGTGAATCTGGCGGCAGTTATTGTCCACGGATTTATTTTTTTTGTGGGCTGTTTATCAATTATTATGTAAGAACTGCAATATTTTCAGCGGGAATTTTGGACGTTCGACTTGAATCCGAATCATGATAGATGAGAAAGGTGATCGTATTGAAGAAAGAAATTAATAGAAAAGAGGTACAGGAGTGGGTGAAGGAACGCTTTGAGCTGTCTGTGGAACGCATTCGTGAAATAGCAGAGGCAAATACGGCAGAAGCACCCTTTGATGTTTATTTCCATTGTCTGGCCGATTTTATTTTATACGTGGAAAAGGTTTATGAGATGCGTCAGGATGGTCGCTTTGTACAGCTGACAACAAAAGAGCTGGCAGAGATGAATCGTCGCTTTTATGCGGATATTCTTCCTGAGACTGAGGTGTGGGAGGGGGAAACCGGTTATGAGGAAAGCTATGCCAATCCACAATGGTCGACGGCAATGCTGGGAGCAGACTATGGTTCGATGATGGCCTGGCTTGTCACGGAGATCCGAGGTCTGATTCCGCTGGCATTCCAGGGGCGTCTGGCAGATATGACAGCGATCAATGAGCTGTTTATAGAGATTTATAACCGTTTTGAGAACCGTATACCCGAAAGAGATGAGATTTTGCAGATCATTTACTGGTATGTCAGTGATTACAGTGATCAGACTGTGACGGGGAGAACCCGGGAGAAGCTGGATCCGGCCCTGAGCTTTTACAGGGATATCATCATGAAGGCGGATTTGACAGATCTGTCTTATCTGTATCAGTATGGCGAGTATATTTCTGCCAATGAAAAGTCGATTGCTGCGTATCTGAACACCCTGGATCAGTCGGTGATCGACGATATGGCAGCTACATTTGTGAATGGCTACGTGAGAGGATTTGAACTGTATAAGATTGACTTATCAGCCAAGAAGAATGTCCAGTTAAGAGCCAATATTGGTTTTGAGCGAGTGCTTCGTTCAACAATCCGGCAATTTGAAGCATTAGGACTTTCTGTGATTGTCTGCAGGGATGCCATCCATAGTATTAACAAGACAGCGGGTAAGCTCGGTCTTGTGTCCTGCTCGGCTAATCCGCAGTATGATTACGATCACCGCATGGATAAGGGGTTATATCTTGACAAAGCTTTATGTGAGCGCATCATCGGTGTGACGAAGTCTGCCTATGAGCAGTATGCGGATCTGGCAGAGGATTATGCCGGTCCGGCCTGGATGGATGTTTTTGGTGAGACTCCCTTTGAACCGGCGGCTAAAGAGGAGAACATCCGTCTGTCGGATAAACAGCAGAAGCTGGCTGTTCGCATGGCAGGACAGCTGACAGAGATTGTCAATCAGTATATTGATGCGTCAGCCATCAGTTTTTCAATCATTGCCTGGCCACTGCCGTCCATTGGCGATCAGTTTGAGGCCATTATGGATGAGACGATCAAAGTCAACAATCTGGATAATGATCTGTTCAGAAGCATTCAGCAGAAGATGATCGATGCCATTGACGGCGCGGAATATATGCATATTACCGGTATGAACGGCAACCGGACGGATTTGAAAGTTGCCTTATGGCAGCTTCAGGATCCGGCGAAGGAAACGGTGTTTGAAAACTGCTGCGCAGATGTGAATATTCCTGTGGGTGAGATTTTTACAAGTCCGGTATTGGCAGGGACAAATGGAACGCTGCATGTAAGCAGTGTTTATCTGAATGGATTGAATTACAGAAATCTTTCATTGCGGTTTGAAGATGGCTGTGTTGCTGAAGCCGACTGCAGCAATTATGAGGACAGGGAAGAGAATCAGAAGTATCTGAGACAGAATCTCCTTCAGAATCATGAAACGCTGCCAATGGGAGAATTTGCCATCGGCACGAACACAACGGCCTATGCCATGGCTAGAAAGTTCGACATTACACAGCTGATGCCGATTCTCATTATGGAGAAGACAGGGCCGCATTTTGCCATTGGCGATACATGCTACAGCCATAGTGAAAATCATAAGGTATATAATACAGACGGCAAGGAAATTGTTGCCCGTGAGAATGAGAAGTCACGCCTGAGGGATACAGACCCGGAACAGGCATATTTTAATGTGCATACGGATATTACGATCCCTTACGATGAGATCAGTGCCATTACAGCATGTTTTGCAGACGGCAGGCAGGTAGATATTATACGGGAGGGCAAATTCTGCCTTGAAGGTACAGAAGCGCTGAATGAACCACTCAACATATAAGCTGTGCTTATATAGTATCGACGATACATTTTAAATATAAAGGGAAAGGTGAAAGAACCTTTCCTTTTTTTTCGCTTAAGTATTGACGTAAAAGCTCAGTACGGTTACAATAGAGTCAGATTCTGATGAATTTTGCCTTTTTGATAGGAAAAAGTGAATTTATAAGAATGGTTTATAATAAGAGTATCCACTTATTTATAAGATATCATTATAAAAGGAGCGTTTGACATGCATAAGATCGGTATTATCGGCGGCGGTCAGCTTGGCAAGATGATGATTCTTGATGCTAAGCGGCTGGATGATTATTTTGTAATTCTTGATCCAACCCTGCATTGCCCGGCTCACAGCATTGCAGATGAACATATTGTAGCAGATTTTGATGATGTGGCAGCCATTGAGGAACTGGCCTCGAAGGTGGATGTGGTGACCTATGAATTTGAGCACATCAGTGTGAAGGCGCTGCAGCAGGTGGAGGCAAAGGGATGTCCTGTTTATCCTTCCAGTGAGACACTTTTGCATATTCAGAACAAATACGATCAGAAGCAGTGGCTGATGTCACATGGTCTGCCGGTTCCTGATTTTCGAAAGGCAGACTCTTATGAACAGCTGGTGGAGGATTGTGACTATTTCGGTTATCCGGTGATTTTGAAGACCTGTACAGGCGGTTATGACGGCAAGGGGAATGCGGTGATCCATACAAGAGAAGATATTCGTGAGGCTTATGAGAGTCTGGGCGCAGGCAGTCTGCCCCTGATGGTGGAAGAATATGTGCCGTTTTTAAAGGAAGTATCGATTCTGGTCTGCCGCAGCACTAACGGCGATGTAGCGGTATTCCCGGTGGCAGAAAATGTGCATGTGAACAGCATTCTGGATGAGACAACGGTACCGGCGGATATCACAGAAGTCTGTCGGGAAGAAGCCATGGATGTGGCAAGGAAAGCGGTGCATGCTTTTAATGCCTATGGTATGCTCTGTATCGAACTTTTTGTGACAAAGGATCAGCATGTGCTTGTCAATGAGCTGGCGCCGCGTCCACACAATTCAGGACATTACACAATAGAGGGCTGTGTGACTTCACAGTATGAGAATCATATCCGGGCGATTCTTGGACTGCCCCTTGGCAGTACGGAACTGATCCGTCCGACAGTGATGAAGAATATTATTGGAAACGTGAATAAGAAGGCTGAAGTCCATGGACTGGAAGAAGCTTATAAGTATCCTGAAGTGAAGATCCATATTTACGGCAAAGAGGAATGCAGAGTCGGCCGTAAGATGGGGCATATCACAGTGACAGATAAGACGATTGAAGATGCACTTTTTAAAGCGCGCTATGCGCATTCAAAGATCAAGTTTTAACGGAGGTAATGGGAATGAGCGTAAAGGTTGGCATTATTATGGGCAGTGATTCCGATCTGCCGGTTATGTCAAAGGCAGCAGAGATACTGGATGAATTGCAGGTGCCTTATGAACTGACGATTGTTTCGGCACACAGAACACCGGACAGATTATGCGAATATGCAAAGACAGCCGAGGAAAAAGGCCTTTCAGTGATTATTGCAGGTGCCGGCGGGGCAGCCCATCTTCCGGGTATGACTGCGGCTATGACGGTGCTCCCTGTTATTGGTGTACCGGTGCAGACAAAGGCTCTTGGCGGTGTGGATTCTCTTTATTCTATCGTCCAGATGCCGCCGGGCATTCCGGTTGCTACAGTGGCCATCAATGGTGCACAGAATGCAGGACTTCTGGCAGCCAAGATCCTGGCCACAGAGGATGCCGCATTGCGTGAGAGACTGAAAGTATACAGCAGCAAGCTTGAGCAGACGGTACTGAATAAGGCTGACAAGCTTGAGCATATCGGCTATGAAGCGTATTTAAAGGAGATGTAAGCAGATGGAGAAAATGATGGACAGATGTGGTTTGTTTGGCATGTTTGACAATAACGGCTTTCATACATCCCATTTAATATATTACGGACTGTTTTCCATGCAGCATCGCGGCATGGAGGCAGCAGGTATCTGTGTGAATGACAATCAGGGTAATTTTTCCTATGTGAAGGATGAAGGCCTTGTGACAGAAGTTTTTGATGAAATGAAGCTCGAGAAGCTTCAGGGACATGCAGGTATTGGTCACATTCTCAGATATGACGGATCGGATGCCCGGGAGAATGCACAGCCCATCGTGATCCGTTACACAAGCGGTCATATGGCTGTTGCTTTAAACGGCGGATTGACGAATATCGAGGAGATTCGCCATGATCTGGAACTGAAAGGTTCTGTATTCCAGACAATGGAAGCGGCGGAAGTAATCTCTGTGTTGATTTCCAGAGCAAGAAATAATTATCCGACCATTGAGGAGGCGATTGCTTCTATTATGCCGATGCTCAAAGGCGGATACGCGATGCTGGTGATGACGCCGAGAAAGGTGATCGGTGTCAGAGATCCCCAGGGCATTCGTCCGCTGGTACTTGGCAGGGAAGATCATTCATGGTTCCTTTCTTCAGAGACATGTGCCTTTGATGAATTGAATGTTGATTATGTGAGAGATATCCAGCCCGGGGAGATTGTGGTCATCAATGCAGAAGGCCCGCATTCCATCCAGGGTATGCCGGCGCAGCCGATACGTGCCTGCATTTATGAGTATATTTATTATTCACATCCGGCCAGTGTCTTCGGTGGTCAGGAAGTTTACAAGGCGAGATACAATATGGGATGCCATCTGGCCAAGGAAGCGCCTGCAGAGGCAGATGCGGTTGTATGGGTACCGGATTCGGGGCTGGCAGCAGCAGCCGGATACGCAGATACACTGGGAATCCCTATGGTGGATGCTTTTGTTAAGAATAAATACTACGGTAATAATCTGGTGAAGCCGGAAGGTATTTTGTTTGACAGAAAGATTCATATGAAGCTTTCTGTGATCAAGAGCCAGGTGAAGGACAAGAACATTGTGGTTGTGGATGACTCCATGGTGCGCGGTACAACGGCTCAGACGTTAGTTGAGCTGCTTCGCCATGCCGGAGCCAAGAGTGTCCATCTGAGGATCGCATCAGCAACCATTTCACATCCATGTTATTATGGTGCTTCCATGCCGGAAGAGAAGAAACTGATCTTCCATGAGCAGGGAGTGGATGCGGTCTGCAAGATGACGGGAGCGGATTCACTTGCCTTTCTGTCCAGTGAGGGTATGGTAGCCGCATGTCCGGATGCCGCAGGTGGTTTCTGCATGGCATGTTTTAATGGTGATTACCCAACGAAATAGCAGATAGAAATAGTGAAATAAGAATCTGGGAACGGATTTTGAATCGAACAATTAATCATAATCAGAGTGCTTTTATCAAGGAGGAAATATAAATGGATTACAAAAATGCCGGTGTAGATATTGAAGCAGGATACGAATCAGTAGAACTCATGAAGAAATTTGTCAAAGGAACCATGCGTCCGGAAGTACTTGGCGGTCTCGGCGGATTTTCAGGTGCTTTTTCTCTTGAAAATATCAAGAAAATGGAAGATCCGATCCTTTTATCAGGTACAGATGGCTGCGGCACAAAGGTGAAACTGGCTTTCCTTATGGACAAACATGACACGATCGGTATTGATGCAGTGGCTATGTGTGTGAATGATGTGGCTTGTGCCGGCGGTGAACCGCTTTTCTTCCTTGATTATATTGCATGTGGCAAGAACTATCCTGAGAAGATTGCCACAATCGTCAGCGGTGTTGCTGAAGGGTGCAAGCAGTCCGGTGCAGCACTGATCGGCGGTGAGACAGCGGAGCATCCGGGACTGATGCCTGAGGATGAGTACGATCTTGCAGGTTTTGCAGTAGGTGTTGTAGATAAGAAGGATCTGATCACAGGTGAGAATCTGAAGAAAGGTGATGTGCTTATCGGCATCGCTTCTTCCGGTGTACACAGCAATGGTTTCTCCCTTGTCCGCAAAGTATTCGATATGACAAAGGAATCATTGGATACATACTATGATGAACTTGGCACAACTTTAGGTGAAGCATTGATCGCACCTACAAGAATTTATGTCAAAGCCCTGAAGGCAGTTAAAGACGGCGGTGTGACGCTTAAGGGATGCTCTCATATTACGGGCGGCGGATTTTATGAGAATATTCCACGTATGCTGCCGGAAGGTGTTCATGCTGTTGTGAAGAAAGACAGCTACGAAGTTCCGGCTATCTTCAAACTTATTGCAGAAAAAGGTGATATTGCCGAACAGATGATGTACAATACTTTCAACATGGGTCTTGGTATGGTAATCGGTGTTGATCCTGCAGATGTTGATAAGACAATGAAGCTTATTGAAGAGGCAGGTGAGAAAGCCTATATCGTTGGTGAACTGACAGAGGGCGAAAAGGGTGTGACATTATGTTAAAGATTGCAGTACTTGTATCCGGCGGCGGCACTAATCTCCAGGCCATTATCGACAGCATTGCCGATGGACGTATCACCGACACAGAGATCAAAGTGGTGATCAGCAATAATCCAAAGGCAAAAGCACTGGAGAGAGCGGCGAGAGCCGGTATTGAAGCGGTATGTATCTCTCCGAAACAGTATGCAGATCGTGAGCTTTTTAATGATGCTCTGCTGGAAGCTGTCAATGTCCGGGGTGTGGATCTCGTTGTATTGGCAGGCTTTATGGTGGTTGTGCCAGAGAAGATGATCAAAGCCTACAGAAACAGGATGATCAATATCCATCCGTCGTTGATCCCGTCTTTCTGTGGAACCGGTTATTATGGACTGCATGTTCATGAGGCTGCCTTAAAGCGCGGTGTGAAGATCAGCGGTGCAACGGTGCATTTTGTTGATGAGGGAACTGATACAGGCCCGATTATCATGCAGAAGCCGGTGGAAGTACGCCCGGATGATACGCCTGAGGTGCTTCAGCGCAGAATTATGGAGCAGGCTGAATGGCAGATTATGCCGAAAGTTATTGATCTGATCGCCCATGACAAAGTGCATGTGAAGGATGGCAGAGTGTTTGTAGAGGAGTAGACTTTAAGAATCCAAGTCTGCAATGTGACTTTGAATTCTGTATCGGAATTCGTGAGTTATATATGATATGAAAGAAAGGATGAGCAGAATGAAAGTATTAATCGTTGGCGGCGGCGGGAGAGAGCATGCCATCGCATGGAAGGTCGCAGAAAGTCCTCTTGTAGATAAAGTTTATTGTGCACCGGGCAATGCCGGTATTGAAGAAGTTGCAGAATGTGTACCGATCGGTGCCATGGAATTTGATAAGCTGGTTGCCTTTGCAAAGGAAAAAGCCATTGATCTGACGGTGATCGGCATGGATGATCCTCTGGTGGGCGGTATTGTGGATGCTTTTGAGGCAGAAGGACTGAGAGTATTCGGACCGCGTAAGAATGCAGCCATTATCGAAGGTTCCAAAGCATTTTCCAAAGATCTGATGAAGAAATACGGTATTCCGACTGCTGCTTATGAGAATTTCACGGATCCGCAGGCAGCCCTTGATTATCTTGAAACGGCCAAGATGCCAATCGTATTAAAGGCTGATGGTCTGGCCTTGGGCAAAGGGGTTCTCATCTGTCAGAATCTTGAGGAAGCCCGCGCCGGTGTTAAAGAAATCATGGAAGACAAGAAATTCGGTTCAGCCGGCAATCAGATGGTTGTGGAAGAGTTTATGACAGGCCGTGAGGTGTCGGCCCTTTGCTTCTGTGACGGAACCAATATTGTACCGATGACATCTGCTCAGGATCATAAACGTGCAAAAGATGGCGATCAGGGCTTAAATACAGGCGGTATGGGTACATTTTCCCCAAGTCCTTTCTATACAGAAGAAGTGAATGCTTTCTGTGTGGAGCATATTTTCAAACCGACAATGGCAGCGATGAAAGCAGAAGGCAGAGATTTTGTGGGCATCCTTTTTGTTGGTTTGATGCTGACAGAAGACGGCCCGAAGGTGCTGGAATATAATGCCAGATTCGGTGATCCTGAAACACAGGTTGTACTTCCGAGAATGAAGACAGATCTGGTGGAAATGTTTGAGGCATGCATCGACGGCAAACTGGCTGAGAAGCATCTGGAATTTGAAGACAATGCGGCAGTTTGTGTTGTCCTGGCTTCTGATGGTTATCCGGTTTCTTACGAAAAAGGTTATCCGATCACAGGTTTTGAAAAATTCCATGCGGATGAAGGCTATTATTGCTTCCATGCAGGCACAAAGCGCAATGAAAAAGGTATTGTGACAAACGGCGGACGTGTACTTGGTGTCACAGCCAAAGGCACAACGCTGAAAGAAGCAAGAGCCAATGCCTATAAAGCAACCGAATGGATTGAATTCGACAATAAATATATGCGTCATGATATCGGCAAAGCCATTGATGAAGCATAGAATATGAATCTTTTATCAGGACTCGCAAAAGCGGGTCCTGTTTTTGGAAAGAAAAATTCAGATGATGATTGTGAATGCTGCAGTTCGTATGAAAACTGCACAGGATAACCAATAAAATAAATGAAATTACAGGTTTCTTTAGTTGTAAATGTATGGTACAATGTAATAGCTTAATGCGTTAAACTGATACATTCATTCCAAAGATGTATCTGCTCGAAGGGGGCAGATACAGGCGTCCGATTGAAGCGGAATGTGAGTAATAGAGCACGCTAAATGAAAGAAACAAGGGAGAGCATGACTATGAAGGAACTGGATTTATTGCGGCAGGAACTTTTATCCTGTGATACTCAGCTTGTAGATATATTGATGAAACGATTCGATGTGGTTGAGAAGATTATGGCATTGAAGGAGAAGAATCAGATGCAGATTCTTCAGCCGGAGCAGGAGAGCAGACAGAAAGAGGCACTGGACATAGAATTGAAAGGTAATGTGCATCAGGAGGAGATTGCTGATATTTATGAAAGAGTTCTCTACAACAGCAAGAAGATTCAGGGAAAGAAGCTCTTAGATTACAATATTGTGCTGATTGGTTTCATGGGAGCAGGGAAGAGTACAATCTCTGCATTTTTGAGAGATGCACTGGCCATGGATGTGGTTGAGATGGATCAGGTGATCGCTGAGCAGCAGGGCATGAGCATTTCGGAAATTTTTGAGACTTATGGAGAGGAATACTTCCGGAATCTTGAGACACAGTTGCTCATTGACATGCAGTCCAAGCAGAATGTCATTATTTCCTGTGGCGGCGGTGTGGCTATGCGTGAACGCAATGTGGCTGAGATGAAAAAGAACGGCAAGGTTGTTCTTCTGAAAGCAGACCCGCAGACCATTCTTGACCGCGTGAAAAACAGTGACGAGCGTCCGCTTTTGAATGGTCACAAGAATGTAGAGTATATTGCGGATTTGATGGAAGCAAGAAGAGCAAAGTATGAAGCAGCAGCGGATATCGTTGTTCAGACTGACGGCAAGAGTGCCCTTGAGATTTGCGAGGAAATGATTCGTAAGCTGAGAAGTGCAGATGAATAGAACGTATTTTTGATGACAGCATAAATGATTTTTATTGTGTTTTGCAGAAGCAAATAGTTGCCTTTGAAACTAAAAAGAACAACTGTTTGCTTTTTACTTGTAAAAGGGAATATTTCATGGTATGATAGGGGTAGTTAGAATTACAAAGCGTGTAATGCAGGGTCATGGATGAAAGCAATCTGGATGAAGAAATTGAAGAGGGGCTGTGCAGAATATATGCAAGGGAGATAAAGGATGTATTTTGAATATAGTGAAAATGAGATAACTTATCTTCGAAATAAAGACAAAAAGCTGTCAGAAGTCATTGATCAGATAGGGATGATAGAAAGAGAAGTGGACACAGATTTGTTTTCTTCAGTGGTTCATCATATTATCGGTCAGCAGATTTCTACGAAAGCACAGGCAACCATCTGGCAGCGGATGAAGGAGACTTTGGGAGAAGTGAATGCTGTAACTATTCTTTCAGCGGATATTTCCAAGCTGCAGTCTTTGGGGATGACCTTTCGTAAGGCAGAATATATTACGGACTTTGCCAGAAAGGTTCATGAGGGCGTCTTTGATCTGGAAACAGTCGCTCAGATGTCGGACGAGGCGGCCATCAAGGAACTGGCTTCTCTGAAAGGAATTGGTGTATGGACAGCGGAGATGATCTTGCTTTTCTGTCTGCAACGGCCGGATATATTCAGCTATGATGATCTGGCTATCCAGCGTGGACTTCGTATGGTTTATCATCACCGCAAGATTGACCGGAAGTTGTTTGAAAAGTATCGCAGGCGGTTTAGTCCTTACTGCAGTGTGGCCAGTCTGTATTTGTGGGCAGTAGCAGGCGGAGCTATTCCGGAAATGAGAGATTATAAACCGAAGACACAGAAGAAGTAAGATGGAGGAAAATGATGGTATATACATGTCAATATCAGTCACCAATGGGGGATATTCTGTTGGCTGCTGATGAAATCGGTCTGACGGGATTGTGGTTTGTTGGGCAGAAATACTTTGCCAACATACTTCCGGATGAACATATTGTGCGGGAAACACCGATTCTTGCAGAGTCCAAAAGATGGCTGGATGTGTATTTTTCCGGCGAAGAACCGAATTTTACACCGCCTCTTCATCCGATCGGATCTGCATTCAGACAGGAAGTGTGGCAGATTTTGCTGCAGATTCCGTATGGTCAGACAATGACATATGGAGAGATTGCCGGACAACTGGCTGAAAAGCATGGCATGGATCATATGTCTGCACAGGCAGTCGGCGGTGCAGTAGGGCATAATGCAGTCTCTATTATCATTCCATGTCACCGTGTGGTCGGTGCAAATGGCAGCCTGACAGGATATGCAGGCGGAATTGATAAAAAGGTACGATTGTTGGAATTAGAGAAAACAGATATGACCAAATTTTTTATTCCGAAAAAAACTCAAGAATTCTAATAAAATAATGGATTTTATTGAGGAGCGGAAGAGGTTACATGAATGAAACAGAAAAAGGAAAATACTTTTTTAGCAGGCAGTTATAAATTTAGCTGTCTGTTTTTTTGTCCACGGTGAACTTTTTCCGGTTATCAATGGTTATATAATATGTACAGATATTGAATTAGGAGAAAACACGATGAAAGAAAGCGAATTGATACGAAAACTGCATAATGGAGATAAAGAAGCAGCTGGCCTGATTATTGAGAGATATTATGCAGATATTTATCGTTTTTGTCTTTATATGGTTCAATCTGAAGAGGATGCTTATGATATTACGCAGGAAAGTTTTTTAAAATTTATTAAATATGGAACTTCTTATCATCATCAAAACCTCAAAGGATATCTTTTGATGATTGCAAGAAACCTCTGTTTTGATTATTTTCGGGATAAGAAAGTCACAGAAACCTCGGTTGGATGGGAAGAACTTGATAAGATACCGAAACTGGGAAATCAGATAAAGGAAACAGAAGATATCATTTATTTGCAGAATCTGTTAAAGGCACTTTCGCCGGATATCAGGGAAGTAGTTGTTCTGCGGATGTATGAAGAAATGAAGTTTAAAGATATTGCCGGTATGATGGGTTGTAGTGTGTCCACGGCAAAGTCACGGTTTCGATTAGGTATCAGTCAGTTGAAAAGGATGATGGAGGGGTGTGATGATGGGAGATAGTGAAATAAAAAATCTTTTGGAAAGAGCGAATGCGCAGGTACATATTGATGAAGCGAGAAAGAAAAAAGCTCATCAGGCAATGATGATGGAGATGGAGAAGCAGAAAATCAACAAGCAGAGAATTGAGATGAGGATGTCCATCAAAAATATTCTGCTTCAGCAATTTTATTATATGGATAAACTGTTTTTCTATATTTATGGCGGCCTTATCTGTCTGGGCATTATTTTTATTGCGGTGCTGCAATATACCGGAGTGAGTCAGAATGAAATTATCACCGTGTGCATGGCGGGAGCAGGAATTTTAAGCATCACATCCATTGGTGTGATTGATAAGATGTTTTTTGGGAAAATGGCAGAGTTGGGAGCAAGCTGTTATTTTAATACAAAGCAATGTGTGGCTGCATGGATAGTAATATCCGGGATGGTCAATGTTGTGGTGCTGTTTTTGCTGGCAGGTTATTTGAATGGCTTCTGGCGTGTTGGATTATTGCAGGTGGGGCTTTATATTCTGACACCTTATCTGTTGTCGGGGATGATTGCCCTGGGAATTTTGTCAATGGAGACAGGAAAAAAGCATTCGTTTCTATTTGTTATCAGTGGCTTTTTGATGTCCATTGGCTATGGTGTCATCGGGGCTATTCCGGGCATTATGTTTACGGCAGCTAACCGGATATGGACAGCAGTCTTTATACTGTCACTACTTTTATTTGTCATTCAGATAAAAAGGCTATTTAATAGAATGGAAAAAGGTGATGTGTTATGCATGAATTAAAATTGATGGATGTTTGGAAAAGATACAAAGATAAAGATGCCGTCCGTGAAGTGGATTATACATTTACAAATGGGGTATATGGTCTGCTGGGAGAAAATGGGGCAGGAAAGACAACATTGATGCGGTTGATTTGTGGTGTTATGCAGCCAACGGAGGGAAAGATTTGCTGTGATAATCTTGAGATTTCTGGTATGGGAGCAGAATATCGAAAACTCCTGGGCTATTTGCCGCAGGAGTTTGGATTTTATCCTGATTTTACTGCAGAGCGTTTTCTCAGGTATATGGCGGCTTTAAAAGCATTGCCAAAAGATGATGCAGAAAAGCGTATTGAAGAACTTCTGACTATGGTAGAATTGAAAAATGTGCGCAGGAAAAAGCTGAAAACTTTTTCAGGAGGGATGCTTCGAAGAATCGGCATTGCCCAGACACTTTTAAACAATCCGGAAATTCTGGTTTTGGATGAGCCTACAGCGGGGCTTGACCCGAAGGAGAGAGTGCGTTTTCGCAATATCATCAGTTCCTTAGGCAAAGACAGAATTGTTTTGCTGTCTACTCATATTGTGTCGGATATAGAGTATATTGCAGACCGCATTTTAATCATGAAAAACGGAGAACTCATTCAGGAAGGAACAGAGGCGGAGATAATAGAGAAAGTGAAAGGCCACGTCTGGAAATGCATTGTTTCAGAAAAAGAAGCAGAGTGCCTTGGGCAGCGTTTTATTGTCAGCAATATGAGAAGCAATGGTGAAAATGTCGAATTAAGAGTGATTTCCGAAAAACAGCCCATGCGGGAGGCAGAACTTTTGGATGGGACTCTTGAAGATGCCTATCTTTATGAAACACAGTCAACGGAGGAAACGTAAAATGCGGCTTTATAGAATGGAATTGTACAAACTCTATCACAACAAAATATTTAGAATCGGACTATTTGCCGCTACCGCATTGTTGTTGGCTTATTTTTGGTTTGCAGAAGTAGACGGGGAAATAGCTGCAGTGGATGGAAGCGTTTATTCCGGTTATGAAGCTGTGAAGATGAACAAGAAAATCACGAAAGAATTTGAAGGCGAGCTGACAGATGAAAAGATCCATCAAATTGTTGAAAAATATGGTCTGCCATCCAAGCTGGAAGAAAATATGCCGGGATGGAGAGACGGGAACTTTTTAAATGATTTTGTGACACGATATTTTACCAATGGGGCATGGGAAAACGGCATTGTTCCAACAGAAAGATATATGATTGCGGAAACAGAACTGGGGGAAACATGCGAAAAACTGGGGATAGCACCTTATCTGACTTACACAACAGGCTGGAAAATATTTGTTGAAATGCTGCAGTTTGGTCTGATATTGGGAAGTATACTGGTTATTTGCAGTGTGTCAACTATTTTTGCAGAGGAGAGCCAGACGAAAATGCTGCCACTGATTTTCAGCACAGAAGAGGGAAGAAGAAAGGACGTCATGGCAAAAATAGCCGCTGCTTTGACATTTACAATTTCTGTCTTTCTGTGGTTTGCGGTGATAAACCTGGCCTTATGTCAGGTTGTGTATGGGTTAAATGGATTCAATAACATCGCAGGACTTGTACTGTCTGAAAGCATCAGGCATCAGTCGGTGATGTTTTCAAAATATCTGGCAGTCTTACTCATGCTTGCCTTAGAAGCCTTATTATCATTGTGTGCTATTACCCTGTGTGTATCTGCCCATCAGAACAGTTCATTTGGAGCCGTCATCATCTCTGCAGCATGCTGGGGCCTGCCGGTGATAATAAGAATATTTTTCGGCGGCTTTATGGCCCTTATCGTCGATGCCATGCCAGTATTCCTGATTATGGCAAACATGGTCAAAGATATCTATAACATCTGGCAGCTTGTATTTACCATCAACATCATTTTCGCCGCTGCATGCCTGGCAGAAGGAACCATTGCTTATAAAAACAGGCAAATAGCTTAAATCAATTAGTTTAAAGCCAAAATCGAATCATAAAAACAGTTCATCTAATTTTAAAATACCTCCTAAGAAAGAAAACTCCGTTAAAACGTTTCGTGCGGGTGCGCGTTGTTTTAGCGGAGTTTTCCTTCTTAGGAGGAAATCGAGATGGATAAAAAATATTTACCAAGTGTGGTCATTCTTTATTTGAACTATTTTATTCAAGGTATCGGCTGTTCACTGTTAAGCCAGCAGGTTGTCAAAGAAATGCTGGCTGCCCAGTGGGGCGTTGGTGATGTCATGACAGTTACAGCTGTTGCGGCAGCATTGGGGCTTGGACGACTGGTTTCTCTTCCTTTTGCAGGGCCTTTGTCCGATAAGCTGGAGAGAAGAATTTCAGTGTTGATTGGTGCGGCATCCTATGTTATCTTTTTTATAGGCATCGCATTTTCACCGAATATTCAGGTGGCCTATGTGGCAGCAGGTACTTCCTTATCCTATGCAGCACTGCCGGTAGCCGACGGCATTGCCATCGGTATTCTTGGTGTACTGGCTATCTTTGCACCGATGCTTGCTGGCAGTTTTTGTCAATGTGAGATACGGAAGTCTTTTAGCGAAGACAGAACAATAAAAAAGAGGAGTCTGAGAGTATGAAAGCAGTAGAAGTTAGAAATATTAAAATCGGCGATGGTATTCCGAAAATCTGTGTGCCAATCGTCGGTATAACAAAAGAAGACATTATTAATGAAGCCAAAACATTTGACAATATCCCGGTAGATGTTGTTGAGTGGCGTGTAGACTGGTTTGAAAGTGTTTTCGATATTGAGAAGGTGAAGGATGTGCTGGAAGACCTTCGCCAGGTTTTAAAAGATACACCGATTCTTTTTACTTTCCGTACATCCAAAGAGGGCGGCGAGAAAGCTATTGAAGCAGCAGATTATGCAAAACTGAACAAGGAAATCGCAGCGACAGGCAATGTGGACCTGGTGGATGTGGAAGCCTTTACAGGGGATGAAGTGGTGAAAGAGATTATTGAAGCAGCCCATGCCTGCGGCGTCAAAGTTGTTGCTTCCAACCATGATTTTGACAAGACACCGGATAAGGAGGATATCGTCGGCCGTCTTCGTAAAATGCAGGATCTTGGCGCAGACATTCCAAAGATTGCGGTGATGCCTCAAAGCAAACTGGATGTACTGACACTGCTTTTTGCAACAGAAGAGATGAACAGACTGTATGCGGACAGACCGATCATTACGATGTCTATGGCAGGTACAGGTGTGATCAGCCGTCTTTGCGGTGAAGTATTTGGTTCTGCACTGACATTTGGTGCAGCAGGCAAAGCCTCTGCTCCGGGACAGATGGGTGTGAACGACCTGAATACTGTATTAAATCTGCTTCACAAGAGTCTGTAAGTCTGCTTCACAGCGAATCAACAGGCTGTATTCATCATATTTGTGGTATGTCTGGTAATCGCAATACCGGTATCTATTGCATTAGGTATTGCATCTGTTCTTCCGGGTGCTTTTGATCCGTCCTTTACAGCCTCCGGACAGTTTGAATTCTTCTGTAAAATTCATCCGACAAAAGGTTTGAAAAAAACACCGGAAACGGTGTATAATATAATAGATTATAAATGCTCACCGCCTTTTTATGCAGATCAGACGGTGAGTGTATTTTAAATCAGTGAAAATCAGACAGAGGGGAAGCATTATGGAAGAACAGTTAAATATGATGCGCCGCGGCAGACAGTTCAAACAGCTAATGAACAAGAAGATGGACGGCGTCATTCGGGAATATGATGTGAAGCGGGTGGAAATCGAGATTCTGCGTTTTCTGGCTATGTCCGGTGAGCGGAATACGGCAGCAGATATTCATCGTTATCTTGATTTGAATAAAGGGCAGATTTCAAAGACCCTGGAACATCTGTGTACCATGCATTATCTGGAGAGCATGCCAGATAAGAAGGACAGGCGTTATATGCATTATATATTGTCAGAGGAGGCAAAAGAGCTGGTGAGGCGCATCAATGCTATATGGGATGATATGCATCAGCAGATTATGTCCGGTATTCAGGCAGAGGATAGAGCGATTTTCAATAAAGTATTAAATCATGCAATGGCGAATATGGAGAGAATGATTGATGAGGCATCTGTATAATCCGGAAAAGAAAAAATCTAAAAAAAATATAAAAAGCCTTGACATATTCTTTATTCGTACTATAATAGTTTAAAAATAAACAGTTTAATATCAAACAGTTTATGGTGATAAAATACTTCAGCAGCACTGAAGTATTTTTATTCATTTAAATCTGGCACTCTGATGAGATGAGTGCTGATAATGAATGCGACTTAACAGAAATATGCAATGACATCAAAGGAGAAGTGCAGTAATGATCAAATTATTAAAGAAATTGACAAAGAAAGATATGGCACTGGCTGGACTTGCCTTTCTTTTGATTCTGGCACAGGTTTATCTGAATCTGACCATGCCGGATTATATGTCCGACATGACAGTGCTTGTTCAGACAGAGGGAAGTGCCATGGCAGATATACTTGCAGCGGGAGGCAAGATGCTGCTCTGTGCGGTGGGCTCACTTTTGACGGCAGCCTGTATTGCTGTCTGCGCGGCAAAGATTTCAGCAAATTTTTCTGCCAACCTGCGAGGACAGGTATTTAACAGAGTGCAGTCATTTTCAATGGAAGAGATCGGACGCTTTTCAACATCCAGTCTGATCACACGTTCAACCAATGATATTACCCAGGTTCAGATGGTATTGGTGCTGGGATTGGAAGTTTTTCTGAAGGCACCGGTGACAGCTGTGTGGGCCATCTGTAAGATTGCCGGAAAGAGCTGGCAGTGGACGGCGACAACAGGCATCGCAGTTATTATACTGCTGTGTATTGTCGGAACCTGTGTTATGGTGGCAATGCCGAAGTTCAGAAAGCTGCAGATCCTGACCGATAACATCAACCGGGTGACGCGTGAGAATCTGACAGGGCTTCGTGTTGTCCGTGCCTATAATGCGGAAGATTATCAGGAGACCAAGTTTGAAAAGGCCAATGATGAACTGAAGCGTACACAGCTTTTTGCCAACAGAACCATGACGATTCTGATGCCGGGTATCATGCTTGTCATGAATGGTCTGACACTGGCGGTTTACTGGGTAGGTGCTTATCTGATCAATGATGCGGGTATGCAGGATAAGCTGACATTATTCTCGGATATGATTGTCTTTTCACAGTATGCGATGCAGGTTGTGATGGCTTTCATGATGCTGGTTATGATCTTCGTGCTGGTACCCCGTGCATCCGTTGCTGCAAAGCGTATCAATGAGGTACTGGATACAGAACCGGCCATTGAGGATGGTGCGAAGACAGAAGCCAAGGCGGGTATGACCGGTGAAGTAGAGTTTCGTCATGTCAGCTTCAAATATCCGGATGCAGAGAAGAATGTGCTGGAAGACATTACATTTACAGCTCATAAGGGAGATACGGTGGCTTTCATCGGTTCTACCGGCTGTGGTAAGAGTACGGTTATCAACCTGATTCCGAGATTTTATGATGCAACGGAAGGTGAAGTGCTGGTTGACGGCATGAATGTGAAAGAATATACCCAGGAAGCATTGAGAAACAGAATCGGTTATGTATCCCAGAAGGCGATTCTCTTCTCCGGCACGGTTGCAGGCAATGTGGCTTATGGTGAAAACGGCGGCAAGCCTGCGGACAGAGAAGACATTATCGATGCTGTCCATACAGCTCAGGCGGATGAATTTGTAGAGAAACTGCCGGATACCTATGATGGTTTTGTAGCCCAGGGCGGTTCGAATCTCTCCGGCGGTCAGAAACAGCGTCTTTCTATTGCCAGAGCTATTTGCCGTCATCCGGAGATTATGATCTTCGATGATTCCTTCTCGGCACTGGATTATAAGACCGACCGGATCCTGAGACAGACACTGGATGAAAAGTGCGGTGATACAACCCGATTGATCGTTGCACAGAGAATCGGCACTATCCGCGATGCAGACAAGATCATTGTTCTGGATGAAGGCAGGATCGCAGGAATGGGTACCCATGATGAACTGATGAAGAATTGTGAAGTTTATCGTCAGATTGCTTTCTCTCAGCTTTCAAAGGAGGAACTGGCATAATGGAAAATAGAAATAACAGAGGTGGGATGCGGGGCCCTGGCATGGGCAGACGTCCTGCAGAGAAATCAAAAGATTTTAAAGGAACATGGATGAAGATCATCCGTTATTGTAAACGTTATCTGGCAGTGATCATTGTTGCTCTGATTTGTGCCGTGGCCGGTACGATTCTGACAATCCTCGGTCCGGATAAATTGTCAGATCTGACAAAGGTGATTACAGAGGGCATAGCGACAGGTATTGATATGGAACGTGTCAAGTCCATCGGTCTGACATTGGTGGCTTTTTATGTGGGCAGTGCAATTTTGTCTTTTGGACAGCAGTTCATTATGGCCACGGTCACACAAAATGTGACAAAGCAGCTGCGAAGCGATATTTCGGGCAAGATCAATCGTCTGCCGATGGCCTATTACAATAAGACATCTACAGGTGATGTGCTTTCAAGAGTCACCAATGATGTGGATATGATTTCTCAGTCTATGAACCAGAGTATCGGCAACCTGGTGTCAGCGGTAGCCTTGTTCTTTGGGTCTTTAATCATGATGTTTAAGACCAATGTGATCATGACGCTGACAGCAGTGATCGCAACTATGATCGGTTTCGGACTGATGTCATTGATCACAAGCCATTCACAGAAATATTTCTCAAGGCAGCAGGCCAATCTCGGTGCATTAAATGGTCATATTGAAGAGATTTATTCCGGACATACAGTTGTCAAAGCTTATAACGGTGAAAAAAATGCCAAAAAAGTTTTTGATGAACTGAATAATAACCTGAGAGACAGCGCTTTTAAGGCACAGAGCCTTTCCGGTTTGATGCAGCCTTTGATGGCCTTTATCGGCAATTTTGGTTATGTGGCTGTCTGCGTGATGGGTGCTGTGCTGACAATGAAAGGCTATATCGGATTTGAAGTCATTGTTGCATTTATGATGTATATCCGTTTGTTTACCCAGCCCCTTGCGCAGATCGCACAGGCAACTCAGTCCCTGCAGTCTGCGGCAGCAGCCGGTGAGCGTGTATTTGCTTTCCTTGGGGCAGAGGAAATGTCCGATGAAAGCGATAAAACAGAGAAGCTTGGCAAAGCAGAAGGTTATGTGGATTTTGAGCATGTCAAATTCGGCTATGAAGACACAGACAAGATCATTATTCATGATTTTTCAGCCAAGGCAAAACCGGGACAGAAGATCGCGATTGTCGGTCCGACAGGTGCCGGCAAGACGACACTGGTGAATCTGCTGATGCGTTTCCATGAGATCCAGAGCGGCGATATCAAGATCGACGGTATTTCCACCCGGGATATGAAGCGGGAAGAAGTACGTTCCCAGTTCTGTATGGTGCTTCAGGATACATGGCTTTTTGAGGGCACAGTCAGAGAAAACCTGGTGTACAATACAGAGAATATTTCGGAAGAGAAGATAGAGGCAGCATGTAAAGCCGTAGGCCTGGATCATTTTATCCGGACACTGCCGCATGGTTATGATACGATCCTTAATGATCAGGTCAGTTTGTCACAGGGCCAGAAACAGCAGCTGACCATCGCCAGAGCCATGATTGCGGATAAACCAATGCTGATTCTTGATGAAGCCACAAGTTCCGTGGATACAAGAACAGAGCTTCAGATCCAGAAAGCCATGGATGCGTTGATGCAGAATCGTACATCTTTCGTGATTGCTCATCGTTTGTCCACGATTAAAAATGCCGACCTGATCCTTGTACTGAAGGACGGCGATATTATCGAAAGCGGCAATCATGAGGAACTGCTGGCAAAAGGCGGTTTCTATGCGGATCTGTACAACAGCCAGTTTGATCAGGCGTCATAAGGCAGCATAAGAAGGAAGGCGAGTCGGATGAAGTACCAGTATATAACAATAGAAAGAGAATTTGGCAGCGGCGGCACCAGAATTGGTGAGTTGCTGGCAAAAGAATGCAAAATGCCATGTTACGGCAGAGAAATTCTTGAGCGTGTTGCCAGGAAATATGATATTTCTGTGGAACAGATTGAACAGTATGAGGAGGGTGTGACCAACAGCTTTCTCTATACGGTGTTTGTGATGAGCAAAGCCCAGTCAGGGGATATGAACATGCTTTCGGATGAAGGCAAGGTTTATCTGGCAGAGCAGGCTGCTATTCAAAGTCTGGCACAGAATGGTTCTGCAGTGTTTATGGGACACTGTGCCAGTGAAGCACTGAAAGACTGTAAAGGTGTGGTGAAAGTATTCATTCATGCGGATGATGCTTTCAAGCAGAAGAGAATCCAGGAGGATTACCAGATTTCTCCAAACCGGATGGAGTTTCTCCGCAAGAAATATGACAAAAAGAGAGCCAACTATTACAGAGCCAATACCATGAAGCGATGGGATGATTACCGCAATTATGATATCGTGTTGAATTCCGGAGAATTGGGAATAGAGGGCTGTGTGAAAGTACTGAAAGGCCTGTTGGCTTAATTGTTGTCCGAATGATTAATTGGACTATGTCTTAAAATTTCGAAAGAATGCTGAATTTACTGAACTGCCATGTCAATGTAATTAAACATCAATGTCTGTTATGCGTAAAAAGCAGGAAATGACTTGACAATCGGGTGAAGTTTCAGTATGATAAAGCTAGTTTATACGACTGACGGAAGTGGAATTGACCACAGGAAGTATGAATGGATTTGAATGCCGACCGTCTGGGCAGTGATGCTCAGCGGCCGGCTTTTTTTACGCGAGCAACAGGCCAAAGCCCGTGCTTGTAGGCGGAGTGGCGTGAAGTCCTGGGGCAGTTGGCGATTTCAGTTGAATTTGGTTGACGCCGGAGCATTACAGAAATTCAATGAGAATTTGGAGGTACAGAGTATGAGAAAGTATGTGAGATTATTTGCCCTGGCTGTGCTGGCGGGTGCTGCCATCGGAATAGGCGGTATTGTGTTTTTATCTTTGGAAAATAAGATTGTGGGGGCGTTGATGTTTACGGCGGGGCTGTATTCTATCTGTGTGCATGGTCTGAACCTGTTCACGGGCAAAGTCGGCTATGCGGTGGAACAGCCAAAATCCTATATCATTGATCTGGTCATTATCTGGGTGGGTAATCTGGCCGGTACATGGCTGGCGGCCATGGGGGTGCTTGGTAGTAGGATTAACGGCATTTCCGAAAAGGCTCAGAGTATGTGTCAGATCAAAGTGGATGACAGTCTCATCAGCCTGTTTATCCTTGGTATTTTCTGCGGTGCACTGATGTACATTGCAGTGGAAGGCTATAAACAGACAAAAAATCCATTGATTTTGTTCGTTTGTGTGGCAGGATTCATTCTTTGCGGATTCGAGCATTGCATTGCGGATATGTTCTATGTGTCAGTGGCGCAGATGTGGTCCACAAGAGCATTTCTGTGCGTGGTTGTGATCAGCCTTGGAAATGCAGTGGGTGGGATGCTGATTCCAGCGTGTAAGAAGATATAAGCCGCTATGTAATTTATGAGTGACTGATAAATTAGATAATTACTTTTAACAGAATCACCTTCAGACTATAATGGAGTCATAGTTTGAAGGTGATTTTTGGTTGTCATGGGCGTTTACCTGGCAGAACCGATTGCTGATACCATTGCCGTGTGTACAACGGCATCGATGTTTTATGTTTATTATCGGAAATTGAAAGGGGAGAATTGATTGAATAAAAGGTGTTAAAAGGGGTATAAATGTGTTATATTAGATATACTAAGTGAAACGAGGTGATATTTATGGATAAAAGGTTTTCAGAAGTATTTAAACCAGGAACTTACCCGGAGATGACATATGTGTCAAGAGAGTCAAAGGGAACAAAATATACATATGAAGAGCGATTACAGCAGAGTTTAGCTATAGATGGATATTTGACTTACATTGTAGGACCTTCCAAGATAGGAAAGACAGTATTGTGTGAAAAGGTCATAGGTGCGGCAAATATGGTTTGCATGTCCGGTAATGATTTCTCAAAGGAAAAAGATTTTTGGTCAGGAATTGGGAAAAAGGTAGGAATTTCCATGGAAGCGGCAGTCAGTGAAGAGAGTGCAGCTTTTTCTGAAACTGAGCAGAAATCCATAACTGTCACAAAAAATTATTTTGTCACCAAAGATAGAGTTATTGATTATTTCAAAAAGAATGACAAAGTACTGGTTTTGGATGATTTTCATTATGCACCACCGGAAATACAGTATGATATAGCCTGCCAGCTGAAAGAGGTCATAAGAATGGGCTTTAAGGCGGTAGTTGTTTCACTTCCTTATCGCTCAGATGATGCCATTCGGTTAAATCCTGATCTTACGGGACGCATACTGGTTATAGAGATAGAATCATGGAAAACAGAGGAATTAGAGGAGATTGCAAAAAAAGGATTTGGAAAGCTTCAGATTCAGGTGAGGCAGTCTTTAATAGCTAGAATGGCAAAGGAAAGTATCCATTCACCACAATTGATGCAGTCTATATGCTTGAATATAGGGCTTCTTCCGGATAGCAATGATACAATAACGGATGAAGTCATTGAAGAAAGCTGTCGTTTTACTTGCATGAATTTGCCTTATGGAGACGTTGTTAGAGTATTAAAGGCCGGACCATCGACAAGGGGACAGCAAAGACTTCAATATACACTTTCAGATGGCAGCAAGAGAGATATTTATGGACTGATTTTGAAAGTGTTGTCAGATAATCCGCCGCTGGTTGAACTTAGTATCGAAGAGTTAATGGAAAGAATAAAAAATAGTGCACCGGAGAATATGATTACAACCAAGAAGGTCAGAGATTCTCTTAAAAATTGGCAAAAGTTGTTGGAAACCTTGGGAAGTCTTTATCAGGTTTTGGAATGGAAAGACGATACAATTCATGTGTTGGACAATATGTTTCTGTTTTATATTAGATGGAAAATGGAGTAAATGATATATGAAAATGAAAGAACTTGTTCAGGAAGGATGGAAGTTATTAGATATTACCAATGATGAAAAACTGAAGGCAGAGTATGACAGTTGGTGCAGAAAAGTGAAAGGCTTTCTGAATCAAAATGGATTTCCTAAAGGAAAATTGAATGAAATTCAGATTAAAATGTGGTATACAGAAAATGAATTTTCTAAAGATGACACACGGAATAGTATTATAAAAGCGATAAAGGATACGGTAGTCTATCTGGACGAAATTAATACTATCTCAGAAGCGGTGATATCTGAAGCAGTTGGAATTAGGCTGATTGAGCAGATATTAAATAATTTTTATCTGTATTATAGAAGTATGTTCCAGAACCCGCTGCATAAAAAAGCTACGATGTCTATGGATGAATTGAAAAAGATTCAGATAGGTAATGAATATGATTTACAGAGAATGTTGTATGCTTTATTAGTTCCGATATTTCCATTGATACGACAGGAAGCAGAGAGTGACAATGGTTATGGCGGGATGCGTGCTGATCTTTATTTAGAGGAATATGACTTGATAATAGAGACAAAATGTACCCGTGCTTCGATGACTGAGAAAAAGCTGTTGGAGGAGTTAGGTGCCGACGGATTTCATTATAAGGCAAAAACAGTTTTCTTTTTTGTATACGATAAGAAGAATATTATCAAGAATCCAGATGTATTTAAAGCTGCTTTTGTAAGAGAGCAGGAAAAAAACGGGAAGAATATAAAAGTGATTGTTCTGCAGCCGGTGGAACTGTAATTTTTAAAATTAATAAAATATTTACGAAAAATCTTCAGCGTAAGAAAAACATGAACGCTGAAGATTTTTGCTTTTGTTTTCTTTTGAATTTTCTTAGTTCTCGTTCGCTGATGTTATTTGTATAGTCAACATCGGGATGTTTGAGAAAGTAAAGAGGGTGATTTTGGTATCCTCGCAACCTTTTTTGAAGATTAAATCTATCCATGTAATCTTTGGGTGGGGGATTATTTTCGTATTCATTAGCAGCAAGTTCAAGAATTGAAATAAATTGACTTCATTCTCTGGCTTGCTTATAATATAAATTAAATAACTGACAAAAATAGATGAAGCAGAACGTATAATGGATGTGAATTTTAGGTTAAGAGGGAAGTGAGTAGAATGTTAAATATCTATTATGGAAATATGAAGGAATCAGTTTACAATACAGCAGCCTATTTTAAATATGACTATGAAGATAGCTGGATTGTTGATCCATTTGTGAAAGAGATGATTCAGGATGTCGATCAGTCTACGGTTCTGGACAGCGGAGTGATTGACAGCCCTGTACTTGGAAAATGCTGAGAAAATATTAGCGACAACAGATGTGGCGGTTATAAAAGCACTAGGACGGCAGGTGAAAGGCTATAATGATAGTTATTGGAATGGTGTTCGGCAGTTGCTTGTGTATGAGGGCCTCAAGGAGAAATTTGTACAGAATAAAGATTTGAAAAAGTTGTTGTTGGATACGGAGGATAGTATTCTGGCAGAATGTGCGGTTAATGATCGGATATGGGGCATTGGTTTGTCTATGAAGGATTCAAATAGACTGGAATCGGAGAAATGGAGAGGTCAGAATCTGCTGGGGTATGCGCTGATGATGGTTAGAAATTGGATAAACGACGTTTGGGTGATGCAAAATAAACGAAAGGGGAAGTAACCAATATGTGCGGCAGATATTATATTGATACTAACTGGCTGGATGAAATTGGTAATGTGGTATATAGTTTTGACATAGACTGGAAAATCTGTAAAGAACAGTTTCAAGGTGATATCTTGCCAACAAACACAGCACCGATTATAGAGAAAACTGAGCATGGCTTGCAGCTGTCACTTTGTAAATGGGGATTCCCCCTGCAAAAGGGAAAGAATCTGGTCATTAATGCAAGAGCAGAAACAGTTCTGGACAAGCCCTCTTTCAGTAATGGCGTTTGGTATCATCGGATTGTGATTCCGGCTAGTGGATTCTATGAATGGAATCGTTTAAGAGAAAAGAACACATTTACCAGATCAGATGCGTCGGTACTATATTTAGCCGGTTTCTGTGACTGGTTTGACAATGAGCGGAGATTTGTGATTCTGACCACTGCGGCGAATGAATCAATGATCAAAGTCCATGATCGAATGCCGTTGATTTTGGAGAAAGAACAGATGGAAGATTGGTTTGATAATGAAAAGATGCAGGTCATTCTGCGTCAGGAACCGGTGATGCTGAAGAGACAGGCCGAATATGAGCAGCTGAGTTTATTTTCATAAAATGTTAATTTAGAGGAAAAGGGGCAAAAAAGTAATGCAGATATTTGTCGATGCGGATGCATGCCCGGTGGTTGCTATTGTAGAGAAAGTTGCAAAAATGCATGCAGTGCCGGTAACATTGCTGTGTGATACGAATCACGTATTATCATCTGGTTACAGCAAAGTTATTGTTGTCGGAGCCGGAGCGGATGCGGTGGATTATAAGCTGATCAGTATTTGTCGGAAGGGAGATATTGTTGTATCTCAGGATTATGGTGTGGCAGCAATGGCATTGGGAAAAGGAGCGTATGCCATTCATCAATCCGGTAAATGGTACACCAATGATAACATTGATCAGATGTTGATGGAACGCCATTTGAACAAAAAAGCCAGACGAAGTACGCATAAGAGCCACATGAAAGGACCGAGGAAGAGGACATCGGAGGATGATGAAAAGTTTGCACAGTCCTTTGAGAAAATGGTTTTGATGGCACAGGAAAATGAAGATTGAAGAATATGGACAGCGAATTGCCTGGATAGAAAGGTTTAATTATGCATATGTATTGCATAAACTGTGCATATATTAATTAAAATATGTATAATTTTACAAAATTAATGAATAACACTTGCATAATTCAAAAAATAAGCGTATACTTATACACAGTTTCGATTTTGAGCCGTTCTTTGTTAATAGGATGGCTTAGCTGATCAGATAAAATGCGATAAGTTAAAACTAAGAAGTTATACTAGAAAGATAAAGAGGTATTGTTATGGATTTAAAAGGACGTCATTTATTAAAGTTACTTGATTTTACACCGGAAGAGATTTTATATTTAGTTGATCATGCAGATGAATTGAAGGCAAAGAAGAAACAGGGAATTCCGACTTTGAATCACCCTGGAAAGAATATTGCTCTGATTTTTGAGAAGAACAGTACAAGAACAAGATGTTCTTTTGAAGTGGCTGCCAATGATCTTGGTATGCATACCACTTTCCTTGATCCGTCCGCTTCACAGATTGGCAAGAAGGAAAGCATTGCCGACACAGCACGTGTACTTGGACGTATTTATGATGGTATTGAGTACCGTGGTTTTGACCAGTCCATCGTGGATGATCTGGCAAAGTATGCCGGTGTACCGGTCTGGAACGGTCTGACCAATCAGTTCCATCCGACACAGGTACTGGCTGATATTATGACAATTCGTGAGAAGTTCGGATACCTGAAAGGTATCAAGATGACATACATGGGCGATGCCCGTTACAACATGGGCAATTCCCTGATGGTAGTTTGTGCGAAGATGGGTATGCATTTTACAGCATGTACATGTAAGGAATACTTCCCGGATGCTGATATTGTGGCACAGTGTGAAGCGATTGCCAAGGAGACAGGCGGCAGCATTACACTGACAGAGGATGTAGAAGCAGGTACAAAGGGTGCAGATGTTATCTATACAGATGTCTGGGTATCTATGGGTGAACCGGATGAAGTCTGGGCAAAACGTATCAAAGAATTATCTCCATATCAGGTGAATAAGAAAGTAATGGAGAATGCAGGAGAGAAAGCCATCTTCATGCATTGCCTGCCGGCGTTCCATGATCTTAAGACAACCATCGGCAAGGAGATCGGTGAGAAGTTTGGTATCAGTGAGATGGAAGTGACTGATGAAGTTTTTGAATCTGCACAGTCTGTTGTTTTTGATGAAGCTGAGAATCGTATGCATACGATCAAAGCGGTCATGGATGCAACATTGTAAGATGGAATGGCATAAACTGACTGATAGAACAGGATATGTATCCATTGGTAATGCCTTTGTTCCGGGATATTTTTTGACAGAAGATGAGTTGGTTCTGATTGATTCAGGACCAATGAAATCCACACGTTTAATGGAGATGTTGGATGAACGGCACTGGAAAGTCAGGGCTGTGATTCTTACCCATGTACACATTGATCATGTGGCCAATAACGCATTACTGTTGGAAAAGTTCCCGGATATTGTTTTTTACACATCACAGGAAGAAGCTGATGCCATTGCATCTCCTGAAAATATGATACGAGATATGGGCTTTGATACTGTAGAACATGCAAAACAGACGCAGGCCATTTTTTATCCGGAGAATATACATATAAAAGGCATAGACATGAAACAGTCGAGAATACAGATTGATGATGCGGTGTTTCAGCTGATCTCGCTGCCGGGGCATTCTGTCGGACATACAGGCGTCGTGACGCCGGATGGCATTTGCTGTATCGGTGATGCAATTGTGTCGGAAGATGTTCTGCGTGTTTCAAAGCTGCCTTATATGGCTTATGTGAAGGAAGCACTTATGTCTATGGAGAAAGTGGCAGAACTGCCGTATGAGACTTACGTCATTGCACACCAGTCTGTCGAAAGGAAGGTCGACATTTCCAAAATTGTCAGAGACAATATTGCCAAGGAACATCAGCTGTCGCAGATTGCCTGTGAGATGCTGACAAAGCCCATGACAAAAGATGAAGTTCTGGCAAAGTACATGAAGACGCTGCATATTAATCAGCGCGCGGGTATAGAAATGGTCATCATTGTTCACAATGCCTGGACACGATATATTGACCTGATCAATCAGGGGAAGATCGAATGCAGAGATGGTTTATTATATAGAAAAGACAGAGCCGATGAAGAGGGATCATAAGATAAGCACGTGAAAGTGATGGTCATACAGAAACTCAAAACGATAAGAAGAGTATTATGCCCAAATTATTGTACTAAGACTACAGAAAAGATAAAGGACACGCTGTCCGAAACAATGAAGATTCGATACAGCGCGTCCTTTTGTGTTCTATGTGTAATGATTATTTTGTATATTTTTCTTCACAGTACATGCATCTGTAAGTGGCTGTCTCTGCGTCTGTCAGAAGGAAGACATTCGGCAGTTCCTGTTCGATGGATGTAATACATCTTGGGTTTTTGCAGCGAATAACATCTGTCAGTTTCTTTGGCAGGTGAAGTGTCTTCTTCTCAGAAATCTTGCCGTTTGTGATGATGTTAACTGTAATCTTGTGATTCAGAAAACCGATGACATCCAGATCGATGCTGTCGAGGCTGCCGGCAATTTTTATGATATCCTTTTTGCCCATCTTCTTACTGCTGGCATTCTTGATAATCGCAACCTGAGTGTCTAATTTGCCAAGGTTCAGATACTTGTAGATTTCCATGCTCATACCGGCAGGAATATGATCTAAAACGATACCATTGTCTAATCCACTGATATTTAACATATAATTATACCTCCACTTTGATTTCAAGTAATGTCAGGATGAGTGCCATACGGATGTACATACCGTACTGAGCCTGTTTGAAATAAGCTGCTCTAGGATCGTCATCAACTTCAACGGAAATCTCGTTGACACGAGGCAGTGGATGAAGAACCAGCATATCATCTTTGGCAAGAGCCATTTTCTCTTTGTTAAGGATATAGCAGTCTTTCATACGGATGTAATCATCTTCGTTGAAGAAACGTTCACGCTGAACACGTGTCATGTAGAGAATATCCAGTTCACTGATAGCATCATCAAGGCTCTGAACTTCTGTGTATGGAATATTCTTCTGCTTCAGCATCTCAATGATGTATTCCGGTACACGCAGTTCAGGTGGAGAAATGAGGAGGAAACGAATGCCGTCATAACGGGACAAAGCTTCGATCAGGGAATGAACAGTACGGCCAAATTTCAGGTCACCGCAAAGACCGATGGTCAGGTTATTCAGATGACCTTTTAAAGAACGGATTGTCAGAAGGTCTGTCATTGTCTGTGTCGGATGCTGATGGCCACCATCTCCGGCATTGATTACTGGAATCTTGGCTTTCATGGATGCAACCATTGGAGCACCTTCCTTTGGATGACGCATTGCACAGATATCTGCGTAGCAGCCGATCATACGGATTGTATCAGAAACGCTTTCACCCTTTGAAGCGGAGCTGGAAGCAGCAGAAGAGAATCCGAGAACATGGCCGCCCAAGTGATACATGGCGCCTTCAAAGCTCAGACGGGTACGAGTACTTGGCTCATAGAAACATGTAGCAAGAGTCTTTCCCTCACAGGCATGGGCATATTTGGCAGGATTGTGTTCGATATCTGCGGCTAAGTCCATTAACTTGTCCAGTTCTTCAACAGAAAAGTCCATTGGGTTTAATAAATGACGTGGCATAAAGTCCCTCCTCAGTTATATGTTAAAATAGTTTAAAATTTGAGATGTGCAGGATACGTCTGCGCATCCTGATGTGAAATGAAGAGCAGCAAAAGTGCTAACCCATCTACCTATCATACCTATTATACCTGTTTATGACAGGAAGTCAAATTAAATCTACATAAATTTGTTAATTTTTTAATTGGGTGGGCTGTAAATTGACAAGGTCCGTCGTAAAGTGTTATGATACAAAAAAATTCACCGCTTTTTCTATATAAAAAGCGTCAGTGAAGAAATTCGTTTTTGGAGGAAAAGACAGTGAAGATGATGAAAAATGCAATCGTTGCCCAATCCGGCGGTCCGACAACGGCCATTAATGCCAGTCTTGCCGGTGTGATCAAAGGCTGCCTTAAAAGTAATGAGATTGATGTGCTCTATGGAGCTAGAAATGGTGTTGAAGGTTTGATGGATGAACGGCTTGTGAATCTGACAGAGATTTTTGAAAACAATGAAGAAAATTTGAAGGTGCTGAAGGTGACTCCATCTATGTACCTGGGTTCCTGCAGAAGAAAACTGAAGGATATCAACCAGGATTCTAGCGAATACGACAATATTGTGGAAATTTTCCGCAAATATAACATTCGATATTTCTTTTATATCGGCGGGAATGATTCTATGGATACTGTCGGTAAGATGAGCATGTATGTGAAAAAGCACCAGATGGATGTGAAAGTCATTGGTATTCCGAAAACCATTGACAATGATCTGGTGGTGACAGATCATACACCGGGATTTGGATCAGCGGCCCGTTATGTGGCAGCTTCCATTCTGGAAATGGCACATGATACGTATATATATAATACAAGAAGTGTTCTGATCGCAGAGATTATGGGAAGAGATGCCGGATGGCTGACAGCTTCCAGTGTACTGGCAAGAAACAGCTATAGTCAGGCTCCGCATCTGATCTATCTGCCGGAACATCCATTTTCAAAAGAGCAGTTTATTGAAGATATCCGGGAGCAGTTTGAGAAGAGAGAACATATCGTGATTGCTGTCTCAGAGGGACTTCGGGATGAAAAAGGACAATATATCAGTGCGGAAACTTCGGCTGTGGATGCCTTTGGGCATGCGACATTAAGCGGAACCGGCAAGTGTCTTGAAAACCTGGTTGCGGAAACCTTCGGTTGTAAAGTCCGTTCGGTAGAGATCAATGTACTGCAGAGATGCGCAGCACATATGGCATCAGCGACAGATATCGAGGAAAGCTGGCAGTTGGGATTAAAGGGAGTATCGTTGGCTTTGGAAGGCAGAAGCGGAGAAATGTCTATTGTCCGCAGAATTTCTGATGAACCGTATCAGGTTGTCTATGAAGGCGAGGATGTGCAGCAGATTGCCAATGCCGAGAAGAAGATTCCGGCGGAATGGATCAATGAAGACGGCAATGATGTAACAGAAGAAATGGTTCGTTATCTGAGACCGCTGATTCATGGGAAAGTCAATGTACCTGAAAAAGACAGCATGCCGTATTATCTATTTTTAGGAGAAGCACTTTAAAAAATTTTTGGTCAGGGAAGATTTTGTTGTCGATTCATGACACATGATCAATTAATTGCAGGGGGTGTTTACATGTCGTCAAGGGAAAGTTACACCAGTATCATTAACAAAAGAGCTGCTGAAAAACAGCAGCTCATGCGGGTAGCATCAGGTCGTGAGAGAGCAGAGCTGGTTTTGAAAAATGCTGTTTATGTGAATGTGTTTACCAATGAACTTTCACATGGGGATATTGCAGTCAAAAACGGTGTCATTGCAGGAATTGGGCATTATGATGGTGTAGAGGAACTTGATATGCAGGGCAAAGTTGTGGCTCCGGGGCTCATTGACGCCCATATCCATCTGGAAAGCAGTCTGGTGGCTCCGGCAGAGTTTGTCAAGGCTGTTTTGCCCCATGGCACCGCAACGGTGATCACGGATCCTCATGAGATTGCCAATGTCCTTGGCACGGATGGTATTGATTATATGATACAGGCTACAGAAGGCCTGCCTGTGGAAGTACGTTTTATGCTGCCGTCCTGTGTGCCGGCAACACCCCTTGATGAATCCGGGGCAAGACTGGATTATCACGCCATTGATCCTTTTTATGATTATGACAGAGTTCAGGGGTTGGCAGAAATGATGAATTACACCGGCGTGATACAGGGAGATGTGGAGGTACTTCAGAAAATTACTGCCGCCCATAAATATCATCGCAGAATTGATGGTCATGCACCGGGACTTTCCGGCAAGGAACTGAACGCCTATGTAGCCTCTGGTGTTTATTCGGACCATGAATGTTCATCTATGGATGAAGCACTGGAAAAACTCAGCAGGGGACAGTATATTATGATCCGTGAGGGAACGGCAGCAAGGAATCTGAAAGCCCTTGCCGGACTTTTAGTGCCGCAGTATTATGAGCACTGTATGTTCTGCACTGATGACAAACATCCGAATGATCTGCTTCATTTTGGACATATGGATGCTATTATCCGAAAGGCAGTTCAGAAATATCATGTGGATCCGATAATTGCCATTAAAGCAGCTACCCATCATCCGGCCAGATATTTTCAGCTGGCCAGCAGAGGTGCCATTGCACCGGGATATCAGGCGGATTTTGCTGTGTTTGATAATTTGTCGGACTTCAATGTGGAGATGATGATTATCAAAGGGAAGATATGGTATCAGGAAGGTCGGCTGGAACCTTTTAATGTGCCGGCAGTGGATGAATGGCTTTCTGATAAAGTCCATCATACCTTTAATCTGGAGAAACTCACGGAGGACAGCTTTGAGAATGTCAGATCGCGGGGTGTCATCGGCATGGTGCCGGGTGAGATTGTGACAACGGATGCAGGCTATGCATCAGAAGTAAATGCGGCGGATGATATATTGAAGATTGCTGTCATTGAGAGACATCGACATACCGGGCATATTGGCATTGGCTATCTGAAAGGCTATGGTCTCAAAGAAGGGGCAGTGGCGACTTCCATTTCACATGATTCTCACAATATTATTGTGGTTGGAAGCAATGACGATGATATGGCCGCTGCTGCCAACAGAATTATAGAGAACAACGGCGGCATTGCTGTTGTCAATCAGGGGCAGATTCTTGGAGAGGTGACTCTGGAGATTGCCGGTCTGATGAGCGAAAAAGCGCTGACGGAAATCAATGATGCCCTTGAAAATGCCAAAAAACAGGCGAAAATACTTGGTGTTTCTGAAGGCATCGATCCTTTTATGACATTGTCCTTTATGTCGCTGCCGGTCATCCCGGAACTTCGCCTGACAACAAGAGGAATTATAGATGTGGTTAAACAGCAGTACATCTGATATTGCTGTGGCTGATAGTTAAACCGCTACTGTAAATAAAGTAAACAGCAGCGGTTTGATTTTAGTTTTTTCACTTTAAAGCATTAATGGGGTTGATTTTTGAACTTTAAAGTACTATAATGTATACATGAAGTCTGTATAAAATTGATCGGAAAAATTCAATTATACAGACAATATGCACAATTCCAGGAGGTATATCATTATGAAAAAGATGAAGAAAGTGCTGGCAGTAGCATTATCTTTGGTTATGGCAGGCAGCCTGGCTGCATGCGGAAGCTCATCCACAGAGACAAAGGCATCTGAGACAGCAGGTGCCGCAGAGACAGCAGCAGAATCTACAGCAGAGAGTGGTTCCGAAGCTGCAAGTGAAGTTTCAACAGACGGCAAGGTTTACAACATCGGTATTTGTCAGTTGATCCAGCATGATGCGCTGGATGCAGCAACAAAAGGCTTTGAAGATGCACTGAAGGAAACATTTGGTGACAATGTGAAGTTTGATGAGCAGAATGCTCAGGGTGATTCAGCAACATGTGCAACCATCATCAACAGTTTTGTTTCCAATAACGATGATCTGATCCTTGCCAATGCAACAGCCGCTCTTCAGGCTGCAGCAGCAGGAACGAATACAATTCCTATTCTTGGTACAGCTGTTACAGATTACGGTGTAGCACTTGATATTGATAACTTCGATGGTACAGTCGGCGGCAATATTTCCGGTACAGCAGACCTTGCACCATTAGATGGTCAGGCTGATATGCTGCATGAATTATTCCCTGATGCCAAAAAGGTTGGTCTGTTATATTGTTCAGCAGAAGCAAATTCTCAGTTCCAGGTAGATTCAATCAAAGAATATCTTGAGAAACTTGGTTATACATGTGAATATTATGCATTCTCAGATTCCAATGATCTTTCATCTGTATGTACATCTGCTGCCAATGACAGCGACGTTATCTATGTACCGACAGATAACACAGTTGCCAACAATACAGAAATCGTCAACAACATCTGTACACCGGCAGGCGTTCCTGTTATAGCCGGTGAAGAGGGCATCTGCAAAGGCTGTGGTGTTGCAACACTTTCCATCAGTTATTATGACCTTGGTGTAGCAACAGGTAAGATGGCTGTTAAGGTTCTTCAGGGTGAAGATATTTCAACAATGCCTGTTGAATATGCACCAACATTCACAAAAGAATATGTTGCAAGCCGCTGCGAAGCATACGGTATTACAGTACCTGATGATTATGTAGCACTTGAAGAGTAATCATACATAGGAATATAACAAGATAAATAGGGGCTGCGCACAGTAATAGAAGCTTTTAGGCGATATATTCTGCGGCGGCCCCATCTTGTATGTTATACATACTGCATATTTTAATAGACATGCGGTTGAATTGACAAACAGCAAGGAGGAGTAAGCCATGAATATGATGGCATTAATCGGTGCACTTCCGGGTGCGGCTGCCCAGGGATTGATCTGGGGAATTATGGCAATTGGTGTTTATATTACATTCAGAACACTGGATATTGCCGATCTTACGGTGGATGGCACGATGTGTACAGGCGGTGCTGTCTGCATTATGATGATGATGAGTGGACACAATGTATGGGTTGCTATGCTGGCAGCTTTTGCGGCTGGTATGCTGGCAGGTCTGGCAACAGGCTTTTTTCATACATTTATGGGAATTCCGGCAATCCTTTCCGGTATTCTGACACAGCTGGCCCTCTGGTCAGTAAACCTGAAGGTGATGGGGAAGTCCAATCAGGCACTGAATGTGGACAAATATAACCTGCTTGTTTCTCTGCGTTATATCAAGGGTGTTCCGTTTTTTAAGAATACGATTGTTATTGTAGCGATTATGATCGTTGTTTTGATTGCTATTTTGTATTGGTTTTTCGGCACAGAGCTTGGCTGTTCCATTCGTGCAACAGGCTGCAACGGCAATATGGCACGTGCACAGGGTATCAACACAAACTTCAACAAAGTACTTGGCCTGATGATCTCCAATGGCCTTGTAGCCCTTTCAAGTGCCCTTCTGGCTCAGTATCAGGGCTTTGCAGATATCAATATGGGACGAGGCGCCATCGTTATTGGCCTGGCTGCCGTTATTATCGGTGAAGCAATTTTCAGTCGAATTTTCAGAAATTTTGCACTGACATTGTTAAGCGTCGGTTTTGGTGCGGTAATTTATTATCTTGTTCTTCAGGTTGTCATCTGGCTTGGTGTTGATACTGACCTTCTGAAGATGTTCTCCGCGATTGTTGTTGCAATTTTCCTTGCGATCCCATATTGGAAGAGCAGATATTTTGCAAAACCGGTAAGAAGAGGAGGCAATGCAGATGCTTGAGATTAAGAATATTTATAAGACATTTAATGCCGGAACAGTGAATGAGAAGAGAGCACTTAACGGCCTTTCCCTGAATCTTGAAGATGGCGATTTTGTAACAGTCATCGGCGGCAACGGTGCAGGTAAATCTACCATGCTTAATGCCATTGCAGGTGTATGGCCGGTGGATGAAGGCCAGATCATTATTGATGGTATTGATGTAACAAAATTGTCTGAACATAAGAGAGCAAAGTATCTTGGAAGGGTTTTCCAGGATCCGATGACCGGTACAGCGGCTACCATGGGAATTGAAGAAAATCTGGCACTGGCACAGCGCAGGGGTCAGACAAGAACGTTAAAGATCGGTATTACAAAGAAAGAGCGTGAAGAGTACAAGGAACTGTTGAAGATTCTCGACCTTGGTCTTGAGAATCGTCTGACATCCAAAGTCGGTTTGTTATCCGGCGGTCAGAGACAGGCATTGACCCTTCTGATGGCCACATTGAAGAAACCGAAGCTTCTGCTTCTGGATGAGCATACAGCAGCCCTTGACCCGAAGACGGCAGCCAAGGTCCTTGCCACTACAGATATGATCGTCAACAGAGACCATCTGACCACCATCATGATTACCCATAACATGAAAGATGCTATCGCTCACGGCAACCGTCTGATCATGCTCATGGATGGCAAGATCATCCTGGACATCAAAGGCGAAGAGAAAAAGAAACTCACCGTCGAAGACCTGCTGCATCAGTTTGAGAAAGCCAGCGGCGAAGAATTCGCCAACGACAGGGCACTGCTCAGCTAATAGATGGATAGCAGGCTGTTGCGTTAAATAATAAAAGAATAATAAATCTCCCTGAAGGCAAGTCATAAATGACGATTTTTCAGGGAGATTTCCAGTTTAACTATCTACATTTCTATTGTTTTTTAAAAATAAAAACAAAACCTAAACAAATGAGTATGATAGGAACCCAATAGTAGAGTATGTGTTCAAAATATTGATGTATCATAAAGTTAGCATTTAAGAATACTAATAGGATTCCGATTACAATTAATAAAAATCCAATAAATATATTTCTTTTCATTCAAAATCTCCTAATAGAATTTGTATGTTACAGTTGCCTGATATTCTTTACCATCGACTAAGTAGGACTTGATGAATTCATATGGTGTTGAGCTAGTATAGCCGTTTAACCATTGAAAAGTTCTATAGCGGTAGTCGTATCGTTCAATCGAACTGCCATCATGGCTTCGTAATTCTTTAAAAGAAACAGGCAATCGATCTCTATAGGCACATGTTGAAGCATTACTCTTTTTTGCAAAATGGTTTTCTTCGATTACCAATTGGCCATATTCGTTTATACAAATTGAGGTTATTTTGTGTATCATGTCGTCGTCAGAATCAGTTAATTTTTCTTTCAAAAATAACAACGTCTAATAGATAGCCTTACTTCCTTTCTGATTGATAGAGATCTTATATGGTGCTAAGAAATAGAAAGTAATGAGTTGGTGTTGTGTATATTTAGTATATTATGTTTTTCTGAAAATTGTCAATCAAGTATGACAAATAAAACAAAAATTGTAAAAAAATATATCTGATGTTTGAAAAATACAAAAAATAAGAATAAATATCTGAAAATAACAAACAGACAAAATATAAAAGAAATCCCTCCTGAAACAGTGGGCGCTGAGCCCGTTTCAGGAGGGATTTCTTTTATATTTTGTCGTCTGAATATCAATTAGTCAACAACAGCAATTGCACCGATTTCAACAAGGGCATCTTTAGGAAGTCTTGCAACTTCTACAGCAGCTCTTGCAGGGCATTTTTCTGTGAAGAACTCTGCATAAACAGCATTCATATCAGCGAACATGTTCATATCTTTCATGAAAACATCAACACGAACAACATGATCAAGATCTGTGCCTGCTTCAGCAAGGATGTTCTTGATATTTGTCAGGGACTGACGTGTCTGTTCCTGGATTGTATCGCCTGCGAAAGCGCCTGTTGCAGGATCAACAGGAAGCTGACCGGATACATAGATGGCGCCGCCTGCTTTGATTGCCTGTGAATATGGTCCGATAGCTGCTGGTGCGTTAGATGTGTGAATTACTTCTTTCATAATAAAAGCCTCCTTGAAATCTTCTTAAATGATAATATAACGTTCTGTATTCATGATACCATAAATCAGACAAAAAGCAAGATAATATCTAAAAAATATTTAGCTAAACTAAAATATTTTTTGACATTATCCTGCTTTTCTTTTTTTGATGTTTGGTTATGATAACAAGGCGAAAGACTCAGAGGAGTTATCCTTTGTAAATATCGCCAAAATAGCTGTCAAAATCAGCACCGACATATTCGCTCATATCCTTCATCTCAGCCAGTGTCTTGACATCGACATCGATGCCGTTCTTCATACGGTCAGCAGTTGCAAAGATTTCTTTCTCACCATGTGTGTAAATACGTTCTTTGCCGTCAGCCTTCGGGGATTCGCGAAGCTCTGTCAGGAAAGTGGACAGGTGCTGTTTGATGGCTTCAGGATCGCCGAAAGCAGCAGGGTTGATGGCGATGAAGCCGTGGCATGTGCCGCCCTTGCCGTTCTGGATGTTATAGTTGGATGTCAGGCCCATTGAGAGAATGGAGCTGAAGATTTCACAGATCATGGCATAGCCGTAACCTTTGTGGCTGCCTGTCAGTTCTTCGGAACCACCCAGAGGCATGATACCGCCGCCGGCTTTCTTGTCGATATTGGACAGGACTTCTGCGGCATCTGTACATGGATGACCTTTTGCGTCAAGGCCCCAGCAGTCAGGGATTGGCTTTTCAGCTTTCTTGTACATTTCGAACTTGCCGCGGGTTACAACGCTTGTGGAAGCATCGAAGAAGAATGGGTAAGGCTCCGCAGGCATGGAAATAGCGATCGGGTTCGTACCAAGCATTGCTTTCTTGCCGAAGGTAGGTACAACAATGGCTTCAGAGTTTGTGAAAGCCATACCGATCAGTCCCTGGTCGCAGGCCATCTTGGCATAGTAACCGGCGATACCGAAATGATTGGAATCTCTGACAGAAACAATAGCCATGCCTGTTTCTTTGGCTTTCTTGATAGCCAGTTCCATAGCAAAATGTCCGATAAGCTGGCCCATGCCGTCATGACCGTCTACAACTGCGGAAACAGGTGTTTCAAAAACGATTTCAGGTTTGGCATGTACTTTGATCATGCCGCTGGCGATACCTTTGTGGTAGCGGGTCAGTCTCTGTGCGCCGTGGGATTCGATGCCATAAACATCTGAAAGTAATAAAACATCGGAAATAATACGGCTTTCATCCTTTGTGAAACCGAATTTCTGGAAAACATCCATACAGAATGCATCCATCACATCATACTGGATTTTAACATGTGCCATGTCTGAACCTCCTAAATACATTATTTTTATCTTTGTAAAGTGTTGATTATAGATATAATAAGTGTAACATAATCCGACGTATTTCTCAATGGGATGGAAAGTATGAAATTCAGTACTTTATATTATACTCACGGTTTTAGCAGGATTTCTCACACAAACCGAAACCAATCGGATGCGGGCCTGTGTGCACGCCGATGGTAGCACCAATCTGACCGATATCAACAATTGGTTCAAATCCCGGCCATTTCTTTTTCATTTTTTCAATGACATCCTTGCGGAGGTCCTCGCCTTCTTTGATGTTGTAGCCATAGCCTACCATGTAAACATAGCGGTCCGGATCATTGCCGTTTTCTTCTATATAAGTAAATAATTTTTCCATGGCCTTTTTGCGGGACTGTACACGGCCTCTGGCCAGACCGGATGGGAAGAGTTCACCCTGGGTCATCAGGATCATCGGGCGCAGATTCAGAATATTGGCTGAGATGCCTGCCAGTTTGCCGACACGGCCGCCGTGAATGAGATAGTCCATATTTTCAACGGTAAAGAAAATACGGCATGTGTTTTTGATTTCATCGGCGCGTTTGATGAGTTCATCGTAATTGGCGCCGGAATGCTGGAAGCGGAGGATTTCCTGGATCATCAAACCCTGCATCAGGGTAGCCAGAGTTGTATCCATGACCGTCACCCGGATGCCCGGATAATTTTCAAGAATCATACTGCCTGCATTGCGGGCGGAGTTATAGGAACCGCTGAATTTGGCACTTAAGGTAAAGCAGATGATATCAATGCCCTGTTTGGCGTATTTTTCAAAAACATCATAATAATCCTGAACTGTCGGCAGAGATGTCTTCGGGAAAATCTTTGGATTATCCACCATAAACTGATAAAAATCACGGACATCCAGTTCTTTTATTTCTTTTAAATAATGTTCACCGTCCATGGTCACGTAATAAGGCACAACCTCTACGCCGAATCTGGCGGCACGTTCGCTGCCCATATCCCATGAACCGTCTGTAATAATCTGATACATAAAAAATCTCCTAAAATCTTGCGAAATCCATCCAAGCCTTATATATTATCTTGAAGTAGGTGAGGATTTCGCATGTAATTTACGCGAGCAACGAGCCAAAGTCCGTGCTTGCACGAGACCTTGGCGACTGCCGCGATAACTTGAGAAACTCGCGAAGCGTGTTTCTCATAGTTTATTTTCATCAAATATAAAAAAATTATTTATCAGAGAGTATTATAACGCAGGAAAATGTGTTTATCAAAATGAAATCAGAGAATGGGCTACAGTTTTGTGATTTTGTATTGTAAAAGAGATGGTAAGGATAAGGGGATGGATGCTGATAAGCAAAAGTATCCCGTATGGGATGACCAGCCATAATGTTTTGGATGGCATGCAGATGGGATACGGGGTTGACAGATAGTGAAAAAACGTTATAATTAAGTCAGAGTGCAAAAGTTCATTTGGTTTATGACTGTTATGTGAATGGTTATGAATTTTGATGTTTAGCCGCATGAAGGGGTACACCACCACGGGTGTAGTTCTTTGTGCGGTTTTTTTATGTAATAGGAAATTCCGTTGGAATTCCCTATCACATAAAAAGGTACTGCGTGCTAGAAAGTGCAGTTCGCGGAGAGGAATATATAGCTGTGCTATCCGCTCATGCGCCAAAGTGTGCGTCAAGCGCACACTTTGTTCACGCGGGTAATGAGCCGAGGTTCATGCTTGTATGAAACCTTGGCGAATACTGAGAACGTCAAAATTGGTGCACGGTTGTGACGAGGGGAGGGTTCGTAGTGATTAAAGTCAATGGTGAAATGCTGGAAATTGCAGAGGGTACAACGGTTGCAGCTTTTTTAAAGGAACACGGGTATCCGGACAAGATGATTGCGGTTGAGTGCAATGGCGCAATTATTCCGAGAAGTACATGGGAAGAAGCCATTTTGAAGGATGGCGATACAGTTGAGGTTGTCCGATTTGTAGGAGGCGGTTGATGTGGCAGAGATTATTCTAAACGGACGATCTGTGAAGACAGAAGCGGCAGATATGGCAGATTTGAAGCGACGAACTTATGCTTCAGAAGGCCTGGAAGAGGATATTCAGAGACATTGTGTATGGATTGTTGAAGGCTTTCAGACGGATGAGAATCTGTCTTTGAAGGACGGAATGACTATTAATTGGATACGAAAAGGCAAGATGCCGGATCGCGAAGAGATGGAGAGTATGCTCTGCGCAAGACATACGCCTCATGTCTATGAAAAGGCGAAGAAAGCCAGAGTAGCCATCGCAGGTCTTGGCGGCCTTGGATCCAATATTGCCATTATGCTGGCAAGAACCGGTATCGGTCATCTGCATTTGATCGATTTTGACATTGTGGAGCCGAGCAATCTGAACCGGCAGCAGTATATGGTGGAGCATCTGGGCATGTACAAGACAGAAGCCTTAAAGGATGAATTGCAGCGAATGAATCCGTATATTGAGACACAGATTGACACAGTGCGTATTACGGAAGAAAATTGCCGGGATCTTTTTAAAGATGACGACATCATCTGTGAGGCCTTTGATAAGCCGGATGTGAAGGCGATGCTGACGGAGCAGATTTTATGTTATTATCCGGAGAAGACATTGATCTGCGGCTCCGGAATGGCAGGTTATGGCCCCTCCAACACGATCAGGACGCGTAAGATCAACGATCATTTTTATATTTGCGGGGACGGTGTCAGCGGCGCCATGCCGGGCAGAGGCCTGATGGCTCCGAGAGTAACCATCTGTGCGGCACATGAAGCCAATATGGTTTTGCGCTGTGTCCTTGGTCTGGATGCAGATGAGCTATAGAAATAAAAAAGTCTCAATCAATTGTCAATGGAAATAATGACAGAGAACAGCTGAGCTTTAGAAAAGCGAAAGCAAAAGTGAAAGTAAAAGTGAAAGTAAAAGCAGAAGCGAAAGCAAAAGTAAAAGCAAAAATGAAAGTAGGGAACGATTATGCAGAATAATGATACATGGACATTGGGAGGCCATACATTTACATCAAGATTTATTCTTGGTTCAGGCAAATACAATCTGAATCTGATTCGTGCGGCTGTAGAGGATGCCGGCGCAGAGATTATTACACTGGCACTTCGTCGTGTCAACACACGTAAAGAGGAGAATATTCTGGATTATATTCCGGAGGGCGTGACACTGCTTCCAAATACTTCCGGTGCGAGAAATGCCGAGGAGGCTGTTCGTCTGGCAAGACTGGCCCGTGAAATGGGCTGCGGTGATTTTGTTAAAGTCGAAATCATGCATGATTCCAAATACCTTCTGCCGGATAATTATGAAACGATTAAGGCTACAGAGATTCTTGCAAAGGAAGGATTTATCGTTATGCCTTATATGTATCCGGATCTGAACGCAGCCAGAGATATGGTGAATGCCGGTGCAGCCTGCATTATGCCTCTGGCTTCTCCGATCGGTTCCAACAAGGGCCTTGCAACAAAGGAATTTATCCAGATTCTGATTGATGAAATTGATCTGCCGATTATTGTGGATGCCGGTATCGGTCGTCCGTCACAGGCATGTGAAGCCATGGAAATGGGCGCAGCAGCGATCATGGCCAATACTGCCATTGCAACTGCAGGCGATATCCCGGCTATGGCAGGCGCTTTCAAGAACGCCATCGCAGCAGGCCGTGCCGCTTACCTTTCAGGTCTTGGCCGTGTCCTTCACAGAGGCGCATCTGCATCTGATCCTCTGACAGGATTTTTACATGACTAAGGGGGCGTCTGAAATGGGAAATGAAGAATACATCATCCAGTGGGATGATATGACTCCTGAAGCAAAGGCAAAAAAAGAACGATTGGAACAGGATCCATCTTTCAGAACTGATCATATGGCTTATATGGAAGGCATGGATCAGATCTCAACAGATATCAGGGACAAGGTCATGAGCCAGGTGGAGAGCTATGATGAGAAAGTGTATACAGCTGCGGATGTACAGGCTGCACTGGCTCATGATGTCTGTTCTATTGAGGATTTCAAGGCACTGCTTTCACCGGCAGCACAGCCTTTCCTGGAACAGATGGCAGAAAAAGCAGCAGTAGAACGCCGCAACCATTTCGGCAACAGTGTGTATCTTTTTACACCGCTTTATATTGCCAATTACTGTGAAAACTATTGTGTTTACTGTGGTTTTAACTGCTACAATCATATTCACCGCAAGAAATTGAACATGCAGGAAATCGAGCATGAAATGAAAGTCATTGCAGATTCCGGTATTGAGGAAATCCTGATGCTGACAGGCGAGAGCAGACATATGAGTGATGTGAAATACATCGGTGAGGCCTGCAAACTGGCCAGCAAGTATTTCAGAAATGTAGGTCTTGAGATTTATCCGGTCAATGTGGATGAATATAAGTACCTTCATGAATGCGGTGCGGATTATATCACTGTTTTCCAGGAAACCTATAACTCGGACAAATACGAAACGCTGCATCTGATGGGCCATAAGCGTGTATGGCCGTATCGTTTTGAAGCTCAGGAAAGAGCTTTAATGGGCGGTATGCGCGGTGTCGGATTCTCAGCTTTACTGGGGCTGGATGATTTCAGAAAGGATGCCCTGGCAACAGCGCTGCATGTATATTATCTGCAGCGAAAATATCCGCATGCTGAGATGTCTTTGTCCTGCCCGAGACTGCGTCCGATCATTAATAATGACAAGATCAATCCGAAGGATGTCCATGAGACACAGTTGTGTCAGATTCTTTGTGCGTATCGTATTTTCCTGCCATATGCTGGTATTACAGTCTCTTCAAGAGAGGTGGCAAGATTCCGTGATCACATCATCCGCTTTGCGGCAACCAAGATTTCAGCAGGTGTCAGCACCGGTATCGGTGACCATGAGGAAAAATATACAGGCAAGGAGAATGAAGCTGAGAGCGGTGATGAGCAGTTTGAAATTGCGGATAACCGTAGCCTTCAGGAAATCTATGATGCCATCAAGGATCAGGGGCTTCAGCCTGTGCTGAATGAGTATATCTATGTCTAGTCAGAGCTATGCCCATATGATGGCAGTAACAAATCGCCATCTATGTGACAGAGATTTTCTGGAACAGATAGAATTTCTGGCATCCACAGATATCGATGCCATCATTCTTCGAGAAAAAGATATGACACCAGATGAATATGAGCATCTGGCAAAGGATGTGCTGATGATATGTCATGAGCATCATAAGAAATGTATTCTGCATTCATTTGCGGAAGTGGCTGCAAAGCTGAATTGTGAGAATATCCACCTGCCGCTGCCTGTTTTGATGGAGCTGTCACAAAAAGGAGCTTTAGATGGTTTTAAGTATATCGGTACTTCGGTACATTCGGTGGAGGATGTATTGGAGGCTGAGAAAGCCGGCGCTACCTGTCTGACAGCGGGACATATTTTTGATACAGACTGCAAGAAGGGACTGCCGGGAAGAGGACTGACATTTCTTGAAAATGTCTGTCATAGGACGGAGCTTCCGGTTTATGCCATCGGCGGCATTACACCGGAAAATCTGGAAGTGGTGAGACATGCAGGGGCTGTTGGCGGATGTATGATGTCACTGTCGATGCGGCTTAGAGAATAGGTCAAATACATGATAGAATAATAAAGTGACATAGTAGGAAAAATATTATCATGCTTTTTTGATGGGAATATTGATCGGCAATGGCAATTGGCTGATCAGATCCAATATAGCAGCCGGTGATGGATTTGCGGACATTATCGTTGAAACAGAGGATATCGATTCTGGTAGAGAGAATGTTTTGGCCTATGGCATTGCTTTTGGTAAAAAGCGATGTAAAGTTGTGGCTGAACGAATGAAGTATTATTATGAGTAAAAAAGCTATTGATGACTGTACTGTGAGAGCACAGTGTCATCAATAGCTTTTTTGGGATGTATTGAAGGCTGAACTTTACATTTCCTGAGTCTGGATGATCTGTCCATCAGGGGAGATGATAACAATCTTTAATGGAATGTTTTTCCCGCTTGCCTGGATGGCTTTCTGAACAGCCATAGCCATGCCGCCGCAGCAAGGAACCGTCATACGTGTCAATGTAATGCTCTTAATATCATTGTAAGTAAAAATTTGTGCCAGCTTTTCGCTGTAGTCAACAGAATCCAGTTTAGGGCAGCCAACGATGGTGATGTGGTCTTTGATGAATTCCTGATGAAAATTGCCGTAAGCATAAGCTGTGCAGTCTGCTGCAATGAGCAGATCACAGCCATTAAAATAAGGTGCGTTTGGTGCCACAAGTTTGATCTGGACCGGCCACTGGGAAAGCTGGCTGGCTATAGCAGGTGCAGAAGCGGAAGATACTTTATCTGCTATAGGTGTCTGTTCTTCATGACCATGACCGAAGAATGCGGCAGCAGATCCCGGACATCCGCCTGTCACAGCACGTTTTCTGGCAGCGAGATGTTTCTGAACAGCTTCATGGTCATAAGCAGCTGCTTCGCGTTCTTCAAAATGGATAGCATCTGCCGGACAGGCCGGGAGACAATCGCCGAGACCGTCACAGTAATCTTCGCGGAGAAGAACAGCCTTGCCATCTCTTAAGCCGATGGCACCTTCGTGACAGGCGTTCACGCAAAGGGCACAACCGGTACATTTTTCTTTATCAATAGTAATAATTCTGCGAATCATAATATTCCTCCTTATGGTAGACGCTGCAAAACTCGGGGGTTGAATGGCAAAAATAAACAGCGTATTCAAGTATTATGAATTTTTGCAGCGGTGTACAAGTGTAACGATTATTAATAGCGTATCAGTAGTGGCAGCAAATTATAATGATAAAAATGCTATGACATAATAAAACCTAATTGACTAGGATGGACTTATTATAATTCGCTTTTAAGATAAAGTCTGTTGGTTTTGCAACAAAATGCTTTGATGCTTTGACACATTTTGGATGAAGCTGTTGAGGATGTGTGATGAGATTGATGAGGGCTGCATGGAACAGTATGTTTGTTCTTGATGATATCTGTTTTTTGTGGTACACTACAAGGAGTTAGTATGTTCAGGAGGAATGAAGATGAGCAAAGTTATTTTGACCGGTGACAGACCGACAGGACGTCTGCATGTGGGCCATTATGTGGGTTCACTGAAGCGCCGCGTGGAACTGCAGAATTCCGGAGAATATGATAAAGTTTTTATTATGATTGCAGATGCACAGGCTTTGACTGACAATGCAGACAATCCAGAGAAGGTGCGTCAGAATGTTATTGAGGTTGCGCTGGATTACATGGCATGCGGTTTGGATCCTGCCAAGTCTACATTATTTATTCAGTCACAGATTGCTGAATTATGTGAGTTATCTTTTTATTATATGAATCTTGTTACTGTTTCAAGACTTCAGAGAAATCCTACAGTGAAATCTGAGATTCAGATGCGTAATTTTGAGACAAGTATTCCGGTTGGATTCTTTACCTATCCGATCAGTCAGGCTGCAGATATCACTGCATTTAAGGCAACAACAGTTCCTGTTGGTGAGGACCAGAGCCCGATGATCGAACAGACAAGAGAAATCGTTCACAAGTTCAATTCTGTTTATGGTGAAACTCTGGTTGAGCCGAAGATTTTACTGCCGGACAATGAAGCCTGCTTAAGACTGCCTGGTATCGACGGCAAGGCGAAGATGAGCAAGTCTCTGGGCAACTGTATTTATCTTGCGGAAGATCCGAAGGATATCAAGAAGAAGGTCATGAGCATGTTCACAGACCCGAATCATATCCGTATCGAAGATCCGGGTTCGCTGGAAGGCAATACAGTCTTTACTTATCTGGATGCATTCTGTAATGACCAGCATTTCGAAGAATATCTGCCGGATTACAAGAATCTGGATGAGCTGAAGGAACACTATCAGCGCGGCGGTCTCGGTGATGTGAAGGTGAAGAAGTTCCTGAACAATGTTCTTCAGGAAGAACTGGAGCCAATCAGAAAACGTCGTGAAGAACTTCAGAAGGATATTCCTTATGTCTACGAAGTTCTGAAGAAAGGCAGTGAAGCAGCCAGAGAAACAGCAGCACAGACACTGCATGAAGTCAGAGATGCCATGAAGATCAACTACTTCGATGACATGGAACTGATTCGTTCACAGGCAAAGAAATACGAATAAAAACGTATTGCACACTGATAAGCTAAAAGGAAGAGTACAGTCGTAGAAAATTGATAATAGACTTCAAAATGAGTAGTTTGACACAGGCTCATTTTGAAGTCTATTTTTTTGAAATTTTTGACTGTACTCTTTTATTTATATTGTGCTTTTTGAAGTTCAGAAATTTACGGATTAAACAGGAGTTGTCATTTTATTAATTAAAGTGATGGTTCCTGTTTATTTTATTTCAGAGTCGAGATGATTGAACTCAGGGGTATCGAAAAAATCTTTTAAGGTAATATTGAGTCCATCACAAATCATTTTAATTGTTAATAGCTTTGGATTGGTACTTTTTCCATATAAAATATTTTTAATACTGGATGGCGGCAGAGCAGCTAAAGTCGCCAATTTATTGATAGTAATATTGTGTTGTCCGCACAATTCTAAAATACGGTTTTTGGTAGCAGTATAAGTGTCCATGCATATCCTCCTTTTTGTTTATTGTAAATGGATTAAATTGACAAAGTAGGCTATACATGCTACTATATAGGCTATAGATAGCCTATTAAAATTGAAGGGGGAATACGTTATGAAAAAGAAGGCGACTATTTTATTAATGGGGTTATTAACAGTGGCAATTTTTAATGGATGTGGAAATAAAGATACATCCAAGGATATATCGGTAGTAGATACAGCGGTGACGGAAACGCAAAGTGAACAAGAATGTGAGACAGTTAGTGAGGCGCAGGAGGAAGTAAGTACAGAAGATGACACACAAGGTTTTGTATTAAGTGGTTATAAATTCAGATCAGAAAAGAATGGTTTCTATATTGTATCGATTGAAGGATTGCCGTTTTATGGGATGGTTAATGCAAAAGGGGATTTTGTTATTCCAGCAGAATATGATGAAATGGAATTTGCTCAGAATGGTAATGTACTTTTGAAGTTGGAAGGAAAATGGGGTGTTTTTGATACTGAGGGAAAAGAAGTATTACCTTTTGAATATGAAGAAATTTCAGCTGGTATCAATAATTATTATGTGAAGAAAGATGGTATGCCGATGGTTATTGACTCAAAAGGAAATGTAGTTAAAGAATTGGATGCTGAGATTATTAGTTATGACAAGATGGTGGGAGATTTATATTTACATGGAGTTGCTTTGGCGGAGAAGATATACGGATGGGGTTCTGGATATGCTAATGTATTTTGTGATTTAAATGGTGACAAGGTACAATGGGTAGAATATTTTTATAATACACAATTATACAGAGTTTATAAGGGTGATTTGGACAATGGAAATTGGGAAACTATTGATATAATTGATGAAAATGGTGATTTGTTATATGAACTTACCAATAAAAAGGATGAAGAATCATATACTGTTCATGTATTAAATAGTACTAAGGTTTGTTCGTTAGAAAAAATTGATTTTGGAGTTGCATCACAGGATGTTGCATCGACAGGTAGCGGCGAATATTACTTGTATAATATGGAAAAGCAGGAACGTAGTGAACAGAAATATTCCCGAATTGGTAGTCTTGGAGATGGGAAGATTTATGGAAAAAAGGAAGGCGGTATTGATATTTTTGATACTGATGGAAACTTAATAAATTCATTTGAGTTGACCGGATATGATGATTTTTCTAAAGTGGGAGAAATGTTTGTGGTTCAATATGGACAAACATATCGAGTATATAATGAAAATGGAGAGGAACTTACTGGAGAGAGATATTTGAATTATTCGAATAACTATGTGGGAAGAGCTTTTATAAAAGTTCAGAATTTGTCTGGCCAGTGGGGTGTTTTGGATAAAAATGGAAAACAAATATTGCCATTTGGAAGTGTAGATGATTATTCTTGGTATCATGGTTCAGAGATAATAAAGGACAGTACTGTGGATGATAAATGGTATATTTTAACAGAAGAAGTTGATGGAACATTGCGGTTAAATATAATTGACTATAATAATTTATAGTTATAGTATATTGGATCTTATGTTAAGAAAATGATATTATAAAACGGGCTATGCAATGCAGGAAGAAGATTCATTGTATAGCCTGCTTCATTATGAGGGAGAGAATTGAATGATTATTTTTTTTAGTGTTCCGGCTTTACTTATTGTTTTTGTGTTGCTAGCATTTTTAGGTATGGCGGATATGCTTTTTACATTTTTGATAGATATTGTGTTTGCATTGGTAATGGCTGGTTTGTCAATATGGGGATTTTATTTGGCATTTAAAGCTGTTGAAAAGGCGTTTGAAGAAGAAAGATATATGGCATTATTGTGTGCGCCATTATATGTACTTTCAAGTATATTTATACCCTATTATATTTATAGTATATGCGGTATCTTATTGAAGAGAACAAACAGCGCGATGCTGGCTTTTAATATAATTTCTGTTATTATTCTTTCACTGATATATGGAAGTATTTATATTTTAACTGAAGTGTTAACAGAGATTGATTTTTTTAATATAGTTGTACTTACCTGCTTTGTGGTTTTTATTTTGATACTAGGAATCCTTATAGGCGTAGTTACATACCATTCATGGAAAAAAACGGCTTTATCGGAGGGAATTGATGAGGGTGGAGCCTATATTATGCAGGATAGTGCATATGCAATGATAGAATTTAACACAGAAGATGAGCCAAATCAAATTAATAGTGCAATAAGATTTCCATATGTAGCTGGATGGTCAAGATATCCTTTTGTTAAATTAAAAAAAGGCGAGAAGGTATTCTTGGTGAATGGAAATAAATATATAGGAAAAAGAGAAATGATGACTTGGAAAGGAATAGGATATCAAGATGAAAATTATACGGATGCTGTGTTAGTTTGCAATGAAAGCCATAAAAAAGTTGGCTATGTAAGAGAGTGTGACATAAAAGAAATAACAAACGAATAAAAAGAGTGCGGCCTCATAAAATTACAAGAACTCCTTTTGGAGCCTGTTATAGTTTTCTGGGCCGCACTTTCGTTTTTTATTTATTGAGCGGGCACTGGCAGTTATCTGCTGTTGTGCCTTCGCTTGAGGCCGAAGCCGGTGTGCATGCCGGGATCCGTCCGATAGAAGTATTGTCACAGCGTCTGTTTCTCAGTTCAGGCAGTGGATTTTCTTTGATTTCAAAGCGATAGTCACAGCCTTTTCTGCGTATGCGGGCGTCGATGGTGACATGGCTGGCGACTTCACATAACGGGTCGTTCATGACGTGCTGATAGAAGAAAAACGGATCATTTTCAGAGAGACGTCCGAGAGGAACAACGTCTTCCTCTTTTTGCGTATTGCCGGTTGTTGTAGCAATGATATGACGAATATAATCGATATTTGGACCGAGAACAAGGATATCCGGGAAGTCACCGCAGCCGCCGATGACCTGCTGCCAGCTCTTGTTTTCATATTTCTCAAGCAATTCTTTGGCTTTGTGCAGATGAGAGATTTCCTGCATGAGGCATTCTTCCCATATCTTTCGGATGTACAGATCGCACTCCGTCATCATACAGGAATAATACAGGTAACATTCGGTATATTCATGCATCAGCAGATCTTCCAGCCATGTGGCGGATGGGTCTTTTAAGCTTTCGTACTGGGAAACATGCTCTTCCTCAATCATGCCGATTTCCTGATACAGTCGTCTTCCAAGGTCGGAACGGGAATAAAACGGTGCAATATTCATATAATAATTCATCGTCTGCTGCTCAGCGGCAGTGATGATATTAATACCGAGTTTTGTTTTCAGGGAAGCTGTCTGGTTGTCAATGGAACGGAAAATGCTGTCTGTCGGATAGCGGTGGTGGGCGATGGTCGGTCGGGCCGGTGTCATCTCGGTATAGCGACCCACCAGTTTTTCAGGGCAGGTACCATATTCATAATCCAACAGGTTGGCATAGCGGTACAAATGGTCAAAATCTTCCAGCAGGGCAAAATCCAGGGCTGTTTTGACATTGCAGTCATTTTCACGTCTGGCCAGAAAAGCAGTCAGATCAACAGCCAGCTGTTCATAGGTAATGGTATGCTCAAGAACGGTTTCATTTTTAGGCTTCAGACAACTGATCCGTTTTTGCTGCATCTGCTCTATGCGGCGGATCATAGCCAGTTCGCGCCGAAGATCATTATCCTGACAGTGACGGCTGAATTGATGGCCGAACCACTGGGCTTCGAATTCGGTGCCGTTCATGAGGACAATGCGAACCTTGGTGTAAGGATGGACGGTGCCGAGATGATAGGGTTTCGGATAAAGTTTATCCCAGTCCATAAAAAGCCGGTCTAATGGCATCGGTTTTTCTTCAAAAGGATTAAAACGCATAATAAAAAACTCCGAAAGTCTTTGATTTAACATATGACTTTCGGAGTAAAGGGTGCTATCTGACAGGCATGCTCCTGCATAATATCTGAATGATACCTGAAACGAATGCTGTGTCAGTATGCAAAATTATCCCTGAAAGGGAAGCTGAATTTCTGTTCCAGAAGATGGTCATTGGAGATGCCGACACCGATTTTGCTAAGCCAGATGGAACTGGTTTCCTGATTCTGGTTCAGTTGGCGGATAGCCGGTTCCAGGTCTGTGCAAAAGTATAAAGGCTACAATAATTGTAGAGTCAAGCTTTTCCTTGACTTTAAGCACGTTTTGAATTATAATTTCATATAATTCAAGTAGGAAATGCCGAAGAATTTCAGGCGTTTTCTGTCTGACTCTGAAGGGGTATTCGGATAGAATTTTGTTGAATTTTATAAATTTAGAAAGATAGGAGTTGGCGGGGATGATAAGAGAAACAATTCAGGATGTAGTTGCCAATATTACAGAAACATGCATGAACGAGGATGTCTATGTGACGGATGAAGAGAGCATTCATCTGCCGAATCGGGGAACGATTATTGGCATTATTAAGGATTTGAGACGTGTTGTTTTTCCGGGATATTTCGGAGATGAGAATATATCCAGTACGATGCCGGGCTATTTTCTCGGCAATATGCTGACATATATTTATGAGGAAATGAGAACTCAGATTGAGATTGCATTTTTGTACGATGATAAGGGCACAAGCAGCAGAGAAGAGATTACGGAGAAGGCCAGAGATATCTGTGAGCGTTTTATCAGTCGTCTGCCATATATTCAGAAGATGCTTCTGATGGATGTACAGGCCGGCTTTGACGGGGATCCAGCAGCCAAGAGCAAGGAGGACATTATCTTCTCCTATCCGGGATTATTTGCCATTTATGTTTACAGAATTGCTCATGAACTGTATGTGCAGAATGTACCTTTTATACCGCGTATCATGACAGAATATGCCCATGGAAAGACCGGTATCGATATCAATTCAGGTGCCAACATCGGACGTTATTTCTTTATTGATCACGGTACAGGTATTGTTATCGGTGAGACAACAGAGATCGGTGATTATGTCAAGCTGTATCAGGGCGTGACACTTGGTGCATTATCTACCAGAAAGGGACAGCAGCTCTCAGGAAAGAAGCGTCACCCAACCATCGGGGATCATGTGACCATTTATGCTAATTCAACAATCCTTGGCGGTGAAACAGTGATTGGTTGTGATTCTATTATCGGCGGTAACTCTTTTATCACAGAGAGCGTACCGGCCCATACAAGAGTCAGCATTAAGAGTCCGGAACTGACATTGAGCTGATAGATGGAAAGCCATCTGCTGTATAGAATGAAGCAAAAAGATGAAAGGAAGAAAGAATAAATGAAAGTTTCAACTAGGGGAAGGTATGCACTGCGTATGATGCTGGATATAGCTACCAACGATCATGGGGAGCCGGTAAGAATTAAAGATATTGCAGCAAGACAGGATATTTCTGTGAAGTATCTGGAGCAGATTGTATCCGTATTGACAAAGGCTGGTTATGTGAAGAGCATCAGGGGACCCCAGGGCGGTTATCGCCTGGCAAGACTTCCGAAGGATTATACGATTGGCATGATCCTCAGACTGACTGAGGGAGATCTTTCTCCTGTGGCATGCACGGATAATAATTATGACTGTCCGAAAATGCAGGATTGTGTTACAATTCGTATATGGAAGGAATTAGATGATGCAATCAATGGAGTCATTGATAAGTATACACTGGAAGATCTTCTGGACTGGCAGGATGAGAAAGGCAATGATTACGTCATCTAAATCTATACGTATTTCTTTATAAACTGATAAATGGAGAAGGGGGTCTGTTTATGAGCGAGCAGTTGACAGATTTAAGGTCAACACGTAATCCGAAGGCACGTATTAAAATTATGGAGGGACATTTTGCAACGGTCAATTCCCACATTAATACGTACATTGATATGTCTACAGTCAAATGCAGACATAATAACGGAAGAGAAACAGCACGGGTGCTGGCGGAGCATTTTCGGAATAATACAATGGTGGATACCATTGTGTGCCTGGATGGAACAGAAGTTATCGGAGCCTTTATGGCAGAGTTTTTGTCAGACAGGGGAATTATGTCCATTAACAGCGGCAACAATATTTCCATTATCACGCCGGATGTCAATGCCTATGGGCAGCTGGTATTTATGGACAGCACGATCCGAATGATCAAGAATATGCAGGTGCTTGTTCTGGCGGCTTCGGTGACAACAGGGCGGACCATTGCCCAGGCAGCGGAAGCGGTTTCTTATTATGGCGGGACTGTCGGAGGGGTAGCTGCGATTTTCAGCAATGTGGAGCAGACACCGGAAGAAATGGAGATTTTTTCTATTTTTCACAAAGAGGATCTGCCGGATTATCAGGCCTATCAGCCGTCAGAGTGCCCGATGTGCCGCAGAAAGCAGCCGCTTGATGCCATCGTCAACAGTTTCGGCTACTCAAAACTGTAAGAAAAGGACTGGTCAAATATACAGTTTTATGGTAGATTATAAGGTGAACGGAGGACATCGGTACTATGATGAACGATTTAAAGAGAATTTTATTAAAATTAAGCGGTGAAGCACTGGCCGGAGACAAGGACTTTGGCTTTGATGAAGCTACCTGCCTGAAGGTTGCCAAACAGGTGAAGCAGATTACAGATAAGGGAACACAGGTTGCGATTGTCATCGGCGGCGGCAATTTCTGGCGCGGACGCAACAGCAGCAAGATCATTGAGCGTACGAAGTCGGATCAGATCGGTATGCTGGGTACAGTGATGAACTGTATTTATGTTTCGGAGATCTTCCGTACACTGGGCATGCAGACAGAAGTTTATACACCATTTATGTGCGGTGCTTTTACAAAGCTTTTTTCAAAGGATGCAGCAGTTGCAGACCTTAATGCAGGCAAGGTTGTTTTCTTCGCCGGCGGTACAGGTCACCCTTATTTTTCAACAGATACAGGTACAACACTGCGTGCCATTGAGATTGAAGCAGATGCGATCCTTCTTGCCAAGGCAGTGGACGGTGTTTATGACAGTGATCCGAAGACCAATCCGAATGCGAAGAAGTTTGACAGTGTCAGCATTCAGCAGGTTGTAGATGACAGATTACAGGTCGTGGATCTGACAGCGACAATCATGTGCATGGAGAATAAGATGCCGATGGTGGTATTTGGCCTGAATGAAGAGAACAGCATTGTGAAGACATTATACGGGGAGTTTACAGGTACTTACGTGACTGTATAGGCCTTGCTCGTATGTCAGCCTGAGTGCTGCGTGCGGATTTAATAACGAATAATATCAGGAGGATATATATTTATGAGTAATGAGAAGTTACAGCCATATGAGACAAAGATGCAGAAATCACTGGATGCACTGGAACGCGAATATACAACGATTCGTGCAGGTCGTGCCAATCCACATATTCTTGATAAACTGAAGGTGGATTACTATGGTACACCGACACCGCTTCAGCAGGTGGGCAATGTAACAGTGCCTGAAGCACGTGTATTGATGATCCAGCCTTGGGAGAGCAAACTGATCAAGGATATTGAGAAAGCGATTCTTGCTTCTGATATTGGCATTACACCAACCAACGATGGCAAGTCTATTCGTCTTGTATTCCCTGAACTGACAGAGGAACGTCGTAAAGAGCTGGCAAAGGATGTGAAGAAGAAAGGTGACGCAGCGAAGACTGCAGTCCGCAACATCCGCCGTGATGGCAATGATGCTTTCAAGAAGAGCAACAAAGCCAAAGAGATTTCTGAAGATGAATATGCAGAGCTGCAGGAGAAGCTTCAGAAAATCACAGACAAATATGTTGCTATGGTTGATAAGGCTGTAGAGACAAAGACGAAAGAGATTATGACAGTCTAACAGGCCGGATGACCGCCCGTTATCAGAGTCTGCTGACGGGGCATAAGCTGTCATTATAGTGTAAGTAGATGGGGCTGCTGCAGAATCTGTGTGTTTGACGGAGGATGCAACAGCCTCGTATATATCTGTAAAGATATATGTATTTGATGAACAGAAGGTGAAGATGAGATGGAGAAGATGATAGATGGAGAAATGCTCAATGTGCCGGAACATGTGGCAATTATTCTGGACGGCAACGGACGTTGGGCGAAGAAACGTTTTATGCCGAGAAATTACGGTCATATGCAGGGGGCCAAGACCGTTGAAGATATGTGTGAAGTGAGCAGAGATCTTGGCATCAAGTATTTTACGGTGTATGCTTTTTCAACGGAGAACTGGAAGCGTCCGCAGTCTGAGGTGGATGCGCTGATGAAGCTTTTGAGAAAGTATATGGTAGACTGTCTGGAGCGTACAGCAAAGAACAATATGCGTGTGCGTGTCATCGGTGACAAGACGGGATTAAGTGAAGATATTCAGAAGTCTATTGCAGATGTGGAAGAGGCTTCTGCAGGCAATACAGGATTGAACTTTACAATTGCCATTAATTACGGCAGCCGTGATGAGATGATCCGCGCAATGAAGAAGATGATGGCGGATGGTCATACAGATCCGGATGAATTGACAGAAGAATTATTTGAGCACTATCTGGATACTGCCGGTATGCCGGATCCGGATCTGGTGATCCGTACAAGCGGTGAACAGCGCGTCTCTAATTTCCTGCTCTGGCAGCTGGCATATTCAGAATTTTATTTTACGCCTGTTCTCTGGCCGGATTATAAAAAAGAGACAATGATTGAAGCTATTCGGGCATATTCTAAACGTGACAGAAGATTTGGTGGTGTTTAAATTGTTTATTACAAGACTGATCAGCGGCGTGATCGTATTGGCTATTGCGGTGGCGGCAATGCTTCTTGGCGGCAATATTTTATTTGCATTTGTGGCATTGATTTCCATGATAGGCCTGTTTGAATTATACAGAGCTTCAGGAATTGAGAAGAAGGGCCCGGCGATCGCGGGTTATATCGGTGCCATTTTGTATGAGATCCTTTTGTGGGCGGCTGTTCCGGAAGGTGAACTGATGGCCGTGGCAGTGGGAACACTGCTTATCATGGCGGTTTATGTTTTCGGTTTTCCAAAATACAAGGTCAATGAGATTTTCTGTGCAGTGGCAGGACTTGCTTACGTGGTTGTGCTGATGTCATTTATTTACAAGGTGCGTATGCTGAATGACGGATTATATATTATTCCGTTGATTTTCATCTGTGCATGGGGCAATGATACATGCGCCTACTGTGTGGGCATGCTTATTGGCAAACACAAGATGTTCCCGAGACTCAGTCCGAAGAAAAGCGTTGAAGGCTTTGTGGGCGGTATTGCAGGTGCTGTGATTCTGGGACTGATTTATGGACGTATTTTTGGAGCACACCTGATTTCGCTGAGTGTGCCGATGCGTGACTGTGCGATTATCGCAGGCGTAGGTGCGCTGATCGCTGTTGTAGGTGATCTTGCAGCATCAGCTATTAAACGTGATACAGGCATCAAGGATTACGGCCGGCTGATACCGGGACACGGCGGTATTCTGGATCGTTTTGACAGTATCTTATTTACAGCACCGGTTGTGTACATACTGGCAGTATGTCTGGGTGCATAAAGATTAGAACAAGGATTAGAACATGGAATGATGTCTGCTGGGCAGACCTGCATTCTATATCAGGGCGCGGGGGATGCGTTCTGAGCAAGAAAGGAAGATATTTTTTTGAAGAATATTGCTATATTGGGGTCTACAGGCTCCATAGGTACACAGACACTGGATGTTGTCTCTCAACATTCGAAGGATCTGAAGGTTGCCGCTCTGGCAGCAGGATCCAATATTGTTCTTCTCGAACAGCAGATCAGACAGTATCATCCTGTGATGGCTGCTGTCTGGGATGAGAAGAAAGCAGAAGAATTAAAGATTGCAGTGTCAGATTTGGATGTGAAGATTGTTTCCGGCATGGAAGGCATGATCGAAGTTGTGACGCTTCCGGAAGCAGATATTGTGGTGACCGCCGTTGTGGGTATGATCGGTATCCGTCCGACCATGGAAGCTATCAAAGCCGGCAAAGATATCGCACTGGCCAACAAAGAGACGTTAGTTACGGCAGGCCATCTGATTATGCAGATGGCAAAGGATTATCATGTGCAGATTCTGCCGGTAGACAGTGAACATTCAGCGATTTTCCAGTCCTTAAAGGGAGAACATGCATCAGGCATCAGAAGAATCCTTCTGACAGCTTCCGGCGGCCCTTTCAGAGGGAAAACCCTGGATGAACTTGCCAATGTCCAGGTGGAGGATGCCCTGAAGCATCCAAACTGGTCTATGGGACACAAGATTACCATTGATTCAGCGACCATGGTGAACAAAGGGCTGGAAGTGATCGAGGCTAAGTGGCTTTTCGGTGTAGACCTTGATCAGATCCAGGTAGTTGTTCACCCGCAGAGTGTGATCCATTCTGCGGTGGAATTCCAGGATCATGCAGTGATCGCCCAGCTCGGCACACCGGATATGCGTCTGCCCATCCAGTATGCACTGTTTTATCCTGAGAGAAAGCCGCTTCAGTCGGAAGCCCTGGATCTGTTCAAACTGCATACAATGACCTTTGAAGAACCGGATCCTGGAACATTCAGAGGACTGGCACTGGCTTATGAAGCAGCACGCAGAGGCGGCAGCATGCCGACAGCATTGAATGCGGCTAATGAGAAGGCTGTGGCCATGTTCCTTGACAGAAAGATTCGCTTTCTTGATATTCCCGAGATTATTTCAGAGTGTATGGCAGCCCATCAGTGGATTGCTCATCCGTCTCTTGAAGATATACTTGAGACTGAACAGTGGACCTATCGTTATATAGAAAGCAGGTGGTAGATTGAAGCTGATCGTGGCACTTCTTGTATTTGGCATCATCGTCATATTCCACGAGTTCGGACATTTTATAGTTGCAAAGAAGAACGGTATTGTTGTTGAAGAGTTTGCCGTGGGCATGGGACCGAAGCTTTTTGGTGTCCGCCGCGGTGAGACAGAATATACATTGAGGCTGCTGCCCCTTGGCGGTGCCTGCATGATGCTTGGTGAGGATACAGCAGAGGAAGTGATTCCCGGGTCATTCAATTCGAAGTCTGTGTGGGCCAGAATGGCTGTTGTAGCAGCGGGACCGGTTTTTAACTTTATCATGGCTTTTGTCTGTGCTGTAATCATTATCGGTATGAATGGTTATATATCAGGTGAGATCCTTCAGGTGGAGGATGGCTCACCAGCCATGGAAGCCGGCCTTGAAGCGGGAGATATCATTACGAAGGCGGACAGAACATCTGTGCATACATTTTCTGATTTCAGAATGCATATTGCACTGAATCAGGGACGGAAATGTACGATCACCTACATCAGAGACGGCGAGAAGTATCAGACCACGGTGACGCCGGAGATGACCGATGATGGTGTATACCGCATCGGTATTGTGGGCGGTGTTCAGGAGAAGCCGAAGTTCGGCGGACTTCTTATCAGCAGTTTCTATGAAGTAAAGTCCAATATTGATCTGGTGATCAAGAGCCTTGAGATGATGATCCAGGGACAGGTATCAAGAAGCGATGTGGCGGGGCCTGTAGGTATGTTTCAGGTGATTGGTGACAGCTATGAATCTGCGGCAAAGTACGGCCTTCGAAGTGTGATACTGACCATTGCAGATATGATTCTTTTGCTGTCAGCCAATCTTGGCGTGATGAATCTGCTGCCGATTCCTGCACTGGATGGCGGACGTCTTGTCTTTCTTATTGTGGAAGCCCTCAGAGGCAAGCCGGTACCGAGAGACAAAGAGGGGGTTGTGCATATGATCGGCTTTGTGATTCTTATGGGAATCATGGTGCTTGTCATGTTCAATGATTTTGCGAGAATTTTTGGTTTTTAGACATTAAAGGAGCAGTTATGTTTGATAGAACAAAAGCAAAGGTGATTCGCATAGGCGATCGCTGCATCGGAGGCGATTATCCGATTGCGATCCAGTCCATGTGTAATACAAAAACGGAAGATGTAAAGGCAACTGTTGCCCAGATTCTGGCCCTTGAAGCGGCCGGATGCGAGATCATCCGTGTGGCAGTGCCGACCATGGAGGCAGCAGAGGCCATTACGGAGATCAAGAAGCAGATTCATATTCCGCTGGTGGCAGACATTCATTTTGACTATCGTCTGGCTATTGCGGCCATTGAACACGGGGTTGACAAAATCCGTATCAATCCGGGCAATATCGGCAGTGTGGATCGCGTGAAGGCGGTTGTAGACAAGGCAAAGGCTTACCATGTGCCGATCCGCGTGGGTGTCAACAGCGGTTCTCTTGAGAAGGATCTGATCGCCAAATACGGCGGTCATGTAACGGCGGAAGGCATTGTGGAAAGTGCTCTGGATAAGGTGCATCTGATTGAAGATCTGGGTTATGACCAGATGGTCATCAGTATTAAGTCTTCAGATGTTATGATGTGTGTGAAAGCCCATGAACTTATTGCCACAAAGACGGATTATCCGCTGCATGTGGGCATTACAGAGTCCGGAACCCTGATCTCCGGCAATATCAAATCGGCCGTCGGTCTCGGTATTATGCTGAATGAGGGAGTTGGTCACACTATCCGCGTTTCCCTAACCGGGGATCCTCTGGAAGAGATCAAGTCAGCCAAACTCATTTTAAAGACACTGGGACTTCGAAAAGGCGGTATTGAAGTTGTATCCTGTCCGACATGTGGCCGTACAAGAATTGATCTGATCGGCCTTGCCAACAAAGTGGAGAACCTTGTTCAGAATTACGATCTGGATATCAAAGTGGCTGTCATGGGATGCGTTGTTAACGGACCGGGAGAGGCCAGAGAGGCTGATATCGGCGTTGCAGGCGGCATCGGTGAAGGTCTGCTGATCAAGAAAGGTGAAATTGTGAAGAAGGTGCCGGAAGACCAGCTTCTGGCTGTTTTGAAAGATGAGCTTGATCACTGGAACAAATAGAAGGATTTGATTAAGTGAAGAAATTTCTGAATATATTACCTGATTTAAAGCTCAGTCATGAAATGACTGAGCTGTTTGAAACTGTGGAATGCGAAAAGGTGGCGGCCAGCAGAGATCATTCGCGCATCAAGATCTATATCCACAGTGATCGTTTGATTGCCCATAAGGCCATCCGGGAGACGGAGAGGGCTATTCGCAGCCAGATGTTTAAGGACCAGGTAGATGTATGTCTGGTTGAAAAATACCACCTGTCCCGGCAGTATACACCGGCGAGACTGCTGGAGGCGTATACGGGAAGTCTGATCGATGAACTGGAAGAAGAGGGAGAACTTTCTGCCAATCTTTTCAGAAAGGCAGAGAAAACATTTCTTGAACCTTTTGTTCTGGAGCTGAAGGTGGAAGAAAACTGCATTGCGCAGGTGAAGATGGAGAAGTTGAAGAAGAAGCTGGAACATATTTTTTCAGAGCGCTTTGATATGCCTCTTGGGATTGTCCTCGGATGGCTGCCGAAGAAAAAGAGTAAGTATGCGGTTTATGCGGATTCTGCCATGAAGGAAGAAATCGCACAAATTGTACAGACCTATGAGCAGGCAAAAGAAGACCAGAAAGAGGTCGAAAAGCATGAAGTCCAGCAGAAGGAAAAGCCTGCTTTCAAGAAGAATTATGTGAAACAGCGGCTTCCGGAAGATAAAGATATTTTTTACGGACGCAATTTTGAAGGCGAAGAAACAGAGATTCATGAGATTATCGATGAGATGGGCGAAGTAGTTGTCCGGGGAAAGATCATTCGGCTGGAGACCCGGGAGATCCGCAACGAGAAGACCATCGTGATGTTTGCCGTAACGGATTTTACCGATACCATTAAAGCAAAGGTGTTCACCAAGAATGAACGTCTGCCGGAGCTTCTGGACAAGTTAAAGGAAGGGGCTTTCATCAAAATGAAGGCCGTTGCCATGATGGACCAGTTTGAGCATGATATTGCCCTTGGCTCTGTATCTGGTATTAAGACCATTCCGGATTTCACGGAGAAACGCATGGATCACAGCCCGGTTAAGCGTGTGGAGCTGCATTGCCATACCACCATGAGCGATATGGATGGTGTAACGGATGTGAAGAAGCTTCTGAAGACGGCTATGGGATGGGGGCACCAGGCCATGGCCATTACAGATCATGGCGTTGTTCAGGCTTTCCCGGATGCCAATCACTGTGTGGAAGGCAAGGACTTCAAGGTCATTTACGGCATGGAAGGGTATTTAGTGGATGATATCAAAAATATTGTCACGGACTCCAGAGGGCAGAGCCTGGATTCTACGTTTGTCGTTTTTGATATTGAGACAACGGGATTCAGTGCGGTGAATGACCGTATCATCGAAATCGGTGCCGTCAAGGTGGAGAATGGTGTCATCACGGAGAAGTTCAGTGAATTTGTCAATCCGGAAAGGCCAATTCCTTTTGAAATCGAGAAACTGACGAGCATCAATGACAGAATGGTGGAAGATGCCCCGAATATTTCGGTGATCCTGCCGAGATTTATGGATTTCTGCAAAGGCTCCGTTCTGGTGGCTCACAATGCGGATTTTGATACGGGATTTATCCGTCACAATTGTGAGGTTCTGGGACTGCCCTATGATTACACCTATGTGGATACACTGGGGATTGCCAGAAGCTTTCTGGAAGGTCTGAAGAATTACAAGCTGGATACCGTAGTTGAAGCCATGGGATGTACTCTGGCCAACCATCATCGTGCGGTGGATGATGCCGGGGCGACAGCGGATGTTTTTGTGCGTTTTCTGGAACGTTTCAAGAAAAAGAATATCAGGGATCTGGATGAGCTGAATACATACAGTGCCATGTCTGTGGATGCCATTAAGAAATTAAAAACTTACCATATTATTCTTTTGGCTAAGAATGAGATTGGCCGTATTAATCTGTATCGTCTTGTGTCATTGTCCCATCTGGATTATTACGCGAGACGTCCGAGAATACCAAAGAGTGTGCTTGCAAAATACAGGGAGGGACTAATCCTCGGATCTGCCTGTGAGGCGGGAGAGCTTTTCAGAGCCGTTGTGGATGAACGATCGGAAGAAGAAATTGCAAGAATTGTAGATTTTTATGATTATCTGGAGATTCAGCCCACCGGCAACAATGAATTTATGATCCGTGATCCGAAGATGACAAAGGTCAGCACTGTCGCTGATCTGCAGGATCTGAACAGGAAGATTGTGGAGCTGGGAGAGAAATTCAACAAGCCGGTCTGCGCCACCTGTGATGTGCATTTTTTGAATCCGGAAGATGAAGTATACCGAAGGATCATCATGTCCAATAAGGGATTTGGAGATGCGGATCTGCAGCCGCCGTTGTACCTTCGGACCACAGAGGAGATGTTGGAGGAGTTTCAGTACCTGGGAGCTGAGAAAGCAGAAGAAGTGGTTGTGACCAATACCAACAGGATTGCGGATATGATTGACAGAATTTCTCCGGTCCGGCCGGATAAATGTCCGCCGGTCATTGAGAATTCGGCAGGCATCCTTAGAGATATCTGTTACAATCGTGCCCATGAGCTTTACGGGGAGGATTTGCCGGATATCGTGACGGAGCGACTGGAAAGAGAACTGAATTCTATCATTGGTAATGGTTTTGCGGTTATGTATATCATTGCGCAGAAACTGGTGTGGAAATCCGTTGCAGACGGCTATCTGGTAGGTTCCAGAGGTTCTGTCGGTTCATCTTTTGTTGCCTATATGGCCGGTATTACAGAGGTTAATTCCCTGCAGGCCCATTATCTGTGCCCGAAATGTCACTATGTGGATTTTGATTCAGACTATGTCAAAAGCTTTTCCGGCCGTTCCGGCTGTGATATGGAAGATAGGGTCTGCCCGGTATGCGGAGAACCGCTGATGAAGGAGGGACATGATATTCCTTTCGAAACCTTCCTTGGATTCAAGGGCAACAAAGAGCCGGATATTGACTTGAACTTCTCCGGTGATTACCAGAGTAAGGCGCATGCTTATACGGAGGTTATCTTTGGTAAAGGCAAGACATTCCGTGCGGGAACCGTTGGTACACTGGCGGACAAGACGGCTTACGGTTATGCCATGCATTATTACGAAGAGCATGAACAGCATAAACGTTCCTGCGAGCTGGACCGGATTTCCAGCGGATGCGTCGGTGTCAGACGTACAACCGGTCAGCATCCCGGCGGTATCATTGTTGTACCTCATGGTGAGGAAATTTACTCTTTCACACCGGTTCAGCATCCTGCCAATGACCAGACAACCAAGATTATTACCACCCATTTCGATTATCATTCCATTGACCATAACCTTTTGAAGCTGGATATTCTCGGACATGATGATCCGACCATGATTCGTATGCTGGAAGATATTACCGGCGTGGACGCCACGAAGATACGACTGGATGATCCGGAAGTATTATCGCTGTTTCATGGTCTTGAGGCGCTCCATATTAAACCGGAGGACATCGGCGGTACCGACCTGGGTTCTCTCGGTATTCCTGAGTTCGGTACGGAATTCGTTATGCAGATGCTCCGTGATACAAAACCGAAAGCATTTTCGGATCTGGTACGTATCTCCGGTCTGTCCCATGGTACGGATGTATGGCTGGGCAATGCACAGACACTGATTCAGGAAGGTAAAGCCCAGATTTCCACGGCTATCTGTACACGAGATGATATTATGATCTACCTCATCGACAAAGGGGTTGAGTCTGAACAGTCCTTCAAGATTATGGAAAGTGTCCGTAAAGGGAAGGGCCTGACACCGGATTATGAGAAAGTCATGAAAGAACATGATGTGCCGGACTGGTATCTCTGGTCCTGCAAAAAGATCAAATACATGTTCCCGAAAGCCCATGCGGTGGCTTATGTTATGATGGGTATCCGTATTGCCTGGTTTAAGATCCATGAGCCGCTGGCTTATTATGCAGCCTTTTTCACCATTCGAGCAACGGCCTTTGATTATGGTCTGATGTGTCAGGGGAAAGCGGCTATTGATAATCATATCAAAGCTTATAAAGCAAACCCGAATCTTTCCAAGAAGGAGCAGGATACGCTGCGTGATATGAAGATCGTACAGGAGTTTTATGCCAGGGGATTTGAATTCCTGAAGATTGATCTCTATCAGTCGGATGCCATCAAATTCCAGGTTGTGGAGGACAAATTACTGCCGCCGTTTTCTGTCATTGAAGGCATGGGCGGTATTGCTGCGGAAGCGTTGGCTGTGGCGGCACATGCCGAGACTGAGCGCGGTGAGAAGTTCCTGTCGAAGGATGATATCCGTCAGAAGGCAAAAGTCAGTCAGACGGTACTTGATACAATGGCTGAGCTGGGGCTCCTCGGAGGACTTCCGGAGAGCAATCAGCTGTCAATTTTTGATTTTGGTTTTTAGGAGGCAGGATTGACTTGAAGAACAAAAAACATAAGAAGAGAACCTATAAAAAATCAGAACGGTCCTCCGAAACAAAAAAATATTTATCATGGATCGGCGGGCAGTTGAAACGGCCGATTCAAAAGAAGGACAAATGGATAGATAAGAAATCAGTGATACTGGCGGTGATATTCGGCATTGTGATGGCAGGAACGGCTGTTTATTCCATGCAGACGGCAGAAAAAAGCCAGGAATGGCTGTGGCTGTCGGTTATCTTCATAGTGGCAGCTGCTTTCGTCAACCTGTTTCGATTCCGTTATTCACAGCTGATTGAAATGCTTCTGGCAGCTTTTGCTCCGGCGGCAGTCTTCATGATGGTGGAGAGCTATACACATCTGTTGAGCCAGATGTGGGATGGCCCGGTTATTTTGAATCTGGTCATGTACTATCTGTTTTTTGGTGTACTGCTGTTTATTACGGGACGGACAGGAACAGCCATTATGATTGGCTCCCTGCTGCTTGGCGCGGCAGGACTTGCCAACTATTTTGTGCTGATGTTCAGGTCTTCACCGATCCTGCCATGGGACCTTTTTTCTGTGGGCGTGGCAGCAACGGTGGCAGACAATTTTGAGTATAAATTATCTGTCAGAGCCTGCAATGTCATTTTATTGATCATGCTGCTCTGGTCTCTGTGCCTGAAGATGCAGTTGAAATTTAAAATGTCAAAGTTCAGAGGAGCCGGTATTGCAGTGATGTGTGCTGCATTTTTCGGTTTCTGCAGTTATGTCCAGACAGATGCGGCAATTGCGTCATTTAAGATGGATACAACGCTTTTTACACCGACAGTTTACTATCGGAATAACGGTCTGGCATTGAGCTTTGTTGTCAATCTCCGTTATCTGAAGATTGACAAACCGGAGGGGTATTCCCAGGAGGAACTGGCCAGAATACAGGAAGAGTATACGGCACAAAATATTTCCGGGGCGGACAGTGAAGCAAATACACACTTGTCTGACAAGCCGAATATCATTGTCATTATGAATGAGGCTTTTTCAGATCTGTCTGTTCTCGGAGATTATGAAACCGATGAGGAAGTTCTGCCGTTTATTAATTCACTGACGAAAAATACGCAGAAGGGATGGATGTATTCCTCTGTCAAAGGCGGCAATACAGCCAATACAGAATTTGAATTTCTGACAGGTCTCAGTATGTATTTCCTTCCTACAGGCAGTATTGCCTATCAGCAGTATATCAAATCGGAATTGCCGGCACTGCCGAGTCAGTTATCTTCCATCGGTTACACATCGGTGGCTATGCATCCGTATTATCCGAAGGGCTGGAACAGAGATACCGTGTATGATGATCTTGGATTTGAAGAAAAGTATTTTAAAGATGATTTCCGGAATCCGGAGATTCTGCGCACTTATATTAGTGACTGGACGACTTATCAGAAGATCATCGAGAGATACGAACAGAAATCTTCGGATGAGAAGCTATTTATGTTTGATGTGACCATGCAGAATCACGGCAGTTATGTGAAGCGCTACAGCAATTTTATACCGGATGTCAGTATCCTGGGCGGCAAAGGGACCTATCTGAAAGCAACAGAACAGTATCTGTCTTTGATAAAACGCTCGGATGAAGCTTTCAAACAGCTGGTGGATTATTTTGAAAAGCAGTCGGAGCCGACGATCATCATGATGTTCGGAGATCATCAGCCGGCGGATTATATTACCAATGTGGTGGATACAGGAAAGGTGATGGATGAAGGGGATGATTCCATCTCATCTATTGGTACGGGCAGTGACAGAAAAGAACGTTATATTGTGCCGTTTGTTATGTGGGCCAATTATGATATTGATGAGAGTCAGGGAGAAGAGACAAGTGCCAACTATCTGGCTGTACGTCTTTTGAAAGCAGCAGGACTGCCGTTGACGGATTTCCAGAGCTATCTGTCAGATTTAGAGCAGGAGGTTCCGTTTGTGTCGGCACATGTTCTGAAGGAGAATCAGGAAACAGAAAGCAGTACAGATACAGCAGACAATCTGCTGAAAGTCTACAAAAAACTGCTGTACAATGATCTGTTTGATACAAAACACCGGCTTGAGAATTTCTTTTCTTATTAATATTTGACTATTGCCAAATAATCAAACTGGTGTTACAATGAATAAGATAGTATATTAACTTTAGCAAAGAGTGGGCGTAAGTCCACTCTTTGTACGTGTTAAGGAATCTTAATTCGGGAAGGAAGTGAGTTACATGGCAAAGAAAGATTATGAAAGCAGGACAGAGGCAATGCTTATGCCGATCGTCGAGACGAAAGGATTTGAACTTGTCGATGTAGAATGGGTGAAAGAAGGTGCCAATTGGTATCTGCGTGCCTACATTGATAAAGAGAACGGGATCACAGTAGATGACTGCGAGGAAGTCAGCCGGGCGCTCAGTGATTTGCTGGATGAAGAGGACTTTATTTCGGAAAATTATATTCTGGAAGTCAGTTCACCGGGTCTTGATCGTCCTCTGAAGAAAGAGAAGGATTTTGCAAGAAGCATCGGTAAGGATGTTGAAGTAAAATTATTCAAAGCAATTAACAAAGAAAAAGAATTCGTCGGTATTTTGAAAGCATACGATGAAGATACGGTGACACTGGAGATGGAAGATGAAACCGAGATGCAGTTTAAGCGTTCTGACATTGCACGCATCCGGCTTGCATTCTTCTTCTGATGGAATAGATATAGAGGAGGAATTACAAAAAATGAATGAAGGTAAAGAGTTAATCAAAGCATTGGATGATATAGAAAAAGAGAAAGGCATCAGCAAAGATATTCTGCTTGAAGCCATTGAGAATTCTCTTGTTGCTGCCTGTAAGAATGAATACGGCAAAGCAGACAATATCCGTGTGACAATGAATCGTGAGACCGGTGAAGTCAAAGTCTTTGCAGACAAGACAGTAGTGGAAGAAGTAGAAGATCCGGAGATGGAGATCAGCGTTGCCGATGCAAGACTGAAGAATAAATTTTATGATCCGGGTGATATTGTTCATGTGGAGATCGTACCGAAGAACTTCGGACGTATTGCTGCACAGAAAGCCAAACAGGTCGTTGTGCAGAAGATCCGTGAAGAAGAGAGAAAATCTTTGTACAATGAATATTATGGCCGTGAGAAGGATATTGTGACAGGTGTTGTTCAGAGATATAACGGCAAGAACATCAGTGTGAATCTTGGTAAAGTAGATGCAGTTCTTACTGAGAACGAACAGGTGAAGGGAGAAGTGTTCAAGCCGACAGACCGTATCAAACTCTACATCGTAGAAGTAAAGAACACAACAAAGGGACCGAAGGTAACTGTATCTCGTACACATCCTGAACTGGTGAAGAGACTGTTTGAAGCAGAAGTAACTGAAGTCAGAGACGGTACAGTTGAGATCAAGAGTATTGCAAGAGAAGCGGGTTCCAGAACAAAGATCGCTGTCAGCTCCAACAATCTAAATGTTGATCCTGTCGGTGCATGTGTCGGCATGAATGGTGCCCGTGTCAATGCCATCGTTGATGAGCTTCGCGGTGAGAAGATCGACATCATCAACTGGAGTGAAGATCCTGCAGTTCTCATCGAGAATGCACTTAGCCCTGCAAAGGTTGTCTCTGTAGATGTAGATCCTGAAGAGAAGAGTGCGGCAGTTGTTGTTCCGGATTACCAGTTATCACTGGCTATTGGCAAGGAAGGCCAGAATGCAAGACTGGCCGCAAAACTGACAGGTTATAAGATCGATATCAAGAGCGAATCCCAGGCTTACGGTTACTAAAAAGGTGACGGCTATGAAGAAGATTCCTATGAGACAGTGTATTGGCTGTCAGGAAATGAAAAGCAAGAAAGAAATGATCCGTGTTATCAAGACACCGGAGGATGAAATCTGTATCGATGCAACAGGCCGTAAAAATGGCCGCGGCGCTTATATTTGCCCTAAAAGTGAATGCCTTCAGAAAGCCATCAAGAACAGAGGCCTGGAGCGCTCACTGAAGATGCAGATACCAAAAGAGGTTTACGGACAACTGGAAGAGGAGATGGAGAATATTGACAGATAAAGCTTTATCCATGATCGGACTTGCAACAAAGGCGGGCAAGATCGCCAGCGGCGAATTTGCGGTAGAGTCCGCTGTCAGAAAAGGCAAGGCAGTTCTTGTCATCATTGCCTCGGATGCCTCTGACAATACGAAGAAATCATTTAATGATATGGGTGCGTATTATCATGTACCTGTATGCATTTATGGAACAAAAGAGAGTCTCGGTACACATACGGGACGTGGATACAGGGCTTCCCTGGCAGTGCTTGATGCCGGTTTCGGAAAGTCCATCAGGAAACTTATTGATACAGGAATCAATCAGTGATTCCGCCATTTTAACGGAGGTAGCCTATGTCAAAAATCAGAGTACATGAATTGGCAAAGGAATTAAATAAAAGCAGCAAAGATGTGATCTATGCCTTAAAGGGACATGGAGTAGATGTAGAGAGCCATATGAGTACCATTTCATCTGAGAATGCAGATAAGATCAGAAAGTTCTTTACACAGCCGGTAGCAAAACCAGCTCAGAAGCAGGAATCCAAACCGGCTCAGGATAATAGAAATGCAGCACCGCGCCGCAGCAGCAATGCAGGTCAGGGCAGCATAGACAGTCGCGGCAACTACAGCTCTGCATCAAGAGACAGCCGTGACGGCAATAGCCAGAACAGAAACGGCGGACGTGATGGTCAGAGCAGAAGCTTTAACCGCGACGGCAACGGCCAGAACAGAAGCTTTAACCGCGACGGCAATGGCCAGAACAGAAGCTTTAACCGCGACGGCAATGGCCAGAACAGAAGCTTTAACCGCGACGGCAATGGTCAGAACAGAAGCTTTAACCGCGATGGCAATGGCCAGAACAGAAGCTTTAACCGCGACGGCAATGGCCAGAACAGAAGCTTTAACCGTGATGGCAATGGCCAGAACAGAAGCTTTAACCGCGACGGCAATGGCCAGAACAGAAGCTTTAACCGCGACGGCAACGGCCAGAACAGAAGCTTTAACCGCGACGGCAATGGCCAGAACAGAAGCTTTAACCGTGATGGCAATGGCCAGAACAGAAGCTTTAACCGTGACGGCAATGGCCAGAACAGAAGCTTCAATCGCGACGGCAATAACCAGAACAGAAACGGCAGCCGCGATAACAGAGGTCAGGGCGGCAGAAATGGCGGTCGTGACGGCAAGTTCAATCTTGACAGTGCCATCAACAAAGAAGTTGTTATGACAAAGGATACAACAAGAGAAAACCGCAGAAATTACAAGGACAACAAAGACCGTGACAACCGTCGTGATGACAGAGATTTCGAAGGAAGAAATACATCCAGAAACGGCAAGAACAATAACAAGAATAACAATAACAACAGAAATACAGTGCGCAAGAAACCTGTGAATATACAGCCAAAGCCGGAACCGGTTGTAGAGAAGGTAACAAGCATTGAACTGCCTGAGACAGTAACAATCAAAGAACTGGCAGATAAGATGAAGATTCCAGCTGCCCAGATCATCAAGAAGCTTTTCCTTGAAGGCAAGATGTATAATGTGAACTCAGACATCACATATGATGAGGCAGAAGAAATCGCACTTGAATATGATATTCTCTGCGAACATGAAGTTGTTGTGGACGTTATCGAAGAGATGCTGAAGGAAGAAGATGAAAACGAAGCAGATCTTGAACCAAGACCACCGGTTGTCTGCGTTATGGGTCACGTTGACCATGGTAAGACATCTATCCTTGATGCCATCCGTAAGACAAGTGTCACATCAGGCGAGGCCGGCGGTATCACACAGCATATAGGTGCTTATGTTGTTGAAGTGAGTGGTCAGAAGATTACATTCCTTGATACACCTGGACATGAGGCTTTCACAGCCATGCGTTTAAGAGGTGCACAGTCCACAGATATCGCAATCCTTGTTGTTGCAGCTGATGATGGTGTTATGCCTCAGACAATTGAAGCCATTAACCATGCCAAAGCAGCAGAAATCGATATTATTGTTGCAATCAACAAGATTGATAAGCCGAGTGCTAATATTGACCGTGTTAAACAGGAACTGACAGAATATGGTCTGATCGCAGAGGACTGGGGTGGTACAACCATTATGGTACCTGTTTCCGCACATACAGGTGAAGGTCTTCAGGATCTGCTGGATATGATCCTTCTGGATGCTGAAGTGAAAGAATTAAAGGCAAACCCTAACAGAAAAGGCCGTGGCCTGATTCTTGAAGCACAGCTGGATAAGGGCCGTGGCCCTGTGGCAACCGTGCTGGTTCAGAAAGGTACACTGAATGTTGGCGACAATGTAACTGTTGGTACTGCATTTGGCAAGATCAGAGCAATGATCGATGATAAGGGGCGTCGTGTGAAGAAAGCCGGTCCGTCTACACCTGTAGAGATTCTTGGTCTGAATGAAGTGCCTCAGGCAGGCGAAGTCTTTATTGCAACAGAGACAGAAAAAGAAGCCCGTGCAATGGCGGAGACATTTATTGCAACAAAACGTGAAAAGATGCTGGCAGATACAAAATCCAAATTATCTCTGGATGGTCTGTTTGATCAGATCCAGGCTGGTCAGATCAAGGATCTGAATATCATTGTCAAAGCGGATGTTCAGGGTTCTGTAGAGGCTGTTAAACAGAGTCTTGCAAAACTCTCCAATGATGAAGTGGCAGTTAAGGTTATCCATGGCGGTGTTGGTGCCATCAACGAATCTGATGTAACCCTTGCTTCTGCTTCCAATGCGATCATTATCGGTTTCAATGTTCGTCCGGACAATCAGGCCAAAGTTGTGGCTGAACAGGAAAAGGTCGATCTGCGACTGTACAGAGTCATCTACAATGCCATTGAAGATATCGAAGCTGCAATGAAGGGTATGCTTGAACCGACATTTGAAGAGAAAATCATCGGTCATGCAGAAGTGCGTCAGACATACAAGGTATCTGGTGTCGGTACTATCATCGGCGGTTACGTTCAGGATGGTAAGATCGTCCGTAACTGCAAGGTACGTCTCTTAAGAGATAATGTTGTTATCCATGAAGGTGAGCTTGCATCTTTGAAGCGTTTCAAAGATGACGTGAAAGAAGTTAATTCCGGCTATGAATGCGGTATGTCCTTCGAGAAATACAATGATATTAAGGAAGGCGACCAGATTGAAGCTTTCGTTATGGAAGAAGTGCCGAGATAGGAGTATATAAATGAGAAAGAACAGCATAAAGAATACGCGTATCAATGGTGAAGTTCAGAAGGAACTGAGCCGTATTATCTCCCGTGAGATTAAAGATCCGCGCATCAGTCCGATGACCAGTGTTGTTGCTGTGGAAGTAGCGCCGGATCTGAAACAGTGTAAAGCCTATATCAGTGTACTGGGTGACAAGGATGCGCAGGATGCAACACTGGCAGGACTTAAAAGTGCCATTGGTTTTATCCGCCGTGAGCTTGCACGGACTGTCAACTTAAGAAATACACCTGAAATTCATTTTGTTCTGGATCAGTCCATCGAATACGGTGTCAATATGTCAAAACTGATCGATGACGTTGTTCGTTCTGATGAAGAAAAAGAGCATGAAGGAGAAGAGGACAATGAATAATATCCTGTCCTGCCTTGAGGGTGCCAAAACGGTCATGATTGCCGGTCATACAAGACCGGACGGTGACTGTGTCGGCGCCTGCATGGGTCTCTGGCATTATATTAGAGATAATTATCCGTATATTCAGGCGGACGTCAGACTGGAACCTGTTCCGGACAGCTATAAGGTTATTAAGGGTGTTGAACAAATTATCAGTGACTATGAAGATGATCGAACCTATGACCTTTTTATCGCACTGGATGCCAGTGACAAAGAAAGACTTGCCGGTGCAAAGAAGTATTTTGATACGGCAGAGCATACAATTTGTATTGATCATCATATCAGCAATCCGGGATTTGCGGATGAAAATCTTGTGCTGCCAAATGCCAGCTCTACCTGTGAAGTGCTGACGGGATTGATGGATATAGACGGGATTTCCTATGATGCAGCCGTTGCTTTATATATTGGCATTATCTGTGATACAGGTGTCTTCAAATACAGCTGTACCAGTCATCGAACCATGGATATGGCAGGCTGCCTGATGGAAAAAGGCATTCCGTATTCGGACCTGATCGATGATACGTTTTACCGCAAATCCTTCAAGCAGAACAAGATTCTGGGTTTTGCACTGGATAAATGCAGTCTTGTATTGGATGGGAGAATGATCATGTGCATTCTGGAGAGGAAGGAACTGGATCAATTTGAAGCCGGACATGGAGACCTGGAAGGCGTTATTGATCAGCTCCGCCTGACAAAAGGCATTGAAGTCGCTTTGCTTGCGTCGGCGGCGGATGGTGAAACATCCAAATATAAATTCAGTATGAGATCCAATCATTATGCAGACGTTGCAGCAGTCGCAGCTGAATTTGGCGGCGGAGGCCACATACGTGCGGCTGGATTTTCTGCGGCGGGCGATATAAAGGAGATTTACGGCAGAGTAGAAAAATTAATAAAGGAGCAGCTGGATACATGTACGATGGAATGATCAATGTCTGCAAAGAAAAAGGTTTTACATCCCACGATGTGGTAGCAAAGCTCAGAGGGATCCTTCATCAGAAGAGAATCGGACATACGGGGACTTTGGATCCTGATGCAACAGGCGTTCTGCCTGTCTGCCTTGGAAAAGGAACGAAACTTTGTGATATGATTACTGACAGGGATAAAACCTATCGTGCGGTGATGCTGCTTGGCAGGACAACAGATACTCAGGATATTTCCGGTCAGATTATTTCTGAGAAGGAAGTTTGTGTCGGTGAAGATGACATCAGGAATGTAGCAGCAGCCTTTGTTGGTGATTACATGCAGGTGCCGCCAATGTATTCTGCGATTAAGGTGGATGGCAAAAAGCTTTATGAACTGGCCAGAGCAGGTCAGGAAATTGAGCGAAAAGCCCGCCATGTGGTCATTCATTCGCTGGAGATCACAGATGTCCGGCTGCCGTATGTGACAATGAAAGTCTGTTGTTCTAAAGGCACTTACATTCGGACCCTTTGTCAGGACATCGGAGAGAAACTGGGCTGCGGTGCCTGTATGACAGAATTGACACGATTGAAGGTCGGCAGTTTTGACATGGCAGATGCTTTTACGCTTTCTCAGATCCAGGCAATGGCAGATCTCGGAGAAGAGGAAGTTAACAGTCATATTATAACGGTGGAAGAGATGCTTTTGGATTATCCGAAGTTTCAAACGACAGATGCTGTTTCTGACAAAATGCTTTCCAACGGCAACTGGCTGCCGGGGGAACTTGTGAAACCGGTGGCAGACAGTGCAGGGACAGAATTGAGTGATGGTCTGCAGGTGCGGATGTACAGCAGTACAGGGGATTTTACAGCTGTTTATCAGTATATCGCTGCGAAAAACAGTTTAAAAAATATAAAAATGTTTGTATAGAGGTAGCATGGGTCATGATTTATTTTAGAGGAACTAAGGATATCCATCTTGATCATACTGTAGTGGCTCTGGGAAAGTTTGATGGGCTGCATCGGGGACACCAGCTTTTGATCAACAAGCTGAAAGCGTATGGCAAAAAAGGATTTCAGACGGTTGTGTTTACCTTTGATTTTCATCCCATGAGTCTTCTGACAGGAAAGAAGCAATCTTTGATCTATACGAAAGAAGAGCGCCTCAAAATCGTCGAAGAGATGGGGATTGATGTGCTGATCGAGTATCCGTTTACTCAGGAAACGGCACACATGATGCCTCAAGATTTTGTTAGGGATGTCCTCGTGAGAGATATCGGGGCAAAGGTCATTGTTGTCGGCGATGATTTTCATTTCGGTTATCAGAGAAGCGGAGATGTAGCTTTTCTGAAAAAGCATGCGGAAGAGTATGATTATTTTGTGGACAACTGCGAGAAACTATGTGTGCGTGGCGAAGAAATCAGCTCAACCATGATCCGCGGTCAGATTACCGAAGGTAATATGGAAGTTGTTGCATCACTGCTTGGCCGACCGTATGAGATTAACGGAAAGGTGATTCCGGGGAAAGCCAATGGCAGAAAAGTAGATATGCGTACTGCCAATCTGGCGCCGGATGATATTAAGCTGCTGCCGCCGGAGGGTGTCTATGCTTCGGTGGTTCAGATTGAAGGAATAGAAGGACAATATTATGCATTGACCAATATCGGAAGAAATCCAACGATCAGTGATGATAATGATCTTCGGATAGAGACTCATGTGGTTGACTTTTCAGGGGATCTCTATGACCGCATGATGACTGTGCGTATTTATCTGCGGCTTCGGGCTGAGCATAAATTTGCCAGCCTTGAAGAAGTTAAAGCACAGGTCATGAAGGATAAAACAAAGGCAATGGCCTATTTTAGAGAACATCATATCTGATGAACGAGATGAAACACGCTTTGCGAGCTTCAGTCGTTATCGCGATATTCGGCAAGGCTGCATGCAAGCACGGGCTTTGCCTCATTATTCGCATAACTAAAAAGAACTGGAACAAAAATTCTGAGATCAGGAAAAGTTTCAGTTCTTTTTATTTTGCCGCAACCGGAAGCATGCACTGTACCTGCCGGAAGGTGACTGGAGAAAATATCCAAACATATTTTCGAAAACGTATGTTTACATGGAAGAGTAAATGTGCTATAATTCTTGAAAGAACATATGTTTTGAAAGGGCAGAAGATTTGTATGACAGATTTAGAATGAAGCGTGTTTTTTATTCGGCTTATGTTGGAATCAATGAGAACAGCAGACTACCGGCGGTGGGAACAATGCCCCTGCTTTTGAGTGAACACCGACTGTATCAGGCAGATTGGCTCATGTGGTTTTACGGATTCAAGGCAGCTGAGCTGTTGAGTGAGAAGCGGCCGAACTTCAATTTGCTATTGGATCCCAAGTGTGATTGGGCGGTCAGACATCTAGAGAATTTTCCAGTGGAGGTGATGACGGCGGATTATTATGCGCTTTTGAGAGTACCGGGGTTAGGGGTGACCAGTGCAAGACGTATCTGCCGAGCAAGAAGATACGGCCGTCTTCAGTTTGATGATCTGAAGAAGATGGGGGTTGTGCTTAAGAGAGCTATGTATTTTATTACCTGTCAGGGGAAGGTTTATATGCCCTTTAAGATGCAGGAAAGCTTCATCACAACGAATTTGCTTGGATTAAAGGAAGGGCTGCCGGAGAATATGGTCCGTACAGAAGATGCATTCAGACAGTTGAATTTATTTGATGATTTTCATTTACAGATGCCGGAGATGGAAGTCCATGCCGGGGTTCACAGACCTACGACTTGAAAAATACAAAAAGATAAAGTATAATACTTGTGATTTGAATATAGCAGGGAGGCTTTTGCAGCATGAAAAAAATCATTCTGGCATCTGCATCGCCCAGACGTAAAGAGCTGATGAAACAGGCAGGTCTGGAATTTGATGTATGTGTCAGCACAAAAGAAGAGAAGAAAGGTCCTTGGGGGCCGGAAGAGATGGTCAGACGGCTTTCTCGGCAGAAAGCACAGGATGTGGCTGAACGGTATGCAGAAGACTGCATTGTTATCGGAGCAGATACAGTAGTTGCCTGTGATCAGGAAATACTCGGTAAGCCTGCAGATGATCAGGATGCGTTTCGAATGCTTCATATGCTGCAGGGACGGACACATGAAGTCTATACAGGTGTTACTATTGTTGAAGGCAGTTTGGATTCGGGAAAGACAACGGTGTTTGCCGAGAAAACAGAAGTAACAATGTATCCGATGTCTGATCAGATGATATGGGATTATATAAGAACCGGAGAACCATCAGATAAAGCAGGTGCTTATGGCATACAGGGCAGGGCAGCTGTGTTCATTAAGTCGATCAAGGGAGATTACAATAACGTTGTGGGACTTCCGGTGGCGGCTGTATGGCAGTATCTGAATGCCGATAAGGAGGAGAAGCATGCTGCATTATAGTGTTGATCATGAGCTGATGTCGGATCTTTATCGGGATTACCGCCAGATAAAAGGCGCAGAGTATGAACAGATTCATGCGTTGGGAGAACACTATCTGGCTATCGCACAGGACTACGATCTGGCTGACAGTACGATGAAGTCTATTCAGGGACTGATCCGGTTTCAGACAGATGAAGAGCTGGAAGGCGTGGAGACCGGAATTGTTCATGGCTATCTCACAGCAAAGGCGGCTTTGAGGAAGGAACAGGCTGAATATCGGGAGTTTGTGGAACTATTTAATGGTGAAGAGAAGCAGGCGTTGAATGGTCTGGCAGAGTATGTTGTTGGTCAGAAGAGGATTCCATATAAGATCAAGAACAGAACATTGCATGTAGATGTACTCAGTACACCGGCGCTGTCCCTTGAACTGGATTTTACGGATGTACTCATTGAAGATGGAAGACATCCGAGAGAGATTCTCATCACACATTTATCCGGGGAACGATTTGAGAGAATAGAGACTATAAAAGGCACAGATGGCACAGAGGCAAAGATTACGGTACCATATTACAGACTATCTTTTGTTAACGGACTTTCAGAGGGGCCTTATCAGGTAAAGGAAAGCTCCTTTGTTTTCAGGGGTCTTCAGGGATCACTGTGTTTATATAATTATGATTCGGCCATGGAACCACTGGATGTCAATGCAGATAAGCTGCCATGGAGGATACTGATGCATCCTTTGAAGGCGATGCTTGAGAAGGCACAGATTCTTGGAGTGGAGTCTTTGGACAGGGATGAGCTGCAGGCTTTGCCGTTATTATGTGTTTTTTATGAGTTGATTCAGTTTTATCTGGCACCGACGACAGAAGCCGGTGTCGGAAGAAGTCTGATTCGCTTTGATGAAGAACTGGCTGAGAATTTTGCCTTCAGTCAGGAAGATCTTAATGCTACCTGTGAATACCTGGCTCCGTATGGAATGGAAGAACTGACAGGATGGCTGCATAAAGCGATTTCAGAGAAGTCAGCTTTTTGTCGTTATTGGATACAATTTGCATCCATGAAGAAGGCAGAAACGCTCTATAAGATTTTGACAGATATTTTGGATGAGTGCAGTCGCTATTATGAGAAGAAACCGATGCCGCTGTCCTGCAGAAAGCATCGTAGTGCCGTCAGACGTGCGCTGAACGAATATTTCTGCAGACACAAATGGAGAGGTGAGTTTCCGAATTACAGACGTTCTGAGGCGTCAGGTTTTCTTGAAGTTTCAAATGTATATAAGCGGATGTATACGTACATCAATGAAAAACAGAAAGCATTTTTTGTTGATTTTATTGAAGGTGTTACAGAGAACAGCTATACGGTTACGGCTGTTTCAGGATATGTCCTGCTGAAGGATGGTGAGAATGCACGGGATTACAGGGCACTGAGTGGGTATTTCCTTGACGGAGGCAGGCGCAACAGTCATATTGTCGGACAGATTACCATTGATGATATGATGAGCAGTGATCAGGTGATAGAATTGCTGAATACAATGATGCAGGACATCATGAAAGAATTTAATCCAAATAAATAATCCGAAGAGAGTTATTTAACAAAGAGGCATAAAGATTGATTTATGTCTCTTTGCTTTATGTGGCTATAAACTTTGAGATGATTTGTATAAAAACCAGGAGGAGCAAAATTCTGCCGGCAGAGATATACTGAAATGTTATATATAAGCTATAATAAAATAAATTATTAAAAAAATTAAAAAAAATGTTGACAATTCAAAATTGGGATGATATGATATACAAGCTGTCAGCGAGAACAACGCGAAACAGTACAGATTCATAAGCAGTTTGAAAATAACTTATAATAAGTTTAAAAAAGTTGTTGACAACTGATGAAGAATCTGGTAGAATAACAAAGCTGCTTCGAAAGAACGGCAGTGAGAAAAGAACATTGATAACTAAATAATAGAACAATCCCGAAAATTTCCACGTTGATGATTTCTGACGCACGCGAGAGCGGGCGAAGCTTTTGAAAGAAACGCATCAACGTATGAGAAAATTTCAAATAAGAACACAAACCAAAGTAAAACGGGAAGAGATAACAGCTAGCTGTGAATCTTAACCAAAATCAAACATGAGAGTT
>NZ_JAAXCM010000062.1 GCF_019734885.1 Pseudocoprococcus catus | reverse complement strand
TCTATTTTATTCCCAAAATGACGAAATCCTTTGATTTATTGGGCTTTTTTCGACAGAAGGCAGACTGTTTCACAATGTGTTGAGACTAACATCGGAACACACACCCTTTACCTCGTCACTTATATCGGAACACATTTTTTTCACTTTGTCTCCAATACCTGATGACTTCCCGAATCTTTCTTTTGCGTTTCCAATTTCATTCTTAAATCCTGTTTTATATATGAAAGTAATTTTATAAGAATCTTTGTTTCCATCTTCGTCTAGTCCGCCGACTATTACTTTTTCAACTATACTCTCAAATATTCCTCTGTCAAATTCTTCTAGCACCTCATTATGCGATAGTGCTTTTTTGAAATCTGAAAGCCTCCTTTGCAATGAACTCTTTTCATCCGACTGTTGCTGCAGATATTCCAGCTTTGCTCTTGTATTTGTCAGTTCAGTTTTTAGTTCTACATCCGTTTCCTCATAAATATCCTGTTCAATAATGCCTTTCAGATAATTATCAAGTAGTTTTTTTCTCTTTAAAGAAACCTTGTCAATGCTTTTCTTCAGCTTATGTAACTGATCTTCAATCGAATTTTCTCCAAGTGCTTTCTCGGTTCGCTTCAAAAATTCTTCCAGAACATCTTTATTATCATTACACAACATCCTATAAGACTCAATAAATGCTTCTTCTATGACCTGCTCTGGAATGCCTTTGCTATCCGGACAAAATCTCTTTCCTTCTTTTGTTGATTTAACGCACTGCCATATCGTCTTTTTATACTTAGAGCTACTGTGCCATCGCCTACGAGAAAGATTAGAGCCACAGAATCCGCATTCTACCATACAGCTAAACGCAAACTGCCGACTAAATTTTTCACGTTTTCCAGGAGTGACTCCACATTTCCGATTTCCGTTTCTACGTCTTCTCATCTCCTGCGCCCGTTCAAATTGTTCCTCTGTAATGATTGGTTCGTGATGATCATGTATATAATACCGATCTTCCTCTCCAAGATTTTCTAAGCGTCTTTTTGAAATCGGATCAACCGTAAAGGTTTTTCCAAGTAAAATATCTCCCTTATATTTTTCATTATTAATGATTCCCATAACACTGGATGAAGTCCAGGGATTTCCTCTAATTGTCAGATGACCCTGCTCATTCAATTCCCTGGCTATCATTGTGCTGCCTGCTCCTGCCACATATCTATCAAAAATGTACCGTACAACCACAGCGCCTTCCTCATTGATTGAGATAGATTTTGTTTCCACATCATAATCATATCCCAAACAACCCTGAAATCCTACCAGTTCCCCCCGCTTCATTTTCATCTTCAAGCCCTTTTTCACATAAGCAGAAGTATTTTCAACTTCCTGCTGTGCTACAGAACTTAAAATAGTCATTAGAAATTCGCCGTCCTTTAATGTGTTAATCTTCTCAACCTCAAAATAAACAGCAATATTTCTCTCTTTCAACATACGAACATATTTCAATGTGTCCAGAGTATTTCTGGCAAATCGTGGAAGGCTTTTGGCAATAATCATATCTATCTTGCCATCCATGCAATCCTGAATCAACCGCTGAAACTCTTCTCTCTTATCAACCTTTGTCCCAGTGATTGCCTTATCAGCATATATACCTGAAAATATCCATTCTTTATTATTCTTAATTAACTCTGTATAATGCGTAACCATTGAGTTATAACTCTTTATCTGATCTTCATCGTCCGTACTTACTCGACAATAAGCCGCCACTCTCAACCGCTCAATCTTCCGTCTGGCAGAACCGTCAAATGAATCATGTGCTTTAATCAATTCAACTTCCATTTCGCCCTCCTTTTTGTGTTCCTACCATAGCGTTGATTATATTATAATACAATACAGATATACCGTCAAGCAGTAATGTTGGATACGATACCATAATCTTTCATTAATCTTTTTTGTATTACCTGATATTCAGTTTCATTAATCAACTTCTTAGAAAGCAACTGCTTTAACATAGATAGCTGCATACTATATCTCAATATTTTTTTATTATCCATATATATCAGATACCCCTTTCTAAATAATACTCTCCTGCAGGCGGCTGCCGGGCACAGCCTCATTGGTATCACACCATCCTCTCGGACCGAAGCAGCTTATCTCCGGAAGTTTCATTATCAGAAAGCAGTATCTTCGCACAAAGTCCCCGTTACTTTGCCTGTGATCGGATATTTATCGCTCGTGCCTTTACTTCAATACCCAAACTGGCATTCCTTCGCTTTCAATGTCCGGCAACTTTGCGCCACGATGTCGCAAAGTACCAGACACAGGCAGTCATGGCGTATCCATCACACAGCTCCACTGTTTTCTGCGTCCTGCAGGAAAAATATGAAATTGTCAAGGTACGCCAACTCTCATTACTTTTCACATGGACAAAAAGGGGCAAATTCCCATGTTCAAAAGTATTAAAGCTGTATTTTAAATCCCAATATCTTCGTGATGAGTTTAGTTTCCATCCGGCGCTTCATATATTCATCAATTCCATATCTTGTTCGCCCGCTCTCATCTATAAACTTTCTCCGACATCTACTGTTAATGTAGGGCTGAAAATAATCAATAATCTGATTTATTGCTACAGCATCGCCTCCAATGGCATCCTCAATCACTTCAAATGCAATTTGCTCTTTCTTTTTTCTGTACTGCATATGTATCACTCCAATAATTTCTTTAATAATCGCAGAGAATCCGCTTTATGGTAATGCACAGTACTCTGTACAAGATTCATACATTCTGCAATTTCTTTTTCCGTCATATCCAGAAAATAAGACATAAGAATTATCTTCCGTTTCTTTTCCGGCAGACGGTACAGTGCTTCACTGATTGCTTCATCCTTAACAGGCACTTCCATACCCATAATCTGGAAATATCGAATTTTCATAAATTCGTCATAAGAACAAAACCCGTCTAGGATTTCTTCCCGAAGTTCAGAGAAATTGATTTCCCGCTCCCAGATCTTGTCCATTTCATCCAAATAATTCAGTGCTTCACCATCCAGCACTTTAATGCAATACCTGATAAATTTTCTTTGCACAACAGCTTTTTCCAGTCTTGTCAGATTCAAGGGGATCACCTCCCCTCTGCCTGAAAGCTATTTTCGAAAACATCTTATTGCCCCCTTTGTAACGAGGACAGTCAAAATTTTAAAAAAAATCGAAAAAACAAGAAGAAATTTTTTAATGTTTCCGTATATAAAAATGCGCCCATATGAGCCATTGCCCATCGGACGCACTCTATAGCTGTTTCAGTTACCACCCACATTTTAATACAACTATGTATCACAGACATAAAAAAACGGGAATAATATCGCTATCACTCCCGGCTATACACATTTTTTTCAATTTTAAATTTTAATACACCAATACATTGAGAAATCAAAACCAATAAAACTGTCATAGCAACCAAAGATACCATTTCTAAAAACCTGCCAAGCGTACAGAAAATAGCAAAAACAAGTATCCCGCTTATGGTTTTCTCCGTAACTTTTTTACAATGTTCTTTCTCATTCTGATCAAGTTCCCGGTTGATATTTTCTACTGGTGCTAACATCCAAACCATGCTCAGACCTACTACAATACAAATCCATGAGCAAATTACAGGAAAAGTAAACTTACTGTTTATTACTAATATCAACGTCTGAACAGAAACCGAACACAAGAAACATGCTCCAAATCTATTCAGATGCAAACCACCGGCATAAGTTCTCAACAGCATAAAAACAATAGTAAAGACTACAAATTCCGGAATCATATGCAACCATATCGCTATACAGAAGCATGTCAGAAAACAACTTACCATTTCAAGTCCTATCTGAAATCCATACTGATATATCGCATATGATTCCTCGGAAGCTGCACCGGTTTTAATAACATAATCTGTTATTTTCTCCGATAAATATTTCATATTTATTTTTCCTTTAATGCTTTAAGTTCTTTCGGCATTTTAGGCTGATGGAAAATATATGCGCAGGCGCTGTCTGCCGATACTTTTCCAATCTTCAAAGATGCACTTGCCAATGCTTTGGCGGACTGCAGTTTTAAATCTTTTGTTTTCATATTTTGAAACTCCTTTCATTTGTTTTTAACACTTTATCACAAAAAAACGCATCCATTTCCTTAATGTCAAAATATCGAGTGTTCATGTAACTTTTCCCTTACCCACACTTTCAACTTCCATACAACACCACTCTGGCAAGGAACCGCCCCGGCTCTGTGGTGTCAACAGACAATACCCCCTGATATTTATCCGCCGCCCTACGGACAGATGGCAGGCCGATCCCATGATTGCTTGTATCCGTTTTTGTTGTTCTCAGTTCCTCCCCCTTCCCTTTCGCCAGCTTTCCCCGGTAGCTGTTCTCTATCGTTATCAGCAGGTTGTTTTTGTCATATTTCATCTTTAGCCGTATGTACTTCCGGCCTTCTGCCCTCCCGGCGCCTTCCACTGCATTTTCCAACAGGTTTCCCATGATCAGGCTTATATCCGCTCCCCGGAATGGCATCTCCATCGGGATGCTGAGATCCGTCAGAAATTCTATCCCCGCATCTTCTGCTTTTTTCTTCCAGTATCCTACCAGGGAATCTGTCACGATATTCCCGGTATTGATCTCTTCGGACGGTCTCAGCCTGCCATCCTCTATTATATCGGTTACAAACTGGATAAGCTTCTCCCTCTCCCCTCTCTCTGCATATGCAAGGATCGACAGGAGATGGTTTCTCATACCATGCCGCACATCCCTCATCTGCAGCACGGACAGTTCCCTCTCTTCCTGGTGCCTCGCACAAAGGTCTAGCTGCTGTTCATACACCAGATTCATCCGCCGTATCCGTAAATCATCTGCCAGCCGTATATAAATATAAAAAATCAGCACATTGATAAACAGCAGTATCAGACCGGAAACAAGAGAATACCCCTCGGCATATTCCCAGTCAGTCCTGTAAGCCAGTACAAACACTGCGTTCATGATATATATGCTCCCAGTCGGGATAAATATGATCAGGATGCTGTACCCCGTCGGCAGACCCGTAACCTTTTCATTTGTAAATACTTTCCTTAAAGCCAGGATGATCAGGAAGAACAGGAACCTTGAAGCAAACGCACCAAAAATCTGCCTTTCCACGATGCTTTCCCCATAAATCATCAGCACGCTGCCAATCAGCATTTCCGCGAGCATCCAGATGGCTGCAAATGTAACCGCAAAAAAGCTTTTCATCCATGCCTTTCCTTCAAATACATTTGCCACAACGAACAGGGCAAGCCCTACTGTTGTCCCTATGTTCCATGCTTTCGGAAGTTCATTGATAACCTCCGGGATTCCTACCTGCCAGAGTACAAGCACGATAACCCCAAGCAATACACGGATATTCTTTTTTCTCCTTTCAAAAAACATCCCAAAATAAAGGAAAAAGAGATATACTGTAAACATCGTCAGCAGCATATCTGCCATCCACTTACATGCCGACATAAAACGTATCCTCCATCGCACAGTATTGCTTACTGATCAGTTTCCGGCGGTCTTCACTGATTGAGAGCCTTTCCTCATTATCCATTACGGCAAAATCGTATGCCAGTCCTTTTATGTGTTTATAGTTTATCAGGAAAGACTGGTGTATCCGGAGGAAAATGCCCTTGCTGGCTCTCAGGCTTTCCTCAATCTCATTCAGTTTTCCATAAAATTCAAAGGTCTCTTTTTCTGTAACTATGTACACTTTTCTTCTCTTGCTTTCAAAATAAAGGATATCCCTCACCGGTATTTTGCAGTTCAGCCTCTGGTAGCTGTACCGGAAATAACTGTCGGCGCTGCTGATTTCTTCATATGCCGCCTCCAGACAACCCGCTATCTGTTTTTCTTCTACGGGTTTTACCAAAAAACGGAATGGTCTTACGGAAAATGACTCCTGCATATAGCTTTCATGGCTCGTGACGTAGATGATCAGGACATTTTTATCTGTCTCCCGGATTTTCCGTGCCACTGTGATCCCATCAGCCTGCCCCATCTCGATATCCAGGAAGATAACATCAAAGTTGTTCATACTCTCTACTGCCTCTGACAGATGCTCTCCTTCCCAGAACACTTCTGTTTCTATCGGAATAAAGTTTCTCTTTGCTATGCGGCACAACATATCCTCTATCTTTCCGGTTGTCGCAATATCGTCATCACAGATCGCTACTTTTATCATTTCCCACACCCCGCTTTCTTTTCTCTGCAGTTTTTCCAACAGTCTGCATGATCGACCATACCATTTCCCTGTCATACCCATCCATTCTTCTGTACACTTCTATCAGGTCATAATACTCATCCAATGTTTCATTCATCTTGATCTGACCGGACAGATCCCGCTTCATGTCAGACAGCCCAAGCAGGTAATCTGTTGTTACATTAAAATATTCTGCTATCCTTTTTAAGACATCTACTTTTATGATGGTAATATCCTTTTCATATTTGCTGAGCATTTGCTGTGTTACTCCTATCTCTACTGCTAGAAGCTCCTGTATCAAGCCCCTTTTTTCCCGAAGCATTTTAATCCGGCTTTCCATAATCGTTTACTCCTTAAATATACGTGATACTACCATGCTACCCTTTTCACATTTTCTTGATACAAATAATAGGAGTATTTAATTACGCAATATCAAAAAAAAGAAAGTGGGCAGCTCTATTCGCTGTCCACTTCCTGCATTATACCTTATATTTTTTAATTATCTTCTTATAATTAACTCAACTTTCCCAGCTGATATCTCTAAATAAAGCCTGAATAAATGCGGCTTGAGATGCAATCCATTCACTTACTTTACATTTTATGATGGATGTAATATCAGCAGATAATGTTAAAATGTGCTCCACAAACAGAGCCATAAGGCTCTGCAGTGAACTGGTTAAGTCCATGTCCTGGATATCATCGCAGAACATGAAGAATAATTCGCCATACGTTTTCTGGTCATTTTGGTTCCTGCGGATCCATTCCAGAATGATGTATCTTGTAAATACAATGGTCGTATGGCTTACCATTGCACCATAATTATGGCTCTGAAATTCAGTGCCTAACTTCAGAAAGGATTTTGATGATCTGAAAAAACATTCGATAGACCATATGCCGATATTTTAGAAATGCCGATTTTTGACTTTCTGAAATATTGGATTTATAAGACTTTGTAAATATATCGGCATTTCTTACTATAGAGACGTAATCAGTCATTATTATAGTATTTCCTTTGATGAGTATGAGACAATCTATGAGATAAGCGATGTTGATGATAAAAACACGGTATAAACTTAGCGATAGTGACAGTTCCATCTTTAAGGATGATGTGATGTTCAAGTATGCCAATGACGAAGATACTATCAAGCGGCTTTGTGGATTAAAATAAATGCCGATAGTTTATTAACCATGCCTGATATTGGGTCAGGCATGGAATCTTATAGAAATTTTATCGGCATTTCTAAAATATCGGCATATGGCAGGTTATGCAGATATCGGCATAACCTGCCATATGTTTCCATAAATCCGTACGATCTCAGCATCACTTAAAGAAACGTCTGTGCTTAAGAGATACAGACATTCACTCTTCTTATTGCGGTTTCGTACGAAAACGATCTTAACAGGAATTCCTGTTTTGGTGGTGACGACTAAAGAGCCAAAAATATTTTTCGCACCTTCAAAGCGGACCATTCTTTTTAGTTCGTGAAGTGTATATTTTTTGTCCTTATAAGTATAACGCTGTTTCAGCTACTTGACCATTCCGATCACATCGAGCCCGGTATCCATAACAGAGCGGATCATAGGTTCCGTTGTGAACCAGGTATCCATAAGAAGATAATCGGCCTTTATACCGGATTGTAAGGCTCTCTGGATAAGAAGAACTGCGGCGTCTGTTTTACTCATCATGCTTTCTTTACGGAACTTATAACCGTTTGTACGATGATCAATATTTTCAGATATTTCATTGTAACGATTGCTCTTTTTGGCAGAAGAAAGCAGATTAAACCCAACGGGGATAAAACTGTAACCATCAGACCACCCCAGTGTAAGCAGGGTAAATCCTTTCTGAAATCTATGTTCTACATGATCATAGACACGTGCAAGCAATTCTACAGATTTACTCCGATTCCGCTTTACTACGGAATCATCCAGAACCAGTACTTTTATCCGTTCCGGTCTGGTAAGAGCATCAAATCTGGAAGTAACTTTAGCTGCAAGGAGCATAAGGAATCTGCTCCAGTTATAGGAAGTTTCATTAAGAAAACGATAATACGTATTCTTTGAAACGGCCTGGTCTTTATGTTTAGAGTTCAGGAAACGAAAGAGATTTCGTCCCTGAAATACAAGCAGGAGTAAAAATTGAAATACTTCATATGCTGAAACGCCACAGGATTTTGTAATGTTGGAGTTTCGCAATAATTTTCCAATCTGAAGTTCTTTTAAAGCATTGGAAAATTGATTTTGGGTATTTTCATTTTTATCATTCTGGTATATCATAAGTTCAGCACCTTTTCCTTTGAGTATTTGTTTGTGGTGAACTTATTATATCAAAGATCAGGTGCTGTTTTTATGTCAAGGTACCAATTATTTTAAAATTTTAGTTGAAAAATCAACTGTTTATGCCAGGTTTACTGGTGGGAAAGTTGAGTAATTAATTACAGTTTCTCATTTGAGTGTGTGAAACTTTTTCTGTAAATAGCTAATAACAGCAAGGTCTTCTATGGTAAAATATAAATCATAGGAGGCCTTTTATTATGGCAAGAAGAGAAAAGAAACCTGTACACAAAGTAGTAATGACAGAGGGAAAGCGAAACATCATTCAGCAACTTCTTCAGGAGTATGATATTGAAACCGCTGAAGATATCCAGGATGCTCTTAAGGATCTGCTTGGCGGCACCATCAAAGAGATGATGGAAGCAGAAATGGATGATCATCTTGGCTACCAGAAATCTGAATGATCTGATAGCGATGATTACCGCAATGGATATAAATCAAAGCGTGTAAACAGCAGCTATGGCAGCATGGATATCGATGTTCCACAGGACCGTAAATCAACATTTGAGCCACAGGTTGTAAAGAAGCGTCAGAAGGATATTTCTGATATCGATCAGAAGATTATTTCCATGTATGCAAAAGGGATGACGACCCGGCAAATATCCGAAACCATCGAAGATATCTACGGTTTTGAAACATCAGAAGGCTTTATTTCAGACGTTACAGATAAAATCCTGCCTCAGATTGAAGACTGGCAAAATCGACCGCTGGATGAAGTATATCCAATCCTCTATATAGATGCCATCCATTATTCCGTACGAGATAATGGAGTAATCAGAAAATTGGCTGCCTACGTCATTCTTGGCATCAACACAGAAGGGAAAAAAGAGGTTCTTTCAATCACTGTCGGTGATAATGAAAGTTCAAAATACTGGCTGTCCGTCCTGAATGAGCTGAAGAATCGTGGTGTAAAGGATATCCTGATTATCTGCGCTGACGGTCTTAGTGGTATTAAAGAGGCAATTGCCGCTGCATTCCCCAAAACAGAGTATCAGAGATGTATTGTACATCAGGTAAGAAACACGTTAAAATATGTTCCGGATAAGGACAGAAAAGCGTTCGCTTCCGACCTAAAAACGATTTACCATGCTTCAGATGAAGAGAAAGCTAGACTGGCTCTGAATCGTGTTACTGAAAAATGGACCGCAAAATACCCGAATTCTATGAAACGCTGGTATGATAACTGGGATGCGATAACGCCGATTTTCAAGTTCTCACCGGATGTCAGAAAGGTTATTTACACGACCAATGCAATTGAAAGTCTGAATTCTACCTACCGTAAGCTCAACCGTCAGAGAAGCGTATTTCCAAGTGATACAGCACTCCTGAAAGCTCTGTATCTGGCAACTTTTGAAGCCACAAAAAAATGGACTATGAGCATTCGAAACTGGGGACGGGTCTACGGTGAACTCAGCATTATGTACGAGGGAAGACTCCCAGAATAACAGAATCTGTATGCATGATGAGAAGGACGTTTTTGACGTCCGCTCTTGACATGCCTGAAAGCATGTCGTATATATAAAACAAGAGCTGGAAGCTCCAATTTAGTGTTTCCAGCTCAATCATTATCATAGAAGATTTTTATTTACAGACTTTTCTTCATAGTCTCTCTCATTTTTCAGTTCGGTTATATATTTATCTCTTTCCGACTCAGGAATCTTCAAACCACCCATCGCCTGTTCTGCAGACCATCCCATTGTCTCCATAAGGCTTTTAATTGAAAAAAGAATTCCTTTTTCAATTCCTTTCTCCTCAACACCTTTACTTAAATTGCACATAGTAGACACCTCGCTTTCCAAAGTCTTTGTCATCTCAATTGCAAAATCTTCCTGCAGAATCTTCTTTTTTTCTTCTACTTCTCTCTCCGTCGAAAGCAATACTTCCAATAATTTCAATATACCAGATGAATTATCATCCGTAGTTCCCAAACAAATCATGATTGCAGTTAATAAGTCGTAATTTTCAATCTTCTCTTTGACATTTCCCACCAGATTTTTTTCTGCAATATAATACTCTGTAATGGTATTCTCTCTATATTGCGGAGGATTCATACAAATCCAAATCGAATATACCTTTTTTATATTTTCGTAATGAGATGAAGTAAATTCTGTCCCATACTGTGATGAAATCATACGGCTACAATAATATATTCCACGTTTTATAATCGGATAACCCGGATAAAAGTCATTCTGCGCTTCAATATTGATTATTAACTGGATTCTGTTCTCCGTTCCTGGAGCTTCCGCACAAAAACGAATATCATAGGTAACCGTGCCTTCATAAACAGAAGCATCTTCCACAGATACATTCCTTATTTGTTCTCCAGATAATCGCTCATCTACATTTACAGGCACTTGTCCAATATCCGGTTCTCCATCAATGTATCGAGAAACTATTTCCTGTATATTACAATTTCTATATTCTTCCAAACATTCTTTCATAATCCAGGCAAGTATCACTTTGTTTGCCAACAAGCGCTTGCAGGCCGCATCATATGCCGCTTTATCTCCCATTGCATCAATATTCTTTGACAATATGCTTTCTATTCTCATCCAGTACAATCCTCACTCATCATTCTTGTTTTATTTTAACATATCCACAAAAAAAAAGCCATCTTTATATACTTTTCACAAATACAATTTATCAAAAATCTATGTATCTCTGATACCTGTTCCATAAAACAATATCCTCTAATTTCTGCTTATATTCTTGCATGTCATCTATATTAGTTATATAATCATATGCGCCTACTTTCAGTACAGAATAAATTTCCTGTGGTGTTCCATTCATTATTACTAGAATAGAAACATGTGTACCCAACCTGCCTTTTATTCTTATTATCGGCATAGTCGCATCTTGAATTCTATCCTTATCAAAATGTATAATGACAACATCTGCCAAAGGATATTGACCTTTTTGCAGGTCATCATACTTATACCACATTAGTTCAAATTTACTTTGAATAATTTCATTAGTCTTTTCAAATGCTCTTCTGCTATCACTAAACAATAATATTCTCACCTATGCCACTCTTTCCACAATCTATAATTTTATTAGTATATACCTTCTCCGCTCATTGTGCTGTTTAATGTCAAAATATCGAGTGTTCATGTAACTTTTCCCTTACCCACACTTTCAACTTCCATACAACACCACCCTGGCAAGGAACCGCCCCGGCTCTGTGGTGTCAACAGACAACACCCCCTGATATTTATCCGCCGCCCTACGGACAGATGGCAGGCCGATCCCATGATTGCTTGTATCCGTTTTTGTTGTTCTCAGTTCCTCCCCCTTCCCTTTCGCCAGCTTTCCCCGGTAGCTGTTCTCTATCGTTATCAGCAGGTTGTTTTTGTCATATTTCATCTTTAGCCGTATGTACTTCCGGCCTTCTGCCCTCCCGGCGCCTTCCACTGCATTTTCCAACAGGTTTCCCATGATCAGGCTTATATCCGCTCCCCGGAACGGCATCTCCATCGGGATGCTGAGATCCGTCAGAAATTCTATCCCCGCATCTTCTGCTTTTTTCTTCCAGTATCCTACCAGGGAATCTGTCACGATATTCCCGGTATTGATCTCTTCGGACGGTCTCAGCCTGCCATCCTCTATTATATCGGTTACAAACTGGATAAGCTTCTCCCTCTCCCCTCTCTCTGCATATGCAAGGATCGACAGGAGATGGTTTCTCATACCATGCCGCACATCCCTCATCTGCAGCACGGACAGTTCCCTCTCTTCCTGGTGCCTCGCACAAAGGTCTAGCTGCTGTTCATACACCAGATTCATCCGCCGTATCCGTAAATCATCTGCCAGCCGTATATAAATATAAAAAATCAGCACATTGATAAACAGCAGTATCAGACCGGAAACAAGAGAATACCCCTCGGCATATTCCCAGTCAGTCCTGTAAGCCAGTACAAACACTGCGTTCATGATATATATGCTCCCAGTCGGGATAAATATGATCAGGATGCTGTACCCCGTCGGCAGACCCGTAACCTTTTCATTTGTAAATACTTTCCTTAAAGCCAGGATGATCAGGAAGAACAGGAACCTTGAAGCAAACGCACCAAAAATCTGCCTTTCCACGATGCTTTCCCCATAAATCATCAGCACGCTGCCAATCAGCATTTCCGCGAGCATCCAGATGGCTGCAAATGTAACCGCAAAAAAGCTTTTCATCCATGCCTTTCCTTCAAATACATTTGCCACAACGAACAGGGCAAGCCCTACTGTTGTCCCTATGTTCCATGCTTTCGGAAGTTCATTGATAACCTCCGGGATTCCTACCTGCCAGAGTACAAGCACGATAACCCCAAGCAATACACGGATATTCTTTTTTCTCCTTTCAAAAAACATCCCAAAATAAAGGAAAAAGAGATATACTGTAAACATCGTCAGCAGCATATCTGCCATCCACTTACATGCCGACATAAAACGTATCCTCCATCGCACAGTATTGCTTACTGATCAGTTTCCGGCGGTCTTCACTGATTGAGAGCCTTTCCTCATTATCCATTACGGCAAAATCGTATGCCAGTCCTTTTATGTGTTTATAGTTTATCAGGAAAGACTGGTGTATCCGGAGGAAAATGCCCTTGCTGGCTCTCAGGCTTTCCTCAATCTCATTCAGTTTTCCATAAAATTCAAAGGTCTCTTTTTCTGTAACTATGTACACTTTTCTTCTCTTGCTTTCAAAATAAAGGATATCCCTCACCGGTATTTTGCAGTTCAGCCTCTGGTAGCTGTACCGGAAATAACTGTCGGCGCTGCTGATTTCTTCATATGCCGCCTCCAGACAACCCGCTATCTGTTTTTCTTCTACGGGTTTTACCAAAAAACGGAATGGTCTTACGGAAAATGACTCCTGCATATAGCTTTCATGGCTCGTGACGTAGATGATCAGGACATTTTTATCTGTCTCCCGGATTTTCCGTGCCACTGTGATCCCATCAGCCTGCCCCATCTCGATATCCAGGAAGATAACATCAAAGTTGTTCATACTCTCTACTGCCTCTGACAGATGCTCTCCTTCCCAGAACACTTCTGTTTCTATCGGAATAAAGTTTCTCTTTGCTATGCGGCACAACATATCCTCTATCTTTCCGGTTGTCGCAATATCGTCATCACAGATCGCTACTTTTATCATTTCCCACACCCTGCTTTCTTTTCTCTGCAGTTTTTCCAACAGTCTGCATGATCGACCATACCATTTCCCTGTCATACCCATCCATTCTTCTGTACACTTCTATCAGGTCATAATACTCATCCAATGTTTCATTCATCTTGATCTGACCGGACAGATCCCGCTTCATGTCAGACAGCCCAAGCAGGTAATCTGTTGTTACATTAAAATATTCTGCTATCCTTTTTAAGACATCTACTTTTATGATGGTAATATCCTTTTCATATTTGCTGAGCATTTGCTGTGTTACTCCTATCTCTACTGCTAGAAGCTCCTGTATCAAGCCCCTTTTTTCCCGAAGCATTTTAATCCGGCTTTCCATAATCGTTTACTCCTTAAATATACGTGATACTACCATGCTACCCTTTTCACATTTTCTTGATACAAATAATAGGAGTATTTAATTACGCAATACTAAAAAATAGTAAGACAAACAAGGACATTCCATTGATTATCTTACTATTTTTATTAATCATGCAACCATACAAATTGAGTAGACTCTGAATAAATATTCGAATAAATTATATCTGCAAGTTCATCTTCGGAAGCATTTCCATTTTCTTCTCCTATATATCTCCCCACTTCATTATTATGTAAATCCATTTCTTTATGAGCTATTTTAGGGAAGCCATCGGATTCATCTCCAGAAACATCTTTATCTTCATGTGCAGTAGCAAATAACTCTGCTTTTTTACTACCGAGCAAAATACTCATTTCCGCATTCCAAATACCATGTCTAAAAGCATCACTTCTATCTCCTAATCCACTATATCCAAACTTTCTCTCCGTCTGTTCAGTTGCAATTTTTCTTGCAGTATTAACCTTAAGTGCATCAAATGGATAACGAATACACAACCTTTTTTCTGATTCAGTAAGAGAGTTCCAAATATCTGTAATTCCTCTTATATCTCTCTTATCTCCGAACTCCTGTTCATCCATAATTTTCAACACTTCATCTTCTGTAAGTTCTGGATTTTCAGATTTTATCGATAAAATCTCTGCAATCATTTTTTCAAAGTCTGTTTCTTGCATCATCACCAAATCATCTCCATTTATATCTTGCGCATAAACAGAGAAAGGTGTAGCAGTGCATAGCACAAGCGTCAATCCTAAAATTAAAAAGCTATTTTTTTTCATTTTTTCTTGTCCTCCTTACAATTTTTATTATACTCTTAAAATATTATTAATAAAAAACATGTAATAAAATCGACCGACTGAGTAATTTTTTCTTATATTTTCAATATTATTGTTTAATTTTGTTCTTTCCACATCTTTGCATACATACCCTCAGTTTCAATTAAATCTTTGTGCATTCCTTGTTCCACTATCTCCCCTTGTTCTATTAAATATATGTAATCTGCATCTTTTATAGTAGAAAGGCGATGAGTTACAATAATTTGTGTTATATTATTATTTTTTAGTTCTTTATAAATCTCTTTTTCAGTTATTGCATCTAACTGGCCGGTTCCTTCATCAAAAATAATAATATCCGGATTCTTCACTAATGCTCTAGCTATAGAAAGCCGTTGTCTTTGTCCACCTGATAAATTTTTTCCATTTTCTCCTATTCTAGTTTCATATCCTTTTTCCATACAACTTATATCCTGATCCAGTCTTGCCATCTGAGCAGCTTTTTGTATTTGCATTTTTTCACATTTTTTTGAAATATCAATATTTTTTTCAATTGTATCATCAAAAAAATAAGCCTCCTGCATAGTAATACCGATATGTTTCCTATAATCATTAACATCCAACTCTGTAATTTTATTTCCATCAATCATAAGTTGTCCTTCCGTTGGCTTATATAATCCTAAAATTAGTTTAATCAATGTGCTTTTCCCACAGCCTGTTTTTCCTACTATCGCTATTTTTTCTCCTCTTTTAATAGAAATATTAATACGCTTCAAAATATTTTCTCCTGACTTAAAATATTTAAAGCTCACATTTGTAAGTTGAATTCTTTGAATTTCTTTTTCAATTCCCTTCTTATTTATATTCTCTTCTTTCTCCGCATAATATATTTCCATAAGTCTCTCTAAAACAGAACGTAAATACACTATATCTTGCATATCATTTGCAAGTGCTGAAACAGGATTAATAAACATACTTCCAATAGATACTAACGCCATTAGACCACCCAATGATAATCTTTCTGCTGCAATTTCATAGCTTCCAAGAGCAAGCAATAAAATTGACGGAGTAAGTTTTAATACCATTAGTATACATTGAAACAAATTTGAAAATTTTTCTTTGTGCGAACTAGTTGTCATCTGTTGCGAAAAAATTTCCCTCCACTGATTAATAGAATCAATACTAGAATCTGAGCTTTTAATAAATAATATATTTTTTAAAACTTCTAATAAATATGTATATGTAACCTCTTGCCTCTCCAAATTTTCATGCATAAGCCGTCGTGTATGTTTCATGCAAAAATAAAAAAATACAGCCTGAAAAATAGCAATACCATAAATTACTAAAGATAATCTAATTGACATGCACATCATAGCTATTCCAAAAACTAAAATAGATAAACAGTTAATTATTAAAGAATTACCTATTCTTGCCATAGTGTCTTTAATCAAATTTATGTTGTTAATTCTATTTGAAATATCTCCTGATGAGCGGATATCAAAATAACTAATCGGTAAGTGAAATAATTTTTTGATAATATCCTCTGAAAAATTTTTCCAAAAGTCATATGACATACTTAAAATTATATTACTCTTCAAATAACTTAATACGCCATAAAGCAAAACTGCTCCTATTCCAAGTAAAAATACAAGTAATATAATATCATAATTTCCCCTTCCAATAGCTACATCTATGATAATTTGAGTACATATAGGCAATATAAGACTACATACTTCAATTGCAAATGAAAGAATTATACTACCCCACAATTTTTTTAATGAACCCATATTCTGCTTTATAGCCAATGTAACATTATTAATATAGTGTTTTTTTTCTACAAATTCTGATGTTTTCTTTAAAATAACAATGGCTTCAAAGTAATCTTGTAAATTTTCATTCACAGATATTTTCCGTTTGCCAATTTCTGGATCTACTATTACAATATGTCTTTTATTTATTTCCTCTAGCACTACATAATGTCCCTTCTTATTTAATAAGATAGCTGGCAAATATTCTTTAAAATTTTTTATTCCATAGTCATCGAATAATTTATACGCCCTACTCTCTAATCCATAAGACATACTAATTTCTATAATTCCCTTTAATGTCAATCCATTTCTAGAAAAAGAACATTTTCTACTCACTTCAAAAAGCGGAACTCTATTGTTGTAATAATGCAATATCATAGTCAAACAAGCAGCTCCACAGTCTAATTCCGACATTTGTTGAATGAAAGGAACTTTCTTATATAACATCCTTTTCCTCCTTTATTCAATGTGCTCATAAAGCTATCTTTATGAGCACCAATGCAATTCATTCTATTTATCCACACTAAGTGACAATACTGATGGCAATGAACTATCATAAATTTTTAAAAACTCATATCCAATTCCTGCTAATCCAATCATTAAACTAGGTGTATTATTTTGACCAGGAAGTCCACATTTATACCTTCCTAATTTAAATTTGGAAATGTTAGCATCTAAGTATGAGTACACCACATTATTGATTTTTTCTTTATCAGAGTAATTCGATGCTTGCAATAGAATATCAATATTCCCTAAATCTCCATGGCATAAACAATGGCTCTTTCCAAAGCCTTTAAAAATTGTCGTTTCAAGCGATACCTCTATTTCCTTTTTTATTTTCTTAATCGCTTTTTCTTCTTTTATATATTCTAACATAATTATCCTACTCATAAGTATTCCCGGAGCTCCATGACACCAAGTAGCAGGAATAATTCCTTGACTATAATTTGTAACACCACCAAGTGCTCTTATATCTGCCCAGTTTTTCTCTTTCTCCACATATAAACTTCTCTCATAATTTAAGGCTTTTTCTGCTGCAATAAAATACTCTATCTTACCTAATATTTCTCCTGCTTTTATAAGTGCTAAAGCAATACCTGCAGCACCATGCGAGTAACCCGCTAAAGCATTTGATGCTATTTGAGGTTTCCACATCATCATATCATCTTTTTTTGTTGCTTTTACAATTAAATAATCAGCGCATTTAGATATTAATTCTATGGATTTTTTTTCTAATCCTTTTCTACCAACTACATTATATGTTTGCAGAATGCAACCAGCCGCACCCGCAACGACATCAAAATTTTCATCTTTGTCTACAACATTTATAGTGTTAGACAAAATCTTAGAACATAATTCTGTATAATCTTCACCTATAATGTCCCCTATTACAATTAACGGAAATAAATTAGAAGTTTCACCTGTATATGCGCCAATTACAGTTTCTTTCTCCATTTCATTTTTAATACTCAAACATTTTTCTAGAGTTTTTATAATGCCATTCATGCCTCGCTTCGTTATTTCTAAATACTTTTCTTCTCTCGTAATTTTATACAAAGCTGCCATAAAAAGTAAAATACCAGGTGTGCCATTGTATAAATCTATTCCTGACGGCTCAACACTCCAATTAGTTTCTTCTACCCCTGTTACATTTGTAATAATCCATCCTATATCCTCTGCACTATTTCCAGATATTGCTGTACGAGCTAATTCTTCACCAATTTCTTTTGCCTTCTTATAGCACTCTATTTCAAGCAATCTCTTTTCATCTTTATCATGTCTCCTTACTAAAACCGGGTTTACCGTATACTTTTCTTCATCCATCAGTGACATTCTTATAAAGTTTAATTGTATTTCACAGTTTTCTTCTGACATATTTTCTAATTGCCCTTTTACTAAATCAATTCCTCTTTCTTCATACACCCCTTCAATTTTCCCTCTAGAATGCAATAATTTAGTTTCATCAGGATAATTTACGAAAAACGGAATATCATTATCTAATAAATCCTTAATTTCATACGGTGCAACTAGATTATATTTTTTTTCAAATTTTCCTTCTTTATATAACGTTGTAAACAACATCTCACGATCCAATCCACTTCTTAAATAATCTGGGTGAGTACCTATATTTAATAATGTGGAGTACTGCTGTGTAGATCTGATTATCTGCCTTACTTTCACTGTCTTAAATATCTCTACTAACTGTTTAAAAGTATTCATGCTTTCTTTAATCGTGCTATATGCTTCTAAAAAACCACCTTCTATTGATAATCTATAATTATATATATTTATTTTTTTATCATCAGAAATCGGTCTATTATTTGAGCTATGAAGCCTTCCTTTATCATATTCTATTCTTATTTCATCTGATAAATAATCTTTAATTACTGGCATCTCCATAGGTACAATCTGATTAGAATCACCACCCAATGCACTTATATCTACTCCACCATGATTTTTACTATGCCATGTTAAATTTGGAAGAATACCAACATTTCTTACAGATCCTTCAATTATTCCTGTTATCTTACCAGGTGCCGTATTTTGTTCTAAAATATGAAATCTATTATGGAAAAGAGCTTCTAAATCAATCAACACTGGATTAGCCGAAAAAGCTATAATATTTTCGTAATGAATATCTGTAGTTCTTAACAAATACAATAAACCTAACATCACACCTATTTTATAATAATACTCTTCAAGCTCACTTTCTTTTTGACATTTTTTGTTTTCAATAAATTCCATCCAACCATATGTCTCCCTATCAATAATCTTAGGTTGATAAATAGGATATTTGACACATTGTGAATTATACCATTCCAATACTTCATTAAAGTATCTATCCAATTTTAAACTTCGTGGCTTATAAACAATGGTTTTATTATTACTAAGCGTCAACTTGAAAACTGTTTTACCACCATTATGTGCATCCGACATATCACCATCTAGCTTTATTATAGAAAACGAGCGTGAATTGTCACGAAAGATAGAACACAAATAATTTTGATCAGCAGAAAATCTAGTTAAAAGATCGCACATATTGTTTATCCAGTTATTTACTCCTTTAGAAATAAGTCTGTACATTACAGGATACTCAACTAATAATCCTTCCCAATATTGTTCGTCTTTCAAAATTACATTTGAATAAAACTCCATTCTTTCAGTTGCATTTTCCCCTTGTAGCTGATTCTCCTCTCTACATACATTCAACTCCAATATTAAAACACGGATACATAATTTATATAAATGTCCAATCAATATTTTTACCATATCTTTCTGTAAATTGTCATTTACTAAATACCTTGTTCCACATTTGTTTATCTGTTCATCCAATCTTCCTTTTGCATACTTTATAAAAGGAATAAAAAAATTAATAAATGGCGTGTCATCTTCTGCTTTTTGAGTTGTTGGATTGATCCATTTAAATTTAGGTAAATCAACACTACCGTATTTCTTATTTCTTATTGCCTGATCCATTGCTTCCCATTCTTTAAGGTCATCGTTTTCTTTAGCTTCAAATCCTTTCTCACCTAACAACATGTTTAATTCTGATTGATTTATTTGAGAAAAATATGGAAGATTAATAAGGTTTTCTATATGAACTAATTTTTCCCAAAATGCTTTTCTCTTATGAATTATTGCAATTTCATCTTTCGAAAAAACAATATTTTTGCCAAGTTGACGCTCAAAAGAGTATGTTCCTTTTAAAAATTTTTCTAACATTTACTACCTCCTACTACAATATATTTCACATATCATACATCTATTAAAAATATTAAGTATTTCTATTTATTGTGCTTTTATAATATAATTCAATTCTAAACTGTTCTTAAATAAAATAAGGATGCCTTAGGTTTTAAGGCATCCCTATTACTTTAGCAGCAAATGATTGTCATAATCGGGCATTCTGCCGTACCAGTGCAAAGTCTACCGCAAGATGCATCTTCCGAATAGCAGTTACAATGCGTATTTGCTGTTCCAGCTCCTGTATAATCTTCTAATTCCATTTCTTTTAATTCCTGAAAGGAATTACCTGCTGGATTTGAACTTTCTACCTCGTTCATTTCATATACAGGAAGTTTCCAGTTTTTTACGTTCCTACTCATATTGCTTTCTCCTTTCTCAGTATGTATTTAGTCAGCTCTGTAACTGACTATGTTCTTATTATACATCAAATTTCTTAGTTTTTATTTTTATGGAATTTTATCGACTCTACATGTCATTTTTTCTAAAAAATGTTATCTTCTTAGTTATTACTTAATTTTTGATAAACGAACTTTCCAAAATGGAAATTGGCACTAATAATAACCTCGAAAGTATTTTACACATGACTATATAATCTTAATTTTAATGGATAGATAGTAAAATCAAGATTGTCATCACTTGTGATGTCTATACACTTCTTATAGCACTAATATAAAAAGAGGACACAAAGGTAAGAGTACCATGTGCCCATTCTCATTACGGATCGAATTTCATATACACTTGTAATGCAGTTTTATAAATAAAATACTACTCCAATAGCTCTACTATTTATTTTCCCCTATATCATCTCCTTATCTCTTAATATTCTTTTTTTCTCCTAATCCTTTCAGAATGATGAGCGATATGCACCCACAAATTAGCAACATTACAGTACTTTCTATTATCTGTAAAGTCGTTGCTTCATAATAGCCGGAAACTATAAACACCGCCGTTATAGGATAAAAAACTCTTAACCCATTTGACATACTTGTAAACAACCCTGCAAAAGAATAAATCTCAGCAAATATCAACGCAAGCCAGTATCCCTTTTTTATGCGCGCTACCAATGCAATCACTGGAGAAAGGGCAAAAAAAGTTCCTAAACCATCCAGCACATAAATTTTCAAAAATCTCAAGAGCATTTCCACAGATAGCTCTTGAAAATGAAATGCAGCCTCCACACAGAATGTAATAAGAAATAACAACAAATAGAGTAGCAAACTTAATAGTAAAGTTACTACCATTTTTGCACTCATCATTTTAGATTCATTTATTGGAATCAAGTGCAAAGATTTCATCGTATCTTCCTGTTCTTCCCGGCAGATTAAATAACTACCCAATAATGCAATTACTGCAGGGAGCAGAAAAAATGTAGCTAAAGATTGTGCTGCAGTCATAAACCATCCGACACCTTCTATATATCGTTTCTCTCCAAATGAAAACTGTCCTTGTGCAAAGACAATAACTGCTACCATAACTATTGCAAATACAGCAATCCAAACTATTTTTGAACGACGAAGTTTCCTATGTTCCGCCCAAATCAATGCTTTCATACTATTTACTTACCTCACTTTCTCCGAGCTAATGCCAGATTCGCAAATACAGAAGAAGCAATAGCCCACAAACCAATACATAAAAAAGCTGCTGGCAGATTCAATTCCTGATTAAAAACAACTCCCGGAATATCACGCATAACAATTACATTCATGCTAGATAGCGGATGCAGATACATATTTATCATTAACAAAATAAAACCCAGAAAAGTATACACTAATGTCACACAAACTGGCAGTATATAGCCTTTTGAGGAAGCAGCAACTGCCAAAATTGGCAAAATAGCAAAGGCTGTTAATCCACCAATCTCAATACACTTTTTTAATAGATACAAAGTACTGTCCCATTCAAAAACAATATATCCAGTCAATACACCAGCTGCTATCGAAGCCAGAACAGTAATCAGCATAAATAAGATGGAGTAACTAAGCACGATTACAAATTTGCCAAAAAAATATTCCATACGACTAACCGGCACAATCCAAAGCTGTTTGAGCATATCATGCTGGTTTTCATCGTACATAAGCATGGTGCAAAGAATTCCCAAGACCACTGGTAATATGATCCATGGCGTATAACTAAATGCTGTCCATTTATAAAACTGTACTGGCACTATTCCTATTTTACCTATATGTTGAAAATAGAATAGTGCCAAAAATGGCATAAAAAATGCTGAAAGTAACATTAACCAAACAAACTTCCTACGGTGTAATTTCAAAAATTCCGTCTGAATCAGTTTAAGCAATTCCCTCTCCTCCCGTGATTTTCTTGAAATAATCCTCCAGTGTGTCATTACAAACCTGAGAACTGATAACAGCTATGTCTTGTACTATAAGAGCTTTATTGATTTCCGCCATATCCAAACAGGTATCATAAATCCGAAGTGTCTGATCATCATGCACAGAATAATCTACCAGGTGGAACTGATGTTCCAAAATCAACGCCGCTTTTGAAACGTCAGACACTTGTAGAAGAATATATTTTCTATTTTTCTTTTTCAATTCTTTCATGCTGTTTTCTTCCAATAGAAGTCCATGATCTATAATACCAATATCATCTGCCAAAAGTGCAATTTCAGATAAGATATGACTGGAAATGAGAATAGTTTTTCCACGCTCCACGCTCAGCTCTTTAATAAAATTTCTCATCTCTGCAATGCCAATGGGATCAAGTCCGTTGGTCGGCTCGTCCAAAATCAACAATTCTGGATCGTGAAGAATCGCATTGGCGATACCAAGACGCTGCTTCATGCCAAGAGAATATTTGCTAAATAACTTTTTGTCCTTATAGGGCAATCCCACTACTTCCAATGCTTTTTTTACTGCATTGGGACCCACGGTCCCTCGCAGTTTTGCAAAAATTTCCAAATTTTCCGTGCCGGTCAAGTTTGGATAAAACCCAGGTGTTTCTATAATTGCACCAATACGCGGAAAGACTTGTTTTTCCCGACCTTTGATATCTTGGCCAAATACATCTACCTTACCAGAAGTAATGGGAGTCAATCCCAAAATCATTTTCATAATAGTGGTTTTCCCTGCTCCATTACGCCCTAATAGACCATAAATGCGTCCCTTTTTCACATGGATGTTTACCGCTTTTACAACGTCCTGCTCTCCATAAACCTTTGTCAGCTGCTTCGTTTCAATCACAAAATTATTCATAATAATACCTCTCTCTTAAAAAATTACTATTTATAAAATTCTTCTGTTTCTAATAGGAACGTTTACGTAAAACAATTATCGATAGAATAGTAAACACGATTCCTACCGTAAATATAGATATCAGACACAATGATGGAGAGAGTGTTACTGTTACCCCTTGTGTCCAACTTCGCACCATATCTGCAGATACCGGTGATAAACTCGAATAAATTCCCATAACACTTGCCAACGGATGCGCCCCCATCAAATATGCTGGTGCGATTACCACTGGAACAAGATAAAGAAACGTTGCTCCGATAGGAATTCCATATCCTTTTGAAGAAGTTGCCATAAATACAATCGGCAACATAGCAATAGGAACAAGCCCCCCGCCCAATAAGTATAGTACAAAAGATTGTAATACGGTGCTGGTATTAAAATCTGGGAAATCTCCCGCAATAAAACCTCCGCCAACGCAGATAGCAAACGTGAACACACATAGTATTAATGACATTAAAATAATGACTGCCACTTTAGAAAAATAAAGCTGAGATTTTGAAATAGGAATAATCCACAGTTCTTTAAGCGTGTCGTTCTTCTGTTCATCGAAGAATAGCGTAGTAGCAAACATTCCTAACGCAATAGGTAGGAATAAACTAGTGAGGTTTTTGAATGCCAAGGTATATAAATCGCTAAACTGATCCATTAAAGGACTGCTCCTAGAAATACTACAAGCACGGTTAACCGCAAATATTCCTAAAAGAAAAGTAAGTGCAAAAATACTCCAGACTGTTTTGTTCCGTTTCCATTTTTGAAGTTCTACTACAATCATTGTCACTTCATTTTCCCCCTTTCATGTTTATAACTACTATTATAAAACACCAACCTTGCCATAACCTTGCCGAAATCTTGTTTTTATCTTGCTTTTAATATAGATATCTATATGCAACTACAAAATTTTAGGCAATAAGATTGTAAATACTGTTCCCCTTTCAAGAGTACTACTAACTGAAATTTTCCCTTTGTGAGCACTAACAAGTTCTTTTACGATAGAAAGGCCAAATCCATTTCCCTTAGCGGAACGTGATTGGTCACATTGGTACATCCTTTCAAAAATGTATGGCAAATCACCGGACGAAATTCCTCTACCATTATCCATAACTAAAATCTTAACTTGTTGTGTATCTTCAAAAATTCTAAAAGACACATAATCTGCTCCACTATGGGTAATAATATTTTCTAGTAGATTATTTAATATTCGCATATAGCTATTAGAATCAATCCGTAGAAAGCATTCCCGTTCTGGTATCTCAACTTCATACTCAATCCCCGCATTTTCTAAAATTGGCACCCATTCTGCAATAATATTTCTAGATAATTCATTAATATCCAATATTTCAAAATGAAAAACTTGCTCTCTAGCATCCAATTTGACCCATTCAAACAAAATAGTAACAAAATCTTTCAACCGATTAGCTTTATCTAACGCTACATGGATATACTCATCTCGTTCTGTTCCAGTAACTATCCCCTTTTCAATTGCTTCCAAATAGCCCACTAAGGAAGTCAACGGCGTTTTTACATCATGAGAAAGACTCGTCATAAGGCGCTTATATGCTTGTTCTGCTTGTCTTTGCTGTATAATCCTTAATTGACTATCAATTACGATACTATTAATATCATAACAAATCTGTTTTGTCATATCATTTTCTCTTGTCACAATACGTCTATTTAAATTTCCATCTTTTATATCATGCAAAGCATCCTTAATAAAAGAAAGCTGCTGTCGTACTCGTCTCATCCGCCAAATTAAGTATAAGATTATTAATATCGAAAACCCGAGCCCCACAATAAGATACACATTTACATTTATAGCCATATTTATACCTCACTATTAAATCGATATCCCACACCTCGAACTGTTTGAATATAAAAAGGATGTTCTGGATCAGGTTCAATTTTTTTACGTAGTTTACTAACAAAAGACATAATATTGCTATCATCAAAAGCATACTCATCTGACCATACCTGTAAATAAATCTGCCTTTTTGTATACACTTTTCCTTTATTCATTGCCAAAAACAATAGCAAGTCAAACTCTTTCCCAGTAAGTTCTATTTGATTGTTTTGTACTATAACCTCCCGATTACTCTTATTAATGCTCATTCCCTTCAATACTATTTTATCTTGATTGTGACTCTCTTGTTGATTCAAAGTAGTATAACGACGTACAAGCGAGTTAACACGAGCCATCAGTTCACTAATACTAAATGGCTTTGTTAGATAATCGTCTGCCCCCAATCTTAAACCAAAAACTTTGTCTCCTTCATCACCCTTTGCTGTTAACATTAAAACTGGCACATTACTAGATTCTCTAATTTTCTGCAACACTTGAAAACCATCTATACCAGGCATCATCACATCAAGAATAATCAAAACACAACCTTCTCTATATTCATCTAAGAATTTCAGTCCTTCAAGACCATTATGTGCGACCATAGCAAACCATCCTTCCTTCTCTACACATTTTTTCATCAAGGTACACAATTCTTTATCATCATCTATAATCAAAATGTGTTCCATCTTTATTCACCCTCCATCTATTGTCCAGTTTTATACTTACTATTTCTTAATTATAGTTTTGAGATTAAAGCAATGCAATAATCTTTTCTAAAAATATATTTAAGCTTGTTGGCATTGAAGAGCAAGTTTCGCAATGTAGCACAATAACCCCTTTCCGGGTTCTTGGCGACTTGCAACTTGATGGGGATTTCGTTTCCCCATACCCTCGACCACAATCACAGATATGTATATTGGTTTCCATTTACATGGTCACAGTGCGATAATTTTTCATCACTTACTTTCCCTGCAGGCCGCAAAATTTGGATTTTCTTATGAAACCACTACCACGAAGAAAGGAAGTTATCAATGACAAGACCTAAGAAAGAGGAAACTCTTGCAAAAACTAAAGATGTGCATTTACGCATGAATGAAACTGAATATGATCTTCTTGCAGAAAGAGCCAAGGCTAACAGCATGACGGTTTCTGATTTTATCCGAAATGCCTTGGTCAACCAGAAAGTCATCATCAAATACGAAATTACCGCAGATCTTCCCGAAATAAAAAAACTTATTAGCGAGTTTGGTAAAATTGGCAGCAACCTAAATCAGATTGCCCGATATTTTAATCAGGGTGGAATCCTCTCTTCTGAAATGAGAAATGAAATCCGAAAGTCTCTCCGGGATATTTATGAAATGAAATATGAAGTGATGAAAATGGCAGGTGATTTTCGTGGCAGTAATTAAACATATCGCAAACAAAAACTCTGACTATGGAGAATCGGAACGGTATCTTATCTTCCAGCACAACGAGTATACGCAAAAACCGATTCTTGATGAAGAAGGGCATATGATACTGAGAGAAGAATATTATCTGGACGGTCTGAACTGTGATCCATTCTCTTTTGCATCTGAATGTCAGGAACTGAACAGCTACTATCACAAGAACAAAAACTTCAATGAAATAAAATCCCATCACTATATCATCAGCTTCGACCCAAAAGACAGGGATGAATGTGGATTGACCGGTGAACGTGCCCAGCAACTCGGATTGACTTTTGCAAAGAAAAACTTTCCCGGTCATCAGGCTTTAGTCTGTACTCATACCGACGGTCATAACAAAAGTGGAAACATCCATGTGCATATCGTAATTAACAGTCTCCGTAAATATGATATACCACAAGAACCCTATATGGAATTTGACTGTGAAGCAAAAGCCGGTTATAAGCATCATCTAAGTGCTGCCTATCTTGCCCATCTAAAACAGGAAGTCATGGATATGTGCAAAAAAGAAGGGTTGCACCAAGTTGATCTGCTCACTCCTGCTGAAAGAAAAATCACCGAAAAAGAATACTGGGCACAACGCCGGGGACAGGAAAAATTAGATAAGCTGAATCTGAAAATGAAAGAAGATGGAATCACACCGAAAGAAACTCGTTACCAGACAGAAAAACAATTTCTCCGTGACGCTATTGATGATGCTGCAAGTATTGCCCGATCACCAGAAGAATTTTCAAAAATCCTTGACGAAAAATATCACATCATCCTCAAGATCAGTCGAAACCGGTACAGCTATCTTCACCCTGGCAGAAAAAAATTTATCACTGAAAGAACTCTTGGGACCAGATACACAGAAGATTTTCTCTTGAAAGCATTTGAAGAAAACACGAAATCCCGTAGAGAACTGAAAGAAGAAATTCTGGAACAGCAGGCTCCGAATACTTCCACAGATTTACCACCTGTTCCTTTCTCTGATACTTCTGCTATCCCTGCACCATTCATTTTCATAAAATCAAACCTCCGGCTTGTAATAGATCTGCAAACCTGTATTAAAGCCCAGCAGAGCAAAGCCTATGCTCAAAAAGTAAAGCTCACCAATTTGAAGCAGATGGCTCAGACTGTTGCCTACATACAAGAGCATGGATATGATTCTCTTGATGATTTCCATGCAGCACTCAATCAGGCATCAGACCAGACCAGTGCTTCCAGAAAATCTTTAAAAGATACTGAACAACAGCTCAAAGAAGTGAATGAACAGATTCATTTTACCGGACAATATCTGGCATACAAAAATGTGTATGCTGATTATCGTACAAGCCGAAACAAGAAAAAATTTTATGAAGAACATCGAGCAGAACTTTCCCTGTATGACACAGCTCTACGAACACTCAAAGAAAAATCTGGCGGGAATAAATTGCCTTCCATGAAAGCTCTCTATGCTGAAAAGGACCGGCTTGTTGAATTGAGGGATAGACAGCGTGAAGATTTTTCTAATCACCAGGATTATGAACGGGAGCTTCGCACTGTATCTGCGAATATTGATATGATTCTTGGGAAGAATCGTGGGCAGGAGCAACAGATTGAAAAAGAGCAGAATTTATAAACCTTTTCATCTCCAAGCACCCAAATATCATTTTCAAATCTATGCTAATGAATAAATTCCTGTTTGCATCTTTCCTAAAAAGATGTATGATATAGAAAAACACAGGAGACATCATTAAAATGAAGGCACATAAATATTGGTCACTCGGTGCATTGGCATCCATGATCGGAACTTTTTACTGCTTCTCAAGATATGAAATCTGCTCATAAATATTTTGCTTACAGCTCTCTTCTCTGTATGATTATGGCTATCTATTCTGGTCATAAAATGATTTCTGGAAAGTCCTTAAAAAAGAAAGACTCTGTTTCCGAAGAATCTGCTGAATAATCAAAGAAGGAGTTTCTCCATGTGTGGCGAAATAGAAAAATGCTATTAAAAAGTTCACATAAAATACATTGCTTATGTAAATGTACCGGTATTCTCAAACAGTTATAACGAAAATACCTATTGAAAAAGAACTCACAACCATAGTTCATTTCATAAATCAATACAAAAACATTGATGTTTTTCTTATTTACAGTATGATATAATTAAAAAGAAGATGCAGTATTAAAGGGAGAACTGCCCAGACAGCCTGGCCTCAGAAATATGCACCTTCCTCTATAAATATATTATGTGGTATCAACACCTTTTATACATAAATAAAAAGATACAGTAAACAAAATGGTACTACCCAGGTAGCCCGTTTCTTGCTCATGTATCTCAATCTATCTTAATCTTAGTCGATAAATTTTAATTTGTCAAGATAAATTTCAAATAAAAGAAAGGAAAAAAGGTCTCACTTATGTTAGAAAAGAACAAAGCAGATAGCAGAAAATATTTTATTTTCAAAATACGAGATTTGGTACATAATTCTTTCCACACACTTGAAGAAAAGCGAACAGAAAGTTTATTGCAATATATGGGTATCTGTATCAGCACCTATGATGAACTTAGGGCATCCCTTGACCCAACCAAACTAAAACGCTCATACGAAGGATTGTTAGAAGGACTGGATTACCAGATGCAAATACATCCTTTTCATAAGCTTGATTTATACCAAAATGATTTTTCTCACTTACATCAGCTCATAAATCTTGCAAATGAAGCTCGCGATAAAGAACTTCATAACATTCACCGTAGCATTGTAGCTTTAAAAAAGAAATTGGAAGCTGAAAATCTCATAAATTGTTATATTCAATGCTTACTCACAGAAACCACATTCAAAGGCATGGATTATTTAATGGAGGCTCTTATTAGTGATTTATTATATGCAGGACATTCTATGTCTCATATTTTAGATTTTTTCAAAAGACAGCAGCAAGAATTTCTAGAACATAATGATGCTGAAAAAACTATACAGAATCTTAACGAATTTGACAGAAAACCTATACCTTTTTCTATTCATATCTGTTTTAAAATTTCAAGCCAGACGCAGAAGGAACTGGCACTTAATCTTATAAAACAGCAATTTGAAATCCATACTAACCAAGAATTAGGGATACCTCATATAAATAACGATACCTTAATTGCCAGTAAAGAGTATCTAGCTTTAGATGAATTCAAAGCAATCGACTTAGCTCAAAAAGAATTCCAATCCGTTACAGAACTGTTTGATATGTGGCAAAGCACAACCAATTGTATTCGCGATGATTTATGGTATTATTGGAAAGAAGACACGGTTTTTCATAAAATCAGCTTAAACAGCATTGATCCCATAAAAATGCTTAACCATATTGACGCAAACTATAAAAAACAGTTGGAACGTTTTTTACAGTTGCGAAATGATCTTGGCAGCAACAATATTAGAACTTTGGAACGAATACTTTATACTCTTAATTCTGCCAAATCGCTGACTACTCAAAACCGTTTTCTTAACTTTTGGTCATCCCTTGAATATATTTTATATTCATTTCCACGCTTTACAATCATAGAAAAAGCACGCGTTGTTGTTCCAGAAGTTTTTGGATTGTTCTATCTAAAAAATAAACTTAATATATTTTGGGCACGACTTACTTATTGTATGTCTAACAAAAAGGATTATGCTGAGAAATATCCTACTTTACAAAATTTTATAATGAATTGTCAGGTCACTGAAAAAGATTATTCTACCCCAAAAGTAATTGCTTATCTAAGTGATGTAAATAAATATAGTGCTATTTTATCTGAGCTTTCTTTCCATATTGTCCTTGAGCGAGAATGTCGTGAAATAATTATGCTTTTAACTGAGCCAGAAAAAACAAGCAAGGCAATTCAAGAATATTTTGACGGTATTAAGCATGATTTAAATTATATTTATCGTCTCCGAAATCAACTAATTCATTCTACAAAGGATATTGACGATTCCCTGGAGTATATCAGCTTTCGATTGTATCGCTATGTTAACTCTGTACTTTCCACGATATTATACTATCAGGAAAAAAACAATTTATATAGCATTACAGATATATTAATTTCTGTAGATGCCACCTACCAAGACTATAATAAAAAATTATCGCCAGATATCAAAAAGAAAAAGAAGAAATCTTCTTCCGAGATTGCTTCAGAAACCCTTTCTCCTGAAGACATCTATCGCATTGTACGACCAAAATATTTATTCATTGAATAGTATTTTAATATTAAGATTCATCTTTAAAATACATTATCTAAAAAGTGGATGCTACTTTAACTAAAAGTTACAGTAACATCCACTTCTTAAAAACTATTTCTTCTTCCTCTCCATTTCTTCTTCGATTTCCTTCTGTGGCTGTCCTTTTCTCTGACTGGCTATCTTCTTCTGATGATTACGGAGTCGTTTCAGTACCGATCTTCGTGGAGCATTTTTATCTTTTTTCCTTGGAATGTTGTTCATCAGTCCATCAATCATATTGTAGTTGGCTTCTTCTGCCATCTCTGCACTGCGAAGATATTCTCCATTATCCATGACCTTCTGCCAGTTTGCCAGCTCTGGTTTCTTCTTTTGTGTTTCTCCAGATTGTTGCTGTCTGATCTGGGATTGTGCCTGCATTTCCTGTTGTTTTTGCTGTGCCTGCTCTGCCTGTTGCTGCATGAAGTTCTGGATGTTCCGTCTGGCTTCTTCATCAAAGCCATTGTAACAGTCATTCATGACTACGGCACCTTCCTCACTGAGAATCACATAGGCTGCTCTTGTTCCATACTCCTCATGCTCCATCAGAAACCATTTCTTCTCGTTCATCAGGATGTAATCCTGTGCAAGCCATGTTCCTTTCTTTCCTTCGATTTCGTACCCGGTTGTATCAATGGAAAGTCTGGTATCGGAAGAACTTTTGATTGTGAGAAATTCTGGAATGATGATAAAACCATCTTTGTTGACATAGTAAGCTGTGGTTTTTCCATCGTCGGTGATGACGATCACATCACTGCAACCAATGGAATGACCTTTGAAGTTCTTCGGTCGCTGCTTCTGTAAACGGAGTTTAATATCAGCCGGAGTTTCCCCCGGCTGGATTCTTCCAATATACACCTGCTGATAGTTTTCTACCTGGACTGTTCTTCCTTCGCTTTTCAGTTTCTCGTAAGAACGGAAACGGACATCCCGGTACTCTGGGGTATCTTTTACCTGATATACTGCACACTGACTTGTATTCATTCTTCATCCTCCTCTTCCAGTTCCATTTTATATTCTTCCAGATCCATAAGAAAAACCTCATATCCTTCATCGCTCATGCAGAACAGTTTTCTTATGGTATTGCAGACAAGCCCGATCATATCTGCATCGCCTTTCAGAAAAGGAATGATATGATCGATTGCCTCCATCGTGTCATTTCTGTTTCCTTTATCAAACATTGCTGTTACTAAACATTCATCCGCATCAAAGTTCATCGCCAGATCCATCATAATTCCACTTCTCCCTTCTTATGTGTCTTGGATTTCTCCGTTGTCTTATTCTGCTCCTGTGCTTTTGCCCTTGCCTGAAAATCTTTTAAAGACTGCAGCACAGATTTCTTCACTTCACCTTTTGCTCTGCTTGCAGGTTCTGCCTTTTGTGGCTGGCTCCGATTTACAGATACCGGTTCCTGCTCTGCCCTTCTGTCTGCCGCAACCGCAGAAGGTTTCTGTCCACTTCCTATTACTGTTTCTGTCGTATGTTCCGTTTCCTTTACAATTCCATGCTTTTCATCCAGATACTTTTCCATGTCTGCGATTGCTTTCTGCACCAGAGGGCTTTCTTTATAGTGTGGAATCATATCTATCAGATCACGCCGTATCCGGTCTGCACTCATCAACTCATATTCTCCGGAATAATTTTCATCACCATCTTGCAGATCAAATCCGATTCCTTTAATCCCATGCAGTCTCTCTGCTGGGATACTCTCATATATTTTAATGGCTTCTTCTAAAGTGAGGTTGTTATGGTACTCTCCCATGACCGGAAACTCCATGCACTCTGCGACATAAAAACTGATCGTGGCTTCTGGCTGTTCCTGCTCCGGCTGTTTGTCAAAAATAGAAAATCGCTCTGTATCTTCCAGACGGGAAAGTAAAGAACGGGCAGTTATAACATCGCTGTCTATATCGGATTCCTCGGATACCTCAAGCAGCCAGTCCTTGATAGTTTCTGTTTTCTTATTCAAAATATCCTCCGTGAGTTTTTCCACCTGTTCTTCTCTATTTTCAACTGTATCGTTATACTCATAGGTATCAACGTCATAGCTAAAATTATCCAGGTCCACAGCGAGCTTTTTAATCTCCTGCTGGTCAAGATATTTTTCGGATTCTTTTATATACTCTGCCAGAGTGATTCGCTCCTCTGCAATCGGGTTAATATCCACCTTAATTCCTGCCATCGCTATACCAGATTCATTTAAGGCATTGAAAAAGCTATCTTCTCGAATATCACCTTTATAGGAAAGAACCACATCAAGGTCAGAATCTTCCCGGTAAAGGTCTTGTCTGCTTCTGGAACCATACACTCTTGCAGCAAGCAGCTCTACCTCCTGTTCCATTCCCATATCTTCTAATACTGCCTGTGCATGATACAAGACACCTCTTTCAACATCTGCCCTGCTCAGACTGTTTAATGCCAGTTCATTTCTTCCAATCTCAGAAGTCGCACGAAGTTCCCCCTCCTGCAATAAATCTTTAGAGTGCTGGATCGTCATTTCTTCAAATTCTTTATAATCCACTTTGACACATTCCACATCATCCATTCTTTCACTTTTAAGGATTTCATAAGCAGCTTCCTGAATGGATGCGTCTGGATTATCATAATCACCACCCTGGATTTCATGCAGATCAGAGTCATAAAAAATAAACGAATATCCTTCTTCTGTTGCCTGTATGGTCAGATACCCTTTACTCCTGGTAAACTGCATTGCGATTCCTTCATAGGTTTGCATTGCTTCTTCCCTGCGAAATCCTTCAAAAATACTTGCCGGGCAGTTCTTTTCTAATTGTATCCGCTGCATCTGTTCTTCCTGAACTTCTTCCACATCTGCCATCAGATCTTCGTAATCCACTACTTTTGCATCTTCCAGTGAGTACCCTTTATCTTCTAAAATATCACTGGCAGCTTCATCTACATAGATTGTCGGATTGTCATAGATTCCTCCATCATCCTCCTGATAATCTTCATTATAAAATGTATAGTCATAACCATCTTCTGCGGTCTGGATTGTAAAGTATTGTTTTCCAATCTGATATGCAATCTGTACCTCATTCCAGTCCAGCATGTTTTCCATTTTATTTACCACTTCATATATTTCTGGATTCAGCCACCCTCCGATCTGTTTATACGCATGGGTCAGCCGATCTATCCCGTTTTCACATCGGATAAAATCCATGCTTTCCTGCATCGTTTCCGTATTCTGGATACCAAGCACTTTTTTCTGATGATTTGGCAGACGTAAATATTCCTGCATCGCTTCATCCAGTGATTCATACCGGTTTACTTTTACTACACCCTCTGCATTTACATCTTCCATCACATAAAAATTATCAACGTAATGAATCTCTGGCATTTTTAACTTTATGCCTTCCGGCAGCTGCACCTCACTGACTGCATGAAAATTAAACCGGACATCCGTTCCAGATTCATTTTTTCCTGCCATCGTTTCTTCCCAGGTATCTTTCTGTACTGCCTGTATTTCTTCGATTGTAAGTGTCTGTCCACTCCGCAGGGTTACAACAGAATCTTTCGGGAATTCCGTCAAGTCATAAAGTGTTGTTCCATTTTCCTGCAAATATTCTGAAACTGCTTCCAATGCTCCTGCGTCAAACCCGTTCCATAAGTCCTCCGCTACAAGCTGTCCATTTTCTGCTACGATAATGCCTGCCACATCGGAGCCAAATTCATCCTGTTCCATTAAGAAAAACTTCTCCCCGGCATATTCCTTTTCATCAACCGTATGCCATGTTCCGTTATGTCCTTCTGCTTCATACCCTCTTGTCTCTGCCGTAATCGTCACTTCGTTTTCTCCTATCGCCTGTTCTATCCTCTGCATCCGGATCTCAGCTCTTGCCATGTCGATAAACCCATCTAAAACTGCCGGGTGGCTTTCGATCACATAATCCAGGTTCAGATTTCTGCCCCGGCTGATATTTTCCGGGACTTCGATATGCTCCGCCCAGTCTTTGTTCTGTCTGGAGAATCTTCCATCATGGGAAAGTTCCTGGATGGTATTTGCCATAACAAAATTCATACGTTCTTCCCCAAAGCGTTCCACGACTTCTTTTGCTGCATTCTGCTTTAAGTGCAGCCCGTCAAAATTCTCCCGGATAGCTTCTTCGATTGCTTTCTTGCAGTCCATGTTTAACTTTCTCGAATCCAGATAAGCATCCACATCCCGTTCTCCCATTGCCTGTTCCAATGTTCCTTTATAAACTGGCGGATATGCCCTGACGGAATTATGTTCCAGTATGTTCATTCTCTGCTGGACAAACTCCGGAAGTTCCTGAAATCCAAAAGAATCTACATAATAGGCTGTAATCTCTGCACCCCTGTTTATCACGATCACATCACTTACCGATAAAGAATGACCACGGAAATCTTCCGGTCGGTCAATGTTAAAGCGTTCAAATATATTTTCTAACGTGATTGTTGGCATCCATGGTGCTGCATAAACCATCCGGTAATCCTTTCCGTCAATGGTATATCCCAGACTCTTTGCGGATTCCATTCCCATAAACTGATAAGTATGCTCATCCCCACTATCCATCTGATAAATGGCAAACCTTCCGCTTTCTCCATGCAGAAGAAGTGTCTCATCAATCTTTTCTGCACTCTGCTGTTCCAGTGCTTCCTGTTTTGTAGCAGATATTTCTCTTTCTTTCTGCACTTCCCATTCTGTTTCTGTGATTCCAAAGATACCGTCATATCCAAGAATTGCATCTTCTGTGTCTACAAGTGTTGATTCTGCCAGCTGTGGATTCTCTTGATTTCCATGTAACACATAAATTTCTGCCCCTCCACGGTACAATTCATATGCACGGTCTTTCGTAAGCGGAAGCATATGGTCTAACTGGATTCCTGCCTCGTGCATTTCTGTAAAACCAACCATGCCATCCGGGAAATTGTCAATCTGTGCCTGTATTTCATTCATAAGGCTTCTCGTATATTCACTTCCCGGTCTGCGGATTGCAGTCATCATACGGTTCACCAGTCCAAGCACTTCGTCTTTATCATCCATCTTATATGCAAAATTCACAATAAGATTTCTCTGGGAATCTGTGAAATCTCCCGTATTGGCAGCTTCTGCTGTTTCAATCAGACGGTGGGCATACTGCATGGCTGTTTCTTCTGCAATTTCCGGCTCTTTCGCTGGGAAGTTCGCCCTTGCTGCCTGGATCACTTCATACACCAGCTTTGAACCGGCTTCATCGTAAGATTCCCTCATATCCCATACCAGGTCATTCAGTCTTTCCACCTGTCCAGGGAAGGTTTCTGCATATTCATTTACAAATGCCTTTTCATTTTCCGAAAAAATATTTCTTGGAAACTCTGCTTTTTGCACCAGCATCTCTGCCTGATCTTTCGGAGAAAGGTCAGAAAAATAAGTAACGCCTGTGTCAGCATCATATTCCACATCATAAAAATCAATCGGATAGTTCTCTCCGTGCCCACTGCTGTCATAGAGTGGTGTGACGGCAGCACCTTTTTCTTCCAGAAAACTTTCCAGTGGTTTCTCATTTTCCTCTATCTCACCACTTTCCAGAAGGCGGACGTATTCCCCCACATTCTGCTCTAACTGTTCCCTGCTCATGTTTTCGATCAGATCATAAGTAAACTCGGAACCCATACTGCCTGAAAGATGCAGAATTAAATCTTCCTTATGAAAAGTATCCCGAACTGGTCTTTCCATTTCCAGCTCGTGCATCTGTGTCTCGATATTCTCAATGACTTCCGCAGACGTTTTCCGGATGGTATCCATAGATGCCCGGAGTGCTTTCATATCCTTGCTTTCACACCAGCTGGCAATATAGGTAAAAGAGTATTCGGAAGTATCCAGACCAAAGTGGTTGCAGACAATATAGGCAATACTTTCTGCTTCCACTTCTTTGGTTATCCGGTCTTTTAAAATCCCTTCCGCATCCATTACCTCCCGGTCATGCAGCAATGCATGGCTTACTTCGTGTACTCCGGTTTTCATGGTCTGGAGATTACTCATATCTTCCTGAATTGCGATATACTTTTCTGTCTGATGATAATACCCCTTTGCTTCCCCTTCTATTTCCATCATGCGGATTGGCACAGGGGAAATGTTCTGCAATGCTTCCATAAACGTGTCATAAAACTGTACACTCCCGGTAAGTTCCGGTACTTCCAACTCTACAATCGGCTCTCCCTCTGTCTGGCTGACATCAAATACCGTTGTCACACGAAACCTTGGAATGACCATCTCCACGATCTCTGTTTCCGGCTGACCGTCATCCCCGATCACCGGCTCTTTTGTTACAGGGTCAATCTTTTCAATCTCCTGTTTCTCACGGATGGGTGCCGGTGCGATGATCTGGATTCCTTTTTCCCCTCTCTTTACATGGCGGTTAAATTTCTTCTGCCACGCCTGATACCCTGCCACCAGAGTAGCCTCCGGTTTCTGCATGGTGATCAGAAGGGTGTTATTAAAACTGTAATTATGGAACTTGGACATGGTATTCAAATATTCCGTATATCGTTCCGAAGTAAAAATCTCCTTTACGCCCTGTTCCAGCCGTTCCGATATTTCCTTTAACTGTTTCTCTATATTATTTGCCATAAACAAACCCTCCATTTTATGTCCCCGCCAGAGAAAACTCTGACGGGAAATCTTTTATAACTCCTGTTCGTGTTTTTTCTTTGCAGTTTTCTGTACAGGTGGCTGTTCCGCTGTATTCTGCTGTGCCTTCTCCTGCTTTAAGCGTTCCAGAATAGACGGCTTATGGATTCTGTCTGCTGTTTCCGGAAGTTCTTTTTCTTCTACAGCATCCCTGCTATCTGTGCTACTTCCTTCTCTGCCAATATCCTCATCTGCCATAATCGTCTCATTGCCCTTTTCATCCATGTTCAGCAACGCATTTAACTCGGATAACCGTTCCATCTTTTCATTCAGCTCTGCTTCTTTCGGGAATGGTTTCTTTACCTCTTCCTGTGCAGTCGCAAGCTGCTGTTGTACGGTTTCCAATTTCTGCTCACTTTCCGTCAGCTTCCTGTCAATGGAAAAAAGGGTGTTATGGATACGCTGCATATTTCCTACCGGGTCTTTTCCGATCTCCAGCTTATAAGAACATTTCCCTTTGACCGTCAGTTCAAATGCATTGGAGAACATATTGTAGGAAGCAGATAACGTAAACCCATGATATTCCCCGACCTTTCCACCGGTGCTAACGGTTTTTAGTCCTGCACAGGCAGCGATCAATGCCTCGCCTGCTTCTTTCTTATCTTCATAAAGGACATTTCCTACTGTCATGGCAAACGTGTCATTATCCTGTAAATCCACGCTTTTTACTACCTGGGAATCTATCTGCATCCCGGCAATCCGCTCTTTCAATGCACTGATCTGTACCGGGAAATTCTTTGCAATATCGGATTCCAGACGGTAAATCTGACTGGTATGGTTTGCCTTTAAGAGTTTCAGTTTACTCACCTGCACATCCAGATCCATTTTTTCCTTAATGTACGGATTGCCTGTAGCAAGTGCCTTGATCTCTGCATAGGACAGTGCCGTATCATCCACATCTTCACAGGCCCTGACCGGGGATTTACTGGTCATGATCTGACTGATGAACTTCTGCTTATTCTCCAAAATCTGCCACATATACGCATCAAAAGTGTTCTCCGTCACATACCGGAATATCTTTACTTTGTCATTCTGGTTTCCCTGTCTTAAAATACGTCCTTCCTGCTGTTCCAGATCAGACGGCTTCCACGGACAGTCAAGGTGATGGAGGGCAATGAGCCTGTCCTGTACGTTTGTACCAGCACCGAGTTTTGGAGTGGAACCCATAAGGATTCTCACCTGCCCGGCCCGTACCTTTGCAAACAAATCTGCTTTCTTTGTCTCCGTGTTGTATTCATGGATAAACGCAATCTCTTCTTTCGGGATTCCCCTGGCAACCAGTTTGTTTCGGACATCATCATATACATTGAAAGTCCCATCCCCTTTTGGAGTAGACAAGTCACAGAAGATCAGCTGTGTTGTCCGATCTGCTTTTCCCTCGTCCCATACCTGAAAAGCATTTTCCACACAGGTATTGACCTTGCTTTTTTCTGCATCCGGAAGGAGTTCATTTAATAGCCTCTGATCCAATGCACATTTTCTTCCGTCATTGGTAATCTTGAGCATGTTGTCCACCGTTGGATTCACAAGACCGGCTCTTACTTCTTCCGCACGTTCCGAAAAGGCACTGACCATTTCCTGCTGTTCTTCACTTGGTTTTAAGACTTCATTGATAAACTCTGCTTCCGGTACAGGAAGATTCAGCATATCCGATGTCTGAATATCCGCAGCTTCCTTAAAAATGGAGATCAGCTCTGGAAGATTAAAAAAACGGGCAAACCGTGTTTTCGCACGATAGCCCGTTCCTTCCGGTGATAATTCGATTGCGGTTACTGTCTCCCCAAACGTTGCCGCCCAGGAATCAAAGTGTCCCATACCCATACGCATGAGTGTGTCATACTGGAGATAACGCATGATAGTGTAAAGCTCGGTCATACTATTTGATACAGGAGTACCTGTAGCAAAGGTGATTCCTCTGCCGCCTGTCAGTTCATCCATATACCGGCATTTCATAAACATATCCGAACTTTTCTGTGCATCCGTCTGTGAGATACCCGCCACATTCCGCATTTTTGTATACAAAAAAAGGTTCTTAAAACTATGGCTCTCATCCACAAACAGCCGGTCTACACCCAACTGCTCAAAAGTTACCACATCATCCTTTCTGGTCTGGTCATTGAGTTTCTTCATCCTCGCCTGCAGACTCTTCTTTGTTTTTTCCAACTGCTTGATGGTATAATTCTGCCCTGCCTGATGTGCCGCTTCTTCAATGGAAAACGTAAGATCTGCGATCTGATCTTCCAGCATGGCAATCTGCCGTTCTCTTGAAAGAGGGATTTTCTCAAACTGCGTATGGCCGATGATCACGGCATCATAATCCCCTGTCGCAATACGGGAACAGAACCGTTTTCGGTTTGCCGGCTCAAAGTCTTTCTTCGTTGCCACCAGGATATTTGCTCCCGGATAGAGACGTAGGAAATCACTGCCCCACTGCTCGGTCAGATGGTTTGGCACAACATAAAGATTCTTTTGTGAGAGTCCCAGCCGTTTTGATTCCATACCGGCTGCGATCATCTGGAACGTCTTTCCTGCTCCTACGCAATGAGCCAGTAACGTATTATTTCCATACAGCACATGAGCCACTGCGTTTTTCTGATGCGGCATCAAGGTGATCTCCGGGTTCATGCCGACAAACTGAATATGGCTTCCATCATATTCCCGTGGACGGATGCTGTTAAATCGTTCATTATAAATTTTACAGAGATCTTCCCGTCGGTGCAGGTCTTTAAATATCCACTCCTTAAATTCCTCTTTGATCAGCTCCTGCTTCTGCTGTGCCAGCATCGTTTCCTTCCGATTTAATTCCCGGTGTTCCCCATCGGCATCCTGTACCGTGTCATAAATCTTGGTATCTCTAAGGTTTAAGGCATCTTCCAAAAGGCGGTAGGCATTGGCTCTCTGTGTTCCATATGTGGAAGTAACAAGGGCATTTCCGTAGCTGTCCACATTTTTTCCCATAACATTCCACTGTCCGGTCACTTCGGCATACTGGACTTTGACCTTGCTCCCTACATAATATCTTGGTGTATGGAATGTTTCTGCCATGAACCGTGTAATGTAATCCTCGGAGATCCAGGTTGCCCCAAGTCTTGCTTCAATCTCTGATGCATCCAGATCTTTTGGCTGTACCTGCTCCAAATACTGCACATTCACCTGATATTCCGGGTGATCTTCTGCAAACTGTTTTGCGATCTGCAGTTTCTCCCTCACATTTCCAGAAAGATATTCATCCGACGGCTCCCATTTTTCACCGATCGGATTCTTAAAGATCACCCCTGCCAGTTCTTCTGTAAGCTCCTCTTCTGTTTTCCCTGAAAGCTGTGCCATATAGGAAAGGTCAACGCCTGCCCTCTCACCAATGCAAACCGCAAGTGCTTCACTGGCAGTATCCACGGAAGTTACCGTTTCTGCCCTGCGGATCGTCCTTTTGGTAAAAATATCCGCTTTCCGTTTCAGTTCTCCCTTATCATCCAGAAATTCCAGAGAAGTCAAAAGACAATAGCTGCTGTCCTGACTAAATGCCCGCTTATTGGCATTGCTGCTGATAAGACCATATTTTGCTGTAAAGGTATCGTATTCTTCATTGAGTTTTCCCTGCAGCTTTGTGATCTGTTCATCGCTTTCCTCTTCCATCTGGCACTGGATCAGTTCATTCGTAATATCACGGATGTTCACCAGCCCTTTAACACGTTCCGCTGTCATAGCCGGAAGATCCATGCGGTTCATCACAGAATTTTCCCGGTAATAGACTTCATCATTCACTACGGTAAAACTGAAATTCTTTACATTCGGGTCTGCCGGGATAGAGACAACATCCTCCTCCAACTCTGTATCCGAAAGTTCCAGTTCCGTGATCGTACCATGGATATTCTGGACAGCTTCTTTTAATTGTTCTTCTAAGGTAATTCCTTCTTTTGGTTTTACGGTCACTTCCTGCTTTCCGTACTGGGTACTTTCTGTAGTAAAATCACCAAGCACCATTTCCGGATGCTCTGCAAAATAAGCATTGACCGAATAGCCTTCCGGTGTTTCCTTTAAATTTAACCATTCCGGTTCCTCAATGGATGCCCTGTCCCTTTTCTGGAAAAACAGAATATCAGAAACAACGCTGGTATTGGCATTTCTCTGGAACGCATTATTCGGTAATCGGATGGCTCCAAGCAGTTCTGCCCGGTTTGCGATATACTGTCTCACTGCCGGATTCTGCTTATCCATCGTTCCACTGGAAGTTACTACTGCAACTACGCCGCCTGGACGCACCAGATCAAGGGATTTTGCAATAAAATAATCATGGATCATAAAATGATGCCGGTCATATCTGCGGTCACTGACCTGATACGCCCCAAATGGAACATTGCCTATCACACAGTCAAAAAAGCTGTCCGGATAACTGGTTTCCTCAAATCCCTGTACTGCAATCTTGTTTTTCTGGTAAAGCTGTTTTGCGATTCTTCCCGAAACCGGGTCGAGTTCCACACCGTACATATTGGCTTTGCCCATACTCTCCGGGATCAGTCCCATAAAGTTACCGACACCACAGGACGGCTCCAGAATATTTCCCTGTTTCAGTCCCATATTTTCCAGTACTTCATACATACTTCGGATCACGGTCGGGGACGTATAAAAAGCATTTAAGGTCGATGCCCTTGCTGCACTGTATTCTTCCGGCGATAAAGTATTCTTTAATTCCAGATACTCATTCGCCCAGCTGCTGTTACTCTCCTCAAATGCCTGTGGGATACCACCCCAGCCAACATAACGGGATAAGATTTCCTGTTCTTCGGGTGTTGCCAGACGTTCTTCTTTCTCCAAAGTCTGTAACAAATGGATGGCTTCCATATTTGCTTTATACTTTGCTTTCGGACCGCCTGCTCCAAGGTCATTATCCTGAATCCGAAAGTTATGCGGTTCTGTTACAATCTTTTCTGCTTCCGGTTTCAAATATGGCTGGAATTCTCCTTCATATCCAAACAGTTCATTTTCTCCGGGAATATAATTGCGTCCGGTTTCCAGGCACCGGAACACATCGGCAGTTGGTGCATTGCTGACTGCATAAAACTCATCATACGAATATTTAGGGAAATCTTCTGTATGATAGGTCGACAGATGAAGTTCTGTATTGGAACGGGTCTGTGCAACCAGATCTTTTCCCTCTAGTCCTTCCGGCAATACCCCTACTGCTTCAAAGTGATACCCCTGATACTCAAAAACACCCTCATCCCAGGACTCTGCCAGTTCTTCTGCGGTTTTAGCTGTTGTCTCTTCTTCTGGTTCAGTTGGTTCCTGTCCCTCAGAATCTTTCGTTGTTTCCTGTTCCTGACTTTCCAGAATAGATTCTTCGGCAGTAACCTCTTCCTCTTCTATTTCCTCCACATCTGACATATCGACTACGGTCGGTTCTGCCACTGCCTTCGTATCCAAGAAATCAAACATGGTCATCTGGTGCCCTGACGGTTCTGTAAAGAATGGTTCTGCTTCTGGTGTCGGGAATATCGTATAGGTTCCTTCTGCATACTGATGAAGTTCCGAAAGAAGTTCTGTTTTTTGCTGATAGTTTGTCCCATACGCTTCAAAATCCAATGGAAGAGCTGCCAATGCTGCATCCATATTCTGTAACAGTTCTTCTGTCTGCTCTGGATTCTCTAAAACTGCCATCATTTCTTTTCTTGGTTTTTCCCAGAAGAAGTCCTCCGTAAATGGTCTGTCCATCTCTTCCGGAAGACGGTCATAAAAACGGAGTACCTTATTTGCCATCTGCTCCCGTTCATATTCCGGCATACGAGCATAATCTTCTGCCTGCAAGAACTGGTCATTCTTTATCAGATAAGCTACTCTATTTGCAACTTTATTCCAGGATAATATAATTGACGTATATGGATTCCCATAAGCACCTCTTGCAAGAAATAATCCTTTTCCATCATAGTTTGCGTGTGAATCATCGGCACCAGACAGTGCATGACTGCTTCCACCGATTCCATACTGTTCCTTGATAAAACCTGTCCTCGATCTTTCATCTTCATGCAGCAGATAAAAGGAATACGTCCTAAGCCTGCCCTGCGAATACGCTCCACCTCCTGCAAGATAAGCATCAATCTCATCCTGTGTAATGAACATCGGATGTTCTTTCCAGGCAAAGCCATCCCTAGCCTGATAAGGAATCACCTCATCCGCAAACTTCTGAAACTGCTTTGAGATATTTATAGGATTATAATGATGGAAACGCATAATAGAATGATTTTCTTCATAGGCTTCTGCCAGTGCATCCAGTCTTTCATTCAGTTCCGAAAGCCACTGTGGATCTTCCAGCTTTTCTTCCAGATAATCCGTGATCTCCGGATAGATACTGTGAAGATGTGGTAAATCCTCCTCATCAAAAACAATCTCGGCTACCCCTTCTGCCATATCCCCTTTCATATAGGCAAGAGCCTGTGCATGTTCTTTTACTGCATTGTTTCTTGCTGCATCCAATACAGACTGCGGTGCATATTCACCCTGGTCTAAAAGCTGATGGATACGTCCGCTGACATCTTCCCATGATAAAAATGCCTTATCTAAAATCTGGTCTGTGACCGTATGCCCCACTACGATCTGCATCCCGGTTTCATCAAACCAGACCGAATATTCACTTCCATCAATCTGAAAGCCTTTTCCACCTTTGCGGTATTCACGCTTCACAAACTCCGTATATTCCTCCGGGGCCTGTTCGCTCATAAAATTATAGATGATACGAAGTTGACTGCCCGCCCGGTTTCCTCCTGTCCGTAAAATATCATCGACAACGCTTTCTGGAATCGGGATTTCTCCGGCATAAAGGGCTGCTGCTCTTTCCTCGATCTGCCGTCTTTGTTCATTTGCAGTTGGATATTCGGGCAAAGATAAAGCAGAGGCAATTTCTTCCTCTGCTTTACTCAGTCCATCTTCTCTTGTATCTTCAACTAGCTGTATACCAATTCCGTCAAGATGCTCTCTTCCGCTGTTGCCATCAGTGCGTTCATATGTGCTGTCCAGGCCATCGGGTCTGCTTCCTTGTCCGGTGCCGGATGGTTCTTCAGCAATTTCTCCATCTGGCTGTCCATCCTCTCCTGTGCTGCCTTCTCGATTTCTGCCAGATGGCTGTTCAGCTTTCCTGTCAGGAACAGGCTCTGATAAAGGCTGTTCTTGTGTTCCTTCAGGAATCTCCTCCGAAGCATCCCGTATTTCCCTATCGTCACTTCTTCCTCCTCTACGGTCAGATTCGGAAACAGGTAATCTCCCTTGCGATGATATGTCAGTTCCATAATCGGTTCCTCCTTCATTTTCAATATTTTCTTCTTTTTTCGTTTCTGCATCACGGTTTTTAGTTTTACGCATTAACGTGATAAAGTTATTATAATTCCTTTCATTGGAATTTTCAACCTCTTTTCTCGCTTCTTCCAGAGAAATTTTATGTACGGTCTTTCCAATATCAATCAAAATACTCTCACTGAGCTGGCTTGCCGCATTTCCAAGGAAGGCAAGAACAGACAGACGGTTATAATCTGTGATATGCATGAAGTCCTCTTCTTCCAGAAGTTCCATCGGGTCAAGCCCACATCGCCTGGAAAGCAGATAGTAAACACTGTCTGTTGCCAGCTGACGAAAATCACTGCGGATCGTCACCTCATCCAGATCTTCCAGATAAGTACCTTCTACAGCATATTCCAATCCGTCCAGGTATTCCTCCAGATTATCACTGACCATTTCCCTTGCGACTGCCATCAATGCATCCTGCAAAGTTGCTGTATCTTTTTCTTCCAGAGCATAGACCTCTGCCAGATGGGTGAGGATCTCTTCTCTCTGGTGTTCCTGCATCTGCCACAGATACGGGCTTCTGCCCCCGGCTACCATGTGGGTATCCGAAATATCAAACACATAACGGAGTCTGGTATGCTGCCCTGTTTCATCAAGCAGGGCGATTCCCCTTGCACCACGGTTCACCCATCGGAACATCTTTTCATTCCATAATTCCAGTGATGCACAGGCCGTTGCTTCCGGATGCTGTGCATGGATCAGAAGCTGGTCTGAAAAAGAATAACGGTATAACCTTGATGCTGTGTTCATATAATCCATCCAGTCTCTGGGGGAACCGCTCACTGATACAGCATGTTCCTGTGCCAGATCCCGGATGTCCTGTAATTTCGACATATCGCTTTACCTCCTTGTCTTATTTCTTCTTTGGGAATTCCAGATGGAATCTCGGCTTGCCATCCTCCAGTGTGAGTAACAGATCTGCATCAAATTTCATATCTTTCTTTTTAGAATACAGACCTTTTACATGGGTACAAGCCTTATCAAGAAGTTCTCTTGCCATCTTTTTATCCAGATTTTTCCCCATGCTTCCCAGGAAACGGTTTTCTTTCCAAAGGGCAAAATCACACTGACGGTTTGAACAGTAAAAATTCTGTTTCCCCTCGAAAACATCACAGCCACAGACCGGACATTTGCCGATCACTTCCCTCTCCGTCTGGAATCTCCTGCGTTCCTCTTCTGGTATCTCCCTGCATACCTCTAAAATCTTACTTACAAGAGAAGTAATCTCTCCCATAAACTGAGTATCTGTAATCTGTCCCTTTTCCATCATCAGCAGCTGGTTCTCCCATTCTGCAGTCATTACTGCTGATTTCAGATAAGCCGGCATGACATTCACCAGTTCCCTGCCCTCTGTGCTTGGCAAGATCTGCTTTCCTTTTCTGACTGCATAGCCGGAAGAAACCAGTTTTTCAATGATACCTGCCCTGGTTGCCGGAGTCCCCAGTCCTTTCTTCTCTGTCTCCGAATCAAAGTCTTTATTCCCTGCGGTTTCCATAGCGGCAAGGAGGGTATCTTCATTGAATGGTTTTGGCGGGGAAGTAAAATGCACTGTCTTTTCTGCCTTTACCGGAGAAAGCGTCATTCCTTCTTCATATCCATATGGGATGGAAGTTTCTTTTTCCGTTTCTTCTTCCGGCTTGGCTTTCACGCACTGGTTCTTAAAGGCATTCCCCGCCGCTTTAAATCCCATCTGCACCGGCACTTTTCCTCTGGCAGTAAAATCATGTCCCTGACATTTGACCATAATATCCGTCTGCTCATACTGATACTCTTCCCCTGTTGCCTGCACCAGCTGCTGGCAGACCAGCATCATCAGGTTCTTTTTGTCCGCTGTCAGATCAGAGATTCCTTTTTCTACGGCTTCTTTTGTTGGAAGAATCGCATGATGGTCGGATACTTTTGCATTGTTAATCACTCTGGTGATGTTATGTCCCAGCTGTCCATAATCCAAGAACGGAAGTAAGACTGGCATTTTCCCTACCAGTTCCTCTACGGTATCCCTCATATCCTCCGTCACGAACTGGCTGTCCGTTCTTGGATAAGTGACCAGCTTTTCTTCATATAATTCCTGCAGCATATCCAGTGTTTTCTTTGCCGTATAGCCAAAGTAACGGTTTGCTTCCCTTTGCAGACTGGTCAGATCATAAAGTTTGGGAGGAAACGCTTTCTTTTGTTCCCTCTTTATCTGTGTAATCACTGCTTCCGAATCCATACATAAGGAAGCAAGGAGATCGGCTGCTTCCTCATTTGCAATATTTTCAGAAACTACCGTAAGCCTTCCGTCTGTCAGTGCTACTTTATAAAAGGCTTCTTTCTGAAAATGCTCAATCTTATCCTGACGTTCCGCAAGCATGGCAAGCGTTGGCGTCTGCACTCTGCCCACAACCAGACGTTTAAAATAACAGGTCGTATATGCCCTAGTTCCGTTCATTCCGATCAGCCAGTCTGCCTGTGCCCTGCATACCGCAGCCATGCAGATATTCCGGTATTCCTCTGCTCCTTTCATTGTCTGAAAACCTGTCCGGATTGCCGTATCTTCCATGGAACTGATCCATAAACGCTTCACCGGTTTCCTGCAGCCGGCAAGGTCATACACTCTCTGGAAGATCAGTTCCCCTTCCCTTCCTGCATCACAGCCATTTACCAGATAGTCCACATCTGCCCGGTTCATCAGGCTTTTTAACACATCAAACTGTTTCTTTTTATCTCTGGAAACTTTCAACTTCCAGACCTGCGGGAGAATCGGAAGGTCATCAAACTGCCATTTCTCATATTTCGGGTCATATTCCTCCGGCTGTGCATACTCTGCCAGATGCCCAAGGCACCAGCTGACAATACAGCTCTCCCCTTCTAAATATCCGTCCTCTTTTTTATAAGCTGACAGGTTTTTGGCATAACTCTGTGCCACACTTGGTTTCTCTGCGATTACTAAAAATTTTGACATACGTTTTTCTGTCCTTTCTACTGAAAAAGGGCAGCCAAACTACTCTGGCTGCCCCCTGTCCTTATTTTGGTTGCTTCTTTGAAGATGGAAGTTTATTCTTCCTCATCCTCTTCTTCATTTACATACGGTCCATCAGAAAACTCCAGCTGTTCGCTTACATAGTCCTCCTCTTTGCCACGTCCATGCTTTTTATAAACGGCAATCCCTGCCACTCCAAGAATCACTGCAAGTACGATTGCTCCAAGTCCTTTTACATTCATTCCCGTCTTTTCTTCTTTCTTCACTTCGGTTTCCTCCTCTACTGCCGGGGTAGTTTCCGGTGTGGTTTCCGGAATCACTACGGTTGATTCTTCGGTTTCTTTGCTCTTTTCTGTCTCATCCAGAAATTCTGCCAGGTCATTCTCATCGACCAGGGACATCATGTACACGTTTTCTGTATTGCTGGAACGGTCAATGACCATATAAAATGTATTTCCCTTCTTGGTCTGGATGGTAAGGAACTGTTTCGTATCATCATTTTCCTTATCATCCACCAGCTGGGCATTTCCCGGAGTAGAAAAAGCCGAATTATCCCCTTCCCCGGTGACCCTTCCGATATCCTCTTTCTTCTCCGTATCTTCTGTTGATTCTGTTGCCGTTTCTTCTACTACCTGTGTCGTTGTCTCCTCCGCCGGTGGGTTTGCGTTTGCATAAACCGTAGCAATGGATGTCCCGGAGATCATGGTGACTGCCATGGCAATCATAAGCAGTTTCTTTACCACTTTATTCCTCATCGTCTAAAACCTCTCTTTCTGTCATCTGACCAACAGGTGGTCTGTGAACTTCTTCGTTGTTTTCCTTTTTCTGCGGAGCTTTTGCATCCTCCACCGTGATACCGCCGTCCTCATCCATCTGAATCGTAACGGTTCCTTTCTGAATCCCGTCAAGCAGGACAAGCAGGCTGCGGCTGTCCAGCTTCATGGAACGGAACGACTTAACGATCTCTATATCTTCCATCTGCTGTCTCAATGTATTCTGCCGCTTCAGGTGTTCCTGTAATTCAGCGATCTTATCCTCTGTTTTCTGAATATCATTCAGAAGTTTTTTCAATTTCATGTTCATCTGCCCTGTCACCTCCTCTAATGCAGACGACCAAACGCCATAAAATGTTCCTGCCAGTAAGCACTTGCAATGCTGGTATACTGGACAGGCTTGCCACAGTGAATCATCATGTTATTGCCGACATAGATTCCCACATGGCTTGCTCCCGGTGTGTCATAGGTTCCCTGGAAGAAGATCAGATCTCCCGGTTTTGCCTCCGATGGTGATACCTGCGAACAGTGTGACCGCAGCTCATCGGCAGTACATCTTCCGACATTCCATCCATTTCCACAGTTATTGATAACCCAGCTTACAAAGCCGGAACAGTCAAAACCACTTGGGGAATAACCGCCCCATACATATGGAACACCCAGATATTTTTCTGCTTCCTGTATCATTTTTGCAAACTGTGGATCAGATAAAGCATCTGCCGGTATGTCGTAACCAAATCCACTGCTTCCGGTGGGTATGCTGTTTAGATCAAACAGATAATCACGGTTGCCATAATATTTGTTATACGCATCGTAGCGTTCCTGTTCTTCCTCTGTCATACGGCTCCTTAACACGGCATCCAGGCTGTGGTTTGTCATCGTCACATCCAGACGGTTCACCTCTTTTGTAGTCGTGACCTGCACTTCCTGGTTTCCATTGCTGTCTGCTATGTAGGCTTCCCATGTCTGGTGTCCATGTGCGGATGCCGCCGCATGATTGTCATAGTAAACATCGAACTGTACCCCATATCTTGCGAACGCTCCGGTATCTTCTACTACATATTCCACACCGTTCATGACTACATGGGTTCCGATCGGCACAAATGGATTCGCCGCATCCACGGCAATCGTATGGTTTGCTGTCGGCATTGCCCCACTGGCTGTCGGTCCGCCACTCCACTGGCCACAGCAGATCGGGCAGTTACAGTACCCACTTGTCACAACCAGTCCCAAGGACTCCCCTACCCGGACAGTCTTGGTTTCTGTAACTGTTTCTCTGGTAGAGTCTGTGGTGATTCCATACTGCTGTCGGAAGATCTCCTTAATCTCCTCTGCCACTTCATCGTAAGTGAAGCCGCCGTATTTTACCGTAAGATAAGAGATCAACTGATATGGGTTATGACCGATCTCATCAATCTGGTACCGGTATTCGTCATAATCCGGATGGGTGGATTCCATCTGATTGATCTGTGTATTCAGTGCTTCTTCCAAGGCACGGTACGCATTTTCAGCGGCATAAATATCTTCATCCGTACTGGAATAGCTGGTAGAGATGATTGCTGAAGAAGCTCCCTGCAAAGATGCCGTACAGCTGGTAAAACTGGCTGCGATCAGCACAAAGATCAGAGCAAAGACAGCTACCGTGGCAAAAATCCCCCGGTTCTGTGCCGCCACCATCTTGACGGCATCTTTCGCTTTTTCCGTAAACTTCTGTGCGGAAGTGATCGCTGCATCCTTTACTTTTTTACTCTGTCTGGCTGCCTGATACTGCTTCTGGTAACGCTTCTTCTGAAAGAGTTTCTGCAGGGCAGATTTCTTTTTCTTCTCTGCTTCTCTTTTCACTGCGTCCTTCGCTTCATTTCCATAGGCAGTCTCAAATATCAGCCTGCTCCTTTCTGCTTCATCCAGGACGCTTTCTTTTAATCTCCGAGATTCTTCCCTTCGCCCTTTCAGCCGTTCCCGCATGTAGATGGATTTCCTTGCAAGACTTTCCCCGACAAGCTCTGCCCGGTGTGCCCCTTCCACTGCCGCATTTTCATCCTCTTCTTCGTGCGTTTTCCAGTGTGCTGCTGTGACTGCCGCATCTTTGACTGCCGATGCCGGATTCCGGATACCGATCCCGGCACCATGTACCATGCCGTCACCCTCATCACCAAAAGACAGACGGGAAACTTTTTTCCGCTGTTCCTTCAGCACCCGTTCCCTTTTGGACTTGCCTTTGATCTCCTCGTGGAACTTATCCAGGGAATCTTCCATCACTTCGGAAGTTTCCCGGTAACGGGCAGATTCTCTTTTGGCTGCTTTTTCTTCTCTGGAAGTCTCCTTTTCCTTCCTTCTTTCCTTTGCAGCATAATCCCTGACCATCTTTTTCTTCCGAAGATCCCGGCTGTCTGCAACTGTCTCCAGATATGCCCGTTCCCCTCTTGGCTGTCCACGGATACTCTCTGTGCGAAAGGCAGATTTGGGATTTTCTCCATTTTCAACGGAAATATCTCCCTCTATTTCTACCTCTTCACCCATATCTGAGTTTATATCCTGGTCGGATACATGTTCCCTGCTATATCTGGGTTTTCTGGAACTCTGCTCTGGCTGCTCCATCTCCCGTTCTTCTTTCAGCCGTTCCTGTCTGCGTTTACTGAAATCCAGTTCCTCTTTCTTCTCACTGCGGGAAATCTCGGTATCCGTATCCCGTCCGGTGATCCTTTTTTCTTCCTTGTTCCGGAGGTTTTCTTCCCGCAGACCATCCCGGCTCATCTTCTGGACGGTTTTATCTCTCGCCTTATACTCATGCTCCTGCAACTTTGACCATCCCCTTTACTGTTTTGTACCGGTTATTCTGTCTTATCCTGATAGTCCTCCCATTTTTCCAACACTTCATCTGCCATCCCTGCAATGGAATCCGTCAGCTTGTCTGTCATTCGCTCACTTAAAGTCCCCCTTACAGCCAGACAAGATACAATTCCCGTAAAGTCAATCAGTTCTGCCAGATAGATAAGGTCATCCACCATCTCATCAGCCATTACTTTTTCCTTTCTGTCCTTTTCCATTTTCAAAATCTCCTTTTCATTGTCTGCACAGATTCTTTCTGCAAATACGCAGCAAGGCTCACCGCTGCATCTCTCCATGTTTCTGTAATCTTCCATCTTGTAATCCTCCATGATTTCCGGGCAGAAAAATTACCGGAAGTATTCCCCCCGGCTCATCCTCTACTCTGTTTTATTTTGTTTCGTTTATTTCTTTAATCGTCCCGTTCTCCGATACCAAGTTTCTTCCGTTTCTCCACCTCGTCCGGCTTGGAAGTCATCAGGGCATACAACATCAGGGAATTATCAAACTTATCCTTGAACGGGATAATGGTGCTGCCATAAAAGACCAGTCCCTCACCTTCCCCGCTGTTCGTTACATAAGAAAGCTGGTGTGGGGAAATGTTGAGCTGTTTTGCAAGGATCTGTCTGTCACCGGATGCCTGGTTGAGCATCAGGATAAAGTCAGAGTTTTCAAAGATGTTCTCAATCTCCCGGCTGGCTAACAGGTCTTTTACGTTCTGCGTGATACCCGTAGGGATACCACCCCATTTACGGAATCGCTTCCAGATCTCCACGCTGTATGCTGCTGTCTGCTCCTCTTTTAAGAGCAGATGGAACTCATCAATATAATATCTGGTACTCTTATTCGCAGAACGGTTGATCGTTACCCTGTTCCACACCTGGTCCTGCACGATCAGCATACCCAGTTTTTTCAGCTGTTTTCCCAGATCCTTAATGTCAAAACATACGATACGGTTACTCAGTTCCACGTTGGTTCTATGGTTAAACACTTTTAAGGAACCATTGACGTAGATCTCAAGTGCCGTTGCCAGACGCTGTGCTTCCTGCTCTTTCTGATTACGGAGAAGATTATATAAATCCTCTAAGATCGGCATTTTTTCCGGTACCGGGTCAGAAAGGAAATCCTGATAGACCAGCCTTACGCATCGGTCAATGACGGTCTTTTCAACCGGCTCCAGTCCGTTCTTTCCGCCAACTACCAGCTCACAAAGGGACAGGATGAAGTCCGATTTTAAGGAAAGCGGGTCATCATCGTCAGCGTAATCCAGGTTAATATCCATCGGATTGATATAATCGTGGCTGGTCGGGGAAATACGGATCACCTGTCCATGAAATGCCCGGACTAACGGATAATACTCCCCTTCCGGGTCACATACGATAATGTCATCTTTCGTCACGATAAATGCGTTTGCAATCTCTCGTTTTGACGCAAACGATTTACCGGAACCCGGTGTACCAAGAATCAGTCCGTTCGGGTTCTTCAGCTTCTTCCTGTCTGCCATGATAAGGTTATTGGACAGGGCATTTAATCCATAATAAATGGACTCCCCACTCATAAATAATTCCTGTGTGGTAAACGGGACAAAAATCGCCGTGGATGTCGTTGTCAGTGCCCGCTTGATCGGTACGAAATTCATCGCAAGCGGCAGACAGCTCATCAGTCCCGGCTCCTGCTGGTAATCCAGCCGTTTCAATGCACAGTTATATTTCTGTGCAATACCTGCAGTCTGGAACACCACATTTTCCAGTTCCTGTTTGGTCGGTGCGGTATTTAAGAACAATGCTGTCACAAGGAACATTCGCTCATTTCTGGACTGCAGATCTTCCAGAAGCCTTTTTGCCTCCCCACCGTATGTATTTAAATCCGAAGGGATAATGTCCATGTCATAGCCTGCCCGGACTGCTTTTTTCTGTTCCTCGATCTTCATACGGTTAATATCCGTCACCTTGCTTTTTACCAGTTTGATCGCCTTCATCTGGTCGATGGACTGGATATGGAAATTCACCATCAGGTTGCTGTCCATCTCCAGAAACTCTGCCAGCATCTTGTCGGTAAGTTCCGGTGCAAGGATCTGTAAATAGGAAACAGCTCCCATCGTGCCGCCCATCTCAAAATCTTTTCCATTCTTAAATACAAAACTGGTCGGTGCGACATAATCCTTGGTACTAAGCCCTGTCCGAAGTACATCGTCATAAGAGAAATGGAACGGAACTTTGCTGTCCTGGTTAAAGGTTTCATACATGATCTGTAACCGTTCCTCTCCGTTCAGCGGATAGGCAGATACCCCAAGGATCTTAAAGTTATTCAGAATATCCGACTCGATACGTTCCAGTTTTGGCCGTGCTTCCCGGATATTCTCCGCTTCAATCCCAAATGTGATATATTTGGTACGCATCAGCCCGTTATTTCCTTTTGCCAGCTGGTTATTGAGCATCTGGGCAAACTCCATACGTAGGTCATCAAATTCATCCTCCTGCGGATTGATATGGATGACCTTCTCATACTCTGCCATGTTGCTGTGCTGGTTGATAAAAGACAGCTGAAAATGAATTGTGCTGTCAAAGTAATTCAGGAAATCACACCAGTTTTCAAAGATGGCGTTCTTATCTTCATTCTGTGCCAGCTGATAGTTGATGTCATAAAAACGGATCGTCTTGGAATAAAACTTGTCCTGCACCCGGCAGATACCGTCCCTTCCCATCTCATGGTATGGAATCGACTGCTGTGCAGTGATCCTCTTATCTCTGGCACTATCCGGTGTTTTCTTTCCTGTCCCACTGCCTTTCGTTCCGGAAACCACTTTTCCTGCCGGACGCTGCCCCGACGGTGCTGCGACAGATCTGCTCTTTTTCTTTTTTGCGTTTTTCTTTGCGTCACGCACTGCCTGCTTTTCTGCTCTGGCTGCCAGCTTTGCTTCCCTTTTTGCATTTTTCTTATCCGCTTTTTCATGTTCCTTATGCAGTTTTTCTTCATATTTCTGTGCCCTTTTGAGGGCTTTCTTTTCCCTGCGTGTCAGTTTCCGGTTCGGTCTGCGGACACCTCTTTGGCGTTCCAGTGCTTCATACCCTGTTACCATTGGCTCATCGTGCAGCCTGCCGTTTACTGGTTTTCTTTTCATTGCGGGGTCTGGAAGTTCTTCTTCTCCATCCTCCTCATCCAGCCAGTAATCATCCGGATATAATTCGTCTAAACTCTGTGGCGGCTGTCTATCGTTTTTTCTTTTTAACACTCTTCGTTCCCCCTTTCTTCTTTCTGACCACGGTATACTTTTTCTCGTACATATTTTCCATCTGGTACTTGCGTACCGGAGGACGGATAAATTTTACGGTAATCATATTTTTTAAGACCTTTTCTAACGGGAGTCCATCCTTCTCATACATGGCAAACAAAAATGCCGGAAGCATCAGAAGGCACATCCCGGTCGCTGCGTTACTGGAACCAATGATTCCCCTGCTTAAGAAATAAAACGGAAGCCCTACCACCGCCGCAACCCCAAAGCAGATCAGCTGCCGTTTCGTCAGATTGAAAATGATCTTATTCTTAACCTTGGTTAAGTCTTTAGGCACAGATACAAATGCCATTGCCAGTTCCTCCTTTCTTAGTGGGCGTTAAAGATACTGCGGGCAAAGTTTCCTGTTTTCATCAGACTGAAACACAGGATCACCGTGTATGCCATCACGCCGAACAATGCAGAATGTATGTTATCTGACATCTGGATGTTTGCGACCAGAACCGCATAGATTCCCACGCAGACCATCATAAAAAATCCCTGGAATGCCAGTGCAAACAATCCACGAAGATAGTTGTTCCCGATCTGCCCCCATTCCCGGTTGGACATGGTTGCGAACGGGATCGCTCCAACGGACGAATAGAGATAAATCTCAATCATACGTCCATACAAAATCACTGTAATAAAGACTGAGATAATCTTCATACACAGGCTTACAAGCATCGTTTCCAGTGCCAGTATGACAAGTTCACCAATCTCCATAGATTCCATCGCTGTCTCCATCGTGGAGATCATCGTATCTATATTGATCGCTGTATCAGAACTGATAACCCCAGCTGCCCGGCTGACTACGGACTGCCCGACATCAAATACCGCCATCGTGATCGTAAAGGTATGGCTGACGATCCAGACTGCCACCCACATCTTGAAAAAGTATTTAAAGAACATCCAGGTGTCAATGTCGTGCATGTTGTTCTTTTCCGTCAACATGGAGATCAGCTCATAACAAAGTACAAATGTGATAATCATACCGGCAATCGGTACAATGACCGACTCGGAAAGATTCTGTATCATGCTGTAAATGCTGCCATTCCAGCCCTGCGGTGTCTGCCCAACCTGAGCAGCAATCTGACCGGTCTTTTCATTGACATCGGTATACATTGTTGTCAGGTTGGAACTTACCATGCCTGTCAGAAGATTCCTCATCCATTCTTCAATCGCTTCAAATATCCGATCCATGAGTCATCTCCCTCCTAAGTTTCTCAGCTAAACAAACCGGAAAGTAACGGTACAAGCTGGGTGCCGATCAAAACAACACCACCTCCCGCCATCAGCTGCTTAATCCCCTGGGATTTTGCACCCGGATTGTCGTTTCCGTAACCTTCCAGCAGGTTGATAACACCCCATACTGCAAGACCAGCTCCGATCGCTACTACAAGAGTCTGTAAAATATTAATTGCCTGATTAAAAAACGCCATAGTCGTTGTCTCCTTTCAAATCATTGCTTTTTCTCGGTTTCTATCTATGTTTTAAGAAGTCTCTTCCGGCTCTGCCCTTATGGGCGGCCTTTCATGATCTCTCAAATCCATCACCTCCCTATAAGGGCAAAGAAAAAGAGCTATGTGTCCGAATCTTTCACATGCTCTGCTTCCTTGTTTTCTGTATTTAATTCTTCTGCCAGACTTTCCTCTGAAAAGGCATACAGGTCAAATTCCTGTGTCCTTGTCAGCTTCACTTCCATCCGATGCCGCATATACGCTTCCACATCAAATTCCTTTTTCTTATCATAGTCCGACAATTCCTTGTATCGTTTATGCTTGGTAATATCAAACTTGTCACTGAAAAATGGTCTGACACCTCTCAGCTGAAGGATACATTTACTGCCATCCATGACCGCAAGCTCGTCCCGGCTCATCAATTCCTTTCCTGTTTTCTGGTAATTCATCCCATAAGAACGGCTCTGTCCACGGGTATCAGAAGTGTTGTATAAATCAATCGTTTCCTTTCCCAGTGTCTCGGAAATCTCCTTTAATGTGGAACTTTCCTTTCCGCCAAGGAACAACATCGTATCGCAGTTACCTAAAATGGTTTCAGCAGCATCTTTATAGATGGTCTTGAGCTGTGACTGCGACTGGAGGATAATGGATGCTGAAATCTCACGGCTACGAATAGTTGCGATCAGCTTATCAAATTTCGGAATCTGTCCGATATTCGCAAATTCATCAGCTAATATTCTGACATGATAAGGCAATCGTCCATGGTGTACATCGTCTGCTCTGTCACATAACAGGTTAAATAACTGGCTGTACATCATTGCCACAACAAAGTTAAACGTATCATCGGTATCTGAAATAATGATAAACAATGCTGTCCTCTGATCCCCTACCATATCCAGTTCCATTTCATCATAACTCATGATCTCACGAAGCTCCGCAATATCAAATGGTGCCAGCCTTGCTCCACAGCTGATCAAAATCGACTTTGCCGTTTTGCCGGCGGCTAATTTATATTTTTTATACTGACGTACTGCAAAGTGTTCCGGTTCTTCTTTCTCCAGTTCCTCAAACAGCATATCTACTGCATTTTTAAATGTCTCATCATCTTCCCTTGTTTCCGATGCATTGATAAATTCAAGCAGTGTCGCAAAGTTCTGTTCCTCCTCCGGTGCTTCATACCAGATATAGCCAATCAATGCACAGTACAGAAGCCTTTCTGCCTTCGTCCAGAAATCCTCACTGGACTTCTCCCCTTCTCCTTTGGTGTTTACCATGATAGTATTCACCAGTTTCAGAATATCTTTTTCTGAATGGATATAGTGGAACGGGTTATAATGCATACTCTTGGAAAAATTGATCGTATTCAATACTTTCACTTTATATCCATGGCGTACCAGCATCTTTCCGCACTCAATGATGATCGTTCCCTTGGGGTCCGTGACCACATAGCTGATATATTTTCCCATCTGCATTAGATTTGGTTTTACATAAAACCGGGTCTTTCCGGAACCAGATCCGCCAATTACAATCACGTTCTTGTTCCTTGCAAATTTCGGATTCTTTGGTCTGCCATTCATGGTCAGCCGTTCCGTCATGGTCAGCAGGATATTGTTTTCAAATACCGGGTCGATAAAGGGTGCAATGTCTTTTGCCGTCCCCCATCTTGCCGAACCATACTCCACTCCCTGCCGGAACTTTTTGGCATTTTTTCCTTTCATGTAGACCATGAGCTTCACTGCCACGGCTCCAGTAATCCCAACCAGCAATTCATTTTTATGCATACTTGGGAGAATCCTGCTAAATGCCATCTGGAAATTTAAGATCAGTACCATCAGTCTTTCTATCATGGAATCACCTACACAGTATTGATATAACCATGCCAGCTTATTTCCCACATAAAAGATCACGATATATGTAAGATTCATCAGAACAATCCGAAGCAGCTTATGTACATCCACCGGCGGTAATCTCTCCAGGTATCCTTTTCCTACACCAAGCAACTTCTGTAATCTGCTCATAATGACGGCTCCTTCTCCTTTCCTTTTGTTTTCTCCAGTTCCCTGTGCTTTGCAAGCGATTTGGTGATTGCCTGCTGTAACTTCTTCCTCACAGATGGTTTTTTGTCCTTATTCAGAGACTTGCCCGTGTATTCCTTAAAAGCGGCAGTCATCACATCAGCATCCCTTGCCTTAAAGAACACATAGTATCTTGGCGGGTCCGCAGTCACATCTTTTTTCAGGCTGAAATCAATGCTGTACTTCTTTGCTACCCGTTCAAAAGACTTGATGTTTCCATCTGTGATCTCAATGTTGGACAGCTGTACATTCTGCTTCATCAGCTTATCAAGGCTCTGTTTTCCCTTGTAGGTCTTATCCTCCTTTTCCTTCTGGGGCTGCTTCTGGTTTGTTTTCTGTCCCTGCTGTTTTTTCTCCTGCTCCATCTTTGCAAGAGCCTTTACCATGGCAGCTTTCAGCAAGTTGGCAGTGACCTTGCCACAGCGGATACAAAGTGAGACTGTTTTCTCATTCACTTCATCCTGCAATCACACCACGCCCTTTCTTCTCTCACTGCTGTCTTATCCTCATTTATCACATTGCTGCTCCTTTCCTCTCTTTTCTGCCAGTTTCATATATTCTTTTTCTGATTCCGCCCCCACTTTGATACAGCACCAAAGGACAAATCCATATACCAGAAATACTGCAGCCGCAGCAACGATCAATACTGTTTTTGTCATCTTCTTTTCTCCCTTCACATCTCTTGAAATTTTTCAAAAGGGCATCTATGAATCCTGTGTCCATAAATGCCCTCATCCATTACTGAAAAATCCTATGATCTCTTATTTTTTCTTTTGCGAAGAATCACTGTGCCACCAAGACCAGCCATTCCAGCCCCTGCAAGCAGAATCCAGAACAGAATCGGAGTATTATCTCCTGTCTTTGGTGAAGTCGATTTCTTTGTTTCTTCTGTGGTTTTCGTCTCCGGCGTTGGTGTGGTTTCTGGTGTTTCCGTCGGTGTCTCTGTTGGAGTTTCCTCCGGTTTCGCCTCATCCTTCATCACAACCTTCTGGATTTCTCCAGTATCTTTGACCGTAAACTTTACATCCTCTGCAACCAGATAACCGTCCGGTGCAGTTTCTTCACGAAGGGTATATTCCCCGATTGGAAGCATCTCAATATAGTGTGGTTTTTCTTCAGATGTCCAGCTTTCTACGGTCTTTCCATCTTTGTCAAGGATTGTCAGTTTCGCTCCTGGCAGCTCCTTACCAGAAATATCGGTCTTGGAAATCTGCACTTTTGTCACATCATCCTTCATTTCCACTTTCTGTACTTCACTGGTATCTTCCACCGTAAAAGTGATGCTCTCTGCTGTCACATAACCGTCCGCAGGAAGTGTTTCTGTCATGGTGTACTTCTTGCCAGCGGTCAGTTCTTTGATGATATGTGCTTCTTTACCGGAAGTCCATTCATCCACAGTGTTTCCACTCTCATCTGTGACTTTTAGTTTTGCTCCCTCAATCTCCTTTCCGTCTGTCAGGGATGTTTTGGTAAACTCTACGGTTGTCGGCTCATCTTCAAAAGTGAACGCATAAGACAGTGTTTCCTTATCTGCCCCACCATATTCAAAAGTAAATTCCTGTACCTGGTCTGTTGTCGCAAATCCCGGTGCCGGGGAAGTTTCTTTCACATAGTAGGTATAGCCAAGTGGCAGATCTGCCGTAAAGGTCAGTTTTCCTTCCTTATCCGTAGCCTGCTCCTCAATAACCGTATTTGCTTTCAGGATCACATCGCCTTTTGCATTGACAATATCTTCTTTATTGCACAGGGCAAATACAGCCCCTTCCAGTACACGGTCGGAATCTTTTTCTTTCTTTAGCACGTTCACTTCTGCCTTCTGACGTTTGTTCTGCCAGTCAGCGGAATAAGTAACAACTGCGGTATTCTGGTCACGGTAAGTCAAATCTACTTCACGAGTTTCTCCATCCAAGACATATCCACTTGCTGTCTCTTTCTCTTTGACATAGTATTTGCCAAGAGGAAGGTCTGTCAGTTTTGCCACGCCTGTTTCATCCGTCGTGATCGTTGCTACCAGTGCATCTTTCTTGTAGTAATCTTCACTCTCGCCATCCGCTGCTTTTATATCTTCTAAGGCATAAACCTCAAAAGTAACCTCTTTCAGGGAACCGGAAAGATATTCAAACAGATGCTTCATCCATCCGCCAATGGAATCCAGTGCAGATACTTTCTCCAGGAACTCACCTTTTTTATTGATGATAAGTGTTCCGGTTGGCACTGCATCTTTCATCTCTACCTTCTGGATCTCGGCAGTATCGTCCACAGTAAAAGAAACTTCTTCCGCCATCAGATAGCCATAAGGAGCCATTTCTTCACGAAGGGTATACGTCTCCCCGGCTGTGAGTCTTTCAATCAGATGTTCCTCACCCTTTACAGACTTCCATGTATCTACCACATTTCCATCCTTATCAAGCACCGTAAGCGTTGCCCCGGAAAGTTCCACGCCTGTCGTAATATCGGACTTCGTAAAGGTTACTTTTGTCGGCTGGTTCTTAAATACAGATTCCAGCTCTACCACTTTCACATCCTGTCCCTGATATTTGGCAGTCACTTCCAAAGTCTCAAAAGAAGAGACATACCCTGCCGGAGCTGCAAGTTCTTTGATATAGTAAGTACCAAATGGAAGGTCAACGTCAAATACTGCCCTTCCATCTTCCCCACTGACTGCTTTTCCAAGTAAGGTATCTGCCTTCACAATCACTTCTTCATGTGTCAGAATATCTTCTTTTGCATAGATGCCAAACTCTGCACCTGCCACAACCGTTTCTGTCTCTGCATCCTGTTTTACTACGGACACTTCCACTTTCTGACGGTCATTCTCAAAAGTTGCTGTCTGCTCGATGACTGGTGTTTTCTGGTCTTTGTATTCAAATGTTACTGTCTGTGCTTCTTCGTTTAACACAAAGCCCTCTGGTGCTGTCTTTTCAACAATCTTATAGGTTCCAAGTGGAAGGTCGGTGATCTGTGCCTTTCCATCCTTATCCGTGGTAACAGTTCCTACCAGTTCCCCGGAAGCATACTCCAGGATACGGTTTCCGTTATCATCTTTCTGGAAGTCTGCTGTATAAATATCTTCTGCAGCATACATCTCAAAGACTGCTCCCTCCAGAGTTTCTTTCTGATAAGTAAAGTCATCTTTATAACCATTTAAGACCTTACCCTGTTTTACGATGTTCAGTTCTCCCTTAACCGGATGATTCTCGTATACAATCTCGATGATCACATCGCCGGAAGTTCCGTCCATCTGATATGCTGTATTGGAATCTACATTCACCTCATAGTAATTCTCATTGAGCGTATATCCATAAGGTGCGTTCACTTCCTCAATACGGTAATGTCCAATTTTCAGATTCTGTGGAAGGATTAAGTATCCCTGCTCATCTGTAAAATAAGATTTGTGTTTTACCGTCGTCGGATAGGTTGTTACCTGTTCCACATACTTTTCTGTATCCAGGTTAAAAATCTTAAACTCTGTATTCTTCTGAAGCACTGCTTTCTTTGTCTCATCGTCCTGTTTGATGATCTTCAGCTTTGCTTCAAACTCTTTGTCAAGCAGCACTCTCCATACCTGCGGTGTAGTCGGATGATTTTCCGTAATCTGCACGATGAAATCATTGACCGGAGTGTAATTATGTGGCGTGGTTGTTTCACGGACGATGTAAGTTCCATAAGGAAGTGCAATACTGCGGGCATACCCTTTCTCATCCGTAAAGATCTCTGTTGCACCATTTTCCCCTATCACTACCGGCTTGACAGAATCAAAGTCATAGCTGCCATCTTCTTTTACTGTCAGGGATGATACCAGATAAGCGGTAAATCCTGCACCTTTCAGTAAATCGGCATCTGTCTTTCCGTTGTTCGCTGCCTTGATAATCTCAAATGGCTGCTTCATCACCTGTTCCAGAGACAGACAGTCACGCTTCACTTCCGCTACAAGATCACCATCGTAGTTGCAGACCAGATCATGTTCTTCTTCATCTGCCAGGTAACCCGTTGGCGGAGTAATCTCTTTTACATAGTAATTACCAAGGTATAATCCATCTACGGAAGCCTGTCCATTCTTATCTGTTGTGAGAGTGGCAACCTGCTCGCCTGCTTTGTAGATCACACCAGTTGCTCCATCCGGATGGACAATATCCTCACGGGCATACAGTCCATAGACTGCCTTTTCTAAAGTAGCATCTCCCTGTGGAACAGCCTTCTTTGTTTCTTTATCCTGCTTCTGTAAGGAAATCTTTGCTATCACACGCTCGTTTCTGAAGGTATGCTTAAATGTCAGTTTCGCTTCCTTATCGTTTGTATAAGAAAAAGTAAACGTATAGACATCATCCGCATTTCTCAGATAGCCTTCCGGAGCCTGTACTTCCTTTACATCATAGGAAAATCCCAGCGGCAGGTCTGCGGTAAACTTCGCCATTCCATCATTTCCAGTTGTCACTTTCTCAATCAGAGTGCCTTTCTTTACAACAACCGTTCCATCTGCATTTTTAATGTCACTGGCTGCATAAAGTCCAAAAATTCCTCCATCCAGAGGATTTTCTGTATCCTTATCCTGCTTTGTCACAATCACTTCTGCTTTCTGTCTGTCATTCGTAAAGGTTGTCTCAGAAAAAACAACATCTACATTCTGTCCTGCATAAGAAAGAGTGACAGACTTTTCTTCCCCGGCATTATAAAATCCGGTCGGAGCCTGTTTTTCTTTGACGATATATGTACCAAGATGCAGGTTTTTCAGAATGACTGCCCCATTCGAGTCTGTTGTCAGATTCTCTTTGACCAGATCACCCTTGCTGTAAACCTTGGCACCATAAGCAGTTTTAATATCTGCCCCGGCATACACATCATAAATCGCACCTTTCTGTCTGCGTTTCTCATACTTAAATGTTGTTCCATTCTCGGTGACATCTGCACCTGTCAGAACCTGACCTTCTTTATAAACAGTCAGCTGGCCCATCTGTTCTTCATCCGGAACAGTCACAGTTGCTGTTTTGCTGACTTCCAGTTTTACGTTGTAGGCAGTTGCATTGATACGGTATCCTGTCGGAGCTGTAATCTCTTTCAGATATACGGTATTCTGTGTCTTAATGATCTGTACGGACGCTTCCCCATTCGCATCAGTTGCCGGTAACTTTGTGATCAAATTTGTACAGTTTGCATCACTGTATAAACCAAACACGGCACCTGCCAGCTTTGCGTCTGCTTTTGCATCTCTTTTAATCACCTTAACACTTGCGTACTGTACCCATGTTACTTTGAAGTCCACATATTTTTCATCATCAACACCTTCACCAAATACCAGTGCCAGGTCCTGTGAACCAGATCCGGTACTGATCTTATACGCAGAATAATCTTTTGTTACACTGCCTTTCATCGTTGCAGACCAGTTTCCTGCGACATCCTGTACCTGTGTAAGAGGTGCAGATAAGTAAAACTTGGTTCCACCACTGATTTCCACTGCTTCGCCAGCTTTGCTTGTCTTTCCGGTTGTCACGTTATGGAGTTTCACACCACTTGGGAGTTTCATTGTGATACTCTGCAGTTCATCTGCTTTAAAAGTGATTTCCTTTGTTCTCTGGCTGTTGCCATCTACATAAGCTGTCACATCTGCATCTGAAAAAGACATTGCCACATCCGGAATATCTGGCTGAGAAATACAATAATTATAAAGTTTTTTCGCAAGATTCTGTGCAGTAGTGTTTGCACCAGAAAAAGCATCGGAACTGCCATTCGCATATGACGCAGCAAGATGTACCAGAATAAATCTGGCTCCTGCACTCAGGTTTCCATAGCCATTTTCTTCTGTAAAAAATCCATCATCGCCAGAGGCTTTTGTGCCATAGTAGCATACTTTAGCCAGTGCTTTGCCATCCCCAACCTTATTGATTGTATATGTTCCCGTACCAGGTCCCGGTTTGGACGGCTGTACACAATAAGCTGTGGCGGACACATTACCGAATTTTACGGTATACTGATACGTCAGATAAGTTCCATAACCATAATCCGCATATCGGTATTCGGCACCTCTTGTCACTGAAACCTGTTGTGAACTTCTTGCATTTCCTGCTGCCGCCATAAATGTCACTGTTTCACCCGGCTCCATCTCATACAAGTCAATTCCTTCATTTTCTGCCTGATCCATTACTTCTGAAACAGTCAGACCAGATTCTTCATCTGTTGTTACTTCCTGTCCATCTGTAAGATCAGTCACAATCTCTTTTGCCCTGTCCGAATCAGCATCTTCCTCCGCATTACCGGAATCTTCTGTTTCACCGGCATTTCCTTCACCAACTGTATTTTCAGAAGAACTCTTTGTCTGTTCTTCTGTTTCTGGCTCTTTTACCGTAATGTTTCTGCTTACTCTGTAAGCTGGGTGACCGCTGACTGGCTCTACTGCATAGACAGCTTTGTAGGTATCCGGTGTATGTGCGTCAAAATCTGTACCGGCTTCACTCTTTGCTTCATGGAATAAAACTTTCACCTTTTTTTCATTCACGCCCTCTATACCGGACAGATCGACTTCCACCTCAAATTCTTCTCCATAGGGAATCTCAATATCCTTTGCTTCCACAATTTCATCTTTATCAAGAGTATCCTGCACATCCTGCAGTTCCGGATATTGCTGTTCAAATGAAGTTGGCTCTGGTTCTAATTCAGAAGCAGAAACCGTGACTGGTTGAACGATAACAGACGCCAAAGTTGCAACTGCCATAAATCCTGACAAGAATCTTTTAAATCGCATTTTCATTTTGACTGAGTCCTCTCTTTCTTCGATAATTTACTCCACTTTCGTTCAGGCTTACACCTGCATGAATCAATCATAGGAACCACCTCCCTTATGTCTTGGATTGACTTTTAAATAAAAACAGGATTGAGCTATTTAAGCCGCAAGAGGTAATTCGTAATCATTCCTGCCAAGGGTGCCTCTCATCCATTGCCCTTCACGTTGTCACCGAATGCCCGCCGCCAGATGCGTAGCTGGGAAATTCAGGTATCCTCTTGCTGCTGATATGAAATTGTCAAGGTTCACTTTTAGGGGGGAATTTATTGTTTTGAATTAAAATAGACATTTGCCCCTCCACTAACCGCATGTGTGAAAGGGCAAAAATTAACCTGTTTGAAATTTTTTTATAAAATTTTTTTGAAACAGCAAAAACTTACAAAGTTTCCAGCCTGTCTTTTAGTTTCTGCAATACTTTGTTTTTCCTGTTTCTGATTGTCTTTGTACAACACCCGAAATACTGTGCTGTTTTTTTAACTGTGTACTCTTCAAAAAATAATAATCTTATCAATTCCATTTCTTCTTCAGACAAATATTTCAGTGCTTCCTGCAGCTCTTGTATTTCTGACACCCTGATGACTATTTCTTCTGGTGATAATATATGCAAATAACTGTTGTAACTCGTTTCCCCTACTTTTTCTATTCCGCACACACCATTTTTCTGCATTTTTTCAAGCTGGTATCTTTCTTTTCTTCTTGACTGGTACCATGCCAGATATACGTCTCTGGTAACTTCTATGAGAGTTTCATTTACACGCAGCACATACCGTTGTCTTTCCTTTGGTTTTTTACCACGCATCTTTTATTCTCCCTTCTGAAGCACTCCGATCAGTCTGCCTGCATTTCTTCTCATTTTCTGCTTTGCCTGTGAAATACATTTTGATACTGCCGGTTCTGTAATTCCAAACACCCGTGACACTTCTCTTTGTGTACGCTGCTGAAAATAAATTTGATGGATTACCTGTCTCTGCCGGTCAGTCAGCAGATCCATGAATTCTCCAATAGCTTCTTCTATGATCAGTTTTTCAAGTACATTCTGCCTTTTATCCACCAATTCACACCAGCCTTCTGAAATATGGCTGTATGAAATGCAATTATTATGTTCTCGTACCTCCCTGTTCCTGCACAGCCGATCTTCACCTTCTAATATCAACCGCACATACCAGGGCTGATTATCAAAAAAATCTTCCTTAACAACTGTTATTTTTCTTCCTGCTTCATATACATAATCTCGACAGGTAAATAAAGGAAAAACCGTTCCATAATCACCCACGCAATAGAAAACATATCCTGTCTGATACGCAATAATTTCCGCACCATCTATCAGTCTCTGCTTTACAACTGCCACATCGTTTTCTCTTAAATACCTGGCGGACGGAACCTTTCTTCTTTCTTCCCTGTTACCTACAACCTGTTTCAATTCCTGCAATGTCAGCATGATTACCACCCTTCTGCCTGCTGGCAACAGGTGCCCATCAGCAGAAAGGATAGGATTATTGCTGATCTACTGGCAAAAGGGCAGTAAAAAACAGCTTCCGGCACACCCGTTTTTTTTAACGAGAGCCTGAAACTTCCTTACTGCCCTTTCTGCTAATTTACAGCATCCTCTATTTTATTTTCCGTCTGATGTCCCGGTCAGACTTCTTTGCATTTCTTTCCGTTTTTATGTTCTTTTCATTTTCCATTAAAACAGAATAGTCTCCCATTGCATCATAGGGACACTGCTTCCGATAGATTAAATTTTCTTGTCTGGTCATCAATCCTATCTCCCTTCCTTGTTTCTGTCTCTTTCTCTCTGTTTGCTATTTTAACAGCACAAAAAACTATTATCCTTAGCATATATGGGGAGTTTTTTTGTTTTACACCCCATATATGGTGAAATTTCACCTGTACTCATTAAAACTTTCTATCAGTGAATCTATTGTCTGCATGATAATTTTCTGCTCTTTCCATTCCATCTTCTGAATACGATAAAATACTTCCTCAAACTGCTTTCTTTTTTCTGCATCGTCCCCCTCTTTTCCCATCAGGATATTGGCATCTGTTTCCAGGATCTCAATCATCTTCCTGAAAATCTCAACAGACATTGCCGTTTGCCCTCCTTCTATCCTGCTGACCGTATTGACACTGATACCTGCTTTTTCCGCAAAAGATTCCTGTGACAACTTCATTTCCTGCCTGCGTTTTCTGATCCGTTCTCCCAATTCAATAAGTTCTGTGGAAATTGCACGATTGCTCAATACGGTGTCTCCTTTCCTGCAATTTATCCCAGCTTTACGACATTGTGTCGCAAAGTTTCCAGAAAAAAAGCAGCTAATTTTGTCTTAGCTGCTTTTCAAAAGATCTATTTCATTTTATTCTCGGTATTTTATGTATTCCTGTAATAACTGTGAGCAGGAAAACACTAAGATAAATGATTGCCTGTCCAACCATTGCCAGAAGAACGACACTTCCTATCAATCCTCCGATCAGAAAATTCATTGTCCATACTGCCAGTGTTCCTCCAAGGTCAAACCCTCTTGGAACCATCCAGACACACATTTTTCCAATTCCGAATGGTATCCCCATCAGTAGCAACAGCAATAAATAATTGCACTTCCCATCCTGGATACAAAGCGGTCTCAACACTGCAAACAATACAACAATCACCAGTGCTGGAACAATAACTTTTTTTATCATATTTCTCATGTTCCTTTATCCTCCATACATATCGTGATTAACCTCTGCCTGATAATAGCTGTTTATCGTTGCCGGGGCATTATACAGGGCAGTCAAAAGATATGCTTTAATGTTTCCAACCTTGGTCGTATTTCGATTCAGACAAAACAGCACATATTCGATATGTGAATAATTCAGCTTCATAAACCTGTTTTTCACCAAAGCAACTGGCTTTTCTGTCCCTGCGATTCGAATCATACTATTCTCCGGCATCATCATAACTTCAATCATCAGTTCTACCAGTTCATCCACATCTTCTTTGGCATGATATTGATAATCTATGTTTTCATGAATCACTTCACGATATGCCCGCATCTCCTCCATCACATCTCTTTTCTTTTTCAGATTACCTGATGATATGATTGGATAGGATTGATTTATCTCAGTTTCACTAATATCAGTCTTGTTAATATCAGTATTATTAGATTGTGATTTCGGATATTCTGGTTTTGTGATTTCCACTATTCTTGAATGATGATTTTCACCATTTTGGAATTGTGATTCTGGAAATTCTTGATTTGTGGTTTTCATCATTCCTGAATTGTGATTTTCACCATTCTGTAATTGTGATTCCACACAATCCTGAATTGTGGATTTCACTACTCCTGAATGATGATTTTCACCATTCAGAAAAGTGCCTGGTTTTTCCCCTTTTTCAGCTTCCGATTGCAAATTTGCACATTCTTCATGGTTTCTCTGCTCAGATTGCAGATCTGCACATTTTTTATGCTCTGGTTGCAAATCTGCACAGCTATCCGTCGACTTCTGATCTGGCACTTCTCTGATCATAAAATTTTTCACATAAATAACATTAGGCATTCCCAGTCCCAGACGTTTTTTCTCAATCAGTCCAATCCCATTATTACTGTCCAGCTCTTTTACCAGCTTCACTGCCTTTTGGGTTCCACAGTTCATCAGCTCTGCGATTTCTTCCACCGTGAAAATAATATATACCTTGTCCTCTGAATCCAGCCATCGGTTCTTAATGCTCAGGCTCATACGGTCCAGCATCAGACCGTATAATACCTTTGCTTCACAAGAAAGAGCTTTAAAGCATGGTTCTGTAAACAGCACTTTCGGGACACGGTAAAAGCTGTATTGTTCCGCTTCCATTCCCGTAAAATAATCAAACTGTATCTTCTGCATCTGCTACTCCTTCTCTGTTTTGTTTCCATTTATCCAAAAGCATAAAAATAACTTCTTCTATCTGTTCTTTAGAATATGTCTCTGGAAAATAATTGCCGATTTTTTTTGCCGGAATCGTCACATTGATTTTACTGTTTTCTTTTTTCAATAAAACGGCATAGATATAACCCTGATTTAATTTTCCATTTGCACTGCATTCCTTTAATTGTTCTGCCTGTTGTTTTGACGGAAAGATATTACTGTTGACAATTCCTTCCAGAAGCCATTCCTGTTCCTGTGGTTTCAGATAAGACAATTTTTCTCCCACTATCATAGGGATTTTATTATCGTCCACATATTCCAATAATCCATCTGATAATGAAGCCAGACGGATATATCTCTGCACGGTTCTTCCACTGTCCCCGGCTGTTTCACCAACCATATCTGCCGTATATTTTTCACCTTTACTTCCTTGGTGCTTCATTGCATCATATTTCATCTTATAGGCATGGGCTTTTTCACTTGGCAGTAGATTTTCACGCTGAATATTGGAATCAACCATAATAATGACTGCTTCATCATCCGTATAATTTCGGACAAGAGCTGGCATGGTCGTCTTTCCACATAGTTCACAGCCTCTTTTTCTTCTATGGCCGGAAATCATCTCGTATCCACCCTCTGATCGAGGTCTTACCAGTGCAGGAGTCAAAACACCGTAAGTTTTAATACTCTCTACGGTTTCAGCCATTTTTTCATCATCGTTTACATGAAACGGATGATTTTTAAAGGGATAGAGCTTTTCCAGATCTATTTCCACAACCTGGTTCATACTCTTTTCCGGTGATTCTTCCAATCCCAGTAACTCATCATAAGAGGTAAGCTGAATCTCTTTTTTCGGTCTACGCATGTTTCAACACCTCCTGAACCAGTTCTCGATAACTGTCTGCACCTTTGCTTTTTCCATCATAAGAAAAGATACTTACACCCTCCGATGCTGTTTCTGCAAGGCTTTCCGTTCTCGGAATCGTCTGCTCAAAAATCTTAATGTCATTTCCGTATGTAGTTTTAATTGCCTGTTTGTTTCTCTTTGCATTATTGTAACGGCAATTATCCATTGTGAACAAAATACCTTCTATCTGCAATTCCGGATTAAACCTCTGATGGATTCCTTTTACCACTTTCAGTAATTCCATAAGTCCATCTGCCGCATAATATTGTGGCTGTACCGGAATCAGAACGCTGTCCGCTGCACTCAACGCATTGATTGTCAGCATTCCCAATGATGGCATACAGTCAATCAAAATATAATCATATTCATCTTTCAACAGTTCCAGATACTCTTTCAGTACTTTTTCCCTATCTTCAACAGTAAATAAGGACATGTCCATTCCGGCAAGCAATTTATTGGACGGAATCAGATCCATCCCTTCTTCATGGTGCAAGACTGCTTCCTTTGGGTCAAACTCCAGTCCCATGATGATATTTTCCATCATACTCTTTAAAGTCACTTTGAGATTTTTGGGAAATCCCAGTCCCATTGTCAGATGTCCCTGTGGATCTGCATCTACCAGCACTACTTTTTTCCCATTCTTTGTCAGTCCGGCTCCCAGATTGATGGTTGTCGTTGTTTTGGCTACTCCGCCCTTCTGATTTGCAATAGCAATTACTTTACACATATACTTTCCTCCGATTTACTGTTTTTCTTCTACTTCTACATAAACACGAAAATATTTACTTGTTCCTTTATTTGCGTAAGCATCAGATACTTCCAGGACATCCAATTCCTTATGCTTTTCCAAAATACGGCGAAACCATTGAATGTCCTTTAAAGTACCCTGTAATCTAATTTTCAGCATATATATCCTCCCAGTCTTTGTAAAAGCAATACTCTGGATAACGGATTTTAATGGCTTCCCAAAAATACCGGGCATATCCGCAGCAAAACAGATCTTCTACGGTATAATACTGACACTCTTTTAACTGATCTTCCTCTGCCTCATAATCTCCGACACTTGGTGTTCCATTACAGTAAAGGTTAAATGCCATACGGACAATCCGTAAACTTCCACTAGTCTGCCATCCTTCCAGCAGGCATTCCGTTTTTACACATCCAGTTTTAAAATTATAGATTTTATTCACATTATTTCTTGTGTCTCTGTCGATACCCAGGCAATAAACCAAAGCCCGATGGTAGACATCCTGATATCTGCATTTTTTCAGATATTCCTCATAAAATTTTTCGTGTTCCCTGCTCTTGAAAGTAATTGTGCGAGAATTGCTATTCTCTGCTCTTAACGCTGTGTTTGTCATTTTCATTTTCCTCCTGAATTTTTAATATTTAGGTATAAAAAGACACTCCATTTCTGGAATGCCCCATAAAAAATAGGGACACCCGCTTTTAACAAGTATCCCTATAATCTATCAAATATCTGATAGTCCACTATTCACTTTCATATTCAGGATTTTTTGTGTTCCCCGTACCGAGGTCTAAGGCAACCACAACGGTGACTCTCTGCACAAGCAACTTTTCCTTGTGATTTTCACCGATTTTGTTGAAACTGAAAAACTCTACAAAGTGCGTAAATTCAAGGATTTCTAGATATCTTTCCTTTGTAGTCCCACCACAGTCTCCACATGAACCGAGTGCCCGAACATATCAACACACTGAACCTCTTTGACCTTATAATCCCTTTCTTCCAGATATCTCAGATCTCTGGCCAGTGTGGCCGGATCGCAGCTGACATAGACCACCCGCTTTGGCTGCATCTGTGTGATACATACCAGCAGGCTCTCGTCACAGCCCTTTCTCGGCGGGTCCACCACAATGATATCCGCATGAATATGGTCACGTTCATAAGCCTGCGGCAGTACTTCTTCTGCCTTTCCCACATAAAATTCAGCATTGTGTATATCATTGATTGTAGCATTGCGCTTGGCATCATCAATAGCTTGGGGAACAATTTCAACCCCATAGACCTGTTTGGCTTTCTTGGCCATAAAGAGTGAAATGGTACCGATACCGCAATATAAGTCCCAAATGACATCATTTGGTCCCGGATTGGCAAACTGAAGGGCCGCTCCGTAGAGTTTCTCTGTCTGCACCGGATTCACCTGATAGAAAGATAACGGTGAAATCTGATAACGGACATCACCGATATAGTCCGTAATATAATCCTGTCCCCAGAGTGTCACCACTTTGCTTCCCAGGATCACATTGGTCTTTTCCTGATTGATATTATAAGAAATACTTGTCATACCCGGGATTTTTCTCAAGGCTTCCACCAGGTTCTCACTGTGCGGCAGTTTTGTGCCGTTGATAATGAGACAGACCATAATTTCCTTCGTCTTAAAACCGACTCTTGTTAGAATATGTCGAACCAGACCTTTATGACTTGTCTCATCATAAGGCGCAATATCATGCTCTGTCATCCACTGTTTCACAATGGCAAGAAGCTGTTCATTAACCGGTGCCTGAATACAGCAATGGGCAGAATCTACGATGACATGGCTGTGCCCGGCATAAAATCCTGTAACGATTTGTCCGTCTTTGCCAAGTCCCACCGGGAACTGTGCCTTATTGCGGTAATAATAAGGTTTTTCCATTCCGATGATCGGATGCATCACATAATCTTCTACATGTCCCACACGGCTCAGCAGGTTCCTGACCTTGTTCTCCTTGAAAGCCAGCTGACGTTCATAGGACAAATGCTGGATCTGACAGCCGCCGCAGCTGCGGGCGTGAGGACATGGTGCCTCCACCCGATCCGGTGAAGGTGTAATAATGCGCATCAGACGGCCGTAACCGTAATTCTTCTTCGTCTTGATGACTTTGACTTCTGCCGTGTCACCGATCAACGCATCTTTCACAAAAAGTGTATAACCATCAATCTTGCCGATGCCGGAACCGTCTGTACTCAGATCTTCAATCTCAATCGTATAAATATCATTCTTCTTGATTGTCTTTTTCTCCATCCCTGACTCCATTCCGTATTATTTGGATGTTCTTCTGATATTGGATTCGAAAATGCGGTTAAAACCAAGCCATTCCAGATTATCTTCTGAACGGTCGAAAATCTCTGTCATTGTCTCCATACGTGCGTCTGTGTTGTCTGCCAGGTTCAACGCCATAGCCTCCATCAGTGCCGGTTTCTTCGGTGAACCGTATTCCAGCTCACCGTGATGAGCCACGATACAATGCTTCAACTCATTGGCCAATACAACAGGGAATCCCGGAATCTCACGGATGGCGTCATGGATCATCTCCACACCTGTCACAATATGGCCGATGAGCTGTCCCTCATCTGTATAATCATTGGACGGGAATAAAGATAATTCCTTTGTCTTGCCGATATCATGACAGATAGCTGCTGTGATCAGCAGATCATGGTTCAGATGTACATAGCGTGTTGTATAAAAATCACAAAGTTTTGTCACGCTGAGAGTATGCTCCAGAAGTCCTCCTACAAAACCGTGATGAATGCTCTTTGCTGCAGAATGTTCTTTAAAAGATTTGATAAATGCTGTATTCTTTACAAAAAATAATTCCAGCAATTCATGCAGATGCGGTTCTTTGACGCTGTCTACATATCCCATCAGCTCTTTGTACATATCTTCTATATTATAACGGCTGCATGGCATATAATCTGCCGGAATATATTCACCCTCTTTGGCACGGCGGATCCGGCGAAGGTTCAACTGCAGTGCTCCCTGGAAAGATGTCACCTGACCTTCCACCTTAATAAAATCCATCGGCTCAAAATATTCAATACCCGGTGTCAGCTCCCAGACTTTGGCATCCACTGTACCGGTCTTGTCCTGAAGCATCATGGAATAATAGCTCTTACCGGCTTTTGTCTTTAATGTTTGCTTAGACTTACACAGATAAATATCTGATACCATGTCTCCTGATTTCAATTCATGAATATATCTCATTCTCTCACTCTGCCCGCTCTCGGCGGGTTTCTGCCTTTCTACTCTTACCGTAACTGTTCCTCTTTCTCACAATTACATTTCATTAATATTCCTTTTATTATGCTGCTGCATAAGCTTTCTCCGCATTCACTGCGATCAGCAGCTTCAATATTATAGTATAGCAGACTTTTACCCTCCCGAGAAGACGAAAAGTTTGACAACAAGGCCTTTATGCTTTACTATTATTTTGGAGGTTTTTACTTATGAACGAAAAAGCATTGCGTATTCTTGAATACCCTAAAATTATAGATATGCTTACCGGCTATGCCAGCTCCCCTATGGGCAAGGATCTGTGCCGCAATCTGATGCCTTCCTCTGATATTTCTGAGATTCTTCAGGGACAGATGGAGACCAGTGATGCCCTGACCCGTGTCATGAAAAAGGGCAGTCTCTCCTTCTCCGGCATCCGTGATATCCGCGGCTCTCTGCTTCGACTGAAGGTTGGCAGTACCGTCGGTATGACTGAACTGTTGAATATCGCTGCCACCCTGGATGTGGCACTGCGTGCGAAATCCTACGGACGCCGTGAAGCCGATGATGAAGATCAGGATTCACTGGATAGCCTTTTTGCCCAGATTGAACCACTGTCGAATCTGAACCACGAAATCCGTCGATGCATTATCGATGAAGAAACCATGGCCGATGATGCCAGTCCGACATTGAAATCCATTCGTCGCCAGATCAAGCTGACCAACGAACGCATCCACTCACAGCTGGCTTCTATGGTTTCTTCCCAGAATATCGGTTCCAAACTGCAGGACAACCTGGTCACTATGCGAAACGGCCGTTATTGTCTGCCTGTCAAGGCTGAATACCGTTCACAGGTGCAGGGTATGATCCACGATCAGTCCTCCACTGGCTCCACACTGTTCATTGAACCCATGGCTGTCGTCAAGCTGAACAACGATCTGCGTGAACTCGGCAGCAAGGAAAAGGAAGAGATTGAACATATTCTGGATACTTTAAGTGAACTGGCAGGTGAATCCGCTGTTATGCTGGAACAGGACATTGCAGTTCTGACACGTCTGGACTTTATTTTTGCCAAAGCTTCCCTGTCCCGTACCTACAATGGCAGCGAACCTGTTTTTAATGAGAATGGTTATATTCACATCAAGAAAGGCCGCCATCCCCTTCTGGACAAGAAGAAGGTTGTTCCCATCGACCTGATCCTCGGCAAGGATTACCGGATGCTTATTGTTACCGGACCAAATACCGGCGGTAAGACCGTTTCTCTGAAAACAGTCGGTCTTTTCACACTGATGGGTCAGGCCGGTCTTCATATTCCTGCCTTTGACCATTCAGAACTGGCGATTTTTGACGACGTTTTTGCTGATATCGGTGATGAGCAGAGCATTGAACAGAGCCTTAGTACTTTCTCATCTCATATGACGAATATTGTCAAAATACTGAATGCAGCTGATGCCAAGACACTGGTTCTCTTCGATGAGCTTTGTGCCGGTACAGACCCGACAGAGGGTGCGGCTCTGGCCATTGCCATTTTGAAAACATTACTGAACCGACATGTCACCACCATGGCTACCACCCATTACAGTGAACTGAAAGTGTTTGCCCTGACAACGGATCAGGTCTGCAATGCCTGCTGCGAATTTGACGTGGCAACCCTCAGTCCGACATACCGTCTGCTCATCGGCATTCCCGGCAAGAGCAACGCCTTTGCCATCTCCGGCAAACTCGGCCTTCCGGCTCATATTATTGAGGAAGCCAAGAAGAATATTGATGTTCAGGAACAGAATTTTGAAGAATTGATCGCTGACCTTGAGACAAGCCGTGCCACTATTGAGAAAGAGCAGGAAGAATTATCCGCTTACAAGGCTCAGGTGGAATCCCTGAAAAAACGTCTGGAAGAAAAGCATGACAATATTGCCAAACAGAAAGAACGAATTCTCAACGAAGCCAATGAAAAAGCCCAGAATATTCTTCAGGATGCCAAGGATTATGCCGATCATACCATCCGTACCATGAATAAACTGTCGAAATCCGGCGGTGTGGATATGAAGGCCCTTGAACAGGAGCGAAGCCGTGTCCGTGACAAGCTGAATCAATCCAACAACCGCAAGAAAGCTGCGCCTGCTGCCAAAAAGGCCAAGGTCTATGCAGCTTCTGATTTCAAGCAGGGGGATTCCGTCCATGTTCGCAGCCTTGACTTAAAAGGCACCGTTGTCTCCCAGCCAAACAGCAAAGGTGAACTGTCGATCCAGATGGGCATTCTCAAATCCCGTATTCACTTCAGTGATCTGGAGCCAATTGACGAAGAAGTCATCAACACACCGATGATCAATAAGACCGGCTCCGGCAAGATCAAGATGAATAAAGCTGCCCATGTCAACACTTCCATCAATCTGATCGGTGAAACCGTTGATGAAGCCATGATTGATCTGGACAAATATCTCGATGATGCTTATCTGGCCCACATCCCGAATGTCACCATCATCCACGGCCGTGGCACAGGCGCCCTGCGAAAAGCTGTCCACGAAAAACTGCGCAAGAGCAAATATGTCAAGAGTTATCGTCTTGGAACATTTGGCGAGGGTGAGACCGGCGTTACCATCGTCGAATTTAAGTAATTGGCAGCCCATTGTGCATGCCGACTCCAAACAGGTGTAAAAAATAAAAATTGTCATGATTTATCATTGAAAAAATGTACATTTTCACGTACACTAGCATTGGAATAATTTTGCCTGAAGGAATGGCAAATGAATAACATAAAACTATAAGAGAAATGTTGATTAAAGGAGAGCATTATGGAAAAATTCGAAAACGTTACTTATTTTAACCATCCACTGATCCAGCACAAAATTTCTATCCTCAGGAAGAAAGAAACCGGAACAAACGAATTTCGTCATCTGGTAGAAGAGATTGCTATGCTGGAAGGTTTTGAAGCCCTCAATGACCTGCCTCTGGAAGAAGTTGAAATCGAAACACCGATTGAAAAATGCAAGACACCAATGATCGCAGGCCGTAAGCTGGCTATCGTTCCGATTCTGCGCGCAGGCCTCGGTATGGTTGAAGGTATCCTTGCTCTCGTTCCATCTGCAAAAATCGGCCATATCGGTCTCTACCGTGACGAAGAAACCTTCGAGCCTCATGAATACTACTGCAAACTGCCTAGCCCGATCGAAGAACGTACCATCGTTGTCTGCGACCCAATGCTGGCAACAGGCGGTTCTGCTATTGATGCCATCACCATGATCAAGAAACATGGCGGCAGAAACATCAAATTCATGTGTATTATCGCTGCTCCTGAAGGTGTCAAAGCTCTTCACGAGGCACATCCGGACGTTCAGATCTACATCGGTCATCTGGATCGCTGCCTGAACGAACATGCTTATATCTGCCCTGGACTTGGCGATGCGGGCGATAGAATTTTTGGTACGAAATAGTTTATAGTTTCTTGGTTTCAATATCATAGTCTTTGAACAATTTGGACGGAGAATTTGATTTGCCTCTCGCTGTCGATCTCGAATGTTGGGATAAATATGATGACGAAACGCTCATTTTCTAGGATAGAACATAAAAAATAGCAGTTCAGAACAGGCCGCTCTCGCTGCCGGTTCTGAACTGCTATTTCTTTATGTTCTTCTAAGAACCAACTTGTGTTTCGCACGTTTTATTCGCGCATTTTATTCGTCTCTGTCGTTTGTCAGTTTCAGTTTGTCCAGAATGTAGAATGCCAGACCCATGATCATACCAACGACACAGGCCAGTACCATACCTGTCAGCTGAATGCTTCCGAGCTGTACGGAAATACCTGAGAGACCTGTAACGAATACAACGGCTGTCATAGCCTGATTACGGGATTTGCCGTAATCTACCTGTGCATCTACAAGGATACGGATACCGGACGCACCGATCATACCGTAAAGCAGGAATGAGATACCGCCGATAACAGGACCAGGTATGGTACTGATAAGTGTTGTCATCTTGCCGATAAAGGAACAGATGATGGATAATACCGCTGCACCGCCGATAACGTAAACGCTGTAAACTTTTGTCATGGCCATAACACCGATGTTCTCACCATAAGTTGTTGTCGGAACAGAACCGATGAAACCGGAGATCATCGTTGAAAAGTTATCTGCAAATAAAGAACGGTGCAGACCAGGATCCTTCAGCAAGTCTCTTCCCACAATCTTGCTTGTAACGATCTGATGTCCGATATGCTCGGAGGTGATAACTAACAGAACAGGAAGTACAATGGCAATAGCCTGCATATTAAACTTCGGTGTCTGGAAGTTCGGAAGGGCAAACAACGGTGCCGCTGCCACTTCTGAAAAATCAACAATACCACATGCCAGAGAAGCCACGTAACCGGCAATAATAGCGATCAGAATCGGAATAACGGACAAAAATCCACGGAATACGACAGAACCGATAACGGCTGTCAAAAGTGTTACAAGAAAAACGATGATATTAGCCGGAAGAAGGACTTCATCCTTCAGACCTGCATTAGATGCTGCTGTGCCTGCCAGTTCGAGACCAATAAGGGCTACAACAGGACCCATTGCTGCCGGAGGCAGGACCACATTGATCCACTCAGAACCGAACTTGTAAATAATCAATGCCAGAACACAGCCGCAGAAGCCGACGGCCACAAAACACCCTAGGGCATAATCATAGCCCCATTTGCTGATAACGATACCTGCCGGTGCCAGAAATGCAAAACTGGAGCCCAGATAAGCCGGTGCACGTCCCTTTGTGATTAAAATAAACAGCAGCGTACCGAGACCATTCATAAATAAAACGATCGCCGGATTAATACCAAACACGAACGGAACAAGCACAGATGCTCCGAACATGGCGAACATGTGCTGAATACTGAGCGGAATCAGCAGCTTTACAGGGACTTTCTCATCAACCTGTATAATTCTTTTGTTTTCCATAAAGGTTCTCCTCTTCTCTATAGCGTCTCAAGATTCTTCACTATTATATACGAAAGACATCAAATAGAAAAGCCCTAATTCATATTACCAACAAATTTAAGCACCATTTAAGCACTTCTGCCCGTCCAAAATAAAACCAGACAGAAAATATCAAATCCTTCTGAAAAGAGCCCACGCCCCTTCTAACTCTGTTGGTAAACATTTAGCTGATTCTCGCAGTTTTGCGCGCATAGCGACAGCTTTGAAGCGATGTCTGAAGCCCGTAAGGGCAAGTTTCGCGTAAAAGCTGTCAATAGGCGGCACAGCAAAACTGTGAAAATCAGCGTGTTTGCCAATAGAATTAGAAGGGGCGTGGGCTCTTTCGAAGTATTTGGCGTTTTCGCCTTATTCTTCGTGCCAATGCAGTCTGTGCAGATGCCCCTGCAGTTCCATCTGCGCAAACTGATGCTGTCTGAGGGCCTCATACAGCACAATGGCCACTGAATTGCTCAAGTTCAATGAACGTATGTTGTATTCCATCGGGATACGCATACAATAATCTTCGTATTTCACAAGAATTTCTTCCGGGATACCGGCACTTTCCTTGCCGAACATCAGATAACCGTCCGGCTCATAGGCCACTTCCGTGTAAATATGTCTGGCCTTGGTGGTGGCCATATAAAGCTTGCCCGCACAATCCGGATTCTTCTCCAGAAAATCCTCAAAATTCTCATAAACTTCATAATTCAGATGCGGCCAATAGTCCAGTCCCGCACGTTTAACCATCTTGTCCGTAATTTCAAAGCCCAGAGGCTTAATCAGATGCAGTTTGGTACCGGTGGCCACACAGGTTCGTCCGATGTTGCCTGTGTTGGCAGGCATCTCCGGTTCCAGCAAAACAATATTCATACTCATAGATTTTTCTCTTTTCTCACCCAGCTGACAAAACGTGCCATACGATCTGTCGCTTCTTTTAATTCTTCAAGAGAATAGGCATAGGAAATTCTCAGGAAACCCTCGCCGCTGTCTCCGAATGCTGTACCCGGAACAACTGCTACTTTTTCCTTCTTCAATAATTCTTCCGCAAATTCATCTGAGGTCATGCCCAGGCTCTTGATGCTTGGGAAAATATAAAAAGCGCCGAATGGTTCAAAGCAGTCCAGTCCCATCTCCCTGAATGTATGTACAAGGAAACGTCGGCGCTGATTGTAGGATTCACGCATCATGGCTACATCATCATTACCATTGCGAAGAGCCTCCACAGCCGCATACTGGCTGGTTGTCGGTGCACACATAATGGCGAACTGATGAATTTTCAGCATCTGATGCAGAATCACATCCGGTGCGCAGGCATAACCGAGACGCCATCCTGTCATGGCATAAGCCTTTGAAAAACCGTTGATAAGAACCGTTCTCTCCTTCATGCCAGGCAGGGATGCAATGGATGTATGCGGATATTCATAAGTCAGTTCACTGTAAATTTCATCACTGATAACGAAAATATCATGCTTCACGCACAGTTCGGCAATGGGCTTTAGGTCTTCCTCCGTCATAATGGAGCCTGTCGGATTGTTCGGGAAAGGCAGCACCAGAATCTTTGTCTTTGGTGTAATCGCAGCTTCCAGTTCTTCTGCTGTCAGTTTAAATTCATTTTTTTCCTGAAGATTAATAATCACAGGCACACCATCCGCCAGTACAACGCAGGGCTGATAAGAAACATAACTTGGCTGCGGAATAATGACCTCTTCACCGGGATTGAGCATGGCACGCATGGCAATATCGATGGCTTCAGAACCGCCCACTGTCACCATAATTTCGTTCGCAGGGTCATATTCAACATGGCATTTGCGTTCCAGATAAGCGCTGATTTCTTCCTTCAGTTCCTTCAATCCGGCATTGGATGTATAAAATGTACGGCCTTTTTCCAGAGAATAGATACCTTCCTCACGGATATGCCACGGTGTATCAAAATCCGGTTCACCCACACCAAGAGAAATGACATTCGGGTCATTCATTTCCACGACAAGATCAAAAAACTTACGGATGCCGGAAGGTTTAATGTCTATGACTTTATCGGATAATGGGTTTCTCATGGTGTGATCAGCTGCCTTTCTTTCTTATTTGTCTCAGAAACCATGATTGTACCGTGGTCTTTGTATTTCTTCAGTACAAAATGGGTTGCTGTGCTTGTCACGGATTCCAGTGTGGAAAGTTTTTCGGAAACAAATGCAGACACCTGTTTCAAAGTCTTGCCTTCCAGCATCACACAGAAATCATAAGCACCGGACATCAGATAGACAGTATCCACTTCAGGGAAGTTGTAAATACGCTCAGCAATGTGGTCAAATCCATGACCTCTCTGAGGTGTTACACGCACTTCGATTAATGCCACCACTTTTTCTCTGTTGGTCTTATCCCAGTTGATGATTGTATGATAGCCGCAAATTGTCTTGTCGGATTCCATCTCATAAATGGCTTTTGCCACTTCTTCTTCCGGTTCCCCAAGAACAATCGCCAGATCTTTAATGCTGATCTTGCTGTTTTTTTCTATGACGGATAAAATCTTCTCTTTCATTTCATTCATTCTCTCATACCCCTTTTCTATGATTGCTATAGCTGCTCAAAGCCAGCTGCCTTATTTCTATGATTCAGATTTCGCCTGATTCAGACTTTCATATCGAAATGGCTCCAGAAAGCGCACTTCTTCTTCGTTTAAAACAACCCGGTCATTATCATCTGTCAGATGTCCGATGATAACTGCCGGGATGCCCGCGGCAGCCAACTCCGCCAGTACTTTCTGGCCATGGGTGGCCGTCAGAAGCACTGCGCCTACCGACAGCAGCTGATAAGGACTGATATTAAAATAATCACAGATTTCAACCGTTTCCTGCTTCAATGGCACTTTCTTCAGCTGAATGCGTGCCCCAAGCCCTGCATTCTCCGCCAGCTCCCATACTGCCGAATAAACACCGCCTTCACCACAGGCATACATCGTTCTTACGCCTGCTGCTGCCGCTGCCTCCACAGCCTTCACCGTTGAAATAGCATCCCCCGTATAATCCGCCTCAAGAATCGGGCTCAAAAATACCGAATTAAAATGATTCTCCAATTCCGCCTCATTGGCAAAAGTCAATTTTGCCGCACCGTATCCGCCGGTATAACCTACCATAATGATGTCCTGATCCGCACAGGCTTTCTCTGACTCAAAAAGGCTGCCTGACTCACCGGATGCCATAACAGTTATCATCGGTTCCTTCAGACCTGCTGCCGCTGTCACATCTGCCTGCACGGAAGCGATCTGAAGCTTCTCGCAACTTTCAGCCGCTGCTCCCACCAGTTCTTTGATGGATTTCTCCGAAAGATCCTCCGGCACAATGATCTGTATATTGACCAAAGACGGACGGCTTCCTACTGTCGCCAGACGATTTACCGCCAGATGAACTGCACCTGCTGATGCGAGATTATCTCCGGACAGTACTGCTGTCGCTGCTGCGATCGGATTGCCCGACTTACTCTTAAAATGACTGATATCCCGGATAGCGTCACCCTGGCTCACAGCCCCGGACACTTTTCTCTCTATTACTTTTCGGACAGAACGTTTATAAATCGTATCTGTCACCTTGCCGCAATCCAGCATATTTTTATACCTCTGTTTGATTAATTTTCTTCACTCTTCTTGTTATTACTGTCATCTTTTTTACTGTCAGAATTGTCCTTCTTTGTACCAACAGTAATATATCTCGGTGATGCACTGTAATAACTTGTATTGATCCAAACTGTATCCTGCAGACTTCCGTCTACATAAATCTTCTTATAAAAGGACGCCACATACCCATTATGGGCACTCTGTGTCACTTCCTGCCAGCCATCTGGCTGTGTATCATCCTTCGTAATGACATCCTCACCGGGTTCAATGGTCTTGTCTGTCACACTGTAAAACTCAATGCTTCTGTTGGATGAACGGGTTTCATGTCCGTATATATTGACATAGATTTCACCGCCATAAGTATAGGCTTCTATATAAATCGGTGCATCCAGATTATTTCTGAACCTGAAATCCACACTGCCCTCAGCAACTGTCGCATCCGCACCAAGCGGTACATATCCCACTGTCAGGCCATGATTGGAACGCTCGACAACCTCCAATTCCGCCCGCAAAACTGCATTATACATGGTGGAAGACACCTGACAGATACCGCCGCCAATACTTGGTACAACACGTCCCGCTGAATAGCCGGTGGCCTCATAATAACCGTTGGAAGCCGTAAATGGTGTCACATGATTTAAAAATGAAAATGTATCCCCGGGATACACAACCGTCTCATCAATCAGTGAAGCACCATTGGCAATATTGGCAATTCTGTTGTCACTGGAAGAAGAATAATCCGTGGAATAACCGCCCAGAAGATCAGTTACCTGCTTCAGCTCATCGCTGGTATGATCCGCCTTCACATCTTCCACAGTTGCATCCAGTTTCTGACTGGAACCATCCCAGCCATCACCCAATGCTTCTTCCACAGCCTTCGTTGTGGCATCTATATCAACCTTCATCCCTGTTACATCATCTGTGATGATAAATTCTCCGGAATGACGGACCAAGGAAGCATTCTGTGCATCTTTATTATATTCAGCTGTATCCTCATCCACTAGCTCTTTTAATTTGTCATGATCATATTCAAAATTAAGTGTATATTCTGCTTTATTATTCTTGACATCTGACAGTTCCTTGTATCGTTTGATCAGATTGCCGTTCACACCAATCTGGCAAATATCCTGAATCACCGTACTGTCCGCCACATGCATATCAAAATCTTTATACGAAATCGTCACTTCATCGCCATTAACGGACAAAGTCACTGCACCGCCGCAGACCTCATCCACATACTGCTGGAGTTTCTCCTCCGCAGCCTTAACTGTCATGCCGCCAAGCTCCATTCCATTGACCGTAACGCCTTCAGGTACCTCATGATCCTCAGAAATTTCCTCACTGTGTCCATGTTCATTTTCATTTTTATTTTCAGAAGACTTCTTATCCTTACCGACATCTGCTGTATCTTCGGATTCTTTATCTTTCTCAGTTTCTGCGGCCTTCTCAGTATCCGCAGTCTCTCCTGATTCTGCCTTTTCCGCAACATCCGCTGCCTTCCCGGATTCTATATTCTTCGCAGTCTCTGCTGCCTTCTCCGACTCATTGTCTTTATCAGCAGCTCTGGTCTCAATCACAATTCCTGATGACGTCTTCTCTGACTGAGCTCCGGTCTGTGCAAACGTATACCGGCCTCCCGCCACGGTCAGTGAAAATACTGCCGCCAGGCCAAGTATTCCCTTTAATGTTCTTCTCATCGTATGTCCCCCACGGGCTATCTCTATTAAATTCCGTCAATCGTCAGTTTCCATACATCTCATGTTACGCTTATTGCAGAAAGCACTGTGATTCCGTCACGCCTTCAACGATGTTTCCATACATACTATACAAACTGAATGACCATGCTTAAAACCATAGAAATCACGATCAAAGCTACAATAATGGTTGAAATAATCTTTGTTGTCTTCTTATTCATCAAAATCACTCCTATTAAAACGCTTCATACGCCCGTACTGCAGAATCGTCTTGTCAATCCATCGGGACGCTTCGCTCATTGTCATTTGTTCCATTGCATCGTTAAACTCTATTTTATGATATTTACATAAATCCTTCAAGTAGGCTTTTTGTTTTTTTGTCATAGGCTGCTGCTTTTTCACCTTGACAAACATCTTCTCTGGCACAAAAAGCTTCGGTTCTGATGATTCAAAATAATGTGCCAGTGTCTGATACAGCTTCGCCGTTGCCAAAGCATCATGATAAGCACGATGAGCCGAACTGTTGATAATACCATAATGTTCACACAATGCGCCCAGACTTCTCGACGGCAGATCCTTATGTACAGTTTTCGCAATCTTCAGCGTATCAATACCTTCATGTTCAAAAGGCAGTCGAAATTTTTCAGCAGCCATTTTTGTAAAACGATAATCAAATCCCAGATTATGTCCAACCACTACATAATCCTCACAGAAATCAACAAAATCACTGACAACCGCCTGCAAATCTCTGGCTCCTGCAAGCATTTCATCAGTGATACCCGTCAATTCCGAAATCTGCTCCGTCAGTTTCTGATGGGGATTAATGAACTCCGAAAAACGATCCGCCACCTTTCCCTGAATCACCTTCAGCGCACCAATCTCTATCATCGTATCCTTCTCCGGAGACAAACCCGTCGTCTCCAGATCAAAGACTACATAATCTTTTAGCATATATATCTCCTGTCCACGATAATTGCAAAACTTTATTTCCTGTAAACAAAAAACACCTGGCAGTTCACAGCAGGTGTTTTTGTTTTTCATGGTAATTGCCTTTTGCAATTATCTGTTTATTGAATATCACCTTTATATACAAACCGCAAAGAATATTATATTCCTTGTTTAATATATATAGTATATGCCGTTCATACATTTTTCGCAATGGGTTTGGCTATAGTTAGTATTTTAACTATCTGCCGATAACTATGAGAAACACGCTCCGCGAGTTTCTCAAGTTATCGCGGCTGTCCTGTCAGGGCTGACATGATCTCATAGCCTGCGCTCTCAATCTCCATGATTTCCGCTCTGTCATCCTGCTCAATTGAGAAATTGTGTAAACGAAAATCCATATCATCGAACCATGGTGATCGGACCTGAATCTTCATCCGGTACTGATATTCATACTTATAAACCGGCGGATCATAGCTGACCGTTTTGCCATCTTTTATATAGGTCTCTTCTTTGCGATCCTGCTCAATATCCATCTTACACTGAAGCACTGCAGACAACGGCACAATATCAGGATTCTCTTTCACGTCCAGCTTATGTGCAATCGTAAAATTTCCCTGTGTATCATCAATAAAGACATTGTACGTTTTGGTTGAAATCTGACGTGTCACATTAAACTTCTGTACCATCTCTTTGTTCTGCTCCCGGTACGCCAGCTGACACCGGATCTCTTCTACCGTACTGTGCCTGCGTTCCTCAAACCATGGTGATAATTTTTTGGCACATTCCTTACACAGGTTGCCATTATCCAGTTTGCGGTTGCTAAGTAATCTGATTTTCTCCCCACAAATATCACAGTATTTTTTATCAAATAGTCCCATTCTGCTCCCTCATGCCTGTCAGAACTGCGCAATCAACAATTGCGCAGTTCTGAAAAAATGTTCCTACTTCGCATCGTCTTTGACACATTTGAAAGTCAGAAAGTCCTCATCATCACTGTAATCGACATTTAGAGAACCATCTTCATTCGTCGCTACATAAACACTTGGATTTTCAGATTCAACATTACAAAGGCCATAAACAAGAGACCATTTGAATGTGCCCATTTCCTGGCCTTTATAAACCACCTTTACCGTATAATCTTTTGCAAAGGTCAGACGCAGTGCATCGTTGATATTGTCGACGCCATCCATTGTTGTCTGCGGACCATCTCCCAGCAGTTCTTCCACTGTCTCAGAATGCCAGTCGCCAATAAGTGCCAGTTCATCCTCTGTCAGGTAATTCTCCGGATTTGTTGCATCTGTCCCTTCTTTACCGAAGATGACTTTCAGGCCCATGTCCATCAGGTCATCAAAAGTAAATGTGTTCTCACCGACATCCGCAACCATCTCTTCACCCTGGATGGTGATGGTCAGCTTGTTATCCGCCACGGCCCACTTGCCATTTCCTGTTTCCTCGTCAGCATGAAAGACAACTTTGCCACCGCTGTTCAATTCGAAAGATAAATCTCCTTCAAAACATTCTTCGATGGGCAGCTGAACCCCCATCGCTTCTGCCACGACTGCAACCCATTTGCCTTCATACGGATTTGCTTCAGACTTTGTTGTGCCGCCTCCGCCGCCGCATCCGCTTAAAGATAGCATGCTCACAAAAACTGCCACCACTAACAAATAACTCAGACGTTTTCTCATATCCCCTTCCTCCTCTGTGTATAATATTTTTATATTCACATTATACAAAGGAAAATAGGCTTATTCACTATCACTTCTGATAGTAACAGTAAAATTGTCTGATTTTGTTCCACAGCAGGTCATTTCAGGGTTGTCACAATCAGTTTGCTTTCCAGAGCAGCCGCAATCAGATCCTCCTTACAACTATAACCCGCTTTCATTATCATTTCCTGAAAATTCCATCTGACGCCTGCAGTTGAACAGTTCATTTCCCTTGCAATCTCCGAATAGGAAAAACCACAGATATAGAGTCTCAGCATTTCCAATTGTCTCGGGCTGATCTCACCGCTTGTGATCCAGTTCAGCTCTACCCCAGGCGATACATCCGGAAAAACATGCTCCCCATTTACTGTCCGTCGAATCACATCTTTGATTTCTTCCTCGCCATGATCTTTGTACCAGAGACTGTCTGCACATCCGCTTTTGGCTCTTTCAAGCACCTTCGGATCAATCAGTGATGTCACGATCAGAATCTTCGTATGCGGGCAGGCTTCTCTGATAGCCTTGCCTGCTTTTAAGCCATCATGATTATGAAAAGTCTGAACGTCCATTAAAACAATATCGATGGCAGAATAACTGCAGATTCCGACCGCCTCCTCCGCATCGGCAACTGTCTGAACATGCTTAAATTCCGATTCCTGCGAAAGCATATATTCAAAATACTTCTGCATGATTTTCTGATCCTCCACAACAAGAACACGAATCATACAACTTCCTCCTTTCTGAAAGGTTTCTCTTCTGTTTTTCGCCTGATGATACCACTCATTTGCCTGAATATCACTCCGATTGCCGCTTAGGCATACGCATCATCAGACAAAAGGCCGGTTCAAACACCGTCACCATCGTACATCCTTCTGCCTCTAACGCCCTCCGAAGGGAGGACAGCCCTCCGCCCTCTCTGGCCTTTGGCTTCGGAAGCTCCCCATTATTTGTTATCCGGATGTTATATGCTTCCGGGTCCTCCTCTATCGACACATTCACTTCACTTCCATGGGCATGTCTGGCACAATTTGTCACACATTCACGGATAACACGATCTAATAACAGTCTATAAGTCGAATTCTTCGGGCCTTCTCCTTCCAGATGAATCTCTATGCCGAGTTTCCTTGCATGCTTGCCTGTATTCTGATACAGATCTTCCAGATTTTCAACTGTCATATTGGTGAGAATATACACCTGCTCCTTTAATACATCCAGCTGTTTATTCATATGACTCATATTTTCTTTGTTCTCCAGTATTCTCCGGATTGTCAGAAGACTTCGCCCCAAATTATCATGCACCTGCAGTTTCATCGCCAATATTTCCTGCTCCCGTATCCTCTCACCGATTTTCTCATACATCTCTTCCAGTTTTCTGTTGAGGCTCTGCAGTCTTTCATTATTGGCTTTGATTTTTTCATTATTGTAATAAAACTCTGAAACATCAATGGCAATCGCCTGTTTGTAGCCCTCCAATGCCGGATCCTTTAGCAGATATTCCTGAAACATCCAGATTTTCCCATTCGGAAAACAAAATACACTGTCCTCACTACTCATGGATACAACACCTTCTGCGATGCGTCCCGTATGCTGTAACGCCTGATGCAGGACATCATAATCCTGCAGTTTCTCCCCCATCAGCATCCGGCTCACTTCCCACATCATTGAATTGCAGAGCACAATCCGGCCGAATGTATCTGCAAAACATACACCGCATGGTGCATTATCAACCGCATCATTCACAGCCCATTGGGAAAACAGTGTTTTCTCCCGTCTTCTTTCTCCAAAAAGATTCCAGATCAGATACAGCATCAGTCCCGTGACCGCACACACAATCAGTACCATCGGTATATCCGGCAGCATGACGTGTTGATTCATCCGCTTTCCTACACTGTAGCTATGGTCATTCTGAAAGGCAGCCATAATAAAAAATGAACCGGCAAAAAGCGTCACGGTTAATGTAATTCTTTTCAGCCCCTCAAAACGCGTCACACTCAAAAGAATGAGCATCATTTCAAATGCCAGGCAGATTTCCATCATGATCATCACAAAATTCTGTATTCCCACACTGCTCTCTACGAAATTCGACATCTAACCAGCCACTCTTTCTCATCTTCCTTCTGCACTTTTGTCCCTGATCGTCCTGACAATAACGTCTGGAGATCATACTCGGAATCAATATGTACAGATAACATCAAATGTCCTTCCATCACAACAACACGGAAAAACAACGTCTGCATCTTCCCAAACAATTGCTCCGTCAGCCACTCGAAATAATCATAGCATTGCAGAATCTCTGCGTCATGCAAAATAAGCGGACGGACATTGACATAGTACAACGCCCGAATCTGACAAAGTTTTAAAGCCGAACAGGATTCTGCCAGACTCTGTCTCAGATCTTCTTCTGTCAAGCCCTCCTGACTGTCATTGTTCATCGTCAGAAGCAGGTTCTTGCGCCGCTTCAGATACGTTCCGATCACAATCATCTGGGCAAGCAGACGTTCGTAGACTGCTTTGGATTCGGTGACTTCCAGCTCTTCCATAAAATGCGTCATCAATTCCAGCTGTCCGGTCGTCTGACTCTGGATCAGATTCAGAAGTCTGTTCTGTTCCTCCGCTTTTCGCCTTTTGGCTTCCTGCTGATACGTCTTTTGTAAAAGCCGGTTTCTCGCCTTTAATTCTTCCTGCTGATCCTTAATATCCTCATACTGATCGGTCAGCAATGAAAGATCCTCTGTCCAGAACAAATGTCCCCCCTGCACTAAAAGATGATTGATGCGAATGCCATCCCGCATCACGAGCGGTGCCGTCAAAAGGCCCTGCCGTACTTCCTGTGTCAGATTCGGAAAAGTTCCGGACTGATAGTGGCGTTCAAAATTCGCATCCGTTATTTCTGCATTGAGACCACCCGCCGCCTGAAACAGTTCAATATATCTGTTGTTCGTCTGAATGAGTCCGCATGCAATACAGCCCTGATAAATCGCCGCCATCAGCAGACAGCAGGCCGCCGTCATATCTCCCGCAATCACTTTGATCATCGGCAAACGGAGCATCGTGCAGACATTCCATACAAGCAGCAGAAATCCCGGAACAAGCGGAAACCAAAACCATGTCTTACCCGGAATCCGGCTCTTCCAGACCAACACAACCTCCATCATGATCATGCAGAACAGCATCCATCCCTGAATGATGAAAAACACAATCCTATAATGATAAATCTCATTTGACACCTCAAAGCCTTCCGGAAAATAAAAAACTCTTTGGTGAAAATCATTCGTCAGCACTGCCAGAATCATGATAATCGCAGGAATCAGCAGGCAGGTCGTCTGTTTCTCCGTTTTCACTTCATCCCCCTTATCCATCAATAAGGCCGCAATCAACCCCAGCGTCGGAATCAGCACCATCGGGATATAATATAGATACCAGCAGACACGGCTTCCAAACGGATCGACGATAATAAGATATTTAATCGTTCGTACCAGAAACCAGAAAACCATCAGACAACCGATCCGGGTCAGGCACTTGCGCATTTTCGTTTCCACGACATGTTTATTCAGATAAACGACCCATGCACAGTACAAGCCAATATAAATACTGCTTCGACATTGTTCAAACAGGTGACTCACGTACATATTCTCTGACTGCTCATGCCGGCATAAGCTCGCAATCAGGACAAGACATGCAACCGCCACATAGGACAGCGCTCTTTTCTTCTTGTAGGACATCGCTTATTCCTTTCTTGATCCGGCAGCAATGTGCATACCCATGATATGTTTCATTATACTATAGTAACTGTTCAGAGCCAACCTCCAAAATGCTACGCATTTTATACCTGTTTTTGAAATTTTACTTGGCTTTGAACAGTTACATACTATAAACTCTGTGCAAATCCTATAGACAAAAAAGAATGTGCCGCAGCACATTCTTTTTTGTCCATCGACGCTCTGTTTATTCAAGAGATTGTGATGACCAGTAAGCTTTTTGGCCATTCGGATACCAGCAGCAATCTTTTGCATTCGTATTCATAAAATACGCATCCAGTTCATCACCGTACGCATCGATTGTTTCCTTTGTAAAATAAATCTGATGAATGCCCGCAAGCTTATCCTCCACAAAGGTCGGATCAAAAGACGGGAGTGCATCCGGACTTGTACACCACTCCATGTAAATGCCATCCACGTACGCACCATAGAAAACATTCGCACCCACTCGCTTTAATGTCGACGGCAAATATACATTCACAAAGCCGGCCTTCTCATCTTCCTGATAGACATAAGCTTTGTTTTTTTCATACTCTTCATCTGTCAGATACGTCACGTATTCCCCTTCAGAGCCATTGCCGTTACCTGCAAAGCTAAATGCTTCATCTCCGATTGCTTCCACGCCTTCTGATACCCGGATGGTCTTCAGCTGTATGCAGCTATCAAAAGCTGCACCGACCTCTTTGACTGTGCCCGGAATCAGAAGCTCCCTCAATCCGGTGTAGGAAAAAGCGTCTTCTCCAATGACTTCAACATTTTTCAGATCAATTTCTGTCAAACCTTCCCGCTGTGAAAAAGCGCCGTCACCAATCTCTTTTAAGCTCTCCGGCAATGATACCGTCAATGGTGTTGTCTCTCCAAAATCTGTTGAGGCAAAGTTGGAACCGAGCACTTCTGTTCCTTCACCGATTGTCAGATTTTCAACCTTAGCATAAGCTAAAACAGCATCAATCGACAGATCACAGTTGCCAAGGAACTGAACCGTCTTAAAACCGGATTCCGCAAGCGCCCATGTATCAAACACAGCATTGCCTTTACAGATAAATGTAGCGCCGTCCATAGATGTATTCCTGAATGCATAAGCGCCTACAGCCACCGTACTGGATGGCAGCGTGATGTCGCCAAGTGCCGTACACCCATCAAATGCATAGGCAGCAATTCCTGTCAGACCTTCGTTGAAAACAACTTCTTTCAGTGCCGTACAGCCCTCAAACGCATACGTGCTGATATACGTCACAGACGATGCGATCTCAACACGTTCAAGTGAAGTACAATCTTTAAACGCTTCTCTGCTGATGACTTCATAGCCTTCCGGGATAATGACAGATTTAATTTCTGTATGACCTTTAAACAGCGCATTCTCCATATCACTGATCGTCACATCACTGATCGTCACATCACCGATCGTCTGCGGAAGTATCACTTCTTCTGCTGTTCCTGTATACTCCGTAATGTAGCCAATTTCATTACATTTAAACCCGTCGGCATTCGTATATTTTAATTCCGGATCCTTAAAACCGGATGGATCAAGTTTGATACTGTTTAAGATATTGCTGATATTCTCATCATCCAATAATTCCCACAGTTCATCTCCCACCAGTCCTCTGGAAGCCATTTCAACACATACAGCGTAGTCATCGGTAAACTTTGTATACAGGCGCAGATGTTCACTGGCATCCTCACCGTCCCCAAATGTTTTCACCGTCACATAATAATGCAGTCCGCCAAAATCCATTTCCTCTATATCATCCTGGCATAACGCTGCCGCTTCCTCTGGATCTGCCGGTTTCACGGCTGTGACAGACAGATAACCAAGTCTGTCTCCCTGGAAATTGGTACAAATACCGGTCTCTTTTATTGTATTGTTCCATCGTGCCGGGAATTCTGCACTGATTCCCACATTCTCTGTCAGACCGCCGCCTTCTGTCACCTGAAAGCTCAGATGATCCCAGATACAGCGCACAAGTGAATCTGCAAGTATGTCCTGAATCTGTGTTTCTTTGTTAAGCCCCGTCAGTTCCAGCTTCAGACCGCCCCACTGACCGACCAGCGTATCACCATAATCGATCACCTGAAACGCCTTCGGTTCATTGTAGTACATACTCATCCCGCCCGGGTTGTCCATATTGAAATTCAGACTCCAGAAATGTGCCGCAAAATCCTGATACGGATCTTCATTTTCCTGAACATCTTTAAAATAAGCATGCTCCGGTGTGATCTGACTATCTAAATTACTGATTTCCATCTTTGTATTCTGCACATCCAGTGGCTTCAGTTCCAGTGTCCAGAGATTCTCCGGATCCGTAAAAAGTAAAGAAGTCCCTTTGTCTTCCGGATCATCTGCATCCTCCGGCAGCTGGATATTCAGATTACCGTATGCATACTCGTATGTACGGTACATAGCTTCTGTCTGTCTTGGCACATCCGGTCCTGTTTTACCACAGGCTGCCGATGAAAGTGCCAATATCGCGCATAAAAGAACAACTGCTGACCTTTTCATTTGATTTCCCCCTTTGAACATCAGAATTTGAAGCCGCCACCTCCATGAGTACTGCCGGAGGACGAAGTATGTGTACTGCTTCCGCCTGACGACTTATCGTTATCTTTCGGTTTCTCTGTTTTGACAATGTTCTGGTAAAGGAACCATTCCTGATTATCCACAATATTCATGCTGCCGGCTTTGACATAATCATCCGCTTTGGCCTGGAAACGCACCGTTTTGAGCTGTTTCTTCATGCCACCGACAATCACAAAAGCAATGATAAAACCAATGACAATGGCGATAGGAATCCAGATCAGGGACAACGGTTCCTTAGGAAGCGTGTCCACATCATACGGCTGACCGTTTCGTGCCTGGGTGATAAAATCATCACACAGTGTGGCAAATGTGCGAAAGGCACCCGCAAAATCACCGTCCGCCAGCTCCGGCCGCATCTGCTGACCGACATATTGAATACCGGCATCCGTGAAAACTGTAATACCATATCCTTTTGTGGACATATAACACTCGCTGGACTTTAAATCGACAACAAGGAGCACACCGTCTCTTGTCTCTCCATACCCCATATCCGCTCCGTCATAAATATCATCTGCATATTCTTGCACTGACGGAATATCTTCCTCTGAAACAGTCAAAATGGCAATATCAAACTTCTGCCTCGTCCGGATCTCATCAATCATCGTTTCCAGTTCTGTGACTTCCCGCTCATTCAGCACACCGGCCATATCTGCCATGCAGATATGATCACTGGCAAAACCATCTGTTGTTTCGGCTGCTGCCGGCATGACAAGACCGAGGCACAACACAAGGACGAGTAAAAGCATGCGTAATGTTTTCTTCATTCTGTTACCCTCCTCTTATAATACTCCAAATAGATGCAACAGCCAGATGACGCCGTAGGACACAGCACTCATCAGCATCGTCAGGCCAATCAGCCATTTTGTTGCCGCAGACTGATCTATCGGAAGATCACCGACAAAACGTCCGGTCTGACCATTCATCGCAAACAGATACTGATTGCCGTTCCAGGTCGTATTCAGCAGCCAGACAGGGTAAAGCGCATACTGGGCTTTGCCGCCCCTGAACTGAATACTGCTGTTTTCCACATTCACCGAATCATAGCCTTTGACCGTCTCCGCAAATGCTTCCTCCGTTGAACGTTTGACACGGGCATTGACTCTGTCTATACTCTCCTCAGCCGTGACATCATATTTGTTGGCCAGATAACCGGCAAGATACGCCGTCTGAAAATCCACCGCTTCTGAAATGTCAAACGGCTCAATGGATTCCATCAGATCATCCGGCATCTTAGATGATCCGTCAACCGGAATATATTCAAATCCAATGCTGCCGCCACGGTTGACAAGGAAATATCTGGTCTCTGTATAAATGTAACGACTGTCACTCCATGTCCGGATATTCGCCGCCTTGTAACTCACCTGTGCATCTGCATCGGTATCAAAAAGCCAGAATGGCACATAGACACCTTTAATCTCATCAATATGATTCTGATCTTTGAAAACCTTCGGTAAAAGACGTTTTCCGGAAATATGTTTCATCAGTCCTTCTTTGGCGGCTTTCTTGTCCAGCTTGAATGGGATAACCAGATCCGGTCTGAGCACACCCGCAAATTTTCCCGTGAAAACAACCGGATTGTCACAAAACGGACACTTAGTTGCCGCCATCGTTGCATCTCCGACGATTTCTCCACCGCAGGACTGGCAGACATAGGTACTTAGTCCATCTGTCTCGCCTTCCTGCCATTCTCCGCCAGCTTTGGTTTCCCACTCCATGCTGTCGCTTTTGCCTTCCTTCAGTTGTTCATCCATCGCCTTCAATGTTTCCATCTCAAATTCTGAATCACAATACGGGCACTTCATCTTCTGAATCGTACTGTCAAAAGCGATTGCGCCGCCGCAGCATGGGCATTTATATTCCTGCATATTCTGCATACAATCACTCCTATCTATTATGACTGAATATCTGCATCATTGAACGGATCACCGCATTCCGGACAGAATTTCGGCGGATGTTTCGGATCTTCCGGCTCCCAGCCACATTTATCACAGCGGTACAATGGTTCTTCTGTCGGCTTCTTTGCACCGCATTCAGAACAGAACTTGCCTTTATTGAGTGCACCACAGCTGCAAATCCAGCCTGTCGGCTTCTCCGGTCTCTTCGCACCACATTCCGGACAGAACTTGCCTGTTGCGACATAACCACAACTGCATGTCCAGCTAGCACCTTCCGGCCCAAGCTTTGGTTCCGGTTTCTTTGCACCGCATTCCGGACAGAATTTGCCTGTCACAATCTGCCCACAGCTGCATGTCCAACTGTCTGCACCCTGCTGCTGAACCGGCGCTGCTGCCATCTGTTGCTGCTGCATAGCCTCCTGACGTCTCATTTCTTCCTGCTGTCTTGCATCTTCCTGGCGTTTCATTTCCTCCTGGCGTCTTGCTTCCTCCTGCTGGGCACCCATTGCAAACAGATTCTGCGCATTCATGCCACCGCCTGCATTCATGGCCATACCCATACCGATAAAACCATTCATGGCACCACTCTCATTGGCTGCCGCCGCTTTCATTGCATCAGCCTGTGCGCCAACCATCGTTGCTGCCGCCATCGTCGGATTCTGCAGCATCGCTGTACGCTGAGCCTGCTTGATCATCTCTGCATCTTCATCCGGAAGTGTCACCGAACCGAGCGCAATGCTGACGACCTTCAGTCCACGCAGTTCACCCCATTTGGCAGACAGCGTTTCATTCATCGCATTCTCCAAGTCTGTATTGTGTGTCACAATCTGGTTCGGACGCAGTTCCAGTTCAGAAAGCCTGCCAAAAGCCGGTTGAAGTGCACTGATAAATTCTGTCTTCAGCTGTCTGTCCAGCTCGTCTCTCGTGTATTCGTTCTCCACATTTCCACACACATTCGTATAGAACAGCAGCGGATTGCTGATCCGATAAGAATAAACACCCGAGCAGCGGACAGACACATCAATATCCAGGCCGATCTTGGAATCCACAACGCGGAAAGGAATCGGATTCGGTGTGCCAAACTTGTTGTCAATCAGCTCCTTTGTATTGAAATAGTAGATTCGCTGATCCTTACCTGTATCGCCGCCAAATGTAAAACGCTTACCGACTGTCGCAAATGTCGCCTTGATGCTGTCTCCAAGACTTCCTGAAAAAATACTCGGCTCTGTCGATGTATCATAGGTAAATTGTCCAGGCTCTGCACATACCTCGACCACCTTTCCCTGTTCCACGATCATCATACACTGACCATCCGCAACAGCAATGCCGCTTCCGTTAGAGATAATATTGTCATTGCCATGGACATTCGATGATCGGGCGCCGGTTCTCTTCTGACCTTTCTTCATCATCACACTCTTATCCATTGCGTCACAATAGAAAAACTCCTTCCACTGATCCGCCAATGTCCCTTCTGCTGCTCCCACAAATGCTTTAATTAATCCCATATGCTTTATCCCCTTTCATCATTCCCGGTTTTTCATGCCGTTGGTTCAATTTCATTTCTTTCTACTTTCAGTATAAGAAAATATCGCTGTTTTTTCACTAACACTTTTGATAGTAATCACGTCTGCTCACAATCTGATGCTCCTTTCAGACAGCCGGACATCAAATGCTTAAAACGATATACTAGTTCCTATCTGGAATCAGCCAGCAATCATCGATGACATCATACACATACACAAGGTTATCTGACACGGCATAGTACTGCTCCCGGACAAACTGACCGTCATGATTCGTCCCCAATACAAATACGCGACACGGACGACCATCTATTTCTTCCATTTCACATGTGTCCATGATCTGCATGCCATTCGCGATGGCTTCTCGTACTCCCGGCACTTCGTTCAGTATTTCATAGGCGATATCCCCGTTTTGTCCGTCAAACGGTCCTATCTCACCCCCGGCATCCGGGAGTGGTTCATACACTGAAAAATCATAACAGCCTTCTTCTGCTGCCAGATGACCGTCCCTCAGGGAAATCATCGGACGGAACAGATGCATCGTTCTGCCATCAGAGACAATCAGCAGCACATCTGGAAAAATCTCACTGACATTGCATCGAAGAAGAATCGGTTCCCCTTTTTTTCCTTCATAAAGCGATGTCTCCAACTTGTCATCGTACTCTCCCATCTCTGACATTTCCACGCGATAGACAGAAACTGACATCCCCTCGCGCGGCACGATGGCATAAACTTCTTCGCCCCCGCAGTCCACCAGATCTGCCTTCTCAGGAAAATCATACTGTACACATGCTTCCTGGCTGGCATATTGACGAATCTTCACCTCATCCGCCTCATAACTGATATACCCAAGGAAAGCCATCGCAATATTGCAATCATTCTCATGCATCTTGCCCTGAAGCTCATCCCATGCGGTCACTTCTGTCTCTGTCATCGATTCCGTTGACTGCATGTCCGCCGTTTCCGACGCATCCGTCTCTGTCAAAAGCTGTGTTGTCTCACTGCTCTGATTCGTCTCTTTTTTCAAAAATGCCTCCACTTTTGATGATACATCTTCCGACTCCCCATTTTTTTTCTGCATTTCCTGCTCACTGCCTTTACATCCGGTCAGCAACAAGAGTGCGAAAACAAAAATAACGAGACATTGCACATTTTTCTTCATACAAATCCCCCTATCTTACTACCAGAATATAAAAGAAGGAAGCCAATGTCACTATCTTAAGTGCTAGTGACCAAAAAAATGAACCATGTCATAATACAATCGGAATCATTGCGCCAACCGGCGCTGATCAAGCTGTCAAAGGAAAGGAAGGTTGATAAAATGTTAAAAAAAATAGCAGGTGTTCTTCTTCTTGTCATCGGATTGTTTTTTGCCGTCTCCTCATTAAAGATGATCTTTGTGGATACACCGAAAATGAAAAGTGCACTGAAAGATGCCGTTTATGTTGGCCAGGGCGCGATCAATGATGCCAATGACGGCAAAATCGTCATCGTATGTGGGCCGTTTGAGCTGACAACCCCATCCTATGATGATGAACTTGGATTAACCATCGACAGCATCCGCACTTCACGTTCCAAACAGACAATGAAGCTGAACAAAACAGCGAAAGCGACAAAAGCGAATGCAGAAACGCTGACTGAGGAAGAAAAACGTAACGGTGTTCTTGAATGGAGTACGGCCTATCGCGACAAGACATTGACCGGAGAGGGCAAAATCGGCAATTATACGCTTTCACAGGATTTTATCGATGCTATCGTACTCAATGGCACATGGCATGATTATGACCGTTCTGAATTAGAAGCCAGCGGTTATGTCTGGGTCACTGATGCCAATTATTCACAAAAGGATTTCATAGAACCGCTGAGTCAGACACAGAGAAACTATAAAGAAAATGATTATCGCTATTTTTATGATGGTGCGAATTTTAAAACAGGTCAGACCGTGACTGCCATCGGTATTCAGAATGGCGATACGCTCAATGCAGTCGCCGGCATCACAAATAATCTGATGGAAAACGAACTTGACCGTGAAACTGCCATTGCACAAGGTGGGGTGCCAGGTTTTGGAACATCTGTTTTTTCCATTATTTTTTCACTCATCCCGCTGTTGGCCGGTGTTGTTTTACTATTCACTTCAGGCACACGTAAACCTTGATGGACCAGTCTTATCAGTATTAACTGGCATAGACATCTGACTTGTCCATCTATCCAAAAGAAAACAGAGGTGAACCAATGACTGTTACATGGACAGACGCAATTGTCTTTGCATTCGCATGGTCATGCATATGGGGCTCGTTGCTGGTCTCCCACGTCCTGGATTGGAAATTCGAATGGATGCAGCCAAAACTATGGTTTCTTTACGTTAAAAGGAAACTTGCTCATTCAAAGGAAATCTTCTTTAAGAATTCAGAGCTTCCAAATAAAATTTGCAAACCATTAGAAGAATTGATGAACGTATTTGAGACCGGGAATCTTCAGTCACCGGATTTGCGAATGGATCAGTCCTTTCGCCGGAAATTTGAGCATGAACTTCATCTGCTGAAAAAGAATAACATTCGCCGTGAGATGCGTATGGCCTATCTCAAACTCCCGGAAGAGTATACCAAAAAGAACGATTACAAGCACTGGAGCGATGCCGGCCGGGAATGGCGGGAAGTCGTCCTGCAAGGCTCTATCCTGAACAGATATCTGGACAGAAAAAACAATCGAATCCTTTACGAAGATTTTTTTGCTCATGGTGCGGTCTTGCTCCGACAATCCCGGCATATCCGCCACAATGAGGTCGGCAGCAAAAACAGAAATGATGAGCAGATTTTTTATTCACAGTATACGAACGTCATCTGTCCAAGCTGTGGGGCCACTGTCACACTGACAAGCGACGAAGATCACTGTCCTTATTGCGGCGGCTATATTAAGAGTGATTTCTTTGACTGGCAGACGGAAGAATTTTTGATCTACCGGGATTATAACCCGAATACGAGAAATTTTAAATTAACCGCAGCAACCATGATTGCTTTCTTCATTCCTGCGATCCCGTGTTTTCGGTTTATTCTGCCTCACAGCTACTTTCTGGCCCTCGGCAGCGCATTTGTTATCACTGCCCTGCTTGCTTTTTTACTCTAGCTGCGGATTCTCCGGAAAACGGATAATATCGAAGATTTAAAGAAACAAATTGTTCGTTATGATGAGAAAGTACTGCATTCCGATCTAAATGAAGCCCTCTATGAAAAAACCGTTTCATCGGAGCTTTTGTATTACAGTGTCGACCAGCTGCAACTGCAGGCTGTAGAAAATACAGATACGCGCACACAGATCACGCTGCATGCCATTTTACACCAGCTGATACTGAGCCCGAATCATCAGATATCCGCCAGCAATCAGCCCGTTGATCTGAAATTATACAGAGCCCGCTATCCGCAGCGCATGAAGTCCAAAGGCCAGGCTGTTTATGCTGAAAAAGAATGTCCGCGCTGTGGGGCCAATTTTGTCCCTGACCAAGACGGGTGCTGCTCCTATTGCGGCTATCGTCTCCCTATTGACAACTCAAAATGGCGGATTCTCGAACAATAGCACAAAGTGTGCGTCAATCGCACAAAAAATATGCCGACAGCACTGTTTTGACACAGACTGTCGGCATCATCATTTCCGATCGTTTCTTAAGAAACAAAAAAACCTGAAAAGTTCTTCTTCAGGTTTGTAAAAGAGGCGCAGACCGGATTTGAACCGGTGGATACTGGTGTTGCAGACCATTGCCTTACCACTTGGCTACTGCGCCATAAATATTAAATTCACATGACTCAATTAGTATATCATGCTGCAAACTATTCGTCAAGAATAATTCAAATGACCTCGACGGGATTCGAACCCGTGTTACCGCCGTGAAAGGGCGGTGTCTTAACCGCTTGACCACGAGGCCATCAACTCCCCGAGCGGGGCTCGAACCTGCAACAACTCGGTTAACAGCCGAGTGCTCTACCATTGAGCTATCGAGGAAAGTTGAAAGGTTTGCACCTTCAAAACTGCATATCAACTAAACACATTCTTTAGAACCATTTTGGTCAAGCCCTCGACCGATTAGTAACAGTCAGCTCCGGACATTACTGCCCTTCCACCCCTGCCCTATCTACCTCGTC
>NZ_JAAXCM010000039.1 GCF_019734885.1 Pseudocoprococcus catus | reverse complement strand
AACTCTCATGTTTGATTTTGGTTAAGATTCACAGCTAGCTGTTATCTCTTCCCGTTTTACTTTGGTTTGTGTTCTTATTTGAAATTTTCTCATACGTTGATGCGTTTCTTCCAAAAGCTTCGTTTTTGTCAGTCACGTCAATTTCTGCCATACGCCTAACGGCGTCTGTTCGCATCTGCCACCCCGTCTGCCTCTGTGCAAGCACAGGCATCCGTCTGTCATCTGCTTCGCCCGCTCTCGCGTGCGTCAAAAATCATCAACGTGGAAATTTTCGGGATTGTTTTGTTGTTCAATTATCAAAGTTCGTTGCCACTCGTTTGAAGCATCTTGTCTATTTTATCAAATCAGAAGAAGTTTGTCAACAACTTTTTTCATTTATTTTCAAATTTCTTTTTGATCTGACTGATTTTGTACTGTTTCGCGTTGTTCTCGCTGACAGCTTGTATATAATATCATCCCAGATTTAAATTGTCAACAGTTTTTTTGATATTTTAATAAATTTATTTAATTTCTTTCTATCGCAGGTATAAGCGTTTTTTCGTCCATATTAACGCACATTATATATTGTTGTGTCTATATTGTTCTTATTGTCGTTTTTAATTTCTGATTGAATAACGGACAGGGGAATACTCCCCCACCTGCTATTCAAGTACTTCATCCATAATCATCTCTAATCCCGGCAATGAATGCACTATTATCTTCTCGTCAAACCGATACACCGTTGTCTCCACATTCTCACCTTCCTCGTTTTTCTCATCGAGATACCCGACCACCATTACCTGTCTTTTCCAGTCGTTGACAATCCAATATTCTCTCACACCATGATACTGATACAGTTGTGCTTTATCAATATAATCCTGGGACGCTGTTGCTGGCGTCACTATCTCTATGATCCACTCCGGTACGCCGCGATATATATGATCATAGATCATTTCTTCACTTCCTATAAGAAACAAATCCGGAGATACCACTGAATCCAGCATGTCCAGCTTTTTCAATTCTACTGCAATCGGTGCAAAACACATCTGATAGGGCAGCCCCTTCATTTTCAAATATGTTTTCACTGTAAAATAAATATTACCGCGGATATTCTGATAGCGATAAGCCGGCATCACTGTCTCCCTGATATTCCCCATCAGCAGCTCTACCATTGATGTGTATTGCTGCACATTCTTCCTGGTGCTGAGCCACTCATAAAAAGCATCTGCCGAATACTGCTGTTCGGCAGAGGATTGGTTTCCATATGTACTGCTTTGTTCGGCTACCAGCTGTACCGCTGATTCAGGATAAACTTCTTTCTTAAAGCGGTAAAACAATGCCAGTTCCCTGAGACTGCCGCCATCTTCCCACAAAATATCCGAAATACAGCATTCAAATCCCGGATAACATCGACTGCGTATATTCTGCTCAAAAGAATATCTTCTATAATCAAAACCATTTCTATAGGAATATGTGTAAATAAATTCCTCTTTCAAATCAATCAGCCAATATTCTTTGACACCGCTTTTGCCATACATAACCGCCTTATCCAGACAATCATAGATTTCATTGCCGTCTGACAGTACTTCCACAATAAACTTTGGAATTTGCTCTGCGCCCGAAGCACGGATCACACCATTTCGGTAAACTTCGCTCTGTTCCACCACTGCCAGATCCGGCTGAAAAATATTGCTTTCATTTAATCTAAAATCAACAGGTCCAAATAATACCTGATCCGGTTTCTTTCTTATCATCAGATAATCTTCCAGTATTGTTCCCAGCAGGAAACATAATTTATGTCCGTCTTCTCCCGTCATCACGGACTGTACCACATGTCCTGCCACAATCTCACAGCTAATGCTCTTATCCGCCGCATTCCGTTTAAATATCTCAAATTCTTCGTTTAAGTTACGATTTAACATAAATACCTCCCTCTTTCCCCGTTTACCCCCAAGGTTCAAATAATATCTACAACATGCGTTAAAAAGAGTATAGCATGCCCGCTTTTCACGGTAAAATATCATCCGTTGACAAATTTCGCCCTAGCTACAACTTCATCGACATCCAACACATTCAAATATGCTTTTATCACAAAATCTACCGACATTTTACCCTAAAAAATTTTTTAAACTTTTTCCGTTTCTTTGCTTCTTCTGTTTTTAAATTTAAATACCATGCCAAAAAAGACCACCGTCAAAACAATTGCATTTTGTTTTGACAGCAGTCTCTTTCAATTTCTACCTATGATCCTATGATTTTCTGTATTTTAATTAGTGATGGAAAAGTCTGATGCCTGTAAAGCACATGGTCATACCATATTTATTGCAGGTTTCAATGACCTGATCATCTCTGACAGAGCCCCCCGGCTGAGCCACATATTTCACGCCGCTCTTATGTGCTCTCTCAATATTATCTCCAAACGGGAAGAAAGCATCTGAACCAAGAGCTACATCCTGAAGTTTGTCAAGCCATGCTCTCTTTTCTTCACGGGTAAATACTTCCGGCTTTTCCGTAAATGTTCTCTCCCATTCACCATCTGCCAGAAGATCCATGTATTCATCACCGATATAAAGATCAATGGCGTTGTCTCTGTCGGCACGTCCGATTTTTTCTTTAAACGGCAGGTTCAATACCTTTGGATTCTGACGCAGGAACCAGTTATCTGCCTTCTGACCTGCCAGACGGGTACAATGGATACGGCTCTGCTGTCCGGCTCCGATACCGATGGCCTGTCCGCCCTTCGCATAGCATACAGAATTAGACTGTGTATATTTCAATGTAATAAGCGCGATCACCAGATCAATCTTGGCTGATTCCGGCAGTTCTTTGCTTTCAGTAACGATATTGTTCAGCATCTCTTTGTCAATAACCAGTGCATTTCTGCCCTGTTCAAATGTAATGCCGAATACTTCCTTGTGTTCCACAGGTGCCGGACGATAGGACGGGTCAATCTGGATGACATTGTAATTGCCTTTTTTCTTGGCCTTCAACATCTCAAGTGCCTCAGGTTCATAGCCAGGTGCAATGACACCGTCTGAAACTTCACGCTTGATTAATTTGGCAGTTGCCACATCGCACACATCCGACAGGGAAATGAAATCACCGAAAGATGACATTCTGTCAGCACCGCGGGCACGGGCATAAGCATTGGCCAAAGGTGTCAGTTCACTCATATCATCGACCCAGTAAATCTTTCTCTCAACGTCAGTTAACGGCAGACCAACAGCTGCACCAGCAGGGGAAACATGTTTAAAAGAAGTTGCCGCCGGAAGTCCTGTTGCTCTCTTTAATTCACTGACCAGCTGCCAGCCATTGAAAGCATCCAGAAAGTTGATATATCCCGGACGTCCGTTTAAAACAGTAATCGGAAGCTCCCCCTCATTCATAAAAATGCGGGATGGTTTCTGATTCGGATTACAGCCATATTTTAATTCTAATTCTTTCATCTGATCTACCTCCGATTAGTGATTCTTGTTGATGATTCTTGATTCATATTTGCCAGTTGCAATATCAATAAAACGAACAAAAAGAGAAACCTTATTGTCCTCGTTGAGGTTTTCCCAGATTTCTTTTGTCCAGGCATCAATGTCGTTAGTATCAACTTTCACCCATGTCGGCTCGCCCTCAAAACTTGGCAATGGATTGCCATCACCCATATAAGTATGAATAAAGTGGCCTTCACCAGCAGGCACGTTATTGTATGCAAATGTATAGCGGTTGCATGAATCCGGATTGCCGTTGTTGCTTTTTAAAATAGACATGGCATAGTTGAATTTTGCATTCTCCACATGCAGGATACCAGAAATACGAGGTGTGTAATTCGGTGCATCCGGCTCAAATTCACGGTTTCTGAGAGACTGCTCGAATGTAAGCTGGCGATCCATACCTTCATAAATGGTATCTGTCTGGTCACCATTTGTCACAATGGTCTTGTTGCCAAGCACTCTGACCGGTGCATAAATAATCAGGCTTGGGTCTTCAAGTTTGGAAGGATCAAAAGCTTCTGTACGAATACCTTCACCATCTTCTACAAAAACACGATTTCGGCTGTTGACGCTTCTTCCCATAATAAAATAAGCTGTAACCGCTTTGCTTCCATCGGCAGAACGACCAATGATAATACCTCTGCCCGGATAAGATGTAGATGACAGTTCCTGACTGATTGCTACCATTTTCATGAATATTCCTCCTATGTCATGTGTATATGCGGAAAATCCGCCGCTAACAGTTTTTCTTATTATTATCTGCAAAGATTATAACAACAACTTCGGTATTTGCATAATCTATGCTTATAAAAAAGGATTGTCAATATAGTCCTGCTTATGTGCAATTTCTATATGACAACCCCATTTTAACACTTGTTATCTTATTTGACAACAGCCATAGTTTTTTGACAGCATTATTATTTCAGCATCCGTTATATTAGTATTCCTAATATATATTCATTCTGCACCAATTCTGTCAAAAAATCAGCGTCTGACGCTACAGGATACACAATCCATTTTAGTATGCTTTGCCCCAGTAAACCATCTTCTTAGCCGGACGTCCGCAGCATACGCATACATCGGATAAATGTTCCTGTGCAAATGGCATACATCTGGATGTTGCTGTTGTTTCTTCTTTGATCTTGTCTTCGCAGGCACGATCACCGCACCACATCGCTTTCACAAATCCAGGTTTATTGGCAATAATATCCTTGAATTCATCATAGTTTGTGGCTACATAAGTGTGTGCATCTCTGTGTGCACGTGCCTTTTCAAACATATCGGACTGAATCTGTTTCAGCAGTTCATCCACCTTTGTTTCAAGTTCATCCAGGCTGACAACAATCTTTTCACCTGTATCACGGCGCGCAAGAACAGCCTGATTCGCTTCGATATCCTTTGGTCCGATTTCAACACGAACAGGGATACCGCGCATCTCTGCCTCTGCAAATTTCCAGCCAGGTTTGTTGTCTGTTGCATCCAGTTTCACTCTGAAACCGCTGAGTCTGTTCTTCAGTTCTTCTGCTTTCTCAAGGACACCTTCCTTGTGCTGGGCAATTGGAATAACAATCACCTGTGTCGGAGCGATCATTGGAGGCAGAACAAGACCATTGTCGTCACCGTGAACCATGATAATAGCACCGATCAGACGGGTTGTCATACCCCAGGATGTCTGATGGACATACTGCAGTTTATTCTCTTTATCTGTGTACTGAATGCCGAAGGCTCTTGCAAAACCATCACCGAAGTTATGGCTTGTACCAGACTGAAGGGCCTTACCGTCATGCATTAGTGCTTCGATTGTATAGGTTGCTTCTGCACCGGCAAATTTCTCCTTCTCTGTCTTCTGGCCTCTGATAACAGGCATCGCAAGTACCTGCTCACAGAAATCTGCATACAGATTCAGCATCTGCTCTGTTCTCTCCTTGGATTCTTCTGCTGTAGCATGGGCGGTATGGCCCTCCTGCCACAGGAATTCTCTGGAACGCAGGAACGGACGTGTCTCTTTTTCCCATCTTACAACGGAACACCACTGATTGTACATCTTTGGCAGATCACGATAGGACTGGATTTCTTTGGCATAGAAATCGCAGAATAATGTCTCGGATGTCGGGCGGACACACATTCTTTCCTGAAGTTCATTCAGACCGCCATGCGTCACCCATGCAACTTCCGGTGCAAAACCTTCTACATGATCTTTCTCTTTCTGGAGCAAACTTTCAGGGATAAACAGCGGCATGTAGACATTCTCAACACCTGTTTCCTTGAAACGTTTGTCCAGCTCATGCTGAATATTCTCCCAGATTGCATAACCTGCAGGCTTTAAAGCCATACAGCCTTTAACACTTGTATAACCGATCAGACCTGCTTTGACAACAACGTCTGTATACCACTGTGCAAAATCTTCGCTCATGGATGTGATCTCACGAACCTGTTTCTTTTCCTTTGCCATTTTACATTCTCCTGTTTCTACTATAATAAATAAATAGGGGAAGTACGCTCTGCTGCAGCAGAAAGCACTTCCCCTTGTCTATTCTCTCCACTGCCAGCCATCAGCTGAACAGGGACCAAAATTCATTCGGCGGTACCACCCTATTTGAAGTCTTCCATCAGTTCATATCTGCCCCGATTCCACGAAAACTTCCGCTCAATTGTCCATAACGCCGGACGCGCGCTGTACTTTCATACAGAACTCCAAGGCAGGTTCATCTGTACATATGGAGACACCTCACACCGCTGGTATCCTCTCTGGGCCACTGACGCAGACTACTGATCCTCTTCACTGTCATTCATGCATAAATATGTTTTCACAAAAATCATTTTATGACAGGAGATGGCCTTTGTCAAGATTTTTTGCCTTATAATGTCTTCTTTAAAATAATCTTACTTGTTTTCCGTTTCTGCCAGCTCCCAATGCACATGAATGAAGTGTATCACAGACCTGAATTAATCAAATAGCGTCGACAAAAGCATTGATTATCTTTCTGCTGTTTTCATCTGTCTCATAAGAAAATTCCGGATGCCATTGAATGCCCACGACAAGCTCGTAAACTGAATACCTCGACATATACCCAAAACAGATTTATCCCTATCGACCGCTCCTTTTAAGATATATTGCTCCATCTCATCTCGAAGTTCACAACACGAACCACACCATGCTTCCTTTTTTGCATGATAAACAGATGGAGACACATCTTGCCCGCCAGTCATCAGAAATCCGCCGCATATTTCAAGAAAATAATCGAGTTCCTTCTCTTTTGCTGTAAGAGGCAGCATCATAGGAATCGCATCTTCTGCCTCCAACATTTTCATGTATCCCGGCAGCATCCAGTAGCTTCCTTTTGATATATCCTTGCACTTCTCTGGAAATCATGATATAGTAACACTCAGGGAATGAAGTTCTCCCCTGGACAACCTAAACTGCTATAGATATCATAGCTGATGACTTCTACGATGAATGAATCGCAGAAGTTGTCAGCTTTTTTTGTGTGAACAATGATGCCGACACACTTTGTGATCTTCATTCATGCCACTACTTACCCTATACATGGAGGATTGATTATGCTTACTTCTTTATCACTTATTTTTCTGGTGGGCCTGGCTATGGGTGCCATCTGCAGCCGTCTGAAACTGCCGCGTATTCTCGGTATGCTGGCAACAGGTATCGTTCTCGGGCCTTATGTTCTGGACTTTTTAGCCCCGTCCATTCTGTCCATATCCGCTGATCTGCGCAAAATGGCCCTTGTTATCATCCTGTTAAAGGCAGGATTGTCCCTGAATATTGCCGATTTAAAGAAAGTCGGCCGACCGGCTGTTATGCTTTCTTTCGTTCCGGCTTCCTGTGAAATCATCGGTTACATTCTGTTTGCCCCTGTGATTCTTGGCCTAAGTCACATAGAGGCCGCCGTCATGGGGGCTGTTCTCGGCGCTGTCTCACCGGCAGTTGTCATTCCCCGTATGGTTCAGTTAATGGACGAAAAATACGGCACCCAAAAAGCCATTCCTCAAATGATCATGGCCGGTGCCTCCTGTGATGATATTTTTGTTATTGTTCTTTTTACAACTTTCCTGAGTATGGCTCAGGGCGGAAGTGCCAGCCTGACCGCCTTTTTAAATATCCCGGTTTCTATTATTCTCGGCGTTCTTCTGGGTGCCGTTGTTGGATATAGTCTCTACCTGCTTTTTGAAACTGCTTACGCCCGCAGACATTATGTGCGAAACAGCATGAAAGTCATCATCGTCCTTGGTTTTTCTTTTCTGCTCATTGCCATTGAAGGATGGCTTGAGGGCAAAATCGCCGTTTCCGGTCTGCTGGCTGTTGTCAGCATGGCCTGCGTTCTGAAAGCCAAAAGTACAACTTTCGTATCCAACCGATTGTCCGAGAAATTCGGCAAACTCTGGCTGGCAGCCGAAGTCATCCTCTTTGTTCTGGTAGGTGCTGCCGTAGATATCCGCTACACGCTGGAAGCCGGTCTGTCTGCTGTTCTGATGATTTTCGTTGCCCTTTTATTCAGAACGGTTGGTGTATTGCTCTGTACATTTAAAACCACGCTTACCGCCAAAGAACGCGCTTTCTGCGTTATTGCCTATCTGCCGAAGGCCACTGTTCGGGCCGCCATTGGCTCCGTTCCCCTTGCTGCCGGACTGCCATGCGGCAAAATCGTGCTGTCCGTTGCAGTCATGGCTATTATTATTACAGCACCACTTGGGGCACTGGGAATGGATATGACGTATAAAAAATTCTTAGAAAAAGAAAAATAAAATTGCGCAACCATAGTTCATAAAGCCCTATAAATTAACAATGCATATCCGCATATTATTAATTTATAGGGTTATTCAAAAATACTGTAAGGTTGCGCAATTCTATTTTTTCAGAGTTACCAGCTATTTTTATAACGCCTCCGCCAACCGCCATTCCTGATATTCTTCCAATCTCTTTATAAAACCGTCAAACTCAGGAACAGTAAAATCAAGTTCTTTGTATTTCCCTGAATAAATGATGCCTTTATTGATGAGCTGTGCTCTGGATGTGGAAACTGTCCAATACTGACATCAATAATCTTCTATAAATATCTTCATCTCTTCCTGCCAGATAAGTCGGAAGCAAACCTTCACCCGGCCTATATGGATTAATTTTAAACATGATATCACCTCTGATTACATTATCCCATTGTCTTCCGTTCCCATCAATACCATCACGTATCAAAGTATAAAATAGTATCTAAAAGTATTATTTTTATCAAATAAGTTCAGATATTTCCTTAACATCCATCTCCGAAAATGGAATAAATGCCTCCGGCTCCGCCGGATGCTCCCCAATCATCTTCTCCATCCAGATCATGTCATACCATCTATTAAACTTATAGCCGCACTTCTTAAATGTGCCTACCAATTCGTAACCCAGATGCTCATGGAAATGCATGCTGTCGTTGGTCAGATGTTCATCCTCATGCTCTGTGTAGGCAATGCAGGCATACAGATTGCTGATATGCTGTTTCTTCAAAATTTTCTCAAGGCCCTGATATAAAAGCTTGCCGCAGCCGCTGCGTTTGCAGTCTTTATCCACATAAATAGATGTTTCAACGGCCCAGTCATAGGCCTTTCTCTCATGGAAAATCGATACATAGGCATAACCAATGATACGACCTTCCTGTTCGGCTACAATATACGGATATCGTTTGAGAGTACTTTCGATTCTTCCCCTGAATTCCGCTTCCGACGGCACTTCATACTCAAATGAAATCGCCGTATTTTCCACATAAGGTGCATAAATTTTTAAAATATTAACAGCATCCTTTGGGACTGCCAGTCTTATCGTCACTGTACTGTTCATTTCTCTAAGTCACTCCATTATGTATTGCTGTAATATTATTTACATTCTTCCGCTTTAAAATGGGCTGTAATCTGTGGTCCTGCCTGTTCTTTAAATATCAAATGCTTCTTTGTCATCGGATGGTCAAATTCCAGATGCCAGGCAAACAGTGCCAGGTCAAACCAGCCCTTTTTATCCGCAAAAACAGGATTGTAGCGGGTGTCCCCCCACAGTCCGGCACCGGCATGAGCCATCTGTACGCGAATCTGATGTCGGCGTCCTGTGATCAGATGAACATTCACCAGTGAATACTGCTGCCCCTGGTCAAATTTTGTCCGTTTGACCTTATATTCAAGCGCTGCCTTCTTGGCTCCGGAAGTTTTGTCAGCCACCACCTCTGTCCTGTTGGTCTTGCCGTTGCTGATGAGCATATCTTCCAACCGTCCTTCTTTCTTCGGAAGGGTTCCGGTCAATACCGCCAGATATTCCTTGGTCATCTTATTGCCTCGCACCTGTTCACTGAGCTTTCCTGCCGCCTGCTGCGTTTTGGCATAAACCATGACACCGCCCACAGGCTTGTCCAGACGATGAATCACACCGATATACGGCATACCTTTGACCTTCTTCTCCCGTACAAAATAATTCTTCAGCCAGCTCACCATATCCATATCCGCCGAGCGCTCCTCCTGTGAAGCCATCCCGGCAGGCTTCACAACCACAATAATGTCTTTATCCTCATATAAAATCTTTACTTCTGCCATTGATCTACCCTTTTCTGTCTTTTATAGTCCCATGTCTATTTCTTTTTGTGTCTCATTCAATATTTTCTGTACATCTGCACCGATAATGTCCAGATTTTCTGCCTTAAAGCATTTCACATCCTGAATGCCATAGAAATTCTGAGCCAATGCTTTCACGTAATCAAAACCATAATCCGGGCTGAACACAGGGCCGCCGGCAGTCATCACATAAATCAATCTCTTTGCTTTGCACAGTCCAATTGGAATACCATCCGGTGAATACTTGAATGTAACACCGCAGACAGTAACGGATTCCAGATAATTCTTCACTATAGCCGGGAAAGACAAATCCCAGTACGGTGCCGCTATGACAATTGTATCCGCATTCTTAAACTGATTGGCATACCTAAGGATCTCTGCATCATCCTGTCCGGCTGCCAGAACAGCATCTCTCTCTTCTAGTCTTTCTCTGTTCAACGGCTGGATCTGTTCTTGTTCAAGGTTTACTTCCGCCACCTGACCACAGAGTCGATCCAATATATATTCAGCCAGCTGCATCGTTCTGGATTCAGGACGTACACAGGCATTCACAAATAAAATATTCTCCATCCTTATTCCCTCCATTCCACTTTCTATCTTCTATCATAACAGAATCAGCACCTATTTTAAAGTCATCTTGCAAGAAGACACAGCCTAATCATGCAGGTACACTGCACGCCATCATCCTGCCTTGCGGCGTTCCTCATGCTTTCAAAATGCTGCTGACTATCGTCAAAGCACAATAAATCTGCGTTGATTATATATTTTTGGAATTTCAAAAGTCTCAGAGACCAACAATAACTATAAGTTGGCCTCTGAGGCTTTTGTTTATTCGATTGGTATGCACTATTAAATAACTACGATTATTTTTTTACAATACTGTACCCATCTTCACCATTTTCTTCCAGAGTATACTTCAGCAAATCCCCGTACTTCGCATGAAGCGGTAATGCCTCGCACACCTCATGCCATTCGCCGGAAGTATCCCTTACAGAAACACTGAGTGTCAGTTTTGAAACTTCTTCATCTGTCAGTGTCCTGTTAAACCGGTCCGGACTCATTGTGATGACCGTCTTATCCGGAGTATCCTCTCCTCCCCATCCGGTTGTAAATGTATGCATTTCATAACTGGATGTAATGCCGAATCTGCACTCTATATCTGTCAGATTCACCTGCTGTGAATAATAAATGACAATCCTGAAATTGTAATTTTCATCCCGCTCGGTTCCCGAAACAACATAGAATCCCTCATCTGTGATAAAATCCAGCTGCGTCAGCATTTCCTGCAGGGCTTTTGGTGACTCACCACATGTTTTGATATCCTTCCCTACATAAGCAGATGCTTCCTCTGCTGTCATCTTCAATGTTTCCACACCATTATTATCCTCCGCTGTCATCATATATTCCCAGGAAACCGAATCCAGGTTATCTACTAGTGCCAACATCACACAGGCATCTTTCTTCATCTGCTCCAGAGCCTTCTCTTTCTTCTCGCCTTTCATCGGATATTTAATAATGTAACGGCAATCATAAGGCTGCCCCGCCGTCTCCAGAGACATATTATAACTGCCAAACTGACTTCCAATGCCCAATATATTTGACAGATTACCAACAGCCTGTGCATCCCCCACATACGGCGTTTTCGCCTGATACAAATCCGATGTCATTTTGCTGATATTCTCTCCCTGATCCCAGATAATTCTATCCCCAAGCCATACCTGGTCAGCTGCATTCACCTTGGAATAGCCTGCAACAAACTGGTTCGGATGCCTGCTTCCCACCGGTGATGAATAAATTTTCAAATGGGTAATACCATCCTCGTCCTCTTCACCAACCAACCTTGTATATCCGCGATTAGCATTCTTAAAATTACCCAGAATATTCAGCTGACTGTCATTGCTGTTCCACTGCAGAGAATAATCTATTTCATCCGCCGACATTTCTTCCCCCTTCTGATAAGTCTGATGATAATAAACCGCTGCAAAAAAGACTGTCAGAATCACTACCACCAGCATCAGATTCAACCGATGCTTCTGTTTAATTCTTTTCAGAAAATTAATTTCTTTTTTTTCTTTTTCCATCACCTCTGAATTCTCCTCAGCCGACATCTCATCCGCTTTCATTCGCTCATACATATCCCTGCATGAAACACAGTCCGCCAGATGGTCTTTGATGGCTTCATTTGTTTCATCACTGGTCAGCCCATCCACATAACTCGGCAAAAGGTCCTGCACAATTTCACATCTCAATTTATCACTCATTCTCATCCAGCTCCTTTCTTAGTTTTTCCTTACCGCGATAGTAAGTTACCCGGGCCCAGTTTTCTGTCCGTCCGGTGATTTCTCCAATCTGTGCAAAAGATAAATCACCAAAAATTCTAAGATACATAACTTCTCTGACCGTTGCATCTAACTGATGCAATTTCCTTAAAATTTCAACACGGCCATACTCTGAAAGCACTGTTTTCTCCGGCGTCACATCCGTTTTTCCTGCTCCTGTTTTCGCCAACGTCTCCGGTTTCTCAGTATCACCGAATGGCACAGCATGCTTTCGTCTATAACTGTTCAGTTGATTCTTCGCAATAGCACAAAGCCAGGTAGAGAAACGGCAGCTTCCGTCAAAACGACCGGCACAGCGGACCGCTTGATAAAAAGTCTCCTGAGTCACTTCCTCCGCCACATGCGCATCCCCGGTCAACGAAAACAGATACTTATATACCATCTGGGAATACTCCCTGTAAACCTCATCCGTAACCTTCACGGCCCGCCTCCTTTCCTAACTGTTATTTTCATCTATTAATGTCCCTAAAACACCATTCGTTACACTATTTATATTAATTGTTTAAAGCAATTTCACGCTTTTTGTTCTGCAACCATTTTACACTACCAACGGGATTTCCTCGATACCTTCCGAACTCCTTCTTCCTCCTATCCAAAAGGATACCCGCTTTACAGCCATCTTCAACTGCAATAAAAGTGCGGCTCAAAAATTTGCCAAAAAAGGAATCGAAGGGGCCATTCAACACAGGTGCTTCTAATGCGGCCAGTACTTAGATGCTGTTTTTTAGCATCTTATGTACTGCTGCCAGCATTAGGCAACGCGAGTGTGCCTGTGTCGAATGGCCCCTTCGATTCCTTTTATCATAACCCTTTAGAGCCGCACTCTATCCCCATTTTAAACCTTAAAGCGGTATCCCACGCCCCAAATTGTCTCGATATACTGCGGCTTCGATGTATTAAACTCAATCTTCTCACGAATCTTCTTGATATGCACCGTTACTGTTGCAATATCCCCAATAGATTCCATATCCCAGATTTTATTAAACAATTCTTCCTTTGTAAATACATGGTTCGGATTCTCAGCAAGGAAAGTCAGAAGGTCAAACTCCTTGGTGGTAAAGGCTTTCTCCTCACCGTTGACATAAACACGGCGGGCGGTCTTATCAATCTTGATACCACGAATTTCGATAATCTCATTGGCTTTCACGCCGCTGCCCACCAGACGTTCATACCTGGCAAGATGGGCTTTCACTCGAGCTACCAGCTCACTTGGACTGAATGGCTTTGTCATATAGTCATCGGCACCAAGACCCAGACCACGGATTTTGTCAATGTCTTCCTTCTTGGCAGATACCATGATGATCGGTGTGTTCTTCTTCTCACGGACCTTCTTGCAAATCTCAAAACCATCCACATTCGGAAGCATCAAATCCAGAATGATCAGATTGAAATCTTCATTCAAAGCCGCTTTAAGTCCGGCATCACCGGTATGCTGCATCACCACATCAAAACCACTGAGCTCCAGATAATCCTTCTCAAGCTCTGCAATGGCCACTTCATCTTCTACAATCAAAATCTTACTCATATACATTATTCTCCTTATACTTTCTTAAAACAAAACACATCGTTGTCCCGACACCCTCTGTGCTGACTGCCCAGATCTTACCGCCATGCTCCTCAATAATTTTCTTGGCAATGGACAACCCCAGACCACTTCCGCCCTTGGAAGAGTTCCTGGATGCATCCGTACGATAACATCTGTCAAATATCAGCGGCACTTCGTTTCGCGCAATGCCCTTGCCGTTGTCTTCGATTTCTATCTTGACGAATTCTGCTTCTTCCATAATACGCAGGCTAATCATCAGTTTACGATCCGGCGATGCATACTTCACAGAATTGCCGATAATGTTGTTCACCACACGCTTTAACTGTTCCGGATCCGCAATAATCACGGTATCCCTGTCCGCATAGTTAAAATAGCCAAAATCAACACCCTGGGACTCCAGATCGAGGCTGATCTCCTCTACACAGTCCTGGAAATATGCATCCACATTCACCTTTGCAAAGGAATAGGTGACGGAATTGCTGTCCAGTTTGGCATAAAGAAACAATTCTTCAATCAGACTGTTCATATCGTTGACTTTGTTATAAATCGTGCGGATATAACGATCCCGTTTCTCTTCGGTATCCGCAACACCATCCATGATACCCTCTATGTAACCCTTGATGGCCGTCATCGGTGTCTTCAAGTCATGGGAAATATTGCTGATAAGCTCCTTGCTCTCCTTCTCATACTGAATATTGCGTTCAATCTGACCCTTCAGCTTCAAACGCATCTCCTCAAAAGCGACACAAACCTCGCCGATCTCATCGTCTGTCTCAGCCGCCACACTGAAATTCAGATTGCCGTCCTTGATATTCTCCGCCGCTGTCTTCAGCTTATTCAGCGGTCTCACAATACTCTGATATAACCAGAACATGGCGATAAAGCTTCCTGCAAACAAAATAAGCAGTGACGTAATAATAATCTGTGCCACCAGTTTCTTCATCTGAGGGATAATCTGTGCCACATTTGTATAAATGAGTGCCTGACCGGCTGTTCCATCCGAAAATGCAAAATTCATCTGCTGTATATGGTACGGCTGCTCATCCACAATATAAATACTCTCATCTTTGCCATCCTTCGGAGAATAATTGAAATCGTCCTTATAATTGCCCTCCGCGGGCAGACCGGAATAAATATTCTGCCAGTCCTTTTTCACCAGAAGATAAGAAGAATGATTGGAAAGTCTCTCATTCAGCTTCTCAAGATAAGCCTGATCCAGAAGCTTATCCGGATCATCCTTCATCACCTGTTCTAACTCTTCCACCGTTGATGCCGTCATATGCCCCAGCATACTCATCGGATTCAGAATCATCTCATAACTGGACTGATCCAAATCATACTTCTGCTCCATGGAATTCAGTCCCATCTTCATCACGCCAAACACAGTAGCCAGAATCAGAACTACCGGGCAGATAAACGCAATTACATAAGATATTTTAATTCTGGTTAATAATTTCAAAAAACCACCACCGATTTTAAACTTTCACTTCATTATATCATGATTCGCACCTTTGGTGCTTGACGCTGCGTATGCAGCTATCATGATCGCCATTCGCCGTTCGCGATGAACATGCATTGCTTGCTCTCGCTCTCTAACGCTCATTATATCATAAGAAAGAATAGGAATTGTAAAAGATAATAAAATTTTTTATGAAAAAGAGATAAAAAATAAACGCAGACCTGTTCCCAACACTGAGAACTGTCTGCGTCTATTATCGTTATGTGAATTTCAAATCTTATTTAAAATTAAAGATAAGACTTTAATGTATCAACCTTGTCCAGTTTCTCCCAAGGCAGATCCAAATCGTTGCGGCCAAAATGACCATAAGCGGCTGTCTGTTTGTAAATTGGTCTTCTCAGATCAAGCATACGGATGATACCTGCAGGACGAAGATCAAAATTATCTCTGATGATCTCTACGATACGGCTGTTGGATAACTTGCCTGTACCGAAAGTATCCACCATGATAGATGTAGGATTTGCTACACCAATGGCATAAGATAACTGAATCTCGCACTTGTCAGCGATACCGGCAGCAACAAGATTCTTGGCAACGTAACGTGCAGCATAAGCAGCGGAACGGTCAACCTTTGTGCAGTCCTTACCGGAGAAAGCACCGCCGCCGTGACGTGCATAACCGCCGTATGTATCTACGATGATCTTACGGCCTGTCAGACCACTGTCGCCGTGAGGTCCGCCGATAACGAAACGACCTGTAGGATTGATGAAGAACTTTGTATTCTCATCCACCATCTCTGCCGGAAGAATCACATCAAAGACATACTTCCTGATATCCTCATGGATCTGTTCCTGTGTAATATCAGGATCATGCTGTGTAGAAAGAACAACAGCATCCAGACGAACTGCCTTGCCGTTGTCATCATATTCAACGGTTACCTGTGTTTTGCCGTCCGGTCTCAGATAAGACAGTGTACCATCCTTACGAACCTTTGTCAGCTGACGTGCAAGCTTATGTGCCAGAGCAATTGGATATGGCATATATTCTTCAGTTTCATTTGTTGCAAAACCGAACATCATACCCTGGTCACCGGCACCGATAGCCGCAATTTCCTCTTCAGACATTGTATGTTCTTTGGCTTCAAGGGCTTTATCAACACCCATAGCAATATCTGCAGACTGCTTGTCAAGCGCTACCATTACTGCACATGTATCTGCATCGAAACCATATTTACCTCTTGTATAACCGATTTCTCTGACTGTATCTCTGACGATATTCTGGATATCGACCTTTGCATTCGATGTGATCTCACCCATAACCATAACAAGACCTGTTGTTGTACATGTTTCGCAAGCTACACGGCTCATTGGATCCTGTTCCAGCATTGCATCAAGAATAGCATCAGAAATCTGATCACAAATCTTGTCCGGATGGCCTTCTGTTACAGATTCAGATGTGAATAATAACTTTTCCATTATGTCCTCCTTATCAAATTGGTATTTCTCTTATTGTATTTAATTTAATCGTATAAAAATAAAACACTTACGCAAAAAAAAATCCGCTCAAAGCGGACCTGATACGATCAAATCCTCTTATTGTTCGATGTTACTCGCTCAGGTTGGCACCTTCCCACACGGGGGTTGCCGCAATATCACAGATCCTTGGTCTCCATTGCTCTGAATAAGAGAAAATATAAATTTTGTTGATTGCTTACATAGCATACATGAAAACATACATAAAGTCAATAGTCCACAGGCTACAATTGTGTTGATTTGTAGCCACCGGGCCCTATACAGAAAAAATACCTCATTGCCGACCTTCATCAGCAATGAGGTAAATATTATTCTGAATTAATAAGCAGCAAGACTCATCTTGCGCATCATGCGATCTCTGTCCACGCGATCATCAACATCCACACGTTCAATGACACCGCCCAGGCTTCTGATCTTCTCTTCAAAGTCTTCATAGCCTCGCTGGATATACTGTATCTGCTCCACACATGTACAGCCATCTGCTGCAAGACCGGCAATAACAAGTGCTGCACCGGCACGAAGGTCAGATGCCACTACAACTGCACCTGTATACTTCTCAACACCTGTAATAAAAGCTGTATTGCCTTCCACTTTGATGTTGGCACCCATCTTGGTTAATTCGTCTGTGTATTTGAATCTGTTCTCAAAAATCTTCTCTGTAACAAGGCTTGTACCATCTGCCAGTGACAGGCATACCGCAATCTGTGACTGCATATCTGTCGGGAATCCCGGATAAGGCATTGTCTTCACTGTTGTAGGACTGAGACGCCTTGTTGCTACAACACGTACTGCATCATCCAGTTCTTCAATCTCAGCACCCATCTCGATCAGCTTCGCTGAAATAGATTCCAGATGCTTCGGAATGACATGTTTGATGGTCACATCACCCTTTGTCGCAACAGCTGCACACATAAATGTACCGGCCTCAATCTGATCCGGAATGATCTCATGATCTGCTGCCTTAAAATGATCTACACCGATAATCTTGATCATGTCTGTACCGGCACCTTTGATATTGGCTCCCATCTGATTCAGGAACTGTGCCACGTCAACAACATGCGGCTCCTTCGCTGCATTCTCAATAATGGTCATTCCCTTGGCTCTGGAGGCTGCCAGCATAATATTGATAGTTGCACCAACACTGACAACATCAAGGTAAATATGCTTGCCGTTTAATTCATCTGCAGATGTAAAAATCATCCCTCTGTCGATCCATACCTTCGCTCCAAGTGCCTTAAAGCCCTTCTGATGCTGGTCGATCGGTCTGCTGCCGATATTGCATCCGCCCGGCAGTGCCACACCTGCTTCTCTGTACTTGCCCAGAAGGGCACCGATGAGATAATAGGACGCTCTGATCTTTCTGATATAATCATTGTCCACTTCATGGGTACGGATACCGCTACCGTTAATTTTTACTGTATGACGATCCTTCGGATTCGGATAATGTACTTCTGCACCAATGGATATGACTGCATTCAAAAAAACATTAATGTCATTCACATCCGGCAAATTTCTGATTGTAACTGTTTCATCGCACATAATAGCTGCCGCAAGAATACCCAGTGCCGAATTCTTCGCACCGCTAATCTCTACTTCTCCAACCAGCGGATTGCCGCCCTTTATTAAATACTGTTCCATACTGCACCTCAAATTTAAACTGACTTGTTCTGAATTTATCTCATAAAATAACTGAATCAATATCACAATATCACTGCAGCGGACGATTCCAAAAACCATCTGCAGCCTCAAAAATTCATAAAATTCGACAAAATTTCCCATTACCGATTCTGTCTCAAAATGATTATATCACAAACTCTCTGTTTGTAAATCGCTTTTTACCTTTTTATAAAAATTTGTTAAGGATTTGTTACATTTTCCTATGATGTTTGCGGAATATACCCGATTTTACAGCAATTCCCAATACAAGTATCAGTAGCGAAACAGTGCTGAGCACGGCGCCTTCCACAAATCCCTGTGGTACATAACGCATCGTAATCTCATGGGTTCCGGCAGTCAGCCAGCATCCCGTCAAAGCCTCTCCAACAGGCGAAATCTCCGTCTTTACGCCGTCCACATAAACGCTCCATCCTTCATCATACGGAACAGACAGAAGCATCAGTCCATCCTGACTGGCCTGAATACTGCCTGTCACATGTGTACTGTCATAATCTGTCACCTGAAGCTGCGCATCCGCAAGCTGTGTATAAGCAGACTCAAAAACATTGTTATTAAATGCGTACATCTGGAGCTTTACATTTCCGGTATCATATTCATTGTCCATCGGAAAATCCAGTGTCACAACCTTGCCGGCATCACACTGTCCAAGATGAACAATATGTCCCCGTTTATCAGAATAAGTCTCCGTCTCCCCGTCAATGGTCACTTTGAGTTTCTCACAATGACTGGCTTCAAAATAGATATACACATCCTGCTGTTCTGTAAATGTCAGCTGCCATGTCAACGTGCCATTATCGGCTGTTCTCTCATAAAAATACTTATCTTCACCGGTACTGGTCAGCATTCCCCCTGTCACTTCCGGCTCACTGACTGTCATCGGTGTAAACAACGCCTCCTGTGTATCTGTGGCCAGTCTCACAAAATCATTCTGAGTTACAAACGGATCGCCCTCTACAATCTTCCATTGCTCCAGTGTCGGATTCACCATATAACCCAGGGCCAGATTCTGCTGGTTCTCATACACATATTTATTCATGGTCTGTTCACATAATGACAGATTGGAAGCCCACATTTCTTCATTACTGATAATATATCGAATGCCAAGCAATGCATCCGTCAGAGGTGTTGCCCCTTTGTAGCTGTATTTATTGCCGCTGTTATAAAATCCCAGTGCTCCCATCAGCCTTTCCTCACGGTCATCCGCCGTGGATGAGAAAAAGGACATGCCGTTCAGATGATGCCATGTGACATCATCCCTTCCTCTGATCTGCGCCAACTCCATACGATAAAACGTATCTTTGGCTTCATAATGATTGCGGATAGCTGATACTTCCTGCCTGTCTTCTGTATAACTGGTTCTATTGACTGTCCCATTCATGCAGAGACCGAAAACTGCATTGCCCGCCACTTCAATAGTGAGTATCAGCAGACACAGCATCTGAGGCAAAACTTTATAGCCTTTGATCATCAGAAATGAATGTCTGCGGTAAGCCACAAGAAGAATCATATAAAGGGCCATCAGAATTCCCGTAACAATCATGCTGTACAGGGGCAAACGGTCCTTCGGATACCAGAGGCATACCCCGAATAAAACAGCCTCCGCAGCAAAAATACCAAGAAAGGCCTTCATATTCATCAATCTCAGAGACTGCCATGCATCATAAGCCATGACAACGACCATAAAGATGTAGATAAAGGAAAATCTTCCCGGCAGATTATTCGGAAAATGGAAGCCATGCCATACATAATCCAGAACATTGATATTCAGGCTGACCAGAACAAATCCTGTCACCAGCAGACGCCCGATCTTTTCACGAAGGGAAATGTTTTTGGAAACCGCATAAAATACTACCAGCATCACAAGCAGTACGCCGCAGTAAATATTCGGTGCACCCGTCAATTCTGTCGGTTCCACCAGCGCAAACTGCTGTCGAAAGATTTCCAGAAAATTCCGATACAGCTTGAAACTTGTAGGTGCTGAACCCTGAGAACTGTTGATCAATGTATAATACGTCGGGAAGAGATAAATTCCCGCCAGACCACCGGCCAGCACAGAACACACTGCAAAATGAAAGCCGCTCTTAAAGAACTGTCCGACGCCTTCTCTCTTTCTTGAAAACCAGATGACAAAAAAATACAGGACAACAAAAATACAGATCATAATGGCCATATAATAATTGCAAAAAATAGCCAGGCCCATGGTCACTGCATAAAGCAGTCCGTTCTTATCATTAATCAGTCTTTCCATACCCATCAGAATAAGCGGGAACAGCACAATGCTGTCCAGCCACATCACATTCCAGTTATAAGCAATACTGAAACCACCCAGAGCATAGAAGGCAGCAAAAACAACCGTAGAATAGTCATTTCTTCCTGTCCGCCTGCGCAGATAACGATAAGCAGTCCACCCGGACAGACAAATCTTCAATATAATCAGTGTCTCAAATGCCTCGATCATCATGGATGCCGGAAAAATTGCAATCAAAAAGTTCAGCGGACTGGCCAGATAATAAGCCTGCACCGCAATAAAATTAAAGCCAAGACTTCCGTGCCATGAATACAGAAAGCTCTCTCCATGCCAGATCTTATTATGAAACTCAGAGAAAAATGGCACATACTGATGATACGAATCAATGATCATCGTCGCCTGATCGCCAAAAGGGAATACCCCCATGGCAATATAAGCAATTAGTATAGCTGTCAAAGGCAGGAGCATTGCCAGTGCTCCGTAAAAATGCGGCTGCTGTGTCCATTCTTTAAAACTTCTCTTTCTTCTTTGTCCGCTATAGCTGTTATGTCTCTTTTTTGATATTTTATTCTTCATATAATTTGTCACAAGCTTTCAATTCTTTTTTTATTTTGTCTATGGCCTCTTCAATTCTGCAGCCGCTGACATCCGCAATGACATCCGCATACTTTTCATAAAGTGGTGTTCTTTCATTATATAAATCCCAAAGAGTAGAGCCATTCCGAATAACAACTCCTCTCTGATGAAGATCTCCTAAACGTTGATGAAGAGATTCATAATCTGTCTTAATATAAACAATCACACCACACTCAGACATGTGTCTTAATGCTTCATCACAATAGCAGACACTGCCGCCTGTTGAAATAACTGTCTTCTTTACATCAATATCTCTGTTCACCTGATTTTCAATCTTCAGGAATCCGTCAATACCATATTTGTCGATTAAATGCTCCAGGATATCCCCTTCCTGATTCTGGATCAGCAGATCCGAATCCACAAAATCATATCCGAAAATTTTGGCAATAACAACGCCAATCGTACTCTTTCCAGCTCCCGGCATACCTATAAAAATAATATTTTTCATTTTAATCATTCTCCCAGTTTTAAAATTCAGGTCAAACGCATTTGCAGTCCTGCACAATGCCTGTTGCAACAACCATCATTCTAGCACCGGTCACAGAAAATCTCAACTGTTTTATAAACACAAAGACTTGCCGACACCGTCTGCATAGCCGGAAGCAGGAATCCGGGATTGATAAAAACAGCAATACATATTTACATTGTCGGCATTCCACTGTAGACGCGGCAAAATGCTTATATTATAATACAAACAGGTGATGACAATGAAAAAAATTATTTTCCATATAGATGTAAACAGTGCCTACTTAAGCTGGACCGCCATCAAGCTGCTCCGGGACGGCAGTAACACCGATCTTCGAAAAATTCCTGCCATTGTAGGCGGCGATATGTCCAAACGGCACGGTGTTGTACTGGCCAAATCCATGTCTGCTGCCAGATACGGCATCCGCACCGGTGAACCCATTACGGACGCTCTGAGAAAATGTGCCAGCCTGACCATCGTACCGCCGGAACATCATTATTACAGTGTATGCAGTCACCAGCTTCTTGATCTGCTGCATCATTATACACCATCCATCAGCCAGTACAGCATTGATGAATGCTTTGCAGAATATGTGCCGGTTCCCGGAGATAACGGCGATCCTGTGAAAGCTGCCCATATCATCAAAGATGTCATTCGCAACAAACTCGGATTTACGGTCAATGTGGGCATCTCCACCAATCGTCTGCTGGCAAAGATGGCCTCTGATTTTGAAAAGCCGGACAAAGTCCACACACTTTTTCCTGAAGAGATCCCTGTGAAAATGTGGCCTCTTCCTGTGAAAGACCTTTTTATGGTCGGCCGTTCTTCTGCCTCAAAGCTTGAACTTCTCGGCATCAAAACCATCGGTGACCTGGCCAAAATGGATCCGACTCTCATAGAAGCCCATTTAAAAAGCCACGGCCGCACCATCTGGGAATATGCCAACGGCATCGAATCCGTCCACATTGACGACCGAACCAAAACCGACACCTCCAACAAGGGTCTCGGCAATTCCACCACACTGTCAACAGATGTGACAACAGAAGAAGAAGCCGGAAAAGTTCTGCTGGAGCTGTCAGAATCTGTCGCCGGCCGTCTCCGCAAAGCGGGTTTTCTCGCAGGCATGGTCAGTGTGGAAATTCGATACAGCACCTTCACGAATGTCTCCCATCAGATGCAGCTTGTTTCTCCTTCTCAGGCAACACAAGTGATCTATGAAGCCGCTCTTCGCCTTTTTCACGAACTCTGGAATGGCACACCCGTCCGTCTTCTCGGCATCCGCACTTCCAAACTCAGTGACTGCCAGGTGCGTCAGATGAATCTCTTTGATTATGTCAAAAATGACAAGCAGGAAAAACTTGACCAGGCCTTAGACAGTATCCGGCAGAAATATGGCAGCAAAGCAGTCATGCGTGGCAGTTTTCTCGAAGAAAAAAGGCCGCCAAAAGCGACCCCTTATGATTAATTTGCAATTCTATTCCAGCACATGCGCATGTCTGCGGCGATGGATTTTCCAATTCAGTGATGACCTCTTGAACTGTCAAGCATATATAACAGCGCATTGCAGATGGCGGCGGCAATATTGCTTCCGCCTTTTCTTCCTTTTGCAACAATATACGGCACATCTGCCGTCATAATCAATTCTTTGGCCTGAACGACATTAACGAAGCCAACAGGCACCCCGATGATCAGTTCCGGTCGGATCCGCCCTTCCCGGATCATCTCATAAAGCTGGATCAGAGCCGTCGGTGCATTGCCAATGGCAAAAATCAGCGGCCTATCAAGCTTTGCTGCTTTCTCCATGCTGGCCACCGCTCTGGTCGTGCCGTTCTTTTTTGCCGTCTCAGCCACATCCGGATCAGACATAAAACAGCAGACCTCCCCGCCGAATTCTGCAATCACTTTCTTATTGATCCCGGATCTGCCCATCTGGGTATCCGTCACGATACAAGCGCCTTTACGCAGCGCATCCAATGCTTTTTCCACCGCATGCTCTGAAAAGCACAGAGAATCCGCATATTCGAAATCCGCACTGGTATGGATCGCACGCTTTATGATCGGCTCCTGCAGAGGATCAAAAACCCGGTCTCCCAGCTCCTCCGTAATAATTTCAAAACTGCGCTTCTCAATCTCCGACGGCAATACATTTTCAAGTTTTATTTTCATGCCAGTCCCTCCTCCAATATCTGATAAATCCGTGCCATATCCATACTCTCTCTGAGTCCTTCTGCAAGCTTATCATACTGCTGTTCCTTATAAACTTTCTCATCTATCCAGGATACCGTCTCCCCGGACAGCCCTTTTCTCTGACAAAGCAGCTCAATCAGTGCTTTCTGCATCTGTACAGAATCAAAAATACCATGCACATAACTTCCGGCTGCATTCTGATACTGACATCCATTGGCTGACGATCCTTTTCCGTTATGTGTACCCGCTGTTTCTGCTATGGTGGAAAAGACAGCAGCTCCCGGCTCATAGGTTGTCTCACCCATATGGATCTCATATCCCTCAAAAGCAATGCCGGACAATAACTGCCACGGTCCATTCAATGTTTCTGTCATTCCAAGAACTCTGGTTCTTGTCTTCGCCTTCTCAAAAACCGTATGTACCGGCAAAAGTTCCATACCGCGCATACTGCCGCCTTCTTCCACACCATCCGGATCCTCCAGCGTCATGCCGAGCATCTGATAACCGCCGCAGATACCCATCACCAGCGTGCCATCTGACGCCTGCTTCAGCACGGCAGCCTCCAGACCGTTCATACGCATCCACTTCAGATCCCCCATGGTATTCTTTGTACCCGGAAGCAGAATTAGATCCGGGCTGCCAAGCTGATGTATCTTCTCCACATAACGCAGTGTCACCCCCTGCATGCGTTCCAATGCATTAAAGTCTGTGAAATTCGACATTCTGGGTACACGGATCACCGCAATGTCAATGACCCCTTTTCCCTCATGTCTGTCCAGACGATCTGCCAGACTGTCCTCATCATCGATATCCACCTGCATATAAGGCACAACCCCTACAACAGGTACCGGCGTATAATCTTTAAGCATCTCTATTCCCGGATCCAATATCCGCTTATCCCCACGGAATTTGTTGATGATCAGACCTTTCACCATCTGTTGTTCTTCCTTTTCAAGCAGCATCATGGTGCCTGCCAGCTGGGCAAATACACCGCCGCGATCAATATCTCCCGCCAGCAGCACCGGTGCCTTCAGCAGCTTTGCCAGCCCCATATTCACAATATCTTCGGACTTCAGATTGATCTCTGCCGGACTTCCGGCCCCCTCCACCACGATAATATCATTCTCTTCTGCCAATGAATTGTATGCCTTCATAATATCCGGTATCAGCGATTTTTTATATTTAAAGTATTCTGCTGCCCGCATATTCTGACGTACTTCGCCATTGACGATCACCTGAGACCCCACATCTGATGTGGGTTTCAGAAGGATCGGATTCATTCTGACGGAGGGTTCAATCCCTGCGGCCTCCGCCTGCATCACCTGAGCACGGCCCATCTCCAGACCTTCTGATGTGATAAATGAATTCAATGCCATATTCTGCGATTTAAAAGGGGCTACTCTGTATCCATCCTGTTTAAAAATGCGGCATAAACCCGCCGCCAGCAGGCTCTTTCCCGCATTGGACATCGTGCCCTGTACCATGATTACTTTTGCCATTGCTGTTTCTCCTGTTTTTATTTTCACTGCCTGACATTCCGACAGTTTTGCCTGCACCACCAATCTGATGTCTCACCACTGATCTGCTGAGTTCCCGTCTTCTTTCCGAAAAGTGCTACCCCACCAATATATATCGGATGACAACACAGAGCACCAGACATAAAATGGAAGCACCATACATCAGACAATTTGCCCGGATAATGTCCGCATCTTCAATATCTCTCATAGGATCACCGATAGTCGGTTTGTGATACCGCTCACCAAAATACCAGGCATCTCCCGCCAGCTGAAGTCCCAATGCACCGGCACAGGCGGCCTCTGTCTGTGCTGAATTCGGACTGGCATGGTTATACCTGTCGCGGCGAAAAATCCTCCAGGCCCCTTTGGCATTCCCACTGGTGAATACCGACGATGCCACCATCAAAAGTCCGGAAATCCTTGAAGGCACATAATTCATCACATCATCCAGTTTTGCCGCCGCACGGCCAAAATAAAGGTATTTGCCATTCTTGTATCCAACCATAGAATCCATTGTATTGACCGCTTTATAAAAAAATCCCAACGGCGCACCCCCGATAGCGATAAAAATCATCGGCGCGATCACACCGTCAGAGGCATTCTCTGCCACTGTTTCAACGGCTGCCTTTGCAATGCCTGCTGCATCCAGCCGCTCCGTATCTCTTCCCACGATCATGGACACTGCCTTTCTGGCGCCTTCAATATCCTGCCGGTGAAGTGCCCGATACACCTTCATGCTCTCATCTCTCAGAGAACGGGCCGCCAACAGCTGATAACACATGATCATTTCCAGCACAAGTGCCAGATACGGATGGAGCAGCCTTGCCGCCATTAAAATCAATATAGGAACTACTGTAGAAATCACCAGAACCAATAGAACAAGCAGGGTTCCACCTGCCAGCTCTCCGTTTTGGTTTTTCGGAAATAAATGCCTTATTTCCTTCTCCAGAAAACTGATCAAATGACCAATCAGACAAATGGGATGCCATGGATTATGCGGATCTCCAAGCAGACAATCCAACAAAAAGCCTCCCATCAAAACAATAATGCCATGCATAAATTTACTCCTTTAATCCAAGCTGAAGGTATGCGGAATTCCAAAAAACTGTCTCAGCTAAAACTTTTCAATCACAGACAATCTTTCCTGGCCTGACAGCCACTCATCCATATCCAGTCTGACACCATAGCCGCATCCGTTTTTGACCTGCCAATGAAAATAGTCAAACTGCGGCACTGCCCATTTCGAGAGGATTGCCATGATCGTACCGCCATGAACAACCATTGCTGTCCGCCATTCTTTTGCCTCTGTACCTGAAAGCTGCACCTTATGATGCCATTGCCGCACTTTCGGGATCATCTCTTCCAGGATACATTTTTCAAAGGCTTTCTGTACTCTGCCGCAAAATTCTTTTTGATTTTCGCCTTCCGGGAACCCTATCATGCCGCCACTGTCAATCCATGCCTGATAATCAGAATTGCCGTTTAGCTCCTGATAATTTCTATATTCAAATGTACCAAAGCTGCACTCCCTGAAATCATCAATAACCGTCTGTCCAGACCACGGATACAAAATCGCTGCCGTCTCCCGGCATCGCCGCATCGGACTGACATAAATGTTCTGAATATCATAATCCAAGGCTATCATTTGCCCTTTAGCCAATATTTGCTGCCGTCCTTCTTCACAGAGCGGTTCATCTGTTGTCCCGACATATCGCTGCTCCCGATTTCCGGCTGTCATTCCATGACGTATCATCCATATTTTCATTATCATGTTATCTACCTGATTTTCTGCCTGACTTCTATTCTGAGTATCCATCTGCTTTACTTAATCCGCTGCCCGATGCCGGCGATCACACGGATAACACAATCGGCCCTTTCGGCCAGCTGACAGCAGACTCTGCCGTGAACCTCCCGCCATTCCCGTTCCTTTGGATCCATAGGAACAATACCGCCGCCGATCTCATCTGTAATAATGATCAGACCCGGATTCGACCTCAGCACCGACTCGATTTCTTCTGATGGATTTTTATCCGCCAGCATCCACCGCTGTACAAGCAAATGAAAATGATCCAGCGCCTTTGCGTCTTTTATCTCTTTCGCACTGCAGACCGCACCATCTGCTATCTGAGATTGCAAAAGCTTCTCATGCGTCAGCACCCATTGCTGTTTTCCCTGATAACAGCCACCAGTTACAAACTTCATCCATTCAACCTCGCCTTCATTTTATATAGAAGCAAAAAGATACTTGCTGCAGACTGTCAAAAACAACATGACCAGCTCACAATTCTGCAGAAACCACCCTGCCAGATCACCTGTTGTCCCACCGAATTCTTTCATGGCTATTTTATAATAGAAGGAAAACATCAGCAGCGCCCCTATGCAGCAAAGTACACCGCCCGGAAGCCATAAATAGCACATCACACATGCCACTGCAATAGCTTCTGTCACCAGCACAACTGTCACCATTCTTTTCCTCGCCGGTTCCCGAAATGCAGTCAGCATACCGTCTTTACGGGCTCCCTTAAAATTAACAGCAGCCAATCCGCTGAGTGCCCGCTCCAGTACAAAGGCCATGATCATGATCCTGATGCCGTCCGCATCAATCTCACTCCATGCCCCCACTGATAACATCATGTATATACCACAGCCGATAACCGCAAAAGCTCCCACATGGGAATCTTTCAGGATCATCAGTTTCTTTTCCCTGTCCCCATAAGAACTTCTGGCATCTGTTGTATCCATAAATCCATCCAAATGAATCCCGCCGGTAATCCATAAGGGCACCGCCGTCAGGCAGACCCCCCGGAAAACAGATCCCACCTGCCACTCTGTCAGTATATAAAAAACAGCACCAGTCACCAATCCGATCACCAGCCCAATAACGGGGAACCAGCAAAAAGCATAGCGCATATTTTTGTCATTCCAGTCTGCTCTCGGCATGGGAATTCTGGAATACATGGCAAATGCAATAATCAATGACTGCATCTTACATCCTCCTTATAAGCAACCGGAATGGAATAAATAACTTCCACAGCTTCGTCTGCCCGTTCCGTCAGCATCTGATTCAATTCTCCAAGGCATTGTATATATGCTCCGGTCCAGGGATCATACTGCTGTACACCTTCATCAAAAACATTGATGCTGACAATAACCAGATGCTCTGCCATCTCTGCCAATGCATCAATCCCCTTCATGATCCTGTCCTGCACCTTACGGATATCAATTGTCGGATGCTGTTCTTCTTCATTCTGTGCCCTATCTGCCTGCCCCCGGCTGTATGCCCCTGTATTATCCCCACTGTTGCCGCTTCCGGAAAACATCTCATTGGCTGTGAGATTAGACATACATTCCAGCATCACAACCGCCCCTTTAGCCTGATTTCTGAAAGCTTCAGAATCCGGACCATCTCCGCGGCAGAGTGCTTCTACAGCTGTATAACGCTCTACCGTTTCAAAACCTTTGCCGGCCCTCAGCTGTCTGTGACGCTCAATTCTTTTTTCCGCATCTTTGCCAAAAGGCATCATCGCTGCCAGATAAATTAACGGTCTCTTCCCCTCTTTTGCCATCTGAAGTGCTCTGTTTTCTGCATATTCTGATTTGCCGCTGGCACTTCCGCCTGTCACCAGTAATATCATCTATTTCTCCGCCTGTTTTTTTGCATAATTTTCATACTGCGTTACATGAATATCCTCAAATGTTCCCATCTGTCGGTAAACTGCCAGTCCCATATCATACAAAGACATCGCTGCCGCTGCACCGGTTCCCTCTCCAAGACACATTCCTGCCTGGATCACCGGTTCAAGATGCAGATTTCTAAGTACTTTCCATGCAGCCGGTTCCGCTGAAATATGCGAAGCCAGAAGATAGCTGGTGCAGTCACTGTTGATCAGAGACGCACACAGAGCACCGGCTACAGAAATATATCCGTCCAATACAATCGGCACACCAAAGACTGCACCGCCCAGGCACATTCCTGCCATAGCTGCAATCTCGTAACCGCCCAGATGAGACATCAGTTCCACCGCCGCATCTATTTTGAAAAATGGACCTTCCGGAATTTCAGAATTCTCTGTTGCCTTCCAATAACGATCCACAGCCTGTTCTATCACAGCAACTTTTTTGTTATACGCCTCATCTGACAGACCTGCACCGCGTCCCGTCACTTCATTGGCCGGAAGATTCAAAAGGACAGAAACAAGAGCACTGCTTGGCGTTGTATTGCCTATTCCCATTTCTCCCATGCCGATCATCTCATATCCCTGTGTTGAAAGATCAGCAACAACTTCGATACCCGCCAGAAGGGCCTTAACACATTGCTCCTGTGTCATGGCCGGCTCCAATGTAATATCTCCGGTTCCTTCCGCCACCTTACGGTCACACATAACCATTGGTTTAAATTCTTTGTTCGGATAATGCTCACCGAGCATACCCACGTCCACCGGAAATACATCTGCACCGGCCTTCGCTGCCATGATATTGATGCTTGCTCTTCCTGCGGCAATATTATCTGCAACGATCCGGGTCACACTGCTGTCTGTCTGGGTCACGCCTTCTCTGACAACCCCGTGATCGCCACATAAAACAACGATGGCGCGCTTGTCCATTTTGACATTTACCGAATTCTCCATCCCTGCCATCTTCACAACGGCACGTTCCATGGCCCCAAGACTTCTCAAAGGCTTACCGATACTGTCCCATCTCTGCCATGCCGCATCCATCACTTTTTCGTTCGGCTGACTGATCATAAACAACTGTTGATTTAACTGTGCTTTTAATATCCTTAAATCTGCCACTTCATGTTCCTCATTTCTAATTTTGTATTTTCTTATTCTCATTTGACGGACTGCAAATGATGGCTATACTTTCTGCATGCTTCCAGATAATGAACCGCCATTTCTCTATTGGCATTAAAATAGAAATGCGGAAATCCTGCCAACATCTGCTTTTTCTGATAAATACACTGCCAGCGGCGCCCGGTCATTGGTTTTACTGCTTCAAAACAGCCGCTTTCACATGTCGTATCCCAATAGTGAAACTCATGTACCGGCATCTGTATACCCTTCGGACCAAGAATCGTGTCCTTCTCAGAAGTCAGCACCGCATAACCGAAACGGACCAGCCGTCCTTTCTTAACAGCCTTTCCGGGAACCAGACCGACCATCCTCCAACACCTTCCATCTGCATCTTCCATCTCCTCATGCATATACATAAATGCTCCGCATTCAGCAAGGCACGGCATGCCCTGCTCCACGGCTTCCCGGATTGAACGCTTCATTGTTTCATTTTCCGACAACTGCTCTCCATGAAGTTCCGGATAACCGCCGCCCATATAAATGCCGGACAGATTCTCCGGCAAAGCTTCATCCGCCAAAGGCGAAAAATACACGATCTCCGTCCCCTGTGATCTCAAAAGATCCAGATTATCCTCATAATAGAAACAAAAGGCTGCATCCATAGCCACACCAATACGCAATGCTTTTTTTGTACCGTCAGGTTTCTCCGAATTTCCCGCCTGATTTGATTCTGCAGCCTCTGATCCACGAAACGTCACTGCTTCTTCATCCCACTCCAGGGGTTCTGCACCGTTTGCGATCATCTTTACCTTTTGAATATCTAATGTTTCTGCAAGTAAACTTGCAAATTTCTGAATTTGTTCCCGAAGTGACGCAATTTCCTCCGGCATCATCAGTCCCAGATGACGACTCGGAAAATGAATCACCTCTGTTTCAGGCACATAGCCGATTACCGCAATCCCCAGCTGCTTCTCAATCAACGGTGTCAATCGATCACAGACAGCCTTCGATACTCGGTTCATAATGACCCCCCGGATCATCTGATCCGAATACATATCCATAAATCCCCGAATCAGTGCCATCATCGAAAGACTCATCCCCCGGCCATTGACCACAAGAAGCACCGGTGTCTTTGTCTGAACAGAAAGTTCATAACTGCTGCCCTGAAGGGAAACACCGCCCAGACCATCATAGTATCCCATAACGCCTTCGATCAAAGCAAAATCTGCCGCTGTATTCATACACGCCTGTCCCATCAGACTTCTCGTCCGATTGGCTGCTGTAAAAAAGGTGTCCAGATTTCTGGATGGGATTCCAAGGACAAAACGATGAAACATCGGATCGATATAATCCGGTCCGCATTTGAAAGACACCGGATGTCCCTCACAGCGAAAAAGCTCCAAAAGCCCGCAGGTGATCATCGTCTTGCCGCTGCCGCTCCCAGGTGCTGCGATCATCACCCTGGGTATCTTCATCTCAGCCATCATTCATCCCTTTCCTTTCTTATATTTCATAAACCGATCATCCTGCCATCAACACTCATATTCCCTATTCTACTATAAATTTGCCGCATTGTGAATCCTGCATCCTGAAATAAATTGCCACTGCTTTTGCACTATGATATGATAGCATTATATCCACCGATTGATGTTTTTGTTTCAACGTTATCCACTGCTCAAGGAGATTTTATGATGAAAAATATATTACTTTTTGCCGGTACAACCGAAGGCCGCCTTCTGGCGGAGTATCTCATTCATCAGCCGGTGTCACTGCACGTCTGTGTTGCCACCGAATATGGAGAAAAGCTCCTGCCGTCAGCACCATCCATGACCGTTTCATCTCACCGCATGGACGCTCATGAAATGGTCGATTTTATCAACGGCCGACATTTTGATCTTGTGCTGGATGCTACTCATCCATATGCAATTGAAGTATCTGCCAACATCTCCGATGCCTGTAAAAAAACACAGGTACCTTACCTGCGTATTCTTCGTGACTGTCAGGCCTCTGCGGATGTCTTATCCGGCACCGGCAAACCATCAGAAATGTTTGTTGACACAACAGAACAGGCCATTGATTTTCTCAACCATCAGGAAGGACCTGTTTTTCTGACAACAGGCAGCAAAACATTACCTGATTTTATGCAGATGACTAATGCTTCCGAACGCCTTTTTGTCCGTATTCTACCAAATGCTGAAATGCTGTCTGCATGTGCTGCACTTGGTCTTCCGTCTTCCCACATTTTCTGTATGCAAGGGCCATTTGATATCAGCATGAATACTGCAACCATTCAGCATATCTGTAAACGCTGGGAAAAAGATCACCCTGACAGTACCCTGACTGAAACGCCTCTTTACATGGTCACCAAACAGAGCGGACGCACAGGCGGTTTTGATGAGAAATTGGAAGCAGCCGCACAGGCACAGATTCCGGTACTGATCATCGGAAGCCCTGCCAGGGAGAAAGGTCTTTCACTTTCCGAAAGTTACCACTGGCTTTCCAACTGGATCGGAACTGATGACAATAAAGCCTCAACTGACCAGATTGTCAGTCTCATCGGCACCGGCATGTCTTCGGACCAGCTAACCCTTGAAGCAGACCGTGCACTGAAAAATTGTGATATTATCATCGGTGCCAAAAGAATGCTTGAAATGGCTGAACATTATCATAAACCGACATTTTGTTCCTACAATTATCCGGCCATCACCGATTACATGCTTTCCCACCCGGAATACCAGCATTTTGCCGTTCTATTCTCCGGAGATATCGGTTTTTACAGCGGTGCAGCCGGTCTAAGACGCTGTTTGGAAGGAAAACCTTTCAAAATCGAATCATTCAGCGGCATCTCCTCGCCGATCCACTTTTTGAATACAATCGGGAAAACCTGGTCCGATGTTCATCTGATCAGCTGCCACGGCCAAACTGCCTCCATCATCAGCCATATCCGGTGCCACACAAAAACACTGGTCCTGCTTGGCAAACCAGAAGATGTCTCGAACATTTCCAGAAAACTGATGGACTACGGCCTTTCGAATGTTCGCATTTATATCGGTGCAGATCTGAAACAGCCGGATGAACAGATTGTCAGCGGCAATCCGGCAGATTTTCTTCACCGAACATTTTCCGCCTTGTCATTGCTTTATATTGAAAACCCGAATGCTGAACCGCTTCCTGTTACTTATGGACTTCCTGATGATGCCTTTATCCGAGGGAAGGTTCCGATGACTAAATCCGAGATTCGAAGTATTGTTCTAAGCAAACTGAAGCTTACGAAAAACGCTATTCTTTTCGACATCGGTGCCGGAACCGGCTCTATCGCCATTGAAGCAGCACGGCAGATTCCCGATGGACGTGTTTACGCCATTGAACGCAATCCTGACGGACTGGATCTTATCAAAGAAAACAGTCTGAAATTACAAGCAGACAATCTTACCATTGTCAGCGGCACTGCACCGGAATGTCTTGATACGCTCCCTGCGGCTACCCATACCTTCATCGGCGGCAGTGCGGGACACTTGAAGGAGATTATGCAGTTGTTATATAGCCGTAATCCTGAAATCCGAATTGTGATCACTGCTATTACTTTGGAAACCATCAGCCAGATCATGACCCTGCAAAAAGAAATGTCCCTGCCTGAACCGGAGATTGTTCAACTTCAGGTCAGCAGTGCAAAAAAAGCCGGACCTTATCACCTGATGCAGGGACAAAATCCGGTTTACATTGTTTCTTTTTAATAAAAACAAAAAGTATCTGCCGAAATCACGCCTTCATGGGTTGATTGCAGCAGATACTTTTTCGTTCTGTCTGTGCCTTTCTTATTATCATCGGCTATAATCACTGAGCTTTTTGGTATAAGTCAGAAAATGTATACAACGAATGGTCGGCATAACCAGTAAGATAATTCTGATAAACCATATCTTCATCCGGCAGTTTATAGCCATAGGCAACATCTGCATAAGGATAAATCTGGTGACTGTCATCTACAAAATAGATATGACTCTGTTCCCTCCTGATTCCTTCATCTGTCTGCAGATTTTCATATAGACCGTCTTCTTTTAATGTAAAGTACCCTCCGTGCTGATCGGCTGATAGTTTCAAGTGATAGCCTTTGATATCATTGATTGAATAACTTGAAACCACCCTCTCTTTCTCTAAATCATACAACCAGACCTTTTGCGAATCTACCCCCAACAGGAATCTGTTTTCATCAAAAAAACAGATCTGAAAATTCCTGGCATTATCAATATCCACTTCTTTCTGCCGCCCCCAATGATCTGTTCTTATGAGAGTGCATTGCTTATCGCCGTCATAGACAACAATCATAGAACCATCACAGCTTTCTGTCATAAAAGCATTCCCGCCGTTCGCTTCTTCCGTCGATTGCCAGATTTCAGACGCTAAAACGCAATTATTTTCTATATCGTATTTAAACAATTCCAGGTATCCGTCTTTTATTCCCAGTAATCTTAATGCTGTCCCGGTTTTATCCATGGAAATATCCAAAATTTTGCTGCAGCCATTCTGTGCCGCATTCAATAATTCTGTAGTACCATCTTTAAAATTTTCCCGGTATACCTGTCCATCTTCATCCAGTACAATCGCATTGGTCAGATTCTTCAGCAGCACCAGTTTCTGAATCTGCTGCCATCTGAAGGTATTCTCTCCCATATCCGCCTGTGCAGGCAGGTTGTAGCAGGCCATCTCTGTACCATCCTGCATTGACAACACTTTTAACCCTCCCGGTATATCATCTCCATAGGCGTTGGACAATTCCAATACACATACATAAGACTTTCCTTCATTCTCTGCAATCTGAATAGAATGGATTTCTTTTCCTTCCCCACATGTATACTGCATCAAAACATCCTCGGAATCCAAAGAATATAAGTTAAATCCATGTTTCGACCAGATATACTCATTCCTGTTTTTGTCACTGGTCCATACACATCGATAAGCAGTGCCTGATAATGTCTGAATTTCTTCTATATTACAGATGCGTTGATTTGATTCATATACATACTGATTCATTTCTGAATCTTCAGATAAATCGCAGCTAACAATTCCTTCCTCTGTAAAAAGCAGCATTTTCCTATCTTTCACATATGAAAAATCATACAGCTCATTATCAACCTTATAAGCCTGATACTTCGAGATTGTCTCCCCTACTGACACTTTGACGATCGTGCCGTCACTAAGTCCTGCAAAAACGAAGGAATCATTGTCTGAACATCTTTGAACCGAAACAATATCCGATTGAAAAGATATCATGTCCTCTATATTTCCGGTCTCTCCATCGATAAAATAAAGATCACTTCTCAGCCAACCAAGAATTTCAGGCACTTTCTCCCCGGATTTCTCCGGATAAATCATCTGCATTCCTATGGTATCTGTATCATATCCAAAATTAGCCTCATTTGTATTCAACACCTTCTGACCCTGAACATCATAAATCGAAAATGCATACTGCCTCTTTTGCCGCATCCATACATCACTTGAATCCATGGCATCCTGCACAATCTGATACTGCTCACAGGCTACATGGGTATCATCTATCCATGTCACTTTTTCCACCGGCGGCATATCAGTTGTTAGTTGTTGTTTCTTCTCTATATCATAGATCATCAGCCCCTGATCACTTCCGGCTACTATCTTTTTCCCGTCATGACTTATCTTCACATCCGAAAAGTGACACTCTCCATCTGGCATTTCACTGCTGATGCAGGCAAGCTGTTGTCCCTTTGCAGCATCATAGACATAAATATTAAAATCAGAAGCCCTGTAAACAAACATATTCTCTTTGCAGTCATAGGTACGCTTGCCATAAACCATAGGAACCTCCAGATAAAAACCGGAAACTACCTTCCGATCAGCCGCATCGATCACCGCTGCGTAGTTTTCATTCTCCCCGGTCAATATAATGGCACGATGATCATCCAACGCTGCTGCAAATGTAATCCCACTTCTATCATCTGCCAGTTCCTTCTCTTCTGACTGAATATCTGCCGCATCCAGTGTCCACCAGACACTGTCATTTTCCTTCGTGGTGTCCACAGAAACAACTTCCAGTCTGCCTTCCTGATCAATCGCATAGCCATAATACCCGCTATCCTTTGAAAATGCAGCCCCGGAAAAATCACCGGTTATCTTCTGCAATGGAGAAAAATAAATCCATTGTCCGGATTCATAAGAATCCAGCACCGTATTCAACGTATATACCTGTTCAGGTGCAATATAATTTTCCGTTTCTCCTGCTTCTTCTGATATTTGTAAGGCTGAAGCAACAGCTGCAGCCTTATCACCACTGTCATACTGATCCATAGCCTGCACGCACAGATTCTGCGCTTTATTCCTTCTGGCGATAGTCTCCTGTAATGTTATCTGATAAGACTGATACAATGCATAAACTGTAAAAACAGCAGCTGCAGACAGACATACCGCTGCCGTTGTTAGTCTTTTTCTGCGTTTATACTTCCGATAGCGCTGCACAAGCCCATCATAGGGCACCGACAGAATCGGTGCAGCAATCCGCAAAAAGCCATCCTTCTTCAGCTTCTTCAAGATTTCTTTCTCAGAAGCGCCCCGGATATCCGCTGCCAGCGGAAAGTTGCGGTCCCTGCCGCCCACTTTAACAACGGTATGCTCCGCTACTTCTGCCGTCGATGCCGTTTCTGGCACCTCTAATGCTTTTGCTGCTTCTGATGCCCCCGATGAGTCCTCCCTCTCTGATGCTTTCACCGTTTCCGACGTTCCCGGTTTCTGGGCCGCCAGAATTGTGAGTACCTCTGAAGGTTTATGGGTTTTCAAAAAGAATTTCACTTCTTTTGACTGCCAGATATCATCACCTGACGCATCCTGGCCGATAATAATCAGATATCGACTGGCTTTCAAAGCATCCATCACCTGTTTGTCTGCCTGATAATCCGCAGACAACTCTGTTTCATCAAGAAAAACCCGCTGAATCCGCTTCAGTCCCGGCGTCCGAAAACGTTCCAACAGCTTCTGAAGTGAAACAGCCACCTGTTTATGTAAAATGTTATCCGACCGATATAAAATATAAGCATCGTATTTCAGTCCGGCAATCTGGGAATGATAGGGCCGAAGTGCATTCAACGCTGCCGATACATCCTTTAACATTTCCTCGGCTGTATGATAACGCTTCTTCGGATCTGTTTCCAGTGCCTTTGCCAGAATACGCTGTATGATTTCTTCTGCATGAGGCGGGCACTTCATATCCTGAATATTCTTTCTGGTGAGATAATGCCCATCATAAGACTTTCGCACATCCTCCAGCATGCGTGTCGAATAACGCCGACCCGTCAGCAGATATAAAAGCAGATAGCCTATGCTGTACAAATCCGCTTCCGGTCCCAGTCTGAAATCCGGCGTTTCACCTGTCATGATTTCCACAATCTCCGGTGCCCGATAGCCCTCTGATGAGAAAATCGGCTGATCACCCACAGGGGCACACAATCCATCCGCCAGTCTCTTTCTGGCTGAGCCGAAATCCAACAGGAAACAAGTCAGACTTTCATCCGTTGGCTGTCCGGTCACAAAAATATTGCCCTCCTGCAAATCCAAATGCAAATAGCCAGCCAGATGCACTTCTCTCACAGCAAATAACGTTTCCTGAATAACTCTGAAAATCATCTCCATCGTATATCTGTTGTTCTTCTGATACCAGGAAGCAATGGATTCTCCTTTATTCTCCATGGAAGCCATCACTGTAAAAGCATTATTCACATAATGAAAATGCTGTCCTTTGTCAAAGGAAATCTCCACACTGCTGGCAATTCGCTGAATCGGTATCAATCGAATGGCCTCTGAATCATAAATTTCCGATGTCATCTGTCCTTCATTCAGCTGCATGGATGCCACACAGCGCAGATAATTGGCGGCAGCCTCCGATTCATTCTCCGGCACAATTTCCCCCGACTGCATTCTCAAAAAACTAAACTGTCTAGATATGGGATAACATTCTTTTAAGGCAAAGCGCAGGCTATTCTCCTTCACATAATCTTCACCCTGCCTGACAACTTTCCCCGCAGAATAAATCAATCCGGAACCACCTTCGCCGATCATGCCCAGAATTTCATAACATTCGCCGCCGGGAAAACGGATAAAGGTTTTTTCTTTCAAATAGTCTCGCATACCTCTATAAACCTCGTTATGCTTTTGTTACAGAGACTGAAAACTGACACATCGCAGCATATATCTCATAAGGCGACTCACCAAAATAGAAAATATCCTCGTTTTCACTTTCAAGCCCATTCATACACAAACTGATCAAAAATGAACGTTCCAGAATATGCGGAATGTAGAATGCCGGTAAAAAAGCCTTCTCCAGCACATCATTGGCCAGCTCCATAAAACTCCATACTCTGTCGCTGAAAGTCTCCGGCTCTCCGGTTTCACGCTGATATAAGGTGTAAGCCACCCATAACATAAACAGCATATCTGCCTTTGTCACATTTGCTTTTCCGGACAATAATAGCGGCAGTCGGCTTGTGATCACCGTAATATTCACCTCACCGTTGGCATCCACAGACAGATATCTGGCCAGTCGTTCCGGATGATTCTTATAAAGCTTTCCGGACAATTCATTCAGACATTTCTGGATTTCCTTGACGAAGGCCTCACCCACCACCTGATTCAGCTGCCACAAACTTCCTTCACTGTATACGCCTTTTAAATCTGAAACAATATTCTGTTCAACATTATCCCAGGCATCCTCTTCCAGTGACTCCTCATCATCCCAGTCATCATCTGAAGCATTTTGGTCATTTTCACGCTGTATCTCAAGCTTTTGCTGTCTTTCTTCCGTGTCTGCATAGACAAACGCTGTCAGTCTCTTAAAAATCTCACATGCTGTTTTTCCCGGTAAATCCAGAAATGGTGCCTTTTCCTTCATCCAATCAATAAACTTCAGGTCCACATTATCCAGATGTTTTTCTTCATCAACGATTTCAATATTTTCGGATTTCCACTTTTCTGCCAATCCAAACAAAGAGTTGTCCTGATTCCTTCCGGCACCTTCTTCATCTCCCGGCAGCATGCCTTCTGTAAAATGTTCCGGCTTTTCTTCTATTGTTCCCTGAGCAACATCCTTTGCTGCCTCAGCGTAAAGAGTCTCTAACTCTAAAAAGTCCTGATAACATTTGCTTCTGAAACAGCAGTAGGCATGGATAACATCTGCTGACTTCGTAAAATCAAAACCATCATTTTCCAGTACACGGGTCAAAAAGAAATCCGTCAACGTATAGCTCATATCCAATCCATGCGCTATCTTGAAACCATCCTCTTTGGAAATCAGTTTTTTCTTCTTTTTGTGCCACAAAAATGCTGTCCTGAATACACCTCTCCATTCCGCTTTCTTATCACCGGAATGGCTGGCCGCAATTTCCGATAAAATATCGATATACTGATCTCTCTCATCCTCTTCCAGGTTCTGGGCATGTTCCTTCGAAACCGGCTGAAACTCGAATTTCTTCCGGCCGCCTTCTCTCTGGTATGTAAAAGCAGGAAACTCTCTGGTGTAAGTTTCATCGTCCAGCAAATCCTTATCCAGACAATAGGATGCCAGCCAGCACATCAGAAAATATCTCGGTGCACATATAAATTCATCGGCGATTTCCTGAAGTTTCGCACCCCATTGTTCCATAGAAGCATCTTCCGGCATATTCTGAAGCTTGATCACACCGTCATCTTCATGGTGATTGGCATAATCCTCAAAATTATCCATAATCATATCTGTATACAAAGGCATTCTTTCTCTCTCCTTTACCGTTTATTCACTAACATCTATTATCTCATAAACATCGCCTATTGTACACAATTTCTCCATGCTTCTGCCTCTGTCAACAGGCTTTTATCGACAAAAGCAGCGGATTCTCCCCTTCTTCTATTTTATCCTCACTGACGGACATCGCCCATCGCTCCTGACGTCCTTCCAGTATATACAACTCATGATAAGCTGACCAAACACCTCTTTTCAGTCCGACGTCAGAAACAGCTCCATCCATCGTCAATTGCGGGGGCTTCCTGATTCTTTTTTCAGATAGCAGCAGACTGCCTATATGTCCTTGATCTGTTTTGCCCAAAACGGCACCATCGCCAAAATTAAAACAGATAAATTTATTTTTTTCCGGCCATATCACAACCCCTTCAAAACTGCACTCATATTCCTTTATTTCTTTTCCATCCTTTAAAGCTTGCTGATATAACCTTTTGCGAATCGACCTAAGCAAATCACACTTTATTTCGTCCAGATAAACATCCTCACTATGCACACCAGCTCCTTTTTTCAAATAATCCGATATAGCTTCCAGTGTCAATCTGGCTCCTTTTCGTCCCCATCTTGTTCTTTTTCTCCCCCAGGCTGCGCCGACAAAAATGCTGTCTTCTTCATGCTTAATTTTTATTACTTTACTTCCTTTTCCCATTGTTGACTCCTTTCAATCTGCCAGTGAATGGCTCTGCATTTTGACCATTCACTGACCTTCTAATAAGAGTATAACAATTTTTTGACTTCTATCAGTTCCCGCACTTCTGTTTTAATGCCTCTAACTTTTCTTTCATCCGGCTTCACAATTTGCTGTCCTGCCTAATTTGCTGTCACGCTGAAATAGTTACAGAAATGCCTTCAATTCATCCGCAAAATGTTCCTCGGCCTTCACTAGATCTCCGGCAATATTTTTGCTTTCTCTATCCGCCTCCGGGTTTTCATTCAAAACTTCCATGATGGACTGAATGCCCATGTTGCATCCGTTGGTCATAATCTTTGCAATCTGACTGCTGTCATCCCGGATCAACATCTTCATTTCTGTTGTCAGCCAGGCAAATGTTTCTGCCGCCGCTCCCGGCTTCTTTCCTTTTTCTCCATAACTTGTCAACGCCTTTGCTGTTCGTGCCGCAATTTCCTTGTGCTTGCGTTCTGCCGCCATAATCACCTGCTCCAGCTTTTCATTTTCCACATACTCCAAAATCTGCTGCATGCTGTGAATGGCCATCTTGCACCCTGAGCTGCATTCATTTAAAATGTGCAATGTCTGTTCTTCCATATTCCATACCTCGTTTCTCCTTAAAATAATGACTGCTCACAAGAGCAGCGTATACATTTTCCGGTACGCAATGTATCTCCATGCTGCGAAAAATCTCACCGGACCTCCTGCAGCACGAAAAATAGAGCATCCGAAAGTGTTATATTCAAATGACAACCTTCTGAATGCTCTATTAGTATGCACATATTTTATATAATTATCTGTTCTGACCAAAAATCAATCCTAAAGATAAGCCATTACAAAATGTATTGCTCAATGACCTTCGCTGCGCCATCAATATGATTGGAATAAGCGACTATGTCGGCTTTTTTCTTCAATTCCTGCACTGCATTGCCCATGGCGACCTTCAATCCTGCCGCTTCAAACATCGGCAGATCATTGGCACTGTCACCGATACAGGCAATTTCCTCTTTAGCAATGCCAAGCCTTGATGCCAATGCATTTAATGCGGTTCCTTTGGATGTGTTCTTCGCAAATATTTCCACATATTTGCTTCCGAAAGCTGATGAAAAATCCGGATAGCCTTCAAGTATCTCTGCAACCTTTCTTCGGGTTCTGCCCGAGAAAAAATAGACCTGTACTTCTTCTATATCATAATGAATTTTTTCAACAAAGGCTTCCATATCATTGACCCTGCGGATGCCATCCACGTCCCTGCCGTAAACAATGCGTCCTGCCACTTCCATCAACGGTCCTTCCATCACATACTGATGTTGTATGTGTGTCATCCGGACCACATTCAATCCTTCACATTCCTTCAGAAACTGTATCACCCGTTCACGTTTCATCAGCATCCGAAAAATGGTCTTTTTCTCTTCAAGATCTACAACCTGTGCACCATTGGAAGTGATCGTATATCGATACAAACCTTTCTCCTGCGTCAGCCGATATGGCAGACACGCCAATGGACGTCCTGTTGTCGGCACGATGATGATGCCTGCATCTGCAGCCTTACGTATTGTACGAATTGTCTCCTCTGTCATCCGGCTGCGCCCGTTCAGGCAAGTACCATCCATATCTAATGCAAGTAAACGAATCATCTGTCAGTTCCTTTCTTTACTCAATCTTATCCACTTCATCATACTACCATTTTCATCTTTATTTCGCAAGCCTTTTAAATCTCACACTTGCGAAAATCATTCATTTATCACACAATCCGGCACTTCCACGTCCAGCGAATGGTCCGCTTACAGCGTTGAAAAACCGGCGCGATTAGGCACAAACAAAATTCCAGTCATCTTCAATAATAGAGATGACTGGAATTTTAAGCCATACTGTCATTTTTTGTATCATCTACAATTTCCTGACTCAAATCTACACTCAATATAGTTGCAATACTTGCCTGCCTCTATGCGTAGAACATCAACGCAAAACTAAATTTTTTCCAATAAGTTTTCAATCTCAGCAAGCTCCCCTACCTGATAATCCGACTGAATTTCTGAGGCATTCTCACTGCCATGCGGATTATACCAGACGGTACGGATACCGGCGTTTTTGCCGCCCAGTATGTCTGAGGTAAGGCTGTCACCAATGATAACGGTGTTCTCTCTATGAAAGTTCGATATTCTTGAAAAGCAATAGTCAAAATAGGCTTTGCCCGGTTTATCGTAACCGATTTCTTCTGATATAAATATATCTTTAAAGTAAGGACGCATCCCGGCACTTTTGATGCGTCCTTTTTGTACGCTGAGAGTGCCGTTTGTGACCATATAAAGGCGATATTTTTCAGATAGGTGCTTCAGAAGTTCCTCGGCACCTTCTACATAATAGTGACCAATGGCAAGATAGGCTTCATAAACTTTTGCAGCTTCTGCCGGGTCACCTTCTATATGATACTCCCGGAACAGATTCACATAGCGCTGTACTTTCACCTGAGATCTTGTAATCTTTCCCTGCTCCAGCAAATGCCACTGAGCCAGATTCAACTCACTATAACGCTTTAACATTCTCTCATCCGGCGTCACGCCCATTTCCCGCAAGGTTCGTTCCACCGCTATTTTCTCTGCTTTATTGAAGTCCAACAATGTATTATCCAAGTCAAACAAAACTGTATCGACCACGCTTTTATCCTCCGCTTTACCGTTGAAAATAGCAGTTCAAAACTCGAACTGCTAGTGATTGTCACATCCCACTTTTCTTTTAGTATATCATGATTCGCACCTTTGGTGCTTGACGCTGCGTATGCAGCTATCATGAGTTTTAGTCCGCAGTGCATGCCAGAAAAATCAGAGTTTTTTCTGGCTGACGGGCATTCGCCCTATCACTCTCGATATATGCAGACCTCACCATGCAAGCATGTTCGGTCTGCATATTCTCGATTGGCACTGCTCATTGCTTACGCACATTATATCATAAAACCGTTCTTATTAAAAGCAAACCACTGCATTATTAAAACATAAAAAGCCGCATGCTCTGCTTGATCCCATAAAAGCAGAGGATGCGACTTCTTATGTTAATAACGAATGGACTTATTAAATTATATGAAAGTAATTCAGCACTTACTGAAGCGCTGCTGCTGGGTCGATACCAGCCATGATCATACCGCCAAGAATTAAAATCGTCAGAACAGCATAGATCAGACAAGGAACAATGTTGGAACGAATCAGACGTCCTTCAGTTCCTACTGTACCACAGGTTGCACATGCTGAAACGATGTTGTTGACGCAAACCATGTTACCCATGGCGCCGCCCATAACCTGCATAGCTACAATTAACATAGCCGGCAGTCCAAGACGAACCGCTGCTGCAAACTGCAGTGTTGAGAATAATGTATTCGATACAGTTGCTGAACCTGAGATAAAGGCACCGATAACACCGATGAGCGGTGATACAACAATGTAAGCCTTACCAAACAGATCGGCCATACCATTTGCCATAACGATCAGCATACTGTCCATACCACTGTGATTGAACTGTGCACCGGAGTTTCTGAAAAGCTGTACCATAGCGATACCAAACATCAGAGCGATAGCTGCGCCGCCGACCATCTGTCCGGTTTCTTTCCATGCTGCTTTCACCTGCTCTGCTTTCATCTTATGAAGAGGAATGATCAGCAGTGCAACAAGGATGAATGGCAGAACGCCAGGATTCCATGCCCATTTAAAGCTCCAGTTAACTTCTACACCAAAAATATGGCTGAGTGACACCGCAAACGGTGCGGTAGAAACATTCAGAATACCTTTAATACCCAACTGTGGAATACGTGTCACAACAAGGATGATAGCGATCAGTCCGTATGGCACCCATGCCATCACCGGTGAAATCTTACTTTCCACAACTTTATTTTCAGTTTCTGCCTGTTCTGCTTCTTCTGCTGTTGCAGATTTCCATGCTGCATCCCATTCGGAACGCGCCGGGAATTCAAATTTTGACTTTGGAACGAGAATACCCTTTCGAGCTGTCACAATACAGATGACCAATGCAATCAGCGCACCGATCAGTGATGGGAATTCCGGTCCGAGGAACATCGCACAGATGATATATGGCACACAGAAAGCCACTGCTGACATCAGAATATATGGAATACATTCCAGTGCCGGTTTGATGGATTTCGTCTTGCCAAACATTTTACACATCATGCACATTGCTACAAAAATGATGATTGGACAAATGATTGCACTTGGAATAGCAACCCATTTTGTCAATCCAAGTTTCCAGGCCTCGACATTGGCGATACCTGAGTCTGCTACTTCTCCGCTGACCATATTAAAAGCAGTAGCGGCCGGCGTACCGACAGCACCAAAAGGGACAGGTGTGCTGTTCAGTACAAGTGCCACCATGGCGGCACATAAAGGAGGAAAACCGACGCTGATCAGCAGAGGGGCAGCCAGTGCTGCAGGTGTACCAAATCCTGCGGCACCTTCTATGAATGCGCCAAACATAAAGCCGATAATAATCAACTGAATGCGTGGGTCATCGCTGATGTTGGTGAACATATGATTGATAACATCCATACCACCGGAATGTTTCAACGTGTTCATGATTAAAATTGCACCTAAAATAATGACGATTGTATCAATGGATGTAAGGAATCCGGATACAGTGTGCGCTGCAATTGTAATGAAGTCCATCTGCCATCCGAAGAAGCATACAACGGCTGTAATGAGCCACGCCAGAGGCAGAGCGATTTTTGCAGGCCAGTTAAAACCGGCCATGACAATAATCGTAACGATAATCGGAATAAAGGCTATGATCGCAAACATACTGTAAACCCCTCTCTGTTCTTGATATTACAGAATTTCTGCGAAAGTCTGAATACGTGTTTTAACCTGTTCAAATGCTGTAGATTCCTGGTCTACCTCGATATACAGGTTCTTCACGCCTGCTGCCTCGAATTCCTGAAGAAGGATTGGATAGTCAAATTCTTCTGGATCACAGAATTTCATCATGCATACAACAACAGCGTCTGCGCCATATTTCTTCACTGCATCAATGATCATCTGACCCTTTGGTTTGTTGGCATCTGTTGCCAGTGAACATCCATCAAATTCATTCCATGCTCTTGCCAGTGCCATCAGGGCATCGTCATCATCAGGAACATCCTGACGGAAGTTACGTGTTTCCTGAGCAAGGTCATCTGCTACGATAGCAAAACCATTTTCCTGGAAGATATCAAGTACATCATATGGCTCAACCTGAATACCTGTAACGATAATCTTCTTACCCTTGAATTCAGGAGCCGGCTCAGCTTTCAGAGCTGCGATCAGTTCTTTAACAAGTGCTGTATGACGGGATTTCTCCATGAACCAACGTGCTTTGATAACTGCATGTCTGTCGGATGGTGTAACAACTGCTGCGTATTCTGCTGCTACATCAGAGAATTCACGGCAAGCTGCTCTGTTTTCATTGTAAACTGCAATACTGTTTTTGATTGCTTTATTGGAAATATGAACATCAAGGATGTCTTCCAGTTTCTCTTTAACGATATTGAACTCTTCACGAGCAAATACATTTGCTGCATCCTTTGCAATCTTACGGTTCTGAGGATGTGTAAATACGATAGCAGGTACTGGACGGTTCCATTTCTGGCTCATACATTTTAATGTATCACATGGTACAGAGAAGATGACTGCTTCCAGGTCATCATAAACGCCTTCTAACTGTAATTCCATTACAGACTGCATAATGGAGCATGCAAATGGAGGCAGATAAGTACGTGCTTTTGAAATCTGTTTCTTCTGTGCACCCCACATACCGATTGGCAGATAGCCTGCTGCATGTACGATTTCTTCTGGACAGTATACAGGCATAATACCTACTGCACCTTTACCGGTTTCTTTTTTATAGTCATCCATTGCTTTTCTAGGATTGTCAGCAATTGCTTTAAACTCATTAATGATCTCTTTCGCTGTTCTCATCTTATATATTCCTCCTCTGATTACTGATTTTCGTCCATCATCTCTGTTAATGCCTGAACACGTGTCTCATACTGAGCTGGTGTGAAGACACGAGGATCTGTCTGGTCACCGTCGAAGCTGACATATGGTACACCCATTTTTGCATTGACATATTCTGCGCCTTCATTATTTAACAGACCCATCAGTTTACAGCTTCTGTTCAGATGGAGAACGATACCGTCACTCTTGGAGTTCTTAACAACTTTGTAGAATTCTTCGTATCTGTTAGGACCGCATGTATTGATATAAACATTTGTATAAGCTTCAGCCATGGATTCAAGATCACCTGGTGTGTAAACAAGGCTCCAAAGGCCTGGGTAAGCAGAACCTGTCATAACAGCACCCTGATTCTTTAAGCCCTTGAATGTTGCACCAAGGTAAGTCCATACGGCGATACCTTCCCATGTAACACGATGCTTTTCATTTTCCGGTGCACCGAATGCGTACTGACCAGCAGCATCCTTTGCTTCCAGTTCATCAGCAAATTTGTGGAATGTAATTTCAGCATAATCTCTTGCTCTTGCGCAAACGATCAGTGCCATGTAGTTGAACAGATCGAAACCATTCAGTGGTGATGGTTTACGCTGTGCGTATGTAGCCACTTTGTTCCACCAGTATACAGAACGCTGTACCTGTTCCTGAACTTTAAAGAATTTATCATAATCAAATGCTCTGCCTGTGATGTCTTCCAGCTGTTTGATGGCTGCTCTGTACTGATCTGCAATGTACTCTTTGTTATGACGGGATACAGGCATTGTATGGTTGAAAGGAACATCGATGATGATACATGGAATGTTCAGTTCCTTTGCAAGGTTTTCATACCATTTCAGCAGTGTATTACAGATGTTGTTACATGTGATAACCAGGTCTGGAAGCGGAACATAAGCTGCTTTGGAGTTTGCCAGTTTTTCAGGTTTCTGACCTGTTAATGCTTCCTGTTTCAGCAGTTCCATATAACCAAGGTTTGTACGTGCATATGAGCAGATATCAATGTTGTAGCCTTTTTCATCTGCTACTTCAAGAAGATCCATAGATGCTTTTCTTGCGCCTGCACCTGCTGCATGTGTTTCAGGATAAACCATAGCGATATCCATAGCTACACAGAATTCTGGAGGAGCTACAGAAGCTGACCAACAGACAAGCTTACCGTTCTTTTTAGCCTCCCATGCTTCTTCATCGAGTTTTGCCTGATAATATGCCAAACATTCTTTTGCGCTGGCTTCCATTGCATTAAATTCCATAAATTTTTACCTTCCTTCCGTAAAATTCATTTATTTATTCTGTTTCTTTAACTCTTCATATGCCATCAGTGCTGCGCCGAGCGCACCTGTGATCTGTGGGTGAGGTGCAACTGTAATACTCTGCTGCAATTCCTTTTCAATCGCGTCTACAACGCCTGCATTCTGTGCAACACCACCACACATAACAACGTCATTTTTAACCCCTATACGGTAGGCCAATGAACATGCCTTGCTGGCCACTGACTGATGAACACCTGCGACAATACTTTCTCTCGGCAGTCCCTTAGAGAGCTGGGAAATAACCTCAGATTCAGCAAAAACTGTACATGTACTGCTGACCTGTGCCCATTCCTTCGCCTGAAAATGGACTTTTCCCATCTGATCTAACGGAACTTCCAAAACTCTTGACATAACATCTAGGAAACGGCCTGTACCGGCAGCACACTTATCATTCATGACAAACTTCAAAATATTGCCTTTGTTGTCCAGCTGAATGGCTTTTGCATCCTGACCACCGATATCAATGATGGTTCTTGCAGATGGCACAAGGTGAAAAATCCCTTTTGCATGGCAGGTAATCTCACTGAGCTGTTTGTCTGCATTTTCTACAGAAAAACGACCGTAACCTGTTGCCACTGTATAATCCATGTCTTCCTGAGTTAAATCGACATTACTGAAAACTTCTTCCAGAACTCTTCCAGGTCCCGAAGTTCCTGTACCCACCTGAACGACTGCTGATGCAACAACATCCGTTCCATCCTTTAAGATCACCGCTTTACTGGAAGCGGAACCAATATCAATACCTAATGTGTACACGCACATTTCCTCCTGTCATTATGATTTACAATTATTTTTCACCCCAACGGCTTGTGAATGTTGCATCGTAGTTGATGTCACCAACCTGCTGGATCAGCTCTACAAGGATACCCTGTGTATATTTTGGACGGATAAAGTTAACGATGATGTCTTCTGTACCTTCCTGAGGTTCTTTTTCAAGAAGTTCATAACCCATGGCTTTGATTTCTTCTGAAACAGCATTGATATCATCTACAAGGTAAGCAACGTGAGCGATACCGCCTTTACCTTTGTTGAACTCTGTCAGAACGCCTGATAATGGAATGATAAATTCAACTGCGTCTACACCGTTGCCGTGTTTTGTGAAGATCAGATCTGCATCATAAGCTTTTACATGACCTCTGTAATCTTCCTGAAGACCAAATGTTTTCATAAAAGCTTCTGCCTTTTCAAGTGTAGGTAAAACGATGCCCCAGTGATGTGTTCTGATAATGTGTTTGCCAATTCCTGTGTTTGCAAATAAGTTTTCCATGATGAAAGTTCCTCCCTGTTTTATAATATATTTGTTAATATTTATGGACTGTTTTATTCAATTGTCATTCCCATAACTTCATCTTTGAAGATTCTGGCATCCATTAATTTGACATTGCCATCTGCATCACGATCAACGATCGGTTCGAAATCCATTTCATCGAGAACCTGTGTCTGAACATCAATGCCAGGTGCAACCTCGATCAGATGAATACCGTCTGCCTTCAATGCGAATACTGCTCGTTCTGTCACATAGAGGACATCCTTGCCTGCTTTGCCGGCAACAACGCCTGAGAATGTAATTTCTGTAACCTTCTTAACAAATTTATGTTTCTTACCTTCTTCAAGGATTGTCAGCTTACCGTCTCCTGTCTGAATCTTAACACCATTTGTGAATGTACCGCAGAAAACAGCTTTCTTAGAGTTAGAAGAAATATTTGTGAAACCGCCGCTACCTGTGATTCTTGTTCCAAGACGGCTGACATTCACATCACCGTTGTTATCTACTTCTGCAAGACCGAGGAAGCAAAGATCCAAACCGCCGCCATCGTAGAAGTCAAACTGGTAGCCTTCATCCATGTAAGCCTGTGCATTGACAGAACCACCGAATCTGAGGCCGCCGCCAGGTACACCGCCGACAGGACCACACTCAACAGTCAGTGTCATTTCATCTGCCACGCCTTCTTCAGCTGCTACAGAAGATACCCATTCAGGAACACCAACACCAAGGTTAACAACAACGTTTTTCTTTAATTCCATTGCTGCACGGCGTCCGATGATCTTCTTGGCATCCAGTTTCTTTGGTTCAAGGCTGGATACAGGAACCTGTGTGTTGCCTGCATAAGCCGGATCATATGTACAGTTGATACTCTGTGACTGTTTCGGATCATCTGCCGGACATTCAACAACAGCATCTACATAAATACCAGGAATCTTTACAAGCTTCGGGTCAAGATGACCTGCTTTGACAACTCTTTCAACCTGAACAACAACCAGACCACCATTGTTGTGAACAGCCATTGCCTGAGATGTTGCATCCAGAGGAGCCATTTCTTTTTCTAATGTGATGTTACCTAACTCATCTGCATATGTACCGCGGATGAATGCCACATCCAGAGGAATTCTCGGATAGAATAACTGTTCCTGTCCTTCCAGTTCGATGATCTTTACAATATCTTCTTTTGTCTTCTCGCTTAAACGTCCACCGCCGTTTCTTGGATCTGCGAATGTACCGATACCAACGTGGCTGATGGTTCCCACCTTGCGTGCTGCATTATCTCTGAGCATCTGAGCAATGGCACCCTGTGGCACGTTGTAGCCTTCAATTTTATTTTCAGAAAGCATTTCACAAATCTTAGGAACAAAATTGAAATGTCCGCCGATAACTTTCTTTACCATACCTTCGTGTGCATAATGATCAGCATGGCTACCGTCTTTATTACCAGTACCAGCTACCCAGAATAATGTAAGATCCTTTGGATGTCCTGTCTCAAGGAATCTCTCCTCAGCAGCTGTGTTCAATGCTTCTGCAATACCATTTGCAACGAATCCGCTTAAAGTCACTGTGTCGCCATCTTTGATAAGATCTGCGGCCTGTCTTGCTGTTAAGACTTTAACCTTACCCATTTCCAATCCCTCCGTCTAATTCATAATTATTTGTTGTAGATTTTATACATTTTTTACTTTCTTTCGATATGGCTATTGTAAGTTTTTATCAGCATTGAAGCAATAAAATCAAATGGTACGTGCTTTACTCAATTTTTGCAAATTGAATTCTAATTGATTCAAATTTGGAGTTGACAATTTCATAACACACTGGCATACTATACCATGTAAAGCCAAAAATGTTATGTATTAAAAAATAGAGAGGTATTTGATATGAATGCATACGGAACTGTATTGAAACAGCTGATTCAGCTGACAGGTTCTAAACTGTCAACGATATCAGACGTCATCGGCTACGACGTCTCTTACATAAGTAAATGGTGTAATAAATCCATGCTACCTGCTGCCAAGATGGCTCCTGAGATCAACCGCAGTATGGCTTCTCTTTTTGCCCAGGAGATTCTGAGTCAGGAGAATATCAAAGATTTTGAAAAAGCTTTTTCAATGGAAGTCTGTCCAGACGGTCTGGAAAACGCAGTCTATCATTTATTAAAGGAAAACTACAGCAATTCCTGCAATGAAGCTTCCACTGAATTAAAGCAGCAGACAACTTATAAGCCAAGGATTCTTACCCTGGCCAATGACATTTACAATTTCTTTAATCACGAACTGCCGCAGATGCTGCTGGATTATGATGAATCACTGGATGTTCTGTGCACACTGGATGTCTGTCGGTTCGCATTGGACAGTCCTTCCAATGCGTATTCCCATCTGACACCTAAGCATCCTGTCAATGTTAAAATAGGTGTTGACACAACATTGCTTTATGATGACAATAATCAGGGATTGGAAGCACTCTACTATTTTATCAACGCACACAAGGCCATTAATTTTGACTTTTATGACAATACATTGATGCGTACCCTTAATACCATTGTTGTCAAAGATCATGTTGCTATTCTCTGTGCCCTCGATCAATACAACCGTGTCAATGTGGCAAGTGTCATCTTTGACCCTGAAAAGGTCAATCAGATTTATGTCCGTACACTGCCTTCCTTCCGTACACCGAATCTTCTGGCCCATGCCACGGAACAGTTGGAATTCTATCAGCATGGTTACCGCACGGACTTTTATACCAAGGATAACTTCCAGTTCCTGCTGACCCTGGGCTTTGAATATCTTCTGCCTCAGGAGTGCTGGGACAAAATCATCCAGACTGCCCGGGAAAGGGATAAAGATGAATTTATGGCACTGATCGTCGCTCAGCTTCAGATTACATGGGAAGAAATTTTTGAAAAGAATACGCTGGATTTCTATGTACTGAAATCCTCATTAATGAAATATATTGATGACGGTGAAATTATTTTTGCAGATGTGGTTTATCATATGACACCTGAAGAACGCAAGCTGCATATTGAGAATGTGCTGGCCCTTGCAAAAGGTAATCCAAACATTCATTTTTATGTGATTGATGATGAACAATTAGTGAACACCCAGCATCTCATACATTTTGCCATCTTCAATAATCGTAAGAAACTGTTCCTCAAAAATCCGGAACGCTATCACACGGACGTCGGCCCTTATTTTTATTCTGTGCTCTCCGATACGCTTGTCCAGAAGATCAGTGCGTATCTGGACAGCATAAGAACTGCAGACTACTGCATTCATTACGACGCAGAGAGCCTGCAGGCATTTTACGATAAATACGGCTCTCTTGTCTATCGAATGATCGATTTGAGTGCTTTTAAAAAGTAAGACAAGAGGCGTGTTGCTCCAGGTATACATAAAGGGATTAAAACGAGATTATTCAACACAGACGCGTTAGAAGCACCTGCGCTTGAATAATCTCATTTTAATCCCTTTTCGATGTTTTTGAGCAACACGCCGTTGAACATTTCAAAAGCACTCTAGCCGGGAATTGAATATGGCACTCTCATGGGCAAAGTTTTACTCTACAACACTTACTTCATAAAAGCCTTCAGTTTTTCCTGCTGTGCATAAAAATCCCTGATTCCCATCTCATAAATAGCCTCTTCCTCCTTGGCATCCATGCTGTAAGTGCCGCCGCCAAGTACGTGTTCCGGTGCAAAAACAAATGCTTTGCCTGACTTTTCCAAGGCAAACATTTTATCCTGGCAGGCTTTGTACATGATATGTCTGTGATCCAGTGCTTCGATGATCTTCGGATATTTTTTGCATAATCTCTTGTAAATAAACCGATCTCTCTCCGGCTCCTTCACAAAATCATGGGGCTTGGTCAAAATGACAACCAGCTTGTCACAGCCGTCATCCATGGCTTTCTGAACAGGAATAGAATCCGATACACCGCCATCATAGTAAAATCTTCCATCGATCTCAACAGGCCTGCAGACTGCAGGAATCGCACAGGATGCCATCACATGACGATAATCATCCTTATGCATGTCTTTCTTGCTGAAATAAGTCGGCTTGCCCGTCTGAGCATCCGTTGCCACCAGCCAGTATTCCATCGGACTTTTCATAAAGGCATCAAAATCCAGCGGATCTGCGCCACCGGAATTGGTCAGCGTTCCATATATATACTGGAGCCCGAAAAGATTACCCGTCTTCAAAAAAGAAGAAAGACCAAAGTAGCCCTTCTCATTAATATGCTCTGTGTAGAAGCGGATATTTCTGCCCCGCTGTCCGGCTACAAAAGAAACCCCATTGGCCGAACCGGCTGAAACACCGATACAATAATCAAAAGTGACGCCATTATCCATCATGGCATCCAGAATTCCGGCGGTATAAGCACATTTCATGCCGCCGCCTTCCAATACCAAGCCAATCTTACTCATTGTCATCAATCTCCATTATTTATTCTATATCACTTATTGTTTTTCCTATTCAACCTGTTTGTTCTGCGATATATTCTAACATAAAATAAAAATCAGATGTCATGACAATTTCTTGATTTTGTCGCTTTCACGACATTTCAACGCCTTCTTCTATCAAAAACAGTTTCTTACACCTCTTTCCATCTGTTAAATATCAAAACAGCATTGTACAGATAAAAAAGTTGTTCCTATATTTATATAGAAACAACTTTTTAGGTGATATTATGCACTTTTCTTTAGTATATGTATATTTTTCTTTTTAAATCAGACCCGCTTTTTTCATTTCAGAATGCATCTTATCAAAAGCTTTTCCCGGTCCTGTAAGCTTATTCGGCAAATAAGGTGCCCCGACTTTTCTGCCTCTCATCTGTGCCATATCTTTGGCTGCCACTGGGAAGCTTGTAGCATCCATTCGCCTTTTTTCTGCTTTAAAACTTGAGTTTTCTATCAAAACATAGTAATATTTTTGTAACTGTTCAAAGCTAATCTCCAAAATGCTACGCATTTCGTCGGTGTGGCGTATCCGCCAAATAAAATTTCAAAAACAGTCTTAAAAATGCAAACATTTTATATCTGTTTTTTGAAATTTTGCTTGGCTCTGAACAGTTACATATTTTTACAATAAATAAACGAAACTCTTGAAAGGAAATGATATGAGCAAAAGAGAATCTTTTAACAGCCGCTGGGGCTTTATACTGGCCTGCATCGGTTCTGCAGTCGGCATGGGCAATATCTGGATGTTTCCAACCCGCGTCTCCCTCTACGGAGGCGGTGCTTTCCTGATCCCTTATTTTATCTTTGTCGTCCTGATCGGCTTTACGGGAGTTATCAGCGAAATGAGCTTTGGCCGTGCCACCCGCTCCGGCCCTATCGACGCCTTCGGCATTGCCTGTGAATCCAGAGGACATCGCAAGGCAGGAGAAGCCTTGGGATGGATTCCGGTTCTTGGCGCACTGGCTATGGCTATTGGCTACACCGTTGTCATGGGCTGGATTTTGAAGTATACCATCGGAACTTTTACCGGTGCTGTTCTGGCCCCTGCCGATATTGATGGCTTTGCCGGTGCTTTCGGCTCAATGGCCTCTTCCTTCGGCAATAATTTCTGGCAGACTGCCGCTTTAGTGATCTGCATGATCATTCTGATGTTCGGTGTTGGCAGCGGCATTGAGAAGGCCAACAAGATCATGATGCCTGTTTTCTTCGTCCTGTTCATTATTCTCGGCATTTATGTTGCTTTCCAACCCGGTGCTGTCGATGGATACCATTATATTTTCAGAGTCGATTCAAAGGCACTGTCCGATCCAGTCACATGGATTTTTGCTCTTGGTCAGGCATTCTTCTCTCTGTCTGTAGCAGGAAATGGTACTCTGATCTACGGTTCCTATCTTCCGGATACGGAAGACGTCCCAGCTTCCGCAGCCAGAGTTGCTTTTTTTGATACCATCGCCGCTATGCTGGCTGCCCTGGTCATTATCCCTGCCATGGCCACCACCGGTGCACAGCTCGATCAGGGTGGTCCCGGACTATTATTCATCTACCTGCCTCATCTGATCAAAGCCATGCCCGGCGGAAGAATAATTGCTATTATCTTCTTTGCTGCCGTCTTTTTGGCCGGTATGTCCTCTCTGATGAACCTTTATGAGGCTCCTATCGCCACCGTTCAGGAGAAAACCGGTCTCGGAAGAAAAGCATCCTGTCTCGTTATCGCAGCCATCGGCATCGTCATTTCCCTGCTGATCCAGGGCATTGTCTCCGACTGGATGGATGTACTGTCCATTTACATCTGCCCTCTTGGTGCAGGTCTGGCAGGCATTATGTTCTTCTGGGTCCTCGGCAAAAGATATGTGGATAAGCAGGTCAACACCGGCCGCAAAAAGCCTTTCACCGGGCTGTTCTTCCCAATTTGCAAATACATTTACATTCCGATTTGTTTTCTGGTTTTAATCCTCGGTATCGCACTGGGCGGCATCGGCTAAATATTATTTGCATTTTTCAATATTATCCGCCCCTCACACAAAGCTAAAAAGAGCCTATGCAGTATTTTAATCCATTGATATGATGTACTGCACAGGCTCTTTTTGCTCTTATTCCGATTACTTAATGCTTTAAAACCAACTTAATTCTCCGAAACTTTCTGTTCATTCTCTTTCTTCACTTTTTCATTCTGAATATAATACTCCATAAACTTCAGAACATATTTCGGCGCATTTCTCGTTCCGCGCTCCCACTCAGTCACAGTCCTGTAGGGGATCTCAAATTCCTCGCAAAACTGTCTTCTGTTCATTCCCGTTGCTTTTCTTAATTCCTTAATAATCTGTTGGCACTCTGTCATAATCTCATTTTCCTCCTCAAATCACGCACAGCCGCAGGCATATACGGCCTCTTATATCTCCGATCCACTCTTTAAATTATTACATCTTTTGTCTATTATATCGCACTTTTATGTACTACACAATGTGTTGTTATACAATTTTCAACCAGACCGGTTATCTTATTTTTCTCTGTTGAATTATTTTCTGATTGGTGTTATAATTTACTTTGCCAGTTTAAAGTGCTACGCTTTAAACCATTGGTGAATTTAAAAAACGCAACACATACGATGTTGCGTAGGAGGAAAAGAATGAAAAAGGGAATTAGAAAAATGTTATCTGCCATTGCCTGTACGGCTTTGGCTATGGGTTGTCTGGCAGGCTGCGGCTCCAACACTGGCTCACCCGCAGCAGGTACAACCACTGAATCAGCTGCAGAAAATGCTTCAGCGTCAGCATCCGAAGCTGCTGCAGACAGTACTGAAGGCACTGCAGCCGACGACAAAGTCTATCAGATCGGCATCTGCCAGTTAGTCCAGCATGAAGCACTAGATCGTGCCACACAGGGTTTTGAAGATGCTCTGGTAAAATTATTAGGAGAGGATCACGTACAGTTCAACCTTCAGAATGCACAGGGTGACTCCCAGACATGTGCCACTATCGCCAACCAATTTGTCAACAACGGCTCTGACCTGATCATGGCCAACGCTACAGCTGCCCTTCAGGCCTGTGCCAATGCCACATCCACGATTCCTGTTGTGGGCACTTCTGTCACAAGCTTTGCCGCTGCACTGGATATTGAACTGGATGACAACGGCTGTACAGGCATCAATGTTACAGGGACCAACGATCTGGCACCACTGGATCAGCAGGCGCAAATCATCGCTGATCTCTTTCCTGATGTGAAACAGGTTGGTATCCTCTACTGCTCGGCCGAAGTCAATTCTGTTTATCAGGCCGAACATATTGCCTCTTATCTGGATGACTTAAATATTAAACACAAAGACTTCAGCTTCTCAGATTCCAACGATCTGCAGTCAGTGACCAACAACTGTGTTTCCGAATGTGATGTAATCTATGTACCAACAGATAATGTTGTATCCAGCAATCAGTCCATCATCGATGCTGTTGCCCGCCCTGCAGGCGTGCCGATCATCTGCGGCGAAGAAAGTCAGTGTACAGGCTGCGGCCTTGCCTCCCTCTCCATCGACTTCTATGATATTGGTTATCGCGCCGGCGAACAGGCCTACGATATTCTTGTAAATGGCAAGGATCCGGCTACAATGCCAGTTGAAGACCCACAGAGTCTGACACGCATTTACAACCCGCAGATTGCTTCTGATCTGGGCATCACCCTCGACGATGATTATCAGGCCATTGAACAGTAGCCAATCTCTTATTCATCTATAGAACTATGAGAAACACGCTCCGCGAGTTTCTCAAGTTATCGCGGCCTCTTCACTCCGTTTCGGTCGTTGCTAAACAAGCGCCACTGGCGCTTAGCAACGCCTAAGTCTCGTGCAAGCACGGACTTTGGCTCGTTGCTCGCGTAAATAAAATCCGACATGATAAAGTAAAAGCAGTCATTATTTTTACTTTCATCATGTCGGATTTTATGCTTTGAACCAATGCACGAAAAAGGCCTGTATGTGCTAGGAAATACAGCCCTTTCTGTCACTTCCCTAGCCACATTGGTACAGAGATATTTTGCTTTTGCAGCAGACTGATCGTAAGGCTTTCCTGTGTCATGATCGGTTGCTGCCTTATAGAGCATATATTTTGCAGCTTCAATCTTAACTGCCAGTTCAGCCATCTTGAACTGAAGATACTGGAATTTTGCAAGAGGTCCATTGGTATTGAAGCATTTCAAAACATTGATGACATATTCATCACCATCTTTGACAGCTGTTGTAATACAGCCGCCTGCATCAGATCCTGCATTGGGCTCTGTCAGGCCAAAAGAGCCCAATGCCTTTCCTGAAAGGACTTCTGAAAGGAAAGCTTTCTTCTGTTCTTCTGTCGCATCAGAGTTCCAAACACTGCCGACATAAAGAGAAGTTGTTACAGAAAAAGCAATACCAAAGGAAGCATCTACCTTGGAAACTTCTTCTACTGCAAGCGCATATTCATATAACCAAGTCCCTGACCGCCATATTCTTTCGGATAAGGCAAACCGATAAAGCCCAGCTCACCGGCTTTATGGAACTGTTCCACAGGAAATTCACTCTTTTCATCTCGTTCAAGAACATCCGGAAGTAATTCTTCCTGGGCAAATTTTCTTGCTGCTTCCTAGATGGATTTCTGCTGTTCAGTTAATTTAAAATTCATAATATCCTCCTTCACATCGCAACTGTTATGGGGACAGTTACGCCCTACTCACTTTCTGTTCCTTTTTTCACATCGCATTTTATTTCGCGTTCCAAATAGTTTGCATGCCAACTATTTGCATTGAATATATCATACCGACACCAGGAAGTCAACACATAATTTTTTACAAAAGATTCAAATAAAATTTGTGCAAAAAATTGATTGACGAATTGTTTTTATTGTAATGCAATTTACGCGAATTGATTAGTTAGCATACTAAAATTTGTCGATGAACTAATTGCGCCCCGTCAATTTCAACAGATGAATATGATTTTTTTCAGAAATGAAAAAGGATCTGCATCTCTGCCCGAAGGTGAAATGTCCTATGAATATTTTGGTGATATTAAGAAATATATACAGCAATCCGGATTTGTTTGATGATGAGCAGTATCTATGCAAAAGATTTTCTCATTATGCTTTTTCTGATGATCAGCCGACAGTCATCGTTGTCAAAGACACCGGCATCACAGAACCACGTCAGAATTTACTTCAGAGCTGTGTCAAAGTCGCAGAACTTTCTGCCTCTGCTCCCGTTAATACTGCTAAAAAATGCCCAGGGAATCATGCAGCTCCTGGTGAAACTGTTTTTGTGAGAAAAATTATTCACGAAAATGTGTCAAATGCTATCAAAGACGCTCCACTCATTTTCGCCGGCGGCAGAGGCCTGATGAATGAACAGAGCTTTGAAGCATTGCGCAGACTGGCAGATTTCTTTGACGCCTCAGTGGGTGCCTCCAGACCCGTTGTTGACTGCGGCTGGGCAGGGCCTTCAGAACAAATCGGCCAGACCGGTAGCTTCGTTCATCCCAAAGTATATCTGGCCTTCGGCATCTCCGGAGCTATCCAGCATCTGGCCGGCATGAAAAACAGTCAATGTATCATTGCAGTAAACACCAACCTGAATTCGCCAATCTTTCAGTATTGTGATTACGGCATCCGAGGGGACGCCAACTCCATTATCCGTAATCTGCTGCAGATTCTGGCGGTTTGATAACAAAGGACTGATTATAAATCAACGGCGCTTTTTATATTTTTCAATGATTTCTTTTGTTTCTCAAACAGTTCTTTTCATTGGGGATAAGTAGCTGCTCCCTCCACACACCAGTCCATAAACTGCTTAATATCCTTGATTTCCAGACCGGAGCGTTTCAGACACTCAATTATGATTGATGCTATCAAATTATTTTGTTTTTGTAAATCTGTTTAATTGCGTATCTACATCTCTTCCACCGTACATGACACGGATGATCGTAACCACTTGTGTATCATCATCCGGAATATATAGAACGAGATAATTGTCTACTGGCGCTACGCGTAGCCCTCGACTTTTCCATGGTTCCAACTCATATTGTCGATATCTCTTCGGCATATGATCAAGATCCATAATACATGCTTCAAGCCTATCAAGCTGACCACTTGCATTTTCTGGTGCCTGCAGTTCAAAAGCAATGTATTCGAAGATTCCACGAAGGTCTATCTCGGCCTGATCTGAAATCTCGATATCATAAATCATAAACTGTAATCCTTGCGGATATCAGCAAAAACAGATTTTGCTGATCTAGTACGACCAGCCTGCATATCCGCATATCCTTTCTCTAGTTCTGCATTCATCTGTGCTTCTGATAATGCACTAACGTCTACAGGACGAGCGGATGGCATTTTCACTTCAAAAGGAAGTCCTCTTTGAAGAATAATTTGTTTGTAAAACATATTTATTGCATTGGATGCAGGAATTCCTAATGCTGCTAAGATTCTTTCTGCCTGTTCTTTTACATCAGGCTCTATGCGTGCGTATAAATTTGCTGATTTTGTTGCCATAGTAAACACTCCCTTCGAGTTCTTTCTAACTATATTATATCCATTTGTCCGGACAAAAGCAATACAAAATCAATATTTTACAAATTGTTCATACTCCAAAATCTACCAGTTGATTAAAATTTGTCGAAGTCCTCCTGAGTCGCCACTTCCTTATATCCTTTGTAATCATCGCTGCTGTTTTCAGCATACATATCATTCACGAGGCCAATGGTAAGCAAATCCCGGTCTAGGATACTAATCCCCAGCTGTACGCAACGAAGCAAAAATAAAGGTGTTGTCATCGGGCGATCTGTTGGACGAACTTTTTTAGCACTTACATCCGTTTGAACATTAAGTCCCCAAAGTTCAATAAGCTGTGGAAGCACCTGATAAATGGAGAATGTATTAAATCCGTCCAACCACTCTTCCGGTGTATCTGGGATATTAGCATCTGCATGCTTTGCCATCACATACGCAATGTTCTCGAACATACATCGGTGATACTACTGAAAGCATATTTTCTTGCAAACTAAATCTGCTCTCTAACCTGTATAATAATTTGTCTAATATTTATGTGCTGATGAAAAAACCTTCTGACGCTGCAACTGCTTTAAAAAAAGCAATCTCTATCCGCAGCCAGCATAACGAACTTGCACTTATGGAGTCCCACGACCTGCTACAGCAGCTCATAAACCTTACAAAATTCTGCTACTCCAGTAACAAAACGTCAATCGTTTTTTAATCACTTTTTTTCTAAAAATGGGCAAAAAATAGAGCATATAGATTTCTCTATACACTCTACTTATAGTTATTTCCTTTTCCTCTCAATTATCAGTCATCTGAAAGTTGATTTTTTATTATCGTGGCTTACATCCATTCGTGCAACATTCTGTTCAATTTTTCCATATCAAGAGGTTTCGCAATATGTTCATTCATTCCTGCACTCTTTGCAAGTATCACATCCTCCGTAAATGCATTTGCCGTCATTGCAACGATTGGCAACAGCTCACCTTTGTGTTTAGGCAGGGAACGGATAGCTGTAGCCGCCTCATACCCATTCATAATCGGCATCTGCACATCCATAAAGACCAAATCATAATATCCATTTGGATGATCTGCTACCTTATCTACAGCTTCTTTTCCATTTACAGCCGTTTCAATCTCAGCACCTGTCATACCTATGATCTCAGCTGCAACTTCTCTGTTCAGTTCATTATCTTCCACCAAAAGGATTTTCTTTCCTGTATAATCACTTGCAGCGATATTTTTCAGGTAATCTCTTGCATCCTGACTCGGCTTTCCGGATATTATCTTTTGCAGTGCTGCGGTAAGTCTTGAGCGGAACAACGGTTTTGAAATGAATTCATCTACTCCTGCTGCTTTGGCTTCTTCTTCGATTTTTGTATAATCATAGGACGTCAGAACAATGACAGAAACATCAGGTCCTATCTTTTGGCGTATCTGCCTTGTTGTTTCAATTCCATCCATTCCCGGCATCTGCCAGTCAATAATATATACAAAATAATCATTGCCATTCTCATGACGTTTCACCGCACGCTCTACTGCCTCTTTTCCTGACAGTACCCACTCTCCGTCGATTCCAATCTCATTAAGAGTAGCCACTGTTCCTTCACAGCATGTCTTATCATCATCCACAACCAGCACGGGCAAGTTGACCAGTTCATCAATAGTCTCTGACTTTTCATCCCGCAGACGAAGGAAAATAGTAACGGTAAATCTGCTTCCCTTTCCCAGCTTGCTTTCTACCTTAATGTTTCCATTCATCATATTGACGATATTTCTTGTGATTGCCATTCCCAAACCGGTTCCTTGGATTTCGCTGATGCGTTTATCATCTTCACGAGTAAACGGGTCAAACATAACCTTTTGAAATTCCTCGCTCATTCCCATACCGTTGTCTTGAATCACAAACTCATAGCATCCTATATCCAGGGAAGTGGTAGGCTTTTCCGTAATAGAAAACAGTATCTTGCCGCCATCTGGGGTATATTTGATGGCATTACCCATAATATTAGTAAATATCTGTTGTACTCTTAAACTGTCTCCTCTTACATATTCATGTTCAATTTTGTTGAGCTGTACTTCAAAATTATGATGGTGAGCTTCAATCTCGGAACGTGTCATTGCGATCAAGTTATCTACCAGTTCATCCAGATTAAAGTCTTCTTCCGTCAGTTCGATCTTTCCATTTTCAATGCGTGACATATCCAGTACTTCATTAATCAAACCAAGCAGATGACGGCTCGACTTGGTTATTTTTCCAAGGCAATCAATCACACGATCTTGATGATCAATATTTGCTCCGGCAATGGCTGTCATACCAACGATTGCATTCATCGGAGTCCGAATATCATGAGACATATTTGATAAAAACTCTGTCTTTGACCTGTTTGCCTTGTTAGCCGCTTCATAAGCTTCCTTCAAAGCAACCCTCGATTCTATCTCCGCAAGTTTTTCCTGAGTGGTATCCTGTGAGATCAACAGCACCTTTTCAAGTACTCCGTCTTTCCAAGACAAAGGAATGAAAGCCATGCTCTTAAAATTCTTTTCATCTTCCGTACAATATTCCAGCTTATAAATATCATCCATACTTCTAATCATGCCACGGATATGGTCTGCTGAAATGACTTTGTCAATCGTTTCATCCTTTGCCACCACTTTATAGCGGGATGCAATCCTCCTGATCAGGTCATGATATGTTCCGTAAGCATCGTATGGTGGCTTTTTTCCGTGCAGACTATAAAACTTATAAGTATCATCTTCCAGATTGCACATAGCAAAACGATTGACCAGACGCATTGTTCCCTGAAGAAGCAGATCCATCACATCATTCTTACGTGTCAGCTCCAATATGTTTTCCATTTCTTTTCTGGCTTCTGTAATATCCCGGACAAAAATCATTGCATAACGGGAACCGTCATTTTTTTCTCCTCTCATAAGGACGTTGCGAACCAAACGTTCCTCACCTTTTATCCGTATTCTGCATTCAAGAGTGATTTCTTTTGAACCTTCACTCAGTTTTTCAACAATAAAATTACGGTTGTAAAAATGAGAAACCGCTTCCTTGTCCTCATCAACAACATAATTATCCAGGTATGCCTGAATCAGTTCATCCCATGTATGGCTCTTTTCAAAAATCTCCAGAAGAGAATCCTCTACTTTTAGTGACTCAAAAGAATTATCCTTTAGATTTACATAATACTCGCAGATATTTCCCTCTGTATAGGCACGATGAAATGCCTCATTTCTCTGTGCTTTCATCTCGCTCTGCTTTCTCTTGTCAATATTTATGAATGTACCGACAATAAGACGTACTGTTCCGTCCAGACGTCTGGTTGTCTCGGCATTTGCCCGGAACCATTGATAGGAACCATCTTTCATCTTCAAGCGGTATTCACAGTCATATTTCACACTATCTGTTTTGTCTTGAATTGCTTGCTCTAACAGTGTAAGTGTTGCTTCCTTATCTTCTGGATGTAACAAATCTGACCACGATTCCAGTTTATTTGGGAAATCAAGAATGTCATGATACCCAAGCATCGTGCGAAACTCATGACTCCAGTACACTTCCTTAATATTTCCGCTTTTGTCACAATCAAAATGCCACATCCCCGAATGAATCACGTTATTGATCAGTTTCAGATTCTGCTGCATCCAGTCAATCTGAACAGACAATACCCATACCTGCTTTCCATCATCTGCTATAGCATCTTTCTTGCACATACGGACAAATACAGGTGTGCCATCGCTCATTAGCATCTGTCCTTCCCCACACCCTTGAAGGTGCTGGAACCTGCCGTGTTCAAGAAAGGTCTGGTATTCTCCATAGAAAAGATTTCTCAGAGAACCTGATGTTTTCTTTTGAAATTCTTCAAACGTATATCCCAGATTCTTCAACATGTGTGAACTGACCTGTGTGATTGTAAGATTCTCATCATAATATCCTGTCATGAATCCAACAATATCCAGTTCGCTCACTGCATCCTGTACGATTTTTTGACAGTTTTCATTTAACTTTGTATTATCCAGTGAAAAGATATTATTTTCACTTTGCTTTTCTTTATTGAACATTTTCATCCTCCGTATATTCTAAGTCCAACAGGGATGTAAGTACTTCCATTAGTTTATTTATATCAAAAGGCTTTGAAAGATGAGCATTCATTCCTGCTTCAGCACAATATTCTTCATCACTCTTAAAAGCATTGGCAGTCACAGCAATGATCGGAATTTCAGCACTTTCTGAATCCATCTGGCGAATATGCTTTGTAGCATCTATTCCATCCATGACGGGCATCTGCATATCCATGAGAATTGCGTCATATGTTTTTGGCGCTGCTCTGTGAAATTTATCTACACAAATCTTGCCATTTTCTGCCCTTTCACATGTAATTCCATACATTCCAAGCAATTCCTGTTCCACTTCATAGTTTAAATCATTATCTTCTGCCACCAGCAGATGTATCCTTTTAAGCTTATTAAACTTTTTTTCTGGTTTAGCTGATATTTTTTCTTTCGCTTCTTTTATATATTCAACATCAAATGAGACAGTAAAGACTGTACCCCCTCCAACAGCACTTTTCGCTGTAATAGTTCCCCCCATAAGTACTGTTAGTTCCTTTACCACAGAGAGTCCCAATCCGCTTCCTCTAATCTGATTCACTCTGGTATCCACAGCCCTTGAAAAACGATCATACATTTTCTCCATGTATTCCTTCGTCATTCCTATTCCGCTATCCTGAATGACAGATACCAGACGAATATAACCTTTTCTGTCACTCTTCTCCTGTTTTACTTCAAAAACAATCTGACCGCCATCTGGCGTATACTTTATCGCATTTGAAAGAAGGTTCATGTAAATTTGTTTCAGACGAAGTTCATCCAGAATGATTCTGTCATATTCTATATTTTTCAGTCTGCATGAGATTTGCTGGTGCTTATCCGGCATCACTTCCAGTATGGTATCCCGGAACTGTGAAAACACCTCAGACACACTCATCTCCTCCATCAAAATATTTAGCTTTCCTTTTTCGATTCGGCTTAAATCCAATACATCGTTAACAATCTGTTGAAGATAGTTGCTTGCAATATCAATCTGATTCAGACCATAACGCACTTTTTCTTTATTGTCGATATTTTCTCTTGCAATTTTCGTAAATCCACGAACTGCATTCATCGGTGTCCGTATGTCGTGAGAAACCCGTGACAGAAAATCAGTTTTTGCTTCGCTTTCTCTTTTTGCACGTTCTGCCATTAGTGCAAGGCTTTCTTCTCTGCGTTTTGTTTCACTGATTATGCGTGTCACATACAGAACATGAATTGCCCTGCCTTCTTCATTCCTTATTTTTACAATAAAACGTGCTAAATGCCAGTTTCCGTCTTTTGCCTTATACTCTAATGCCGTTGTATCATCATTCTTCAATCTGTCCGCAAGAGTAGACAAATCAAAGAATTTCAAAACCATATCGTAATGTTCCTGACAAACAAAATTATCACAGATCTCCTTCATTTTTTCTGAAGCAAGTCCGACTTTACCTGTCAAACGATGAATTTCCTGTTCTGCTGATATTTCTTCATACTGATCATTCTCAAGAACAATTCGATACAAAGAAAAATATATTTTCCCAATGGCAGAAACAATACTGTTGCTGATTCTTGATTCTTCCAAGGTTTTTTCTAAAGCCTTCTGTATTTTCTGTTCCTGCTTTATAATATCATCTACATAACGAAACGCTACCATAATACCAAAACTATTCTGGTCTGTTCCGTTTGCCCGAATCGCATGTACTTCAAAATTTTTATGTGTTTTACTATTCGGAAGACTTCTGTAGCGAAACGACACCCGTTCTTCTTTCAAAAGTTCTTCTTTTAAAGCATGTGTTTCCAGTCTTGCCAGAAAATAATCTCTGTCTTCTTCAATCACATAACTCTCTGCATATGCTTTTAACATTGGCATATATGCAATCATCGTTTTATTGGGAGCTTTTATAAATTTTGCAGCATTCGCACCCGAATCAACCTTTATTACTTCCCCAACACCTGCATCTAAATCTACATAATATACAGATGTATACTCCTGACAGAGCGTGTCGAGAAACATGTTTTTGTGCTCCAGTTCTTTGGTTTTTTGTTTAAGATTCTGTTCTACAAGTGTATTAACCAATGCACTGCCAAGATGTGCTCCGATCAGTTCAAGGAAAAATATAAAATTTTCGTTTTCCTGGATATATGGATTGTCCAGCCCTAAAAAACCAGTCAGGTAGGAGCCATGAAAAAGCGGCAAAACAACCACTGACTTTATCGCCTTCATTTTTAAAAGTTCATATTCCAAAGGCATAGTGTGGCATATGTCCTCTATATTGTTTACGACAACGCTTTCTCCTTGCCTGAACTTTTTCACCCAACATGGCATTTCTTCAAATTTCACATCCTGAAGATTATCTCTTTGAGCTGTAATTCCCTCTGCACACCACTCATAGGTATTTGTAAATGTCTCTGGTGTATGAACCGTTTCAAAAAGATAAGTTCGATCTGCATTTCCATAATTGCCAAGAACTTCAAGGAGTTTCTGAATTCCTGCTCCAATACTCTCGCTATTTTTGGCTTTGTCAATTTCTTTTAAAATCCGCAGAATAGCTCCTTCTCCTGCAAGGATACTGTAGTTCTGCCTGTCAGTCTCCTTTTTTATCATCTTTAATCTCCATTATCTTTTTTACTTAATCTTTCTATTTCTTTTCTCTGTTACTCTATTCAGATAAGCTAAACCATAATAAAAAGCAAAGAAACTACTAATTAACCATAGTATCCCTTTGCTATTTCATATGCAACTGGCTGCCATTTTACAGGCCCTATAGCTTTGCGTCACAGACTTTCATCTGTTTTGCTAAAATATGTATTTTCTTTTGGAAGCACAATTCGTTTTATTATACCCTCCCCCACAAAAGCGTGTCAATGTGCATTTCACACAATAAGTTCATATAAATAGCAAATCCAACTTATTCTCATTCTTTAAATTGTTTAAATGGTAGAGTAGGCGGATGAAATTTTCATCCGCCCCTCATCAAACCGTGCATGAGGTTCTCCCTCACACGGCTTTCCGACATTATTGCAAAGGTGATCCGAAGCGCTCAGTAAAATACCTCTGATGGGATCGACGAAAAACTTCAGGAGCTTCAGAAAGAACTTCTTAAAAAGGCCAATAACAAAGAGGCCTATGATGAGGTTGCCGACGAGATCTTCAAACTCCGAGAACAGCGAGAAAAATGCACGGTTGACACTGCTGCCAGGGACGCACAGATTGCCCGCATCAATGAACTGCAGGATTTCATAAAGCAACATCCGGCACACCTGGAAGCCTTCGACGAGGCCCTGGTGAAACGTTGGCTTGAGCGGATCACCGCCTGGGAGGACCACTTCACTGTAGAGCTTAAGTCCGGACTGAAAATTGATATTGAAGGATAATCCCATAGACGCACGAAACCCTCTCGACCATGATGGCCGGGAGGGCATTTTTGTTATTTTTCTCCTTGTTTAACTTTATTGATATTCAATATGTTCTTCATCGACCTCAGTTTCTGCTGTATAGTCTGCATCAATGCTGTCTTTATAGTACTCCGGATCACAAAGATTATATGACATAAGATTTTTTCTCAATTTCATACAGCCAGGTTTAAACATTGCAAACGTCAATCCGCCGGAAAGTGCACCTCCTAATATTGGAACAGCTGATGCCACGCCATCAGCAAAGATTTGCTTCGTCATACGGATGCCAACACTTAGTGCAACCTTCTTTACAATCGGATAAACCACACCCTTAGTTAAAGATTTTTGAGCCAACTTCTTAGCAATGTTTTTTGCCAGTACATCAGCTAATTTCTTGAGAACACCCGTGGCACCTTGTACGCCAAACATCACACCCATAAAAATAAGTAAATAGTTCATTGTTTCAGAATCCACATCATCCTCATTAAGATTGAACTGCTCAAATCCATACAAATACGCTAATTCCTGCACTGTCCTGAGAATGAAAGCAAAGTATGATGTAATATCTGCTGCTGCAGCTCCGAATGCCGCCGCTCCGCCTGGTATACTTGCTGCAACAGAAAGTGTAGTAACTTTTGTTGCTTCATAGTTAATCACCTGCTTCGAGATTTTATTAACTAACTCTTTTGAAATCCCAGCCTTTGCTGGATTATTCTTTATTGCCTCAGCAATAATATCTTCTGAGCAATATCTTATCAGTTCCTTCCGAAGAAACTTTTCTCGATTTATTTTCACACCAGGTGTATGCATTGCCGCTGCAAGAATCTTCTCGAATGTCATTTCATTCTTTACAGTTTTAACAATATCAGCCATTTAACACGCCTCCTTTCTTTATAGCATTTGTATTTTTCGCGAGGCCTTACTCATCATCATAATCTTCACTAATTCTGATTGCCTCGGGGACATCCTCAGTCACCGGAATAATTTCCTGGATGATTTTGAAGCAATCAGCAAATTCATCAGCCGGTACTCCCAATTCACGCGCTACCTTATTTCCATCATCATATGTAACGATAAAATCTATATTGCCACTGTCGCAATACATAGCCTTTTGATCGCGACTTAATATCTCATTAACAGCCACAGCGATCTTCTCAAACGCCGAGCTGAAAATACTGTTCGTCGTTTTATAGGACCACTTCCTGCGCACATTGAGCGAATTGTCACTCTCAAGATAAGGCTTATATTCATACGCGATAGAATTGGCTGTTATAGTCAATTTATCGTTATAAGCATAATCTACGGGGCAAAATCCAGATGTGCTTTTTATAACAATTTTCTTTGTTTTCATGCCCTATCTCCTCACATCTATTCCACTGCCTGCAACCACCCAAAATGGTCGAGTTGCCGGATTGGTTGTCAGCCCTTTCTGTTTTCCAAAATTCATTCCAAAATCCGTGACATCTAATCCACTGTCTCAAATCGCGACATCTAATCCGAGGTTACAACCTGACACACATTTTGCCGTGGATATGTTTCCATATAAGAAAACCGGGTCTTTTCAGATGTCGGGGCTTTACATCCCAACTTCCGAAAAAGCCCGGAAATACGCCGCTTTCTGGCACTTATTTATCTTTCCTTGACATCAATACTACTGTCTCAACGGTATTACCTTTTTCCCACAAAAGCCGCCTTACCTCTTGACCATCCCGATATATTGGGAAATTAAACTCTATCGACTTCAAAGGCTGCTCTGACTCCCCGTTTGGATATATCTGAATTTCTTTTATGAGATAAGTAATAAGGCTTTTCTTTTCCTCGTCACTTATTATATCATAGAGCTTTCCGAAATTCAGCATAAGCTTGTAAATATTGTCCAGAGTGATTGTTTCCATTTCGATAGAACTTTTTCTCAGCTTTGCATCTTCAATCCGTTCTTCCAACTCTACAATCGTATCATACAAGGCATCAAGTCTTAAAGTCATATCGTGAATTTTTCTTTCTCTGAAGCGGGTATCAACAGGCAGATTATCAATTTCTCTCTCCAGACGTGCTTTGTTCAAATCAACTTCTTTCAGTTTACTCTCGTAATTGGCAAGTTCCTTATCAATAGCTGTTGTATCGGTCTGTACGCCAATACGCTTTTCAATCTCTTTTGCAAAATACTTATCGCTTACCAATTCCTTAACAGCTTCAATTACAAGTGGCTCAATATCTGTTTTTCTCAGAGATGCCTTATAGTCACAATGATGTCCTCGTTCCTGCTTATTTCTGCCGCAAATATAATAGTAAACCTCTTTGTATGTGCCATCTTTATTTGTCCAAGCGTGTTTGTTCGTATACATTGAACTTCCACAAAGGGGACACTTTAATATCCCCGTCAAAAGGTGTGACCTATCCTTACCGATTTTGGATGGCTGTTTAATTCCTGTTGCCATACGCTTTGCGTGAACCTTTTGCCACAATTCCTCGCTGATAATTCCTTCATGTTGTCCATCTTCCAGAATGTAATCCTCTGCATGAACCTGCTTATATTCATTTTTTGTACCTTTTACCTTTTCTCGTGTTCTTCTGCCATAAGCAATCTTTCCACAATAAACAGGATTGTCTAATATCAACCGTATAAAATGACTGCTCCAAGTTTCCAATGTGCCGTTCTGACGAGGTATCTTCTTTATACCTTGAAGATTAAGATATTTTGCTACTCCGCCAAGTCCTATATCAGAATTAGCAAATTTATCAAATATAATTCTGATTGCTTCAGCTTCCGTTTCTTCTATCAAGAGCTGATTGTCTTTCAGATAATATCCGTATGGTGCAAATCCACCATTCCACCCACCTTGTCGTGCTTTTTCTCTCCGTCCATTCATTGTCTGTTCAATGATATTTTCTCTTTCTATTTCTGCAACCGCAGACAAAACAGAGATTAAAAGTTTTCCACTTGTCTGTGACGAGTCAATTCCTTCTTCAATACAAATAAGATTTATTCCATAAGATTGTACAAACTCTAATGAATTTAGAATATCCGCTGCATTTCTTCCGAAACGGGAAAGTTTATAAACCAGAATATAGTCTATCTCCAATCCGTTTTTTATATCGGAAAGCATTTTCTTAAATGCAGGTCGTCCTTCAATAGATTTTCCTGATTTACCTGCATCCTCATAGATACCGACAATTTCCATTTCTTCTCGGTCAGCAAATCGTTTTAATCCGTTTTTTTGTCCTTCAAGGCTATATCCGTCTACCTGCATTTCGGTACTTACTCTCGGATACAGGACACATTTCTTTCCTTCTCTGTTCATCGTACCACCTCCATAATTTTATAGGGAAATGTGATATGTAAGGCTGCGTAACTTACGCAGCACAATCCAATTCTTGCAAAACTGTCTTTCCGTATTTTTCAACTATCTGCACCATAACATTGATAAATGAATTAAATACTTCGTTTTCATCTTTCATCTGTTCATTTTGCAATTCTGGATTTTGGATATAGTTTTCATTTCCCATAATGAGTACCTCCGCTATAAAACAAGCGGCTGTACTCTAAATTATAGAAATACAGCCGCATTTTTACCAATGTGCAAATTTATCGTTCTCGTCCCTTTTACACATCTGTTGCCTTCATTTTCTCCAATGCAACACTAATGGCAAGAGCCTTATCAACCCTTGCCACTATATCGTCTGGTATCATTCCCAAATACTGCCTTAGTCGCTGCTTATCAATCGTTCTTACCTGTTCAAGCAAAATGATTGAGTTCTTATCCAAACCTTCAAAATCATTGATTAAAGTGTGCGTCGGCAATTTTGCTTTGGTGTGTATTCGGCTTGTGATGGGTGCGACAATGACCGTAGGACTGTGCTTATTACCGACATCGTTTGAAATGATAAGTACAGGTCTTGTTCCGCCTTGCTCCGAGCCGATAACGGGATTTAAGTTTGCGTAGTAAATATCTCCACGCTTGAATTTTCTTTCCATTATGTTTGACCTCCCAATTTTATTTAGGCAGGTATGTTCTGCCTATGTAGGCAGCCAAACGTAAGGAAGTATTTAAGGTCGGGAGAATATAAACAAAATCTCTGTTCTTATGACCGCCTTTCGTTTGGCTGATATGATAGGAGCATTTCAATTTGTCCTCGACACCCCGAAATGCTATGGGAAGTCGCCAAATGGTCAGCAGCGAACTGACACCACGGGAGTTCCACCCCAACTGTCGTTCTGACAGAGCCGCCCTCATTGCCTGCGACGGTTTTTTCACGCTCGGGCTGTGACTGGACGGGAGTATCATTATCCTCTTTGTGGGTTATGGCGAAATCGGGAGCTGCCCGATATTTTGAGTCGGTAAAGATAGGCTCACCACCTTTCAATCGCTCGCTGCCGCTTGGCAGGTCGTGGCGTACCGCTGCACACGCTTATGCTCATCACAATCACAAAGAGAAAGTATTTGGCGAATGGGTATTCATTTGTCAAGGAGCAATCCCGTTTTCGCCACACAAAGGAAAACAGGGCAAGAGTTTTTTGTCCTCTCACCCTGTAGCCCGTGGGAATATTCAATTTTCCCCTCTACTCAAAAAACTTTTTTAATTTTTCTTTGAGCCTATCCATTCTTCTGTAAACAGCTTTTTCAGTAATATCCAGATACACCGCAATTTCACGGGTTGAATATCCTTGTATCTTCATCAAAGCAATCTGCAATGTAAGCCTGTCCACCTTAATCAAAACTTGATAGAGGTGCTGATTTTCGATGCTGTCCAGAAAATCCTCAACCGTTTTGACTTCGGGCTGTGTAGTATCTTCAGCAAGCTCGTCAAGATATGTACCTGTTTCCTGCACTCGCTGATAATACCGTCTGTCTGAATTAAAAATCGCCCAATCGTGAATACGGAGCTGTTCTATATCGTCCTCAGTAACGCCTAAGTTCCGCAACTGCTTTTCCTCGGCTTCTTTCCAGAGCCGCCATTTCTTTTCTTCTTTGGCTTTGTTGTATGCCATATCGTTTCCTCCAATCTGAATTTTTGAAAAATCCAGATTGGCAGGCGGTGAACGGCAACCGACAGAAAAGCAAAAAGCCGCAAAGGTACTAAGACCTCTACGGCAATAAGCGTAAGCATATCTATAATTAAGAGATGTAATCTCTACTTGTAAAATGTAAGAGTGCCACGAGTGAGTGATGATTTTTTCTAAAAGATAATCTTCACTCCACTGTGACACTCCGTAAATAGTAGCTGCTTCTGATGAGCAGCATTGCGGTCATATTCGACCATCGCATAAAAAAATTCCTCCAAACTCGAAAACGGGTTCGGAGGGAAGTTGAATTTTCGTCTGGGCGTGTTTATACTGCCCACCAAAGCACCGTTTTTTTTATTTGGTGGGCTTGCTTCATATTGATTTTAAAGCTTATCTTACTTGATGTTTTGAAAATGCCTTATGGGAAATGATTGAACCTATTACTACTAAAGCAATCGCAACAGGAATAGACCATACTGCATAAAGCATACCATTGTGCATTTGTTCAACAGACATTATGGAAATATACTGTGAATAGAAAAGGGGCATCAGCACAATAATTCGATATAATGCACTTGTTTCAGAGATAGGAAGCATTATCGGTATCACATGAATAGCTGCTGAAATTACAAACGCTATCATTTGACTTTTACAAACAGCAGACAGAATTAAAACTATTCCTGTTACACTGATTGCACTCATAAACGCCAACAGGATTTGATACTTTAATACTGTTCCGCAAGTAATATTAAACGGAATATACCCTTCTAAAAAATCTATTGGAGCAAAAAGGATAGAGCAGTCCAGCCCCTCTGTTCCATAAATAGCAACCGCAATAAGCAAATTGAAAATAACAACCAAAGTCGTTATGAAAACGGCTGAAAGTAAACTTGCTAATACTTTTGCTGTGGCACATTTTGTCTTTCCGTATTTACTTGTCAAAATAATGTTATCCACTCCACCATACTCGCCAGAGAAAACAGGAGCAATTAGCAAAATAATTACTAATGAAAGGACAATAAAAATCTTCGCCATATTTTGGCTTGTACTAAGCCAACCGTTTACATACCCAACTTTTATTTCTTTATCGCCAAATACATCTGCTACGCTTAACCCGTTCCAATTTCCATCTATATCAGCAAAATGGGAGAATACAGAAGACTGCAAAGCATTTTGATAAATGTATTTTGCGTTCATTCCATGTAAATCTTGAGTAGGCTTAAACTCAGACATCATCTGCTGTACTTTATTGTCAGTTAACTTTCCCTCATACTTCAATGCAATTTGCTTATCAATTTCTACCGCAGCTTTTCCAGTTTCCTCTGCACCGTTTCCGTCAAATGCGTACATACTGTGAAGCGTGGAAAAAGACAGTATCAAGGACAATAGTAATACGGCAGCAACAGAAATAACCGCAAAGCGTTTTGTCAATATTTTTCGTAATTCAAACTTGATTAGATTTTTCATTATTCGTTCACTCCTTTAAAATAGAATAGATACAAATCCTCTAATGTAGGTTCTACCTTTATCGCATTTTCCATAGGCGACTGTTCAGAAATCACACGCAGAACCGTACAATTATTTTCAATGTTTCGCAAATTGCTTATATTCAGAGTTTCAGAATATTGCTCCGCACGACTGGTCGGAACTGTACATTCCCATACCTGTCCGTCAATTTCTGTGGTAATTTCCTGCGTTTTTCCAAAATGGAGAATCTGACCGTCTTTCATCATAATAATGTCCTCAGCAATAAACTCGACATCAGAAACAATGTGCGTAGAGAGAATAACTATTCTATCTTTAGAAAATGCACTAATCAGATTACGAAAACGGACACGCTCTTTTGGGTCAAGACCTGCTGTCGGCTCATCTAAAATTAAGATGCGTGGATTATTCAACATCGCCTGTGCAATACCTAAACGTTGTTTCATACCACCAGAGAAAGTTTTGATTTTGAGGTTTCTTTTCTCTGCTAAATCAACAGCTTCCAACAATTCTGTTGCTTTCTTATGAGCTTGTTTTTCACTCAGTCCTTTTAATGCCGCAACATACATAAGGAAATCCCAAGCTGTAAAGTCTGGATAATATCCAAACTGTTGCGGTAAATATCCCAATAAATTACGGTACTTCTCTCCGAGTACAGATATGTTTTTCCCATCCAAAGTAATTTTCCCAGAGGTCGGTGTCTGAATATCGCAGAGTAACCGCATAAGGGTAGTTTTTCCCGCACCATTTGCACCAAGCAAACCGTAAACGCCATTTGATAATGAGAGGTTCAAATGGTTTACGGCTGTTTTTGAGCCATATTGCTTTGTTAGTTGAATTGCTTTAAGTTCCATATCAAAAACTCCTTTCGTCTTAGGGAGCAAAAAAATACTCTCCATGTGTTTACATAGAGAGTATAGAATGCAATTTTCTACTTTTTATCTACTAATCGAGAGATTTGAAAAAAGCAGTCACTTTTGCTCCGATTGAGCAATTTTCAATTTTCAGATAACCACCGTGATGTTCACATAAAATTTTACAGATATACAGCCCAAGTCCGAAATGCTCAGAGTGATTTTCTTCTTCCGTAAAATATGGATTGGTTGCTTTGCTTAAAATATTTTTTGAAAAGCCACATCCATTGTCTGAAACAGAGAGATAAAAGCCATCATTATTACTTGTGTAAGTGATGTTTACCTTTGATGTTGCGTATCGGATTGCATTTGAAATCAAATTATTATTAACTTGTGAAACAAAAGTATAATCAATGCCAATAGGAATATCGGAAATGTTATTTTGAATAGAAAGAGTTTTTCCACTTTGCTCACACAAAATTCTTGCACTATCAGCTATTGCGGTCACATAACCGCTTATATTAGACTTGTCACTTATGGGTTGAGCATCTTCTAAACGACGCAAGTGGCTCATACTATCAACATATCTTTCCAAACGGAAAATATGTTTTCCCATTGTTACAGCGGTGCTTTTGGTTATTGGGTCATGGTTGGACTGTAAAATTTCATTATACCCTTTTAATACGGTAAGTGGAGTACGTAAATCGTGAGCAAAAGCAGCATTAAGTTGTTTTCGTTCTTCCATTTGCCGCCACATTTCAGAGAAATTATTAGCAAGGGTAAAACGCATTGTTTCAAATGATGAACACAATTCTCCTAATTCATCTTTGCTGTCATATTTAATTGAGAAGTTTAAATTATTATTAGAAATCATTTCAGAAGCGGCTTTTAATTCTGTAAGCGGTTTTTTTAACTTGTTTCTATAGAATAACAAGGTCGCCGTAATAATACATAACGCTGAATAAATCGGAGTTGCAATTATTGGGGCAACTTCACATATTGAAAGTAACCGTTGGTCTTTTTCAGACATTGCAACAGGTGCAACTCCAATATAATTGCCATCACCGAGTCTTTCTCCATTTTCATTTGTTAAATAATATTTTTCTCCTGTTGGGGGATATTTGCTTTCAATCGTTTTTGTAGCATTATTGCACAAAGTAGCTGTTCCTGCACTTAATAGAATGGCAAGAATTACAAACGCTGAGATATAAAGTATTATACTTTTTCGCAATGACAGGTTACACCACATTTTCTTTATCTTATCCACTTATATCCACACCCCCAAACTGTTTCAATATAAGATTTATTTGTGTATGCTGCAATTTTTGTTCGTATTCTGCGAATATGCTCGGCAACAACACTACTATCTCCCTCACTGTCATATCCCCAAACTCTTTCATAAATTCTCTCTTTATCAAAAACTTGTCCTGCGTTTTGAGATAATAACTCAACAATGTCAAATTCTTTTTTTACAAGACCAATAGGTTGGTTCTGTATATAAACAGTTCTTTCAGAGTAGTCAATTAAAAGTTCTCCTGAAAACTTAACTTTTGTATTCGTTTGATGTCGTTCTTCTCTTCTTAAATGTGCTTGCACTCTGGCTTCAAGTTCAACAAGAGAAAACGGCTTAACAATATAATCATCACCACCTACGGAAAATCCTTGTACCTTATCATTTTCTTCAATACGGGCAGTTAAAAAGAGTATAGGGCAAGAAACATAATCCCTAATTTTCTTGCAGACTTCCATCCCATCAAGCTTCGGCATATTTATATCTAATAAGATTATATCTGGTTGTAATTCTGCTAATTTGAGGGTTTCTACTCCATTATAAGCAGAAAAGACCTCATAGCCCTTGCTTCTAAAAAATCCTGTAAGCATTTCAACTATATCAACTTCATCATCGGAAATTAAAATCCTGTACCTCACATATAACACCTCCATAATAAACACTAACGAAAAATTTTCAATTTTTCATCAACTTTTTTCTTGCATCAGCAGGCTTTTCAGCATTTTTCGGAATAAGCCACACACGGTTAATATTCATAACCCCCTCAATACGGTTTCCTTTACAAAGTCTTTGTACCCATCTTAACGATACGTTCCACTTTTCAGCGGCTTCCTGTGCTGTCATATATTCAAACATATCTGACCTCCTAAGGTGTACTGTATATATTATAGCCGTTTGAACGAACAGTATCAAGTGTGCAATTATGAACTTTGACCGCTTGTAATAAGAGATTTTATATCCTAATATCAGAGATTTCAAATCGTTCTATAAGAACTCACATTTCTGTAAAATATAATAGTAGCATTTTGCAGATACAAGGTGGTGAGTTTATGGACACAAGAAACAATGATTTTGACTTCGATTTTACACCGATAGGACAGGCAATCAAGAAAGCAAGGACAGCAAAAGGTACGACCAGAGAGCAGCTTGCTCGTATTGTAGATTATGACCCAAGACATCTTCAAGCGATTGAAAATGAGGGACAAAAACCAAGTCTGGAGCTGCTCATTCAGCTTGTGACAATGTTCGGTGTATCGGTTGATGAATACATATTCCCAGATAATGAGGTCAAAAGAAGTTCCGTCCGCAGACGCTTAGACGCAGAACTCGACAAACTAAACGATAAAGAGCTGTCCATAGTTGAAGCAACTGTCAGCGGACTATGTAAGGCAAAAGAGCCAGAGGAATAAACCTCTGGTTTTTCTTTTGCCCATTTTTAATAGGCAGGAACACCGTAACCATAGATGGAGCTGCTTCCAACCGTATATTGCTTTTGTCTGCAAGCATCGCCAGAATTACCCTCCACGGTGTAAACGACACCGTTTTCGCATTTCTCCACAATGCCTACATGGTCGGTTTCTCCGTCGCCTTCCCAATCAAAGAAAATAATATCGCCTGCCTGCGGCTCGTAGTTTCTGTCTTGCCATTGTCCGTTACCCTTAAACCAATTTGAGCCGTCCACGCAGCCTGCGAATTTCGGGATAATCCCGCTTTCGATATAACCACACTGGTCGGCACACCACGATACGAAGCAGGCACACCATTCTACACGCCCATCAAAGCCATACCAACTCCAATAAGGCTGACCGCCCTCATTTCCGAGCTGTGTCAAAGCGACCTCTACAATGGCTTGGTTGCTGCCGCTTGTGAACGCCCGTCCATACGGATAATAGCGTAACACATGGGCGGGGTACTGTGTGTCGCCGTATTTTTCCCACCCTAACCGCTGTGCCTGCATGGTGGAAAACTCTACCGCATTGGTGTAGGAATAACCGCCGTAGCTGGTTTTCGCCCATGAGATATACCCATTGCCGAAGTTATAGCCCTGCAAGGCGAGCTTGATACGCTCCATGTCAATCGGGTTTTCCACCTCGGCAGAGATAAGGGCGGCTTTCAGCTCCTGCACGCCGCACTGGATGGAATACTCTGGGTCTTGTATCCCGTTCGGCTCATGGGGATACCTTGTGTTAAAGCTGCCCTCCGCCGCCTGCATGGGGTCAAGCCCACGCCCGCCAGACTCCTGCATCATCACCGCCTTGATAAGCTCCACATATTCGGGGATGCCGTACTGCTTAGCGTATTTCTGTATCAACGGCGTGTAGGCTTCCACCTCCACACTGACGAGGGTATAGGAAGTGCTTTCGCTTCCTCCCCCAAATAAGGACACGGCACATCCGAGTAGGACAACAATCAAGATAATCACGACGGCAATCCAGCCGCCTGCGATTAAAGCGGAAATCAGAGCCTTTGTTCCTGCAATAATCGCCTTGACCGCAACTATAGTGGCTCTGACCGTAGCTTTTGTTGCTTCAGCGGTTGCCTTTGCGGTGGCTTTTGCCGCCTGTGCTGCCTTTTGGGCAGTTTTCGCAGAAGCCTTTGCCGCTGCATGTGCCGTTTTTACCGAGGTTTCCGTCGTTTTGATTGCCGCCTTAGAAGTTGCCTGTGCGGTTTTAATTCCCTTTTCGGTAGTCTTGACTGTTCCCTTAGCAGTTGTTTTCACCGCTTTTTCTGCATTTCGGGCTGTGCTCTTAATCATTTTTTGCCCCTGCTGTCGGGTCTTTATCAACTGCGATTTTGCTGTCTGAGAAACATCGGGGGCAGAGGAACGGCTTGCAGCCCCGTGACGGATCTGCAAGCCGTGTTGTTCTGACATATTCTGTGCTGCTTTCTGTTCTACGGCTTTGACAGCCCGACTTTGCTTGAAATCGGTTATTTTATCTTTTGCCTTACCGATATTCTCCTGCGTTGTCTTGACTGCCTTTTGCCCCTGCTTATTGAACTGGTGGACACCTTCGTCCTTTGCACGGTCTGCCGCAAAAGAAATCCTGTCCGCAGCATATTCTGTGGCAGAGTTTTCATCAGCGTAATATCCCTGTTCCGCTTTTTCCTTTATCCCCACATAGGCAGACTTCATACGCTCACTGGCTATGGCGGCTTTATCTATGGTCTTTATCGTACCTTTGACCGCATCTCTGGTTTTTATATCAGCCATAGAAAACCTCCTTTCCCAGAGAATTTGCGTTCAAATCAGCCGACCTTTTTTGCCACTACAACGAGCCTGCCGTTCTGTGCGGAGTATTCGCAGGTGGAAAGGGTAATGAGCCTGTCGCCGTATCCAGCGGTCACACCTGTATCATACAAAGCAAGCTCCTTGCACTTCCCGATATAGGAATTAAAATCTTCCTCATTCTCCGCATCAACAAAGTCGTAGTATCGGAAGCCCTCAGAGCTGTACGCCACAGTCTTAAATACAGCGACGATTTCATACTCTGCCTGCTCTGTGAGGGTATCAAACTGAATATTCTTGTGTTCCTCATAAAAGCTCTTGGACTTGTAATCCTCCAACGCTCCAAACATCTTGCCGCCCTTAATGTGATGACCGTAGATAACCAGATTGTCACTTTCAGCAATATCGCAATTCTCCTGCACATAAGGCGTTCCTAAATCGCTGTACTCTTTTTCAAAATTGTGCTTCAGATAAAAATTCGGATTGTTCCTGCTCTGCATCACAGGATAATTGATTGTCGTGCCGGCAATGGAAATCCAACCGACCATATCCTCATTCTGTAAATACAATTCCTGATACTTGGCAAGCACATCTTCCCCCTCGCTGACAGGGGCATCGTCTGGCACGGTTTCATCCGTGGGAGCCTGCTCTACCATCTCGGCAATCTCCTCAAAGGCTTCCGTCTGCTCGTCCACCTCTGCATAGTAATGATAAATGCGGAAGCCGCAAAAAGCCGCCGTACCTAACAGGCACACGGCGGCTACAACACAGATAATAGATTTATAATTCTTCATAGGCTTTTCCTTTCTTATCTTGAAATTTCCGTCTGTTTTCTGGGAGCAGGAAGCTCCCTGCAATATTCGGGGTATCTGACCTTGATACCCTCCATAAAGTAGGGAGCAAACTCACAGCAAAACAACTCCTCTGGCGTGAAATACCGTTCCCGCCGTTCCCGCCCTTCCTCTGCATACCCGTTCCAAAGGTTAAAAGCAAGATGGCAGACCTTGACTGTTCCGCTTGTCTGCCAGCCGCCGTGCATACCCTCTGGCTCGATGCAGTCCTCCTTGAAATTGAACATCTGGTTGATGTTCGCCCTCGTTTCCGAAGCGATACCCATCACATAGAAAAATGCCCTGTGATAACAGTCGTTCACTCTGCATTTCATCATATTTTCCAGAAAGAAATCACGGTGAGCCGTATCACGGAATTTAATATCAGCCATAAAAGACCTCCTTTCTTAGACCTCACCGAACTTGGTCGTCATCAACTTGTAAAGCTCGGTATTGCGTGGGAACTTGTTTACAAACGGCACAAGGGAGCTGCCAACTTTGAGTAATCCCTGTCCTGCACCGACATTCGTGATATAACTCATCTGAAGGTCGGAGATATTAAGGAGCTTGGCAAGCTCAAGTCTGTCCGTAGATGCTTGGTTAAGCATAATGATAAATTCGCTGTTAGCAAGCATCGTCCTTGCCGTATGGCTCTGCAAAAGGTCGTCTACATTCTGCGTAATACCCGTACAGTACGCACCGTATTTACGCACACGCTTCCAGAGGGTAAAGAGGAAGTTTGCAGAGTATTCGTGCTGAAAGAGCAGATAAATTTCGTCAATGAAAATAAAGGTATTTCTGCCTTTGGCTCTGTTCTGAGTGATACGGTTTAAGATGCTGTCAAGCACCACAAGCATACCGATAGGCTGTAACTGCTTGCCCAAATCCAGAATGTCATAGCAGATAAGGCGGCTGTGAGTATCAACATTCGTGTGCTTTGCAAAGGTGTTGAGCGAACCGTCCGTAAACAGCTCAATCGCAAGAGCGATTTCCTGTGCTTCTGGCTCATTCTGTTTTAACAGCTCCTCACGGAAGTCCTGCAAGGTGGGCGGCGTTCCCATATAGTTGCCCTGCTGATAGTAGCGGTACACGCTTGCCGTACATCGGTCAATAATGGATTTCTGCTTTGCTCCCAAGTTCGTGCCGCCGATGAGCTGTTCGCAAAGGGATAAAATAAACTCCGATTTCAGAATGACAGGGTTTGCACCGTCACCGTAATCGGAGTTCATATCCATAGCATTGATGTGATTTTCACTTGTCGCAGAGATATGAATGACTTCTCCCTGCATTGCTTTCACAAGCGGGGAATACTCACGCTCTGGGTCAATGATGATTATATCGGCATTAGGGTCGGTCAGAATGATATTCGTCATTTCTTCCTTTGCGGTAAAAGATTTTCCTGCACCTGACACACCGAGAATAAAGGAATTGCCGTTAAGGAGCTGCCTGCGGTTGGCAATAATCATATTTTTGCTGATGACATTCTGACCGTAATACACACCGTTTTCGTGGTAAATTTCCTGCACACGGAACGGTATAAACACTGCAAGGCTCTCTGTTGTGAGGGTACGCAGGGCATCTATCTTCCGTACACCAAATGGCAGAGCTGTATTTAATCCGTCCATCTGTTGATATTTCAGCACCGCAAACTGGCACAAGTGCTTTCTTGCGGTAGTCAAGAGAGCTTCTGTATCATTGTCGAGCTGCTCTTTGGTGTCAGCCGTATGCACCATCGTCAGCACGGCAAACATCATTCTCTGGTCACGGGTTGTCAAATCGTCCAGAAATTCCTTGCTTTCCTTTCGCTGCTGTTCCAAATCATAGGGGATAACGGCAGAAAAATTGTTGTTCTGGTTCTGCTTCCTCTGCCAATTCGTGATATTGGTTTCCACACCAAGCAGACGGTTTTCCACCTCCCGCACGGCTTCATCTGTGGGAACGGGGATAATGTCAACGGACAGCATCATATTCCTGTTCAACTCACAAAGCTCCGCCACCATACTGTCCTTGATATATGCCGCATACTCTCTGAGAAAAATCACACGCCCATATCTGTCACCCATTCTGAAGCAGTCGCTCTCAAATTCAAAGGTATTAGGGCAGATAAAATCCTTGAAATCGTGACCTTTCCGCATCGTCTGGGTAATATCGAAGTGGAACGCTGTTTCTTCTCCTGTACGGTAGAAGTCGTGGAAGATACGTAGCTTGTCGCCTGCGTCCAGTTCCACACACTTCGACCCCAGACGGTTAAAGTGGGCGATAAGGTCAGCACCCACACGGGCAAAGTAGTTTCGGGCTTCCTCGATATTCTTCTTGCAGACAGATACGGTTACATACTTATCCTGTACGATGGAATTAGCCCCTGTCGCCTTATCCAGAAGCATTTTGTTGTATTCCTTGCGGTACTTATACAGACCGTCATCAGCCATTGGGATTAAAATGGTCTGTTCAAAATCAGCTTTGTTCAAGCGACGGTTGTTGATAGTGATTTTCGTGGTCGCACCGCTGTCAAGGGAATTAAGAAGCTCCGAGTATTCAAGGAACATTGCTTCCTTATCCTCACGGCTTGCCACGGCATAGTTTATATCCTCAAACTTAAAGGTCTTTGCGTACTTGTTCCTGCCTACAAGAAATATGCCGTCCTCCCAGATTGTCTTAATCGGGATAACATTTTGTACCGACTTCGGCACAACAAACTTTTCCCTGTCCTGCTTGAACAGATTTTTAAGAGTTCTCAGCATTGTTTACCTCCTTGCTGCATTTCGCTTTTTTCTTTTTCGATTTCTTTGGTTTTGGTGTCCTGCCTTTCTGCTTTTTCCGTACTGTCGTCAACCCTTTTTCATAGGCTTCAATGGTTGGCTTCACCGTTTCATAATAAAGATTATCTGGCAGGAACATCAGCTTTTTCGGCATCAGAAATTCTGATTTAAGCCACGCCCAGACAAACTGCTCTGCGGTCATACCGTTGTATTTGATAAAGCCCATAGCCGCAAAGGGGAATGCACCTAAGATACAAACCCAACTGAGTGTTTCCGTTCCAAACCGTGGACGGAGAAGAAAATACAAACCCATCGCCACGCCGCAGGCAAGGACAGAAAAAATGAACTGTCTGAGTGACAGTCCAAAAAACATACTCTCCGTATAATTACGGATTTCCTTATTTATCTTTACTTCCAATCATAGCACCTCCCTTACAAGCCCATCATTTCTCTTACAACACGGTCTGCCATTTTGACCGCACCGACAAGGACGAGCATATTGAACACAAGTTCCCCGATATAGCTCCATACCATTGTAACCGCCGCCGCATCGGGATTGACCACAGGCGGAGAAGAAGCAAATAGGGAAAAGATAATGCAGGCAAGCACGATAACCGCACCTTCAAGACATACAGCGGCATAGCTCTTAATGAAGCTCTTGCCGACGCTTTGGCTCGGCTCTCCCGCAAAAGCGGAAAGGGGTACGGGTGCTATGGCAGTATAGATATACAGCTTGAAAAACCTGCCATATACCGACATAATCATTATGAATGACAGCACCGTAATAAACAGTCCGCCTATCAGCGTGACCGCCCATAGCGGGATACTCTCAAAAAATCCGCAATCTTCAACGGCTGTCACGATTTCCTGCGGCAACACCGTCTGCTGTGCCGAGCCAAATCCTGCGGCATTCATAATCGTGGAAATCATACCCTGCACAATCTTAAACAGTGCCATCATCAGTTCTAATCCGTAGGTCACTGCACCTTTGGCAATGGCAAAGCGGATAAACAGCTTCAAAGCCTGCTCTGGTCGCTTGACTTCTGCAAAATTTCCGCAGGTACGCATCACACCCACAACAAAGAACAGCACGAGCAGGGCAAGTCCAATAGCCTGCACCGCACCGTGAATATCCACGATGACATTCCATATCGTGCCGCCCTTAAAATTCTCTGGGGATTGAGTAATGAGCTGCCATATCTCGGCTAATTTCTCATTCCAAGTGTTTAGGGCGTTCTCTAAATTCTGTACCACCCAGTTATCAGACATTTGACCACCTCCTTGATGATATTAGATAACGGGAGCGAGTTCCGCACTCGGCGGATCTGCTCCCGTTATCTTTTTGTGTCAGTCTGTTATCTTAGCCTGTGATAAGAGTCAAGATTTCCTTTGCGAAGGTAATGACAACGCCGCCTGCAAGGGTCAAAAAGCCGTTAGCCCTCTGGGACGGGTCGTGGGATTTGAGGGAAAGACCAATCTGCACGATACCAAAGCCGAGCATAATCATACCAACAGCCCTCACCAGACCGAAAATGAAATCGGACAGATTGTTGACTACCTGAATGGGGTCATTGGCAGCAAAGGCGGTTACGGAAGTACCAAGCACAAATGTCATTGCCATAACAGCCATACAGTAATAGCGGAAGCCTTTCTTAACCTTTCCAGTCATCGGCAGCTTCGTGGTTTTCTTGTTCTCATTCTTCTTAAAAAGTTTCATAGAGTAAATCCTCCTTATAAATTGAATATTTCTTCCAAGTCCTCATCGGACAGAAGCTCATAGGAAGTGCTGACAGCTGTCACGCTCACGGCGTTATCTGGAATATCACTGTCAAACACAAGAGTTGCGACAGCCTGCGTAGGCTCTCCGTGGATATACGGCGGTTGCCCTCCGTCAGCCGTCAGCTTCACATTCGGGTGCTTCAAGATGTCATACTTGAAGTCCATAACGGGGCGTTCTCCACGCACAAAAAGAAGTGCGTATCGGTTATCAAGCATACGCACTTCGTCTGGGGTCATCAGCTCACGCCCCGAAATCTGATAATTTGTTGAATAGTTACCACTCCGCCCAGAGCTTTTCCCGTAGGTGTTGGTATCAATGGTTTCCTTGCCCAAAAGTTCTGACACATATTTGTGGGTGCTTTGCTCGTTGCCGCCCAAATACAGAAACTCATCGCAGTTGCCGACAATGCTTTCCCATTGCTTTTCAAAAAGGGCTTTGAGCTGTGCCAGATTTTGCAGGATAATGGATACCGATACCCCTCTGGAACGCATAACAGACAGGATTTTATCAAAGTCATCAGGCAATGAAACATTCGCAAATTCGTCCATTATAAAATGGCAATGCACAGGCAGGCTTCCGCCGTACTTGTGGTCTGCAAGATAAAAAAGCTGCTGAAAGAGCTGGGTATAAAGGATACTGACAAGGAAATTAAAGCTCGTGTCGTTGTCTGGTATCAGAGCGAACAGAGCGACCTTCTTTTCTCCCAGACTTGGCAGGTCAAGCTCATCGGTGGCGGTAAGCCCTGCAAGGCTCTCCAGATTGAATTTTTCAAGCCTTGCGGCAAGGGTTATCTGGATACTCTTTAAGGTCTTTGCACTACCAGAGTGGTAATCCCTGTAATACTTGAGGGCGATATGCTCTGGGTTTACCATTTCCAGACGGTCAAACAGCTCGTCCAGAGGGCTTACATAGCTGTCATCGTCCTCTCGGACTTCGCCTGCACGGAGCAGCTCCATAACCATCGGGAAATTCTGCTCGTCTGACGGTGCTTCATATTTCAGATAGAACACCAGAGCCAGAAGCAGCATACTTGCCGCCGTATCCCAGAACGGGTCTTGCGACTGTGAGCCTTTCGGCGTGGTCGCTTTAAACAAATTTGTTACCAACCTCTGAACATCGTTATCGTTCCGCAGATAGACAAAAGGATTGTAACAATGACTGCGGTGCATATTGATAAGGTCAAGTACACGCACCTCATAGCCTTTATTTTCCAACAGACCGCCGATGTCACGGACGATTTCGCCCTTTGGATCGAGTATTACAAAAGATGTGTTGCACTGCATAGCATTTGGCTTGCAGAAAAACCTTGTTTTACCCGCACCAGAGCCACCACATACTAAAATGTTCAGATTCCTGCGGTGCTTTTTCCCGTCCAACCCGATACGGACATTCTGGGTCAAGAGCTTATTAGCTGACGGGTCTTTATCTCGGTACTTCTTATTCAAAGCACCTGCGTTGCCCCATTTCGCAGAGCCGTGTTCCTCACGCCTGCGGTAATTCCTGCGTGTAGAGAAATAAACTCCGATGCCCATAGCGTAGGCAAGCAAAAAAATAAGGACAGTCTTTACGCTGTCCTCACACATCGTTATTTCAAGCGGATTGCCCATCGCCACGGGTATACCTCGGATAATCTCTACAAGACCGCCGCTGACATAGGGTGCTGTCAGCAGGGCAAGCCATACAACAGGAAGTATGCCGCAAACAGTAAGGATTAGGCTCGTTTTCTGGTCATCGTTCCTCATTACACCTGCAATGCACGACCTTAACCTTTTTTGTCGGAGCGTGTGCCACCTTACTTATCAGCTCGTCAACAGGCTCGGTGGGGCGTTCCTCCTGTAACTGCCTTGTACGCAGGGTGTTTAAGGCGTTGATGACGATATTCTTATCGTACTTATCAAGTGCGATATGGTATCGTTCCTCTCTCATAGTCTGCACCTCCGATTAGCGTTCCTGCTCTTTGTTCTTTGCAGGCTTGTTCTTCTCCATACTCTTATACATATCGCTCTGGATTTCGCCCAGAACATCACGCATCGTGCCAAGCTCTCCTTTGAACGCCTGCGTATCCATTTCCGCATACTCTCTGGGAAGTCTGGAAAAGTCAAAACCTCTGGTATCCACGCCGTAACGAGAGCTTACCATATAGGCAACGCAGAAGGAGTTGAAATCGGAAACATCACGGCTCTCGTTGTACTTAAAGTCATAGACCGCCGCCGACACTTCTTTTGCCATACTCACGAACAGCACTTCCTCGGAAAGCCCCTTCTTGACAAAAATGGTCTGCTGAGAGCTGTCATAATAGGCAGGCAGTTCAAGCTCATCGACAGGAACACAGGGTACAGGGCTTGCATCAATCAGAGCCGACACAAGCTCACGCATGGATTTCGGCTCCTGTTCCTGCTGCCTGTCCTTTGCCGAGGTTTCAGAAATGTCATAAACCACTTTGGCATTGTAGGAGATACCCTTTGTCCCGTCCTCACGGGTGTATTCCTTGCTCGGCTCAAGAATAATGATTTTTTGTGCATCCTTGTTCACATAGACACGGCTCGCTTTCCATTTGCTGTACTCTTTAAGCTGCGTTGCTTCGGGCATCTGTGCTGACACCAGAATAGCGTTAGCCACGGAGTAACGGTCAAAGCGACCCTGCACATCAAGATACTGACGGAAGCTGTCGCCGCTTGCCATCATTTCAAAGCAGGTATTGTCAATCAGCTCATAGGCTTCTTTCCGCTGTGCCTGCTTTGCGGCAGCCCATTCCTCTTTATCAAAAGGTCTGTTGCCGCCGCTGAATACATCATAAATACTCATAGCTGTTTACCTCGTTTCTTTGGATTTTGGTTTCTTTTTCTTTCTCTGGGGCTGTTTATGCTCCGTTTTCCCGTTAGCACTTTTCGCCCTGTCGGAAGCTCCGCTTTTGTCCAGGGCGGAAGTGCCAATCTCTGCTTCCTGCTCCTTGCGGCTCTCCTTGATTTTCCGCAGTTCCTCTCTGACAGAAGGTTTCTCCTTAGTCATAGTAGCCCCCTCTGCGAACTTCTTTGGCTGCTCTGAGGTAGGCTCGGACTGAGGGGATTTTTCTGTCTTTGCCACCGAGGGGTTTGGGGCGTTTTCCTCCTTCTGGATGGGCTTGCCCATAAGCTCGTCAAGCAGCTTGTCTTTCTCCGCCTTTTCCTGCACACCAATCTCTGGCTCTGGCTGACCGTCCTTTGCATCTTTGGATTTCTCGGCTTCCGTCACAATAGAAGCGGTATCCACCGAAGCAAGATTAAAGCGTTCCACGATACGACTGATTTTCGATGCGTCTTCGGCACGGGCGATGACATCGACCTCTGCATTGGGGTCTTTGTTTTTCCTGTCCGTGAGGACGCAATAAAGCACACCGTATTTTTTCGCTTCCTGAGTGAACTTTTTCAAGTCGCCGCTTTTGACGGTAAAGACTTTCAGTTCCTTACCAGAACGGAGCATACTTGTCAGCCTTGCTTTGCCTTTGGTTTTCTTTTCTTCTTTAAGAATGGAATACAACAGGATAGCGATGTTCTTCGCACCTGCACCTGTAATTTTGGCAGCGACCTCAAAGCCCTCCAAGCTCATTCGGACGATTTGTTCTGCCGCTTCGCCGCCTGTGTTCATTCTTCATCAGCTCCTTTCTTTGCTGTTCGTGTTCGTCTGCCCGTATCGTCTGCAATTTTTCCTTGAGGGTATCACTACGGGCGGAAATGCCCTCGCACAGTCTGACCTCCTTTCGGATAATTTTCAGCCGCCCCGAAATATCGGAAAGCTCTGCCTTGACTGCTTCCTTTTCTTCGCCGCTTGTTCTGCGGGATTTAGAGTAAAGCTTCTTTCTCTTCTGAAGCAGGGCAGACATCTCCGTTTTCAGAGAGCCTTTATATGAACAAAGCTGCTCCGCCGTATCAATGTGATTGCGGCAAAGTAGCCTCGTTTCCTGTGTGATGGCTTCCATCTTCATAAGGTCGTCCTTTAAAAGATAATGAAGCCGTGCATAATTTTGTTTTCTGCCTTTCGGCAGGATACCGAGCTTGTAGCAGTAATGGAGATACAGCCCACGCAAGCCACCGATTTTCTTGGCGTTCTTCAAAGAGCCTTTGACCCGATAGACCTTAACCTGTGGCTGTGGCTCTGAGAAGCTCTGGAATTTGACCGCATAGGAATTTTCGCTGATACGCTCCATAATCCTGTCATTGGTGTATTCCTCTCCGAGCTTATAAAGCCGCTTGGGTCTTTGCCAGCCCTTACCGATAATCGTCCAATACTTGCGGTTGGGGTCAAAGTTTATGCGGTAACCCATTTCTGTCAACTGGCGGTCAAAGTCTTTCAGCGTGAATGATTTGCTGATAGCTTCATCCACCGCTTGTCTGGCAACATTATCCCTCGTGGGTCGCCCCTGCTTTTCGGCTTGGTAAAGGGCGTAGGGCTTTTTCTTGCCGCTTGGGTGTTCGATGACAGACAGGGCATACTCACGGCAAAGCTCATCGGAACGCTGACGGAGCAGCCGCAGATTTGCTTTGTTGTCGTGGTAGTGCATACCGTCCGCAAAAGAAACAGAGTTCACAACAAAGTGATTATGCAGGCAGTCGGTATTTAGGTGGGTGGCAACGATGACTTGAAATCTGTCGCCCCACATTCGCTCGGCAAGTTTAACGCCGACCTCGTGTGCCTGCTCTGGCGTAACCTCACCGTGCTTGAAGCTCTGGAAGCCGTGATAGCAGACAATCTCACTCGTGTCGCTCCATCCCGCTTTGGCAATCATCATTTCATCTCTGGCGGTGGTCGGGTCACAATTTACACCTGTGACAAAGAAACGCTGCTCGGTCTTATTCTTATTAGTAGCGTACTCCATTACATCGACCATCGCCTGCAGGTCGGCTTCGGTGTATTTGGGATTGGCGGTCTTTGCAGGATTTTCGGCATAGTCGATTGGATGGTCGAGCCTGCCACGCACATCCCATATCTCGCAGACCGCCATCACGATGACCTGCGTGGAAGCAGATACCTTTTGCGAATATCAATCTGAAATTCGTGCCACTTCCTTGCTTCCTCACGGAGCATCGGGGTATCCACAAAGCCGAGGGCGTTTGCCTTAACCGCAAGCTGATTGATACGGTTTCCAATGGCGGACAGCTCACGCATCATTTTATAGAACTCTGGGTCGGGCTTTTCGCAGAGCTGATAGCCCCTTACCATTTCTCTTAAAAAGGCTTCTTTTGAGCGACCCGATTTCCGCACAAGCTCATTAAGGTGTTCGGCTTCCTCCTCAGTCAGACGGAAAAGTATCTGCACATTTCTTTTTCGCATTGTCCTCTTCCTTTCTCTCGGAAAGTCTGTTTATCTGCAAGCAGCACATACACACAACGCCGAACAGACCGCCGAGCATTGTGCCGATAATGAAAAATAAGAACTCACTCATTCTTGAACTCCTTTCTGTTCTCACGGGGTATTAGGGGCTGACCCCTAACAAGCGAATTTGGCTAACCAAATTCAGTGCTTGGTAAGACATCTCATTCTTCGCAGTCGTCCTCATACATACACTCACCACACACGGGGCAGAAGTACGGACAGTCCGAGCAATCCTCATTTTCCTGTAATATATTCTCACCCGCACCATCAAGACCGTCCTCGCTCTGCTCGGTAATATCGGCTTCGCCGCAGACAAAATCATCATCGGTAAAGTTGATAAGGTCGGTATCGAACAGGATAATTTTTGTCTTTTCCTTTGCCTGTTCGAGGCTTTCCGCATAGACGGAAACGGTCTTTTGATAATGGGCGGTAAGGGTTACATCATACTTTTTCAATGGTTCATTCCTCGCTTTCAGCACTAAATTTTGATTTGGTTTCGGTGTCTTTCTGGTGAGAATCTACTACACAATCAACGGGCATCACTCCTTTCACGCTTGGGCATAGGTCTTGCAATTTCCAGATAGGACAACAAAAAATCGTTGAAGTCCTTGCCGACAGGCGGTGGATCATCAACGATTTTGTAGTCTTTCTGCAACAGTTCCTTCAAAGTGGCAGTACAAAGCCTGCCTACCTTGTCATTATCCAGATGCAGAACGATGGTTTTAATTTGTGGATTGACACTCAAAAAAGTTGTGAGGGCTATGGGAATTTTGCTGTCCTTTATCTCTTTCTTTGGCTGATACACGCCCGAAAGAGAAAGCAGACTTTCCGATTTGTAGTCCTTGCCCTCGCATTTCAGATAAGTGGCATAGGACAGTAAATCAATGGTGGCTTCAAATAAATGCAAGGTATCCGTCGGCTCTCTTGCCAGAAGTCGGAACGAATACCTTTTGTCGCTGCCCGATGCGTCCTGCTTGAAAGTGCTGCCGAAAGTGCCTCGCAGGGCGGCATATTTCGGTATTCCGCTTTCGTCTTTGCCGATAAAAACAGCATTGTGATAATCGGCACTCTCATAGAGCGTACCGTCTGAGATACACTCCTGTATGAGTTGATAGTCAATACCACGCCCGAAAAGATACTGTATCACTCTGTTACAATCCTTATTTTGGTGCGGTAGGAGCAGGACTTTCGGTTCATCTTTCTTGGGAGCAGGGGGTGGCTTCCAGTCCGCCATCGTCTGTCCCGTGAGAATTTCCACGGCTTCCACAAAGTCATATTCCTTGACCTTGATGAGATAATCGAGGGCAGAATAGCCGCCGAAACCTCTCGACCACCAATACCATTTACCGTTGGAAATCTTTAAGCTGTCGTGTTCTGTGGTACAGTACACATTGCTTGTGCCTTTGACCTTAACAAGATTGCTCGGCTCAAACTCACGCAGATATGATAACAGGTCAATCTGGCGTACCCGTTCAAGCACATCTGGGTCAATCTGCACATAGGGTCGGTTAGTTCTCAATGGATAAAATCACCTCCAGAAATAGAAAAAGCCGAGGGGCTTTCGTTAAATGAAAACCTCTCGGCTATGTAAGTTCTATTTGTTATTCTTGTGTTGTTGAATTACTTTTGTCATAACAAAAAGTAGCATTACTCAGATATGGATAATAGTGAAACTCTCCTGAACATATAGCATTAAACATATCTTGCCGATAATCTGAAGTTATGCTTCTATATTTTCGATAAATTAAGTTATGCTCATCTCTTAATTTGTATGTTTCATTATCTTCTGGCTTTAATATGCCTACAATTTCATTATTACAATCTTTAAGCATAATAATCGGATATACTGAATTAAACATTTCAATGCGTTTATCTTCATCATTATCAGCTTCCGAGCCATCACAAACAAGCATAATTTGGTATTGCGGAAATATATTGTTCGCATCTACTTCAATAAAATGATAATGATTTTTTGCATTTTTCAGTTGCTTATAGTCCTCTTCATTTTCAAAAAACATATATGTTTGAGGATTATATATTCTGTGTTCCACATAATTACAATTATTGTTTTTATAGTAATTCTCTACATAAGTTTGGGAGTCATTAAGAAGTTTTTTACAGTAATCTAAAATAGTTGATACAACATCCAATACATCTTCCTTTATATGCACTCTACCATCTTTTTCAAACTCTTGAATGCTTACCTCTCCTTGCACAGAGAACAAATCAAATTTATTCTGCACATATAATTGATACCTATGCTTTTGAGTGTTATTAAAATCAGCTACATAAGAATAATTCTGATTAGCTGTTATATTAGTAAAATCTGTAATAAATTGGTCTGTATATTCTGGGAATGCACTCATTTTATTAATCACATTAACCAGAGAAGCTCTTTTTATCGGCAACGCCTGTTCTCCAAAAAGGCTGGAATTTATCCACTGAGCAAAAGTATCGAAAAAATTATGAAGCAATCCCATTATTTCCATAAATACTTTTTCAATCGCAACTGTCGTGTCAATTTCTATTCCGAAAAAGTCAACAACATTTTTATGCAATTTATATGTACCTTTTCCTGTCCTTTTTGCATCTTCAAATACCTTGTTTATAACCTCTGTTTCTTCCTCTTGATACTTTTTAATTAGATTTTTAAGAGCGTTATAGCTCAGTTCAGCCATATCAAGTTTGTATTGACAGGAAGTAAAAAATTGAAAAGAGTCAGCTACCTTTTTATCCATAAGTAGCTTCAGCAAGTCAAAGTTTGTCATTATTATTCCCCCATTTATTTATAATGAGTAATTATACCACACTACAATAAATTTTTCCATCTCTCGGCTATGTAAAAGACGGCATCAACTCCACGCCAATGCCGTCTTTTCTCGGTTATAAAATTCCTGCTTTTTTGAGATACCCAACGCTGTCATAGCACCCTCTGAAATAGATTGCTTCCTGCTGCATATCGCTGAGCCTGTTCCGAAGCTCCAAAACTTCTATCAAAGCCTTACACTCCTGCTCGGATAAATCACTCGGCTTTTCCGTATCCAAAACTGCCATCACTTTGGGATACTCCTTGTAGAGTTCCTCTATCCTTTCCTCTGTGGAACGGTATTCTGGATTTCCTTTGGGCAGCTTTGCGATAACGGAGCTTAGATATTCCGAAAAAATGTTGCTATGCACATCAACAAAGGTTTCAAATCTGAAATTATCAAGCACACCTTTCACCTCCGACATTTACTAATCTACACCTATTATACTTCCCAGAAATCAGCAATACAAATATGCAAACCGCATTATCTCTCCCGACTTGCACATTTTCTTTCGGGCTGTTCTTCTGTCTGCTCTGGCTCGGTATCCATAACGGAAGTATCTTTTTCATTCAGATTCAGCTCAATGTTAAGAGTGTTCAGCCGTTCTGTTTTTTCTTTCAGCTCATCTTCAAAGGCAAAAGGCTTCTTGATTTCCTCCTTTGCGATTTCAAGCTGTGCGATAGTTTCCGCCTTTTTGGTCTTGGCAGCTTCCAGTCTGGCGAGGAGCTTTGACAGCTCGTTCTCAATTCGGGTCAGATTTCCGAGAGCATCAGAGCCTAAATCCACCTTATGCTTTGCCTTTCCGCAGAGGTTCATACAGTAATGGGCGTTGACGGTATCATAATAAATCTCCATTCGGAAACCTCGATAGCTGCCGATTTCGGTAGGTGCAGACATCGGATAATCCTTGCAGATTGCAAGAAGCATTTCGCCTGCGTCTGCCTTTTCGGTGTAGGTCACGCCTTTTAGGGTCATCGGGCAGAACTTATCCTCGCCCTGCGGCTTGTGCTGCTCGGCAAGAGCTACATCATTTTCATAGCCTGCAATGCGTTCCTCATACTCCTTAATGGTCTGGGGATAGTATTTCAGCACCCTGTCCTCAAGGTCGTAATGTTCGGAAAGATAACTCTGCTTTAACACTCGGAGCTTGGAAACCTGTATATCCAAATCCATCTTTTCCTTAAAACGGGCATCGCCTGTGGCAAGCATTTTAACCTCCGCAAAGGACAGGGCAACCTCGTCCACATCTTCGGCAGAGCGTACAGGGCTTTTGCTCGTCATTATCTGGCTGATAAATTTCTGCTTGCTCTCCACCAACTGATAGAGGTAGGCATCAAAAGTTTGCTCGGTCACATAGCGGTAAACCTCCACCTCTGGGAACATATTTCCCTGCCGTTCAATACGCCCCTGCCTTTGTTCAAGGTCGGAAGGACGCCACGGACAGTCAAGGTTATGGATTGCTATGAGCCTGTCCTGCACATTCATACCTGCTCCCATCTTCGGAGTAGAGCCGAACAGCACACGGACTTCGCCGCTTCTGACCTTGCCGAACAACTCTTTTTTCTGTGCATCGGTGTTCGCTTCGTGGATAAATCGTATCTGCTCCGCAGGGATACCACGGGCTATCAGTTTCTCCCTCATATCGTCGTAGACATTGAAAGTGCCGTCATTTTTCGGGGTTGACAGGTCGCAGAACACAAGCTGTGTCGCTTTGGTATCGGCGTGTTCCTCCCAGATGCGGTACACATTATCCACGCAGGCATTGACTTTACTGTCTGGATCATCTGGCAGCATCGGGTCAATCATCCTCTGGTCAAGAGCCAGTTTCCGCCCGTCATTGGTTATCTTGAGCATATTGTCGATGTTCGGCTCGACAAGCCTTGCCCTGACTTTCTCAGCCCGCTTCGCAAGGGAAGCTACCATCTCGGTCTGTATCTCGCTCGGCTTGGTCTTAATATTGTGGTAATTGACCTTTGGCACGGGGAGCTTTAGCATATCGGCGGTCTGAATATCCGCCACCTCACGGAACATCTGCATCAGCTCTGGCAGGTTATAGAACTTGGCAAACCTCGTCTTGGCTCGGTAATTTGTGCCTTCGGGTGCTAATTCCAGAGCTGTAACCGTTTCTCCAAAGGTAGAAGCCCAACTGTCAAAATGCTGCAAACCATTCTGTGCAAGGGTGTCATACTGCAAGTACCTCTGAACGGAGTACAGCTCAACCATTGAATTGCTGACAGGCGTACCCGTTGCGAAAACCGTGCCACGGTTGCCCGTGATTTCGTCCAGATAGCGGCATTTCATAAAGAGGTCGCTTGATTTCTGGGCTTCGGTCTGGGCGATACCGCCTACATTTCGCATCTTGGTGTAGAGGTACAAATTCTTATAAAAATGGCTCTCATCAATGAAAAGCCTGTCAACGCCGAGCTGTTCAAAGTCGATAACCGTATCCTTACGCTTGGTGTCGTTAAGCTTTTCGAGCTTCGTCTTGATTGCCTTTCGGGTTTTCATTAGCTGTTTGACCGTGAACTGCTCGCCTTTGGAAGCCTGCACATCATCAATGCCACGCTCAATATCATCAAGCTGCTTCTCCAACTGTTCCCGCTGTCGTTCTATGCTCATCGGAATTTTTTCAAACTGAGAATGCCCAATAATGACTGCATCATAGTCGCCTGTGGCAATCCTACCGCAGAACTTCTTGCGGTTTCCTGTTTCAAAATCCTGCTTTGTTGTAACAAGGATATTTGCACTCGGATAGAGCCGCAGATACTCAGAAGCCCACTGACCGACAAGATGATTCGGCACAACAAACATGGATTTCTGGCATAAACCGAGCCGTTTGCTTTCCTGTGCGGCGGCTACCATTTCAAAGGTTTTTCCTGCTCCCACCTTATGGGCAAGAAGCGTATTGCCGCCATAAAGGATATGGGCGATAGCGTTGACTTGATGGGGTCTTAGTGTGATTTCTGGACTGATACCTCCAAAAGTGATATGGCTTCCGTCATACTCACGGGGTCGCACAGAGTTAAAAGTGTCGTTGTAATAACGGACAAGGCGGTTTCGCCGTTCTGAGTCTTTCCATAACCAATCCTGAAACGCCTGCTTGATGACTTCCTGCTTCGCCTGTGCCGCCGTGGTTTCCTTTGCATTGAACACCGCTTTTTTATTGCCGTGTTCGTCATACACATAATCAAAGATACGGGTGTCACGCAGGTTTAAGGTGTCCTCAATAATGCGATAGGCGGAAGCCCTTTTCGTACCATAGGTACTGTCCGCCTTTACATTCCCCATATCGGAGCTTTTATTTTCTATGAACCAGTCTCCGTTTATCGGGGTGTATCGTACCTTTAATCTGCCTGCGGCATAGCTTGACGGAGTTAAAAGCTCCATCACAAACCGCTGTATATCTTCCTGCGGTATCCAAGTCGCACCCAGACGGACAGAGATTTCCGCCGCCGATAGGTCTTTGGGAATGACCTTTTTCAAGGCTTCCACATTAACTGCAAGCTCTGGGTCATTCTTGGCAGCAAGCTCCGCAACCGTCAGCTTGTTTCGGACATTTCCCGACAGATACTCGTCTGCGGCTACATAGGAAACAGGCTCACAGTTCGGTACTTTGAAGATAACACCTTGTAAATCCTGCACAAGCTCAGCCTGCATTTTGCCTGTGAGCTGCTCCATATAAGGCAAATCAACACGGGCTTTCTCCCCGATAGAGAGGGCGAGGGCTTCGCTTGCGGTTTCAACAGAGGTAATCTCACGGTGGGGCTTGATAGTCCGCTTTGTGAACATATCTGCCTTCCGTTTGAAGTTGCCCTCATCATCAAGCACCTCCAGAGAACATAAAAGGAAGTAGCTCTCGTCTGAAGCAAAAGCAAGATAGTTTCCTCGGCTGTTGATTAGACCGTATTTTGCGGTATAAACATCATACAGACGGTTGAGGTTTTCCTGCTCGGTGCGTATCATTTCCTCTGGGTAATCCTCGGTCTGATACTCAATGAGCTTACGCACACAGTCACGGATTTGGATAAGTCCCTTAATACGGTTTTCTGCGGTCATCGACACAGAAGCAGGTTGCATACGGTCGTTCTCTCGGAAGTAAACCCTGCCGTCCACCAGAGTAAAAGAGAAGTTACGCACATTCGGGTCAGCAGGAACGGAAAGCTCCTGCTCATCGGAGATTTCATCAACCCTATTATCAAGCTCTGGGATTTCGCCGTTTATCCTCTGAACTGCATTGGACAGAAGCTCGGAAAGTGGTATATCCTTATGGGCTTTACAAACAGGCTCAAAAGTACCAAAGCGTGTGCTTTCCATCTTTATTTCGCCCAACACCATTTCGGGGTGTTCGACAAAATATCTGTTCATCGTAACACCGTTTTCGTCTGTATCAAGGTGTACCCAGTCTGGCTCTATATCCATCACTCGGTCACGCTTTTGCAGGATAAGAATATCGCTCGTAACCTCCGTGCCTGCGTTTGCCTTAAAAGTGTTGTCAGGCAGACGGATAGCTCCGAGCAGCTCGGCTCTCTGAGCAATATACTTGCGTATTTCGGGGCTTGCCTTATCCATTGTTCCCTTAGAGGTAATGAACGCAACAACACCGCCCGCACGAACTTTATCAAGAGCCTTTGCGAAAAAGTAGTCGTGTATGAGGAACTTCTGGGCGTTGTATCGGCTGTCATTGACCCTTATCTCACCAAACGGCACATTGCCGAGAACTACATCAAAATGGTCGTCTGGGAGATTCGTTTTCTCAAAGCCCTCAATGGCAATGTTCGCTTTTTGGTAGAGCTGTTTTGCAATCCTGCCTGTAAGAGAGTCGATTTCCACACCGTGGAGCTTGCTGTTTTGCATACTATCAGGAAGCAGACCAAAGAAATTGCCTGTACCGCAGGACGGCTCCAAGATATTGCCCTGTGAAAAGCCCAGGCGGTCAAGTGCGCCATACATCGCCTTGATAACAACAGGCGGCGTATAAAAAGCGGTCAGCGTTGACTCCATAGCGGCACGGTATTCCTCTGGGGAAAGGCTGGCATATAGCTCCTTAAACTCCTCCGCCCACGCCGCATTGTGTTCGTCAAATGCCATAGAAAGACCGCCCCAACCGACATACCGAGATAGGACTTCCTGTTCTTCGGGTGTGGCAAGGCGGTTTTCGATTTCAAGCTCGTGCAGCAGGTTGATTGCCGCCATATTGTTACGGAATTTTTCTTTTGCCCCGCCGACACCGATGGCGTCATCAATAATACGGAAATTATGACGGTCTGCGGCAGGAGCTTCCGTTTTTTCTTTGGGCGGTAATTCGGTTTTTTCCTGTTCCAATAGCTTTTGGATATAGCCGATTTTCTCCACTCGGTTTATCGGAAAGCCCACATTGTTCTGGAATGTGATGTCACGCAGGGACACATCGCCGCTGATTTTGCCAATGTTCTCAATGAGATATTTACGGTTATCTATGATGATTTCCCTGCCTATGAGGTCGTCTGCGGATTGCTCCATTTCAATGGCAGGAGCTTCTGAGCCATTCATTATATCGGCATACGCCTGTGGTTTTTCTTCGGCTTCCTCGGCTGTCCTGTACCAATCACTTTCGGTAGCCATAATCTCATCAAGGAGCTTCTCGTCCTCTTGGGTCAGCTCGGTGTGCTGTTCCAAAAATGGGATAAACTCATCTCTGCCACGGAGCAGGCTTTCTCGGTCATCTCCATATAGCTGTTCGCCCTTTGGAGATAAGGCATAATCGTAAAAATTCTTAATGTGGGCAATTAAATCGCCCTCACCATCGCCAATATCAAACCGCCCTTCATAGTTAAATTCCTCGCCGCCGATAACAGCCTTGATAACAAAATCTGTCTTGTGATACCACCCGATATTTTTATCGCCCTCACGCTCACGGTGCTGTTTCTCGTCCAAAATACCAAGCATCTTATTACCCAGAGCAAAGCTCAAATCCGTATAGCGGTCATTAAGCTGTCTGTCATAAAAGGCAGGGTGCTCAGAAAAACCGATAGAAAACTGTATTCCGTCCTGCTTTTTCTCGGACGGTGTTTCTGTCCTCTGTTTCTCGGTTACGACCACCTTCAGATGGTCGTTTGCAGGATTTTCCGTTAGCTTTTCTTCAAAGTCGGCTCGGCTGTATTCCTGCCCCAAGATAGGGAACTCGGCATTTTGCAGGTAGACCTTTTCCTCAGTAAGTGTTGCAATCTCATATTTATCCGCACCGATATACACCACATCGCCCTCATTGTAGAGGTAGCGGAGTGGGTGCAGCTCCCTTAATTCCTCGGTGAACTTCCACCCATTACTGCGGCTGAAAACTGAGGTCGTTTTCCATTGTACCTGTGCAAGAAAGTCTATGAGCTGTTGAACGGTTGAGGGGTCGGACAGGTGCTGTTCCATTTGCTCGGCGGTAACATCTGCAAGGTCGCTTCGTTCCACAACAGATAACAGGTCTTTTTCGTACCTGTCCAAGTCACGGATAAAGTCAGATAGCCGCAAAGCAAGGGTATCCCGTTTGTCAGCAGGCGGCAGGTCACGGTGGGCGTCGATAAAACGCTGCCTTGCTATTTTCCTCTGGGTGTCAATCTCATATTGGGGAGCTGACACGCTCTCAAGATAATCGGCATAATGGTCTTTTTCTTTCGGATTGAGATAGCGGTTATCCTTAATCAGCTCACGCAGACGCTTTTCAACCTCTGACCATTTCAACACAAGGTCGTGATTGGTATAAGTGCCGTTTCGGTCAATGGCAAGACCTTTGCTGTCATGCCAAGAATGACCGCTGAAACCATCGGGGAAGATGTGCGTACCGCCGCCCGTTCCATACTCATTTTTAAGGAACTCAATATTTTTCTGTCTATCCTCGCCCTTTTGAAATTGGCGGTAGATGCGGTATTTTCCGTCCGCAACGCCGCTGCCTTTCTGAAATACGGAGTCAATATCTTCTTTGGAAATAGCAAAAGCAGAGGCTTTTTCGTCCTCTGCTTTTGCTATCATTTCGATTTGTTCATCTACGGTTGGAAGATTGACCCTGACCTCATCATCTTTGGCAACGCTTACTTGTAAATCAGTTCGGTCAGTATCACTTCCTCCGCTTGGTTGCGGATGTTGTTCATCAGTCCGACCCACTGCATCGGTGCTTTCTCTTTCAGTTCCTCTGTCACGCCCTGCTCGGCTGAGAGCCGCTTCGTCAGAAGCTCCAACCTCTGGAGTGCTGTCTGCTCTACCTCGTGCAGATGCCCGTTCAGTCTGCCCGATGTCAGCAAGTTGAGATAGGTCACTCTTTTGTGTTTCTCCAGATAATCCCTGTGCATCAAAGCGTACCTGCCAAGCGGAAGCTCTGGCTCTGTCGGTAATGTTAGGTCGGGAATAAGATAATCCCCCTGTCTGCTGTAAGTGATTTCGCTCATTGTATTCGCTCCTTTCGGGTTGTTGTCTGCCTTTATCATACTGAGCCTGCGTTCTTTGTGCAAAGGTGCGATTCTGGTCTTTTCCCGCTATTTGCACATTTCGGATAGACTGTGAGATTTCCCGTAACGCCATTTCCGCAATATCGCTCGTGGCAATGCCGATGGCGTTTATCGATGCAGGGGTATTGAAATTTACAATATCCACAAAATCCTCTCTGTCAAAAAACTCATTCGTATCCAGACCGCAGCGGCTGATCAGCATAAAAGCAACGCTGTTTGCTGCCAGCCGCCTGTAAATGACTTCTATATTAAAGTCGTCCAGTTCTTCCAAAAAGCTGTCTTTCGTGCAGTCCTTTAACTGAGAAAAATAGTCTTGCAGATTGTCCTCCACGGCGTTCTTTGCCGTTTCCATTAAGGCAGAAGCAAGGTCAATGCTTTCCACATCTCCAAACCTGTCCGAGAGCCTTTCCATAACAGCCTGCTCGTATCGCTCATCCATCTGCCATATCGGAACAGGGTGGCTGCCATAATAGCCCTCGTGGGTGTCGGACACATCAAAATAGTATTTCAGCGTATTCCTGCGACCTTTCGGGTCAAATACGGCAATACCCTTGCTGTCCTTATTGACCCAACGTTTGAACTGACTGTTCCAAGTTTCGAGCTTCGCAACGGCGACAGCATCGGGGCGTTGGGCGTATATTAAAAGCTGTTCGTCAAAACGGCATTTATAGTTGCGGCAGGCAGAGGACAGAAAGCCCTGCCACGCCTGCGGATTTTTTGCAACTGCAACGCCTGTACGCCGATACAGCTCTGTGATTAGCTGATACTTCGCTGCCATTCAACCTACACCTCCTTATCGTTTCTGTTTCAAATATTCCTGTTTACTCACTCCGCACCACCGCCAAGAAAAGAAATGACCTTGTTCGATTTAATGCTCTTTTGCAGGTCATTGATGAGGGTAATATCCGCAACCGTAATGCCCTGCATAGAAAGAATATCGTCCATAGTCATAGCGGCAATCGCTTTTTCATCGGTAAAGCCTGCTTCCAAGACCTTATTCAAGACCTTGACGGCTTTCTGATTAACAGCCATATTCTAAATCCTCCTTATCGTTCTAAATCCTCCTTATCGTTCTAAATCCTTGTGCTTCGGTGTTTTCTGCGGCGTTTGTTCCGCAGGTTTCGGCTCATAGGTCGCCCCGTTTTTCTGCATACGCTCGGCAAACTCGCAGATGTGGTACAGATTGCTGCCGACTTCGGTATGGTATTCATCAATAAAGCGGCAGGGATACTCCCGTTTCTCTCCCCGAGAGGTCGTGACAATGACCTTTCCGCCGTCTGGGATACGGAACAGTTCTTTATATTGAGGGTCAATAAATCGGATACCTTGTTCTGCTTTCTGGATATGCTTATCAAGCCATTCCTTCACATAGCAATAGCAATAAAAATTATAATCGCCTTTGGTGGGATTGCACCGAAGCAGAAAAGCGTGTTTCTCCGTATCTACACGGAAACCGTACTCAGTACAATAGTTGCCCTTTATCGCACTTTCGGGAAAATGCCTTGCAAACGCACTCATATCATAGCGGTTATGCAAAAGCCCTTTATCCTCCCGTAAAGCATTGATGACCGTATCAAGGTCTGCCTTAAATTCATCAGATTTCCATTGTGGTCTGGTATCAAACCAAGTAGTGTAGAATCCATAGCCCGTTGTGGCAAAGTCACCACGCAGATGTCCGATAGTACCTGTCTGCCCCTCAAGCTGCATACTTTGGGCATAGGTGTATTTCTGTTCTGTCTGGGTCAAAGGTCTTGTCTTTATTTCTTTACTCATTCGGCTGCTCCTTTCTTTCCTTTTTCTCCTTCTGTTTGTCTAAAATCTTGCGGATACAGACATCGCAGAAAATAACTGACCCGTCCTTATATCGGGGATAAGGACAGGTCGTGCAGTCATATTTTATTTTATCGCTCACGGTCATCACCGTTTTTCTGCTTCTGGGCAGGCTGATTATAGGGCATATGGCACTCTGACTGGTATCGTTCATTCAGCTTTTGCCGTGCAACATCAAGCTCATTCGTGTAATAACCCCAGAAATAATTTGAGCCGCCCTTGCAGTACCAACACACATAAGGGTTGGGTGCGTTGGGATTGTGACCGATGACAAGCTCTGTACTCCCGATAGTACAGCTCTCGATGATTTCATAGTTCTGATTGGAGCGTTTTTCTTCGTCCATAAACACCTCTCTATTCTTTGGCATAACGCCGATAGGCTTTTTCGCCCGTGGCTCTCATTTTTTGCACAGGGTGACTCCCTGCAAGCTCTGGATGCTGTGCCTGTAGCTTGCGGCGTGTCCTGCTGACACTCTCAAAGCTCGGCAGACCGAGATATTTGTGCTGCGTCATTATCTCTGCAAGCGGCATTGCCCCTGCGTCCTTCAGACAGGCATTACAAAGTACAAGATACAGCACCATATCGTCATTTCTGGCATCTTCATTCTTTTCCAGAACAGCTCTGACTTTCTTTTCAATGGTTTTTAGGTTTCTCATCTTTACCTCCATAAAGGAAAGGGCGGCATCTTTCAGCCGCCCAAACCACTTACTTATTCTTTCTGTTACGGATATTCAGCCATACCGCCGCACCCACAATGAACACGACAAGCACGATTGCGATAATGGTTTTAGCGTCCATCAATTAGTCCTCCTTTTTCTTCTTTCTGTTCTTATAGCCAACAAATCCGAGAACACCCGCACCGACAACAGACAGAGCCGCAAGGCTTACCCATAAGCCCAGATTGAAGTCGTCGCCTGTTTTCGGAGTATCCCTGAACTCATTGTGCATCTGCACGATAGCCGTAGCATTCACCTTTACCGTTACCTGTTTATCGGCAGGAAGGATATATCCTGCGGAAGCCTTGTCGCTTACTTCGGATACGGTATAGTCGCCAATCCGCATGCCCTCAATCACGATTTCTCCGTTCTTATCTGTCTTAAAGGTCTGGTCATAGTCCACGCCTGTCACTCGGAAAGAGAAGCCCTCCACCTTACCGTCAGAGGAAGTCTTTACGATTTTAAGAGAGCCTTTCTGTGCTGCATTGATAAAACCAACACCCGCCTTGTTTTCCACGGTGTAGGTCTTGCCGTTCTCCTCGATGGATACGGCATACACATTTTCATCAAGCACAAAGCCTGTCGGGGCTTTGGTTTCCTTTACCAGATATTTGCCGTAGCGGAGTTCACTCATCTGGTAAACGCCGCCGTCAAGTTCTTTCATTTCGCCAAGCAGTGTATCGTCTTTATCCAGTTTCCCATTGCCATTAGTATCGGAGTAAACCTCAAATACCGCACCAGACAGCTTGTTGTCGGGATAATCCTCATCAACCTTTGTCAAAGCGATGTTGCCCTTAATGAAGTAGTTGACAAGTTCGATTTCCACAACTTCGTCCACCTTACCTATAGTCACGGCGATTTCTTCCTCGGAGAGTACATATCCCTTCGGGCTTTCGATTTCACGGATTATCCAAGTTCCATACGGCACTTTGGTAAAAGAAAAACTACCATCATCTTTTGATGTGGTAGCGGCAATCGCATTTTCCTTTGTAAACTCGGTAGTTCCTGTCTTGAAGATACCGATAACTGCACCGCCTAGAGTTTTTCCGTCCTCATCAGATTTCTTACCGCTTACAGAGCCGTAAATAATGTCATTTGTGATAGCTTCGCCCTCGTTGGCTGTAATGCGGATAGTTTCGGTATCCTGTCCTGCGTATTCAAAAGTAACAGGGTATTTTGCATCGCTGACAATATATGCGGAGTTGGTCGAGATTTCCTGCACATAATAGCTGCCCATCGGCAGGTCGCTGATTGCTTTCCCGTGACCGCTTTCATCAAGGGAAATGACCTCAATCAGACCGTCCGCAGGAATGGTCTTTCCATTTGCGGCTGTGAGTTCCTCCGCCGCATACAAGCCAAAGGTCACATCAAAGATTTCTCCATTCTTGCCAATGCCGTAGGCTTCATCAATGGCAAGGCTCTTGATGAGGTCGATTTCAACACGCTGTCTTTCATTATAGAAAGAAGTAGCCGTTTCCGTTACATCAACATTCTGTCCTTCATACACAAGCTCAACAGAACGAACTTCCTCATTCAGCACCATTCCATACGGAGCTGTGATTTCCTTAACCTCATATTTTCCGAGATACAGTTCTTTGGATTTTGCTGTACCGTCCTTTCCTGTCGTAACGGTATCCACAACCTCGCCCTTGTTTGCTCTGACCGTTCCGTCCAGAGTGACAATATCCTCGGCTGCGGTAATCTCATAGACTGCACCCTCAAGACCGCTGACAGAGAAAATCGGCTGATACAATCCCTTATCGCCTGCCACGGAGCTGAATACTTCGCCAGACTTTTCTACGGTAATTGTACCTTTCTGTGCCATATTGGAGCGTACTACCTCAATAATGGTAATGCCGCTTTCTTCCTCGGAGTTTTCCTGCACTACATCAAAATAAACAGGCTCGGAATTTAAGACATACCCATACGGGGCTTGCACTTCCACAAGGGAATAGCCTTTGCCGTATTCCAACGTCTGCGGTGTGATAAGGTCGCCGTCTGCCGTAGTATAGAAGGTGTCAATGGTCGACACTTCGGGATAAGTGAAAGTCATAGTCACAAGGTTTCCATTTGGGTCGTAAATCTGGAAGCCTGCACCTGCATACGGGATTGTATTGCCTGTTTCTGCATCTTTTTTTACGATTTTGATATAGCTCTCAAAGTTAGCGTTGTTGATAAGGTAGCGGTAGGTCTGACCGTCCTTGCTGATAAACACATCAAAGTCTTTCATCAGTTCACGCCCCTCCCAACCAGAGGTCTGGCGGACGGTATAAATGCCATACGGCATATCCTTTGTCTGGGCAAAACCGTTCTCGTCACAGGTCAGCACATCACGCTCGGTTTCCTTTGCATTTTCATAGCTGCCTGCAGATTTGAGGAACACTTCAAATACCGCACCTTCTTCGGGTGTTTCAATCTGGGTTTCCCCGTTATCCGTATGCTTGATGAGTGCGATATTGCCTTTGATGACCTGTTCATTCACATCGTTTTCGGTACTGTTCAGCTCTACCGTGTATAGCTCTGGTTCTGCACCTACCTTGTGGATTGCGGTATCCAGAAGATATCCCTCGGACGGGCTGATTTCACGGACAGTCCAATCATTGTCACAGATATAATACTTGGTCGTAAACTGACCGTTTTCATCAGTCGTGTAGGTGTCAATCAGTTCCTCACCCTTATAGATGCCGTAAACCGCACCCGCAAGAGAAGCGTCGCCCTGCGGAGAACCTGTTTCTGCATCGGTCTTTGTCACAGTCACTTGGAATTTCTTCAATACATTATCGAAGCTGCGTTTTGTGACCTTGTTCCATTCAATCGGAGCTGTCTGGGAAGCAGGAACGACATAGCGGACTGCGGTATCCACTTCCTCAACCACATACGGGGTATCGCCGCTGATAAGGACATTTTCAAACTTTGCCAGACCGTTTTTATCAGTCACGGCATACTCGTCAACAGGCAAGCCGCTTAAAGATGTGCCGTAAAGGTGGAATTTTATTCCCTCCACCAGATTGTCCTCGGAAGTCTTGACGATTTCCAGACTGCCACGCTTCAAAGTATTGCTGAAGGTCACAGCAGAGGTTTTTCCTCCAATAAGGGTCACGGTCTGGGTTTTCTGCGGCTCATAACGGTCAATGGACTGTTCTGTGACGGTATAAGTGCCAGGGAATAATCCCTCCACGGAGACAGAGCCGTCCTTTCCTGTCTTAACTGTCTTATTGAAGTTATCACCTTTGATTGTAAAAGAGATGCCCTCCACAACTCCGTCCTCAGAAGTCTTTTTGAGGGCAATCGTGCCTGTCGGCGTTTCGATATTGATATATGCAGACACGGTATCAGCATTCTCCACACCTGTTACCAAATCCTGCAAGTTCGGGTCGCCATAGGCAATGAGCTTTGCACTGCTGCTGACAGTCGGCACATTGTTCCTCTTTGCCGTAATGCGGACAGAACCGCTGATAGCTACGGTGGAGCTGATTGTCAGCTTATTTCCAGACTTCGATACACTCACATTGCTGTCAGAGCTTGAAAAGCTGTAATCGGAAAGGACGCCGTTGCTGTCCGTCAATGTGATGCTGTACTTTCCGTCCTTGTAGGCAAGCTCCTTTGTGATGTCATTCTTACCGCCCGACATAAAGCTCGGAATGGTGTTATGCTCACGCAGCATTGCAACAATCTGGTCATACACTGCCCTTGCTCCGCTGTTGGCATAATTTGAACCGAAGTGCAGGCTGTAAACGGTAGTGCTTGTCTGGTTATATGAGCCTGTGGCTTCACGGCAGCCTGTGACAAACTCCCAAACGAGTGTCTGCGTGGCAAGCCATTTTTCATCATCACTTCCCGACAGATTATTTCGGTTGCCCTGATACCCATAGAGCAGGGCAAGCCCAACCGCCTTTTTCTGATTGGCTGAAAGGGCGTTCCAAGTATCAGAGGAAGCCTTTTTCAAGGTGTTTCCTGTTTTCAGCGGTACTCCTGGCTGAATACAAAACGCATTCTCACCGTCCACAAACATACGGTACTTATAATTTCCCGTTCCGCCTGCGGTATAGCTGCCGATATTCGCACTGGAATTGTACCTCATCGCATTACCGTTGCTGTCATAGGTGTGGGAAAAGGAAATCGTCCCGATGTCACCCGCAGCAAACGCCGTCGCAGGCATTATGGATAATGCCGTGACCGCAGCCATTACAAAAGCCGCAGCCTTTTTGAACAATTTAGGGATTTTCATTGTTACCTCCTGTAATTTGGATTGAATATTTTGCCTTACTGACCGAAAAAAGCTGCCCGTTATGGACAGCCTAAAGTATTTCTTTTCTCGGATAGTTACTGGCAGTAGTTAGGGGGTGAGGTGTGGAGAGGGGGAAGCCGAAATAATGACTATCCACTCAAATGGGCAGACCTCGCCCTCGATGTGTGGCTATCTCTCGTGAGCCTTGTTCCGCTGCAAGTGTCGGTTATAAAACTCCAACGCCTTGACAACAAAATCCGTTTCCTGCCCTCTGGGAACAGTCTTGGGAATGAGCTTGGTTATCCTCTCGTCACGGAAAGCAGGTTTTTCCTTCTGGTTGGGCTTTTCTTCCTCCATAATGGACTGGATAACCTCGGAAGTGAGCTTGCCGTCGTGGTTATACTTCTTCATTTTGATAGCCTGTGCCAATGACGGGGTAGCATCGTTGTACTCCATTGCTTCAAGCAGGGTGTATTGCTGTTCCTCGGTCAGATAAGAAACCTCAACCGCAGGACGAAAAGCAATCTGCCTTTCATCTACCATTTGCAGGATTTCGGGAACAAGCTCCGTTAGACGGATATACCTCTGAATTTGATTGCGGCTTTCTCCAACCTTTTCGGCAAGTTCAGCATCACTCCTCAACTTTGTCCCCATTGGGGACGAAGTTAAATCACTTCTTTCACCTTGTCGTTTCATAGCTTCCAACCGCATTTTATACGCAAAGGCTTTTTCACTTGGTAGAATAACGGAGCGTTGGAGATTACTTTCCACCATCACAATAATGGCTTCGTCACGGGTAAGCTCTTTAACCTCGCATTTCAGCGTTTCAAGCCCCGCAAGTTCACAAGCCTTTTTTCGCCTGTGACCGCTGATAAGCTCATACCGTCCGTCCTCTTTTAAGCGAACTGTCGCAGGGGTCATTACACCGTTTCGCTTGATACTCTCGACAAGCTGTTCCATATCTTCGTCCATTAAAACCTTGAACGGGTGGTCTGGAAACTCGTCAATCTCCGATATGGGAATATCCCTTATCTTAGAGAGCTTTTCTTCCTCACGGCTTTCGTCCGTTTGGAAAAGGTCATCGTATGCGGTCAGCTCGATTTTGGTTTCTCTGCTTCTCGCCAATCTCTGCCACCTCCTTTCCGAACTGCTCATAGGCTGCGGCAACCTTGCCGCTTTTGTCGTAGGCAAAGATACTTTTGCCTTCTGCGGTAGCTTCCACCGCACGGATAGAATGAGGTATCTCGGTATCAAATACCTTGATTTTCTTACCGTATGCACTTTTGACCGTTGCCGTAATTTCCTTAGAAATGTTGGTACGGGGCATTACCATAGTCATTAAGATACCGTCTATCCGCAGCTTTGGGTTGATTTGCCGCTTGACCATTGATACGGAGCGAAGTAAAAGCTCCAGACCTTTAGCCGAGAGATAGTGGGGCTGTGTAGGGATAATCACGCTGTCAGCCGCCGCCAGAGCATTGATGGTTATCATACCTAAGCTCGGCATACAATCAATAAGCACATAATCGTAATTCTTTTTAACCTCATTGACATAGGTTTTCAGCACACGCTCACGGCTCATTGCATTGATTAGCCTTACCTCAAAGCCAGACAGCTCAATGTTTGACGGAAGCAGGTCAACGCCCTCTCTGTGGTGGATAATACCCTGTGAAACATCAAGCGTTTTATCGTCTATGATGTTCTGCATCACAGTAGAGAGCGTTATGGGAATATCGTCTGGTCTGTTATAACCCAGAGCCATCGTGAGATTTGCCTGTGCATCGGCATCAATCAGCAGGACTTTTTTACCCTGTTGCACCAGACTTACGCCCAGATTGACCGCTGTGGTTGTTTTTCCGACACCGCCTTTCTGGTTAGTCAGAGCAATCACTTTGCAATTTGACATAGATGCGTCCTCCTTTCACATAGATTTAGCCACTTTGTCAAAGTGGCTATGTAAACAGTACCAGAGAACGCAAAAAAGCCGCCTACTCTTAAAATCAATAAGAATAAGCGGCTTTGAAATTTGCCTTAGACATATTCAATTTTCATTCTCTTGGTCGGTGCATTTATGACCTTAAAAACAAGCTCGTCAACACAATCCGTATATCTGCCTTGCTGAATGAGCTGATTTTTTAACTCTACAAGGCTATGTATTAAAAGTTTTCTTTCGTGGCTATCCAAATACAGATGATTAAATTTCTCTCTCATAAGCACACCTCCACTTCTTTAGCTTCATTATATTGGAAAGCAGGGGAAAGGACAAATCTGCAAAAAGGGATAAAAATAAGCGTACCACTATTTCTAATGATACGCCTATCCTCATTAAATCACTTCAAAATGCTTCAACGCATCCTTTATGGCTTCCACTTTCTCTGCTGTCGGATGCTTCCTCGGCTGTTTCAATTCCTCTACCGCATTAGGAGCATCGTACATTGGCAAGCCTAAATCTCTCTTTACCTCTGCGATATATGCGGTATGTACCTTGAAGCCGTATTTTGCTTCTATGTACTCCTTTATCATTTTGTAGGTCACTCGTTCCTTGGGCTTGTATTCTTCGGCTCTTTTAGCAATATTATCAAGTGGAACTTTTCCCTCACCCTCGCCAAACTCAACTTTTACGTTGATATGTCCGTCTGGCTTTTTGTGGGAAAGCAGTACTACCGTCTCTACATGTGTTGAGACTAACATCGGAACACACACCCTTTACCTCGTCACTTATATCGGAACACATTTTTTTCACTTTGTCT
>NZ_JAAXCM010000047.1 GCF_019734885.1 Pseudocoprococcus catus | reverse complement strand
ATACATTTTTCTTCCAGACATAGAAATAACCCCTTTCATTAGACTTACATTTTTGTCTAACAAAAGGGGTTCACTTCAGTCTGCAAGTCAGGCGACTATCTTTGATATTCACAATATAATTTATAATCCGAAAAAATGTACTAGTGCCAGCTTAATCATAGCCGCTCCACAAAAAGCAACAACTGCAATTACAATCAGGCGAACTGGCTTCGGAAGATTTTCAATCATAAAAAACTTCCAGCTCCTGCTGCGCAGCTTACTCAAAGACCCGGTCGTATATGCTGCCATCATGATGACTGACACAGATACCAAAGTCTCGCAGTACCCAGTAAGTTTTTCTAACGCATCACTATAAATATACGCATCTGTTTCATGCAAAATCCAGTACAGAACTAATGCACAAACGCCCATGATGCTTTGAATTTTCATTTCCTTGAAAATCTTTTCTTTCTCTGTTGTTGCATAATCTGACATTGTCTTAGCAATTTTTCTTTCTTCTTCATTCATAATCTCGCTTTTCCTTTCTCCATTGATAATCTCAGGAATACTGATGTCATAGTAATCTGCAATATCTACAAGAATACTGATATCTGGCATATTGCTTCCCGTTTCCCTTAGTTAAAGATATTGTTGGGTATCTCAAGATGTGTCATTCGATTTTGCCGATAAAGCGGTAGAAGATTTCCACTTCCTGTTCCCGGCTTCCGTCCTCACTTTTGACCGCTTCATGGACAAGGATTTTTTCAATCAGCGTATTCAGAAGTTCAGCCGTCAATTCTGTGGGATTGACATACTGTTTCATCAGACCTATCCACTTTTCAGCGTCAACCGCTGTCTGGGCGGCGGCCTCCATCGCTTCGTGAAGCCGTTCAATTTTTGCGTCCAATTCTCGCTGTTCGCCCTGATACTTTTCGGACAGCATATTGAAATTGTATTCTGTAATGCGTCCGGCAGACCAGTCCTCATACATTTTTGCAAACAGGGTGTCTACTTCTGCTTTGCGCTTTTCCGCCTTTTTCAGTTCGGCTGTCTGCCGCTTCCTTGCAGTATTGCGTTCCTTGTCGCTGGCGTTAAGTAGCCGTTTCAGAAGTTTGTCCCCATCCTGCTGTGCCAGCACAGACCAGTATTGCAGACGGGAGAGGACATAGGCGTAAAGCACATCATAGCGGATATAGTGCATGGAGCATTGGCGTGTGCCCTGTCCATACTTGCTACAATGATAATGGGCATAGGGATTTTTGTTCTGGCTGTTCATACCATAGGCCAGCGACCAGCCGCAGTCCGCACATTTTACCAGCCCGGAAAATATCTGCGTTGTGCCATTCTTCTGCCGTCTGCGCCTGTTGCAAATCTGCTCCTGTACTTGACGGAACACATCTTCGGAAATAATCGCTTCGTGGGTGTTCTCCACACGATACCATTCCTCTTTTGGCTTGCGTACTTTCTTCTTGTTTTTGAATGAAATGTTGGTCTGCTTATTGTGGACGCTGTGTCCGATATAGGTTTCCTCTTTCAGAATACTTTTTACCTGCGCTATCGTCCACGCATAGGCTTTTTCCTCCGGCGCTCCGGCATAGATATTTGCGAAAGTGCCGTATCTCTGGAAATTCAGCCAGCCGGGAGTAGGTACTTTTTCTTCGACCAAAATCCGTGTAATGCTGGCGGCTCCCCGGCCATGAACGGCAAGGTCAAAAATCTTTTCGATAATCCACCTTGTTTCCGGGTCAATCAGAAGATGGCCTTTCTTATCTGGGTCTTTGACATAGCCAAGCGGAGCATAGGCTCCATAGTGTGCGCCATTTGCGAACCGTGTCCGCATGGCCGCCTTTACCTTTTTGCTGGTCTGGCGGGCGTGCATTTCATTCAGAATGTTGAGGAATGGGGCAAGCTCATTCTCTCCGTTGATGGTGTCCACATTGTCATTGACAGCGATATAGCGGACGCCTTTGCTGGGAAAGTAGATTTCCGTGTACTGGCCGGTCAGAATGTAGTTTCTGCCTAAGCGGGATAAATCCTTCGTAACAACGCAGTTGATTTTCCCGTCCTCAATGTCATCAATCATTCTCTGAAAATCCGGCCTGTCAAAGTTCGTTCCAGACCATCCATCGTCGATATATTCATCTATGACATTCAGGCCATGCTCGGCGGCATATTGCCGGAGCATCATGCGTTGTGTCTGAATACTCCCGCTTTCTCCTTGCAGTTCATCGTCCCGGCTCAATCTCATATAAAGCGCCGTGTTGTAAATCGTAGTATTGTAAGGTTGTTTCACCGTAAAAATCCTCCTTCTAAAGAAACAACCCACGCTTACAATACTTTTGCTCTATGGCAATTATATCATAAGCGTGGGCGTGTTATCAATGATGGGCTATCAGGTTGAAGCGGCTTTTTCTGCGGTATGCCGCACCACATCTACAATCAGATCACCGAGGGGCTTCCCGCCTGCGGCGAAGTGTTCGGAGATTTTTATACGGTTGTTCCCACATACAAAATACTGCGTGCCGTTCTCTGCTTGTATAACCTGCCCTGTTCGGGGTGTAAAAATATCGCTTTCACTTTTTGCCATCCAGTGTCCTCCATATTCAGTTTTCAAGGTACAATGCCGCACAAAGGCGGCGAAAATTTCTGCTTATATCTATCACCTTTCCTTTACCGTGTGCCGCTGCTGACGTTTCAGTTCCGCCAGTATATCCGGCGGGATACGGTCAACCAGCCGCTGTAAATTGTCCAGTTCGCTTTTCAGCTTTGCCCGTTCCATCGTATCTTTCATCTTTCCTTTTTCGCTGGCCTTTGCCCTTGCTTCCAACTTCTCATTCTCCGCCAGCAGGTCATTGATTGTGACCTTGTACTTTTTCAACTGCCCGGAGAAATTCTCCATCTGCGGGAACCACTTTTTCAGCATGGAGAGGGCTTCCTCTTTTTTCTTTCCGGCGTTCAGCGGGTTAATGCCGTCCAGTGTGGCTTCAATGGCTCTTGCCTGCCGGGAGAGGGAAACCGCCTGTTTGAAAAGCCGGGTGGGGATATGCTTCCGGCCTGTCCTGCTGGCGCTCTCCCCACGCTCCAAGTCAGGATATTTCTCCACCATATAGGCGTGAAAATCGTCCTGCCACTTCGTCAGGTTTGCCCGGTTGCCGATAATCTCCTTTGCACACAGGCGGTTGTCCTTTGTCAGCGGAACAAAGGTCAAATGCAGGTGGGGCGTTTTCTCGTCCATGTGTACCACCGCCGACACGATATTTTCCCGTCCTACACGGCCAATGAGGAACGCCGCCGCCCTTTGGAAGAACGCCTGTATCTCCTTTGGGGATTTCCCCTTGAAAAACTCCGGACTGGCGGTTATCAGCGTATCGACAAACCGGGTGCTGTCCTTGCGGGTTCGGCACCCGGCCTGCTCAATCCGGCTCTGAATGAAGTGGTAATAGCGTCCCTCCGGCTTGACGATATGGAAGTTATATTTACTACGGCTGGTGTCAATGTCGGGGTTGCTGGCGTATTGTTCTTTCTGCCGTTCGTGATGGGCTTCCAGCGGCCTTGCCGGATTACCCTTGTGCTTCTCAAACCGTAAAATTGCGTGTTGTGCCATTCTGCTCCTTTCCCCATTCCTTTCCTATCCGGGGTTTTCCACAGGGAAAATCCCGCCGGAATTATCTCTGATACGATAGGAATGGAATGGATATAAATCAATCATTTTAATCTTTGTATTTCTATATACCGTCCGGTTTTCGTACTTCTCAAGATTGATTTCCGTACTTCAAGGGTACGGTTTTCAGTCCTCCGGCGTACCAGAACGGGATTTCTTAAAGTCGGTGTTTGGAACCGCTTCATAGGATTTTGGGAAAATGCGGTTGGGTTTTCCACAGCCCTGCTTCTGGATCTCCACCAGTCCGGCGTATTGCAGTTCCCGCAGGGTATTCACCGCTTTCTGCCGCCCACAATGGAGCAGTGTGACCACTTCACAGATAGGGTAATACAGGAAAATCCGTCCGCAGTCATCTGCCCACCCATTCTTGCGGGATAACTCTGTCCGGCGCAGGATAAAGGCATACAGAACCTTTGCCTCGTTGGACAGAGGCTTGAATGTAGGGGCTTCAAAGAGGAAATTCGGGAGCCGGGTGAAGCTGAACGCCTTTTCCGGCTGATGGATATAGATGGTATTTGTCATAGTTCGTTTTGTGGACGGTTAGAAGCCCGTTTTCCGGGGCGGGCGATACTTTATACCACCAGCCCCGGTTTGGGGCTTGCAAAGCCTGATAAATCAAGGCTTTTTTCGCTCCTAACTGTCCACAGCAGACCTCCTTTTCCGTTCACTTTCTGTTTTCTGCCGCCTGTGAACTCTGGCGGCACAGCCGGGGCAGTATTTTGCCCGGTTGGATTTAGGGACGAACACGCCGCCGCAGACCGCACAGCGTTTCAAGTCCTTATCCCGGAAAATTTCCGCTTCCAGCGTCCCGTCCAGCGGCAAGACCGCCCAGCGGAACCACTTACAGCAGACCGAGAAAGAAATCGTCTGCGGGCAGGTGCAGGTGTCCCCATCATCAAGGACAATGCAGTTGCCGTCCTCACAGCAACAACACTCCCGGCGTATCAGGCTGGCCGCCTGTTTTCTCTGCGCCGGTGTCATGCGGTAAAGGGAACCGTCCGGCCTGCGTTCCAGCGGCGGCAAGTCTTTATAGGGGTTATCTCTCATGCGTTCCCTCCATTTTGCTTTCCGTTGCCGTTCCCCCCGAAAAGTTTTCCTGCCCCATTCCTGCGGCATGTTCCGGCGTTGGCACGCTCCCCATAACTTCGGGACAACTTGTCCCAAAGTGACCTCTGGACAAAGTGTCCAGAAGTCGGCTCCTTGCGGTGCTTCCCCAGCCGGGGCATCCTTTTTCGGACGGTCATTCTGTTTTCAAGGTGCTGTCCATCGATGAACTACCATAAGTCTACACCTAAATGACCGTCCGTCCCGTATATCCGAAAGGTAGGAAATCGGCTTAAAAAACAGGCTATTTCCACGCTCTTGGAATTGTGGTAAAATGATAAGTACGAAGAGACAAATCGGAAGTTGCGGAGGAAAATATGATTTGTAAAATAAGAAAATGGTTATTGTCAGATGCGGAAGATTTGACCGTGGCTATATCCAATAAAAAAGTTCAAGACAATCTTCGAGATGGCATACCATATCCTTATACAGTACAAGATGGAATAAATTTTATTTCTGCTATGCTTTCTGCTGATGAAAATGACACCTTTGCTTTTGCTATTACGGTAGATGAAAAAGCAATCGGCAGTATTGGCGTTTATCGTCAGGAAAATATACATAGACAAACTGCCGAGTTAGGATATTATATTGCAGAAGAATACTGGGGCAAAGGAATTATGACCGAAGCCATAAAACAAATTTGCCAACATGTTTTTCAAAAGAGTGATATTATTCGCATCTATGCAGAACCTTTTGCTTACAACATAGCATCGTGTAGGGCGCTTGAAAAAGCAGGTTTTCAATACGAAGGGACATTGAGAAACAATGCTGTAAAAAATGGAAAAGTTATTGATATGAAAATGTATTCCATACTGAATACGGAACTGTAACTTCCCATTTATCGGGCAGACAGGGAGGGGGAGCATGGAACTATCCATACAAGAACGATTGAAAGACCTGCGTGTGGAGCGCGGACTGACGCTGGAACAGCTTGCGGAGAAAACCCATCTCTCCAAGTCCGCTTTAGGCAGTTATGAGGGGGACAACTTCAAGGACATCAGCCACTATGCCCTTATTGAACTGGCAAAGTTCTATGAAGTGACTGTTGATTATCTGCTGGGCCGTTCTCAAACAAGAAATCACCCAAACGCCGATCTTGCAGACCTGCATTTGAGTGATGATATGATTGAACTATTGAAAAGCGGGCTGGTGGACAATTCCCTTTTGTGTGAACTGGCGACCCACCCGGATTTTCCCCGGCTCATGGCCGACCTTGAAATCTATGTGAACGGCGTGGCGGGAAAACAGGTACAGAGTGCAAACGCCATTGTGGACGCCGTGAGTGCAACGATTATGAAACAACACAATCCCGGCTTGACTGACCCGCAGTTAAGGCAGCTTATCGCCGCCCATATTGACGATGACAGCTTTTGCCGCTATGTGATACAGCAGGACATAAACAAGATAGCCCTCGACCTGCGGGAAGCCCATAAGGACGATTTTTTCAGTGTCTCAGAGGACAACCCACTGGAAGATTTCTTGCAGACCGCAGAGGAAACCACCAGAGAGGACAGCGACCCGGAGCAGGCGGCTATGGCATTTATCTGTAAGCGGCTCAAGCTGAACTATGGGAAGCTGTCAGAGGAAGAAAGAAAGTGGCTAAAAAGAATTGCACAAAAGTCGGACTTGCTGAAAAATCCAAAGCCGCAGCGGGGGAGAAAATAAGTGGGCGACAAAAACAAATTTTACAAAACGGAGGATACCATGAAGAAAGACGATAGAGAAAGATGTTCGTGGGCAACCACAGAACTCTATAAAGAATACCATGATGAGGAATGGGGAAAGCCCGTTCATGATGATAGAAAACTATTTGAAATGTTGGTTCTTGAAGGTATGCAAGCCGGATTATCATGGCTGACGATATTAAATAAAAGAGCTGCATTTAAGGAAGCCTTCAACGAGTTTGATTATCAAAAAATTGCTCTCTATGACGAAACTAAAATTGATGAGTTAATGCAAAATCCCAATATTGTTCGCAATAGATTAAAAATTAAGTCGACAATCACAAACGCACAGCAATTTATCAAAATCCAAGAAGAATACGGAAGTTTTGATAAGTTTATTTGGTCTTATGTTAAGAATAGACCGATTCATAATCATTTCAAATCGGAAGCGGACATTCCTGCAACAACGCCACTTTCAGATAGAATCAGTAAAGACTTAAAAAAACGAGGCTTTAAGTTTGTAGGCAGCACGATTATATATGCGTATATGCAGGCAATCGGAATTGTAAATGACCATGTGAAAGGTTGCTATTTGTATGTACCAGAATAATTCAATATTTCGGTACAATTTATCGAGAGATAGCAAAGCCAGCCGAGCCAGTCAACGGTCAAGATGAACGGCGCATAAATGCGCCGCCGTTGACAGTCCCGCCTGGCTTTGCTGATGGGTAGTCAAGGCGGAAAAGCCCTAAAATGGCTTCCCGCCCATTTCAATCTTGAGAGAAGAAACGCTGCAAAATCAGAAAGAGAGCGGTAAATCTGAATTGCGAGGGAGAATGTAGATGAATCAAGGAAGAATTATTGTGATTACAGGTTCGCCGGGAACAGGAAAGACAACAACTGCGTCGATTGTCGCAAAAGAATCGAACATGGATAAATCTGTGCATATGCACACAGACGACTTTTTTCATTATTTAAGCAAAGGAGCAATACCGCCGCATTTACCAGAGTCCAACGAACAAAATTTAGTTGTCATTGAAGCCTTTTTAGAAGCTGCAAAGCGCTATGCCCGCGGCGGATATGATGTAATTGTAGATGGAATTGTCGGGCCGTGGTTTTTAGAACCATGGAGAGCCCTTGTTCGAGAAGATTATGAAGTACACTATATTGTTTTAAGAGCCAGTAAAGAAGAAACTATGAAACGAGCTGTGGAACGTTCAAAATTAGACAGAAAAACAAATGTTGAATTAGTAGAAACAATGTGGGAGCAATTTTCCGGTTTGGGAGTATATGAATCAAATGTCATAGACACAACTACATTCACAATTAAAGATACGGTTTCCGCAATAAAAGAAAGAGTTGCATGTGGGACGTCTTTACTATCTTAGACATTCCCATTTGTCAGGAAGATAGCAAAGCCAGCCGAGCCAGTCAACGGTCAAGATGAACGGCGCATAAATGCGCCGCCGTTGACAGTCCCGCCCGTCTTTGCTGATGGGCAATCAAGGCGGGAAAGCCCTAAAATGGCTTCACACCTATTTCAATAATTGGAGGAGATAAAAATGAGATCAGAAAAGGAAGTTTATGATATTGTTTTGAATTTTGCAAAAACAGACAAACGCATTCGCATGGTTACTTTGGAAGGATCTAGAACAAATACAAATATTCCGCCTGATGATTTTCAGGATTTTGATATTACTTTTTTTGTTACGGATATGGACAGCTTCACAAGTGATGATAAATGGCTAGATATATTTGGTGAAAGGTTGATTCTGCAAAAGCCGGAAGATATGGAATTATTTCCAGCTGTAGAAAAGGGATTTTCATATTTAATGCTGTTTACTGATGATGTTAAGATAGATTTAACTTTGCTGCCGCTGGAACTGATAGACGAGTATTTTACATGGGATAAACTGGTAAAGTTACTGTTGGATAAAGACAACCGTATCGTAAAGCCGCCAATACCAACGGATATAGACTACCACTTGCAGAAGCCTACTCAAAGAATGTTTGACGATTGCTGTAATGAATTTTGGAATACTACAACATATGTAGTAAAGGGCTTATGCCGCAAAGAAATTCTTTTTGCTATTGACCATATGAATGATATAGTACGAAAAGAATTGCTTCGCATGATTTCCTGGCTGATTGGTATCAAACAGGGATTTCATTTCAGTTTGGGAAAAAACTATAAATTTATGAAGCAATATGTCCCAGAGGAATTGTGGGAACGACTTATGTCCACTTATAATATGGATTCCTATCCTCATATGTGGGAATCCTTTGAACAATGTATGGCATTGTTCCGGGAGGTTTCGTCAGAAGTGGCATGCCAGTTGGATTACCAGTATCCACTATATGATGAAAAAATCAGTAATTATGTGATTCGGCAAAAGAAAAAATATGGCATTGAAGATGATAACAAATAAAATTTTTTCAATCGAAAAAATTTATTTTGATTATTCAATTTTGAAAAACTGAATACCTCAAAATCAGAAAGAGCGCGGACAAGCACTTTGAGGGATTGGCCGCCTTGTCCACCCATCCAGCGGGGCGGCGGGCGGCGGTCAAGGCCGGGTGTAACCCCGTTCATTTCAGCCTTGACGGTTGCCCGCTGTCCTGCTACTTTTCCGGGAGTGTGGCCACAACTTCGGGACACTTTGTCCACAAGTCGGAGCGTAGGACGAGGGACGGGGGCTTTCATATACGCCCAGTCTGCTGTTGAAACCAGACCTGTGCTTACGGCTCTACGCCACGCAAGCACAGCCCTGTTTTCCTGCCGCTTCAAATGCCCTTGCCCTCCCCGGCGGCAACGGCATTTTCACGGCAACGCCAGCAGAGCGTATAACACACTACACTTTGCTTCGCAAAGTCGTGTGCCAAATGGGGGCGTTGCCCCCTTTGGAAACCCCCACAAGAAAAGGCGGTACGCTACCCCTCCACGGGGCGCATACCGCCTTTTCTTGTTATCCAGCCCTCCGGCTGTATCGGTTGAGCAAAAGTCAGCGTGGGATTGATGTGGTATCTTTATCTAAGTGATATCCCGGTTTCCCATCTGGATACTGTTCTGGCAGAAACATTTAACGTTTCCGCCAGCTGCGCCTGTGTAATACCTTTTTCTTTACGCAGCTCTTTTAAAAAATTTCCGATCTTCATTTGATCCACATCAAATCCTCCTTCCATCACCAATTATAGAATCTGTTGTATTCGAACAACACGACACAAAGCGAGACATGCCGTATTTTCGTTAATAGACACAGTTGTCCAAGTGCACTTTCTTTGAAATTTTTCAATTAAACCAATTAGAAGTTACTTTTTTCTGTTTTTCAAACCATATCAACAGCAATAATCAAGAACATGATGCTTGTTTTGCATCTGTCAAAAGTATTTTACATACCGTGTGAATAATCCGGGGTGAAATCCATCACCTGTCCGGCGTATGGAAATCAATATTCCGTTTTTTACGGAATCACGATTCCGGCAAAAAGGGAATCGTATTTTTCCTAAAACCTTATAATGATGTTATGCACTTTATAGTGTAAATTCATTATGAGGAGGTCACGATTATGACCAAATATCGAGAAATCATCCGGCTTACTGGGTTGGGATTCTCACAACGCAACATCATGGCAAGCTGTGGTGTTTCACAAAAAACTGTTGTCAAAGTTCAAAAACGTGCCAGAGAATTAAATATCTCTTGGCCTCTTGATGAATCAATGACCGACACAGAGCTTCAAAGGCTCATGTTCTCTAAAGAGAGCAAGGTATCTGCCAACAAGCGGATGCCGGATTATGATTACATCCGTAAGGAGCTGCTTCGCAACGGCGTAAGCAAAAAACTCCTATGGACGGAATACATGGAGGATTGCCGTGCCAATGGTGAAGAACCACTCATGTATTCACAGTTCTGCTATCACATCCAACAGAATGAGCAGAAGCATCGTGCTACCATGCATATCAACCGTAAACCCGGTGAACAGGTTGAAGTTGACTGGGCAGGTGATCCTGCAACAATCCTTGATCCTGATACCGGCGAAATCATCAAGGCATACGTATTTGTTGGTGTAATGACTTACAGCCAGTATGCATACGTGGAAGCATTTCTGGACATGAAACAGAAGTCATGGATCAATGCACATGTCCATATGTACGAATATTTTGGCGGTGTCGCCAGAATTCTCGTACCGGATAACTGCAAAACTGCAGTTGTTCATAATGGCGGATGGAAAAACCAGCAGATCAATGAGACCTATCAGGAACTGGTTGAGCATTATGGCACTGCTATTATTCCGGCGCGTGTCAGGGCTCCCAAGGATAAGCCGAATGCTGAAGGGACGGTAGGAAATATCTCTACCTGGATTACAGCAGCACTTCGGGATGAACAGTTCTTCTCCCTTGTCGAATTAAATCTTGCAATCAGAGACAAGCTCGAACTGTTCAACCAAAGGCTCTTTCAAAAGAAAGAGGGTAGTCGGCGAAGCTTATTTCTTGAGGAAGAAAAACCATTGCTGGCACCATTACCTTCTACCCGTTTTGAACTGAGCGACTGGAAGACAGCCACCGTCCAGTTCAATTATCACATATCTGTGGATGGAATGCTATACTCAGTTCCTTATGAATACATCAAAAAGAAAGTGGATGTAAAGGTAACAGATACCACTATTGAAATTTTCTACAACCATAACCGCATTGCTTCCCACCGTCGTCTGAAAGGACGCCCTGGGCAGTACAGCACGGTCACGGAACATATGCCGGAAGACCACCAGAAATATCTGGAATGGAACGGCGACCGGTTCCGCAAATGGGCTGAGCGGATTGGCATAAATACGTACACTGTGGTCAATGCAATACTGACTTCCAAACGTGGGGAACAACAGACCTACCGAAGTTGTATGGGGCTTCTGAAGCTTGCTGAGAAATACTCAGATGCATTGCTTGAAGTGGCCTGTAAAAAGGCATTGTCCTATACATCTTCGCCCAGTTACAAGAGTATTAAAAACATCCTTGTAACCGGTTCTGTGAAACAGAAACCAGAAACTACTGAATCCAAAACCACACATAAAACACACGGCATCACAAGAGGTGCCGATTACTATCGGAGGTAAACACATATGACAAATCAGAGTACAATCGATAAATTAATTGAAATGCGCCTTACCACTATGGCAGATGCTTTCCGCAACCAGCTGGCTGATCCTAAATTTAGAGAAGTACCATTTGAGGATCGCTTTGGTATGCTGGTAGACATTGAATACAGCAATCGGAAAAACAACCGTCTGAAACGACTGATCCATAATGCTGGATTCGACCAGCCGGAAGCAAATATCATAGATATCAATTACACTTCCGGGCGCAAGCTTAACAAGGATCTCATTAACCGACTTGCAACTTGCGAATATATATCTGAACACCGAAATCTTTTTATCACCGGCGCTACAGGCTGTGGTAAAACATACATGGCCTGTGCCTTTGGCATGGAGGCTTGTAAGCAGTATTTCAATACCAAGTATGTCCGGCTCCCTGATCTGCTTATTGATCTGGAGACAGCACGGACAGATGGTAACTACAAAAAAGTCATGGCGAAGTATGCCAATCCAGTTGTTCTGATCCTGGATGAGTGGCTTCTATTGAAACCAACGAATTCAGAACAAAGGGACATCTTCGAACTACTTCATAGGAGACGTAAGAAATCTTCAACGATTTTCTGTTCTCAGTATGCATTCGAGGAATGGTATGAGCAGCTCGGTGGTGGTGACAGTCCTCTGGCAGATGCAATCATTGACCGTATTGCCCACGACAGCTATCGAATAAATATCACAAGCATTGATGCTGAACATGATAGATCAATGCGTGAGGTATATGGTTTGGATAAAGCACTACGCGAGTAAACTCACATAATTACATAGGTGATTTCCACTTCCGGACATCTGATTCCCAAATTTCCGGAAGTGCGATTTCATCGCACAAGAATATTCACCGTGAAATACCGATTTTTCTCTTACATTCTATCATATTCTACCCCAAAACTCTATTCTTAGATTATCAAAGAGCAGCCTTACGACCACTCTTTTCTACTCACATATACACAATCTCTTTCAGAAATTGTTTTCGCAGCATTCCATATTTACCATATGTCGGTTCTTCCTCATTCTGAGATGTGAATACGTTTACTGTATTTTTATATCTGTACGGCTTTCGTAAAGTGATAATATCATGTATTTATATTAATGTTAGTATTTCGTGATGGTCTGAATGGTGCATTAGACGCAAGCCGAGTAAAAACTTATTTAAAAAATTCTATGTATCCACTAATGTACCTGTTTGGCAAGAATAGCATGCCTGATGTGGATAATCTGCTCACTTCTTTCTATCAGCTTGACGATGAAGCTCGACAAGAAGTTAACATTATTTTTCCATAAAACAAACGATAATTTTATCCTCAATATAACAGAAAAACCCCGGAAACCTTACGGTTCCGGGGTATCTTACGTTTGGACACAGAGTGTACTCCTGACACTCATTTATATACGATATGCGCGTTATACTCGCAATGCACAACTTCGATTCCGTTACGCTTCATCTCAGTCGAGGCATTCGCCTCATAAATCCACCGAACAATGCCCTGGTGAGAGTGAACTCCCACCAGTCATCATTCGTTGGATTTGCATTGCTCATTGTTTAGCGAATATTATTCGATGATTGTAGCAACACGACCTTAACCTACAGTACGGCCACCTTCACGATATCAGACCGGTGTATTGCGGTGTGCAAATGGTGTTTTTCCGTGTGATTTGTGGGGGAAAATCCGAATTTTCCGCTGTGTCCGTGTGGTTTTTGGAGATTTTTGTTATCATGGTGTTATCATTGAATTTTCATCAACCTCATAGTTAACAAAGGCTACTTCTTTCGACTTCATTTTTTTTGTAGGATTTACTTTTCTAACTATTTCTTCTATTTTAACCTTATTAAAATTCACATGTTCTTTATACAACTGTTCTACGTTCTTTGTTTCAGCCATAGATATCATTACTGAAATATCCTCCTTGCTACATTTTTCATCCATATATTCTATAAATCTTTCATGTTCAAATCCATTTTGAGTATATAGAATATGTTTTTGAGATGATTCTGTTTCCGGCATATATGGGGGATCACAATACATAAATATAGATTTTTTCTTTTCTTTCTCCAAAATCATATCTATGAATAAATTATAGTCCATACAAAAAAATTCCACATTTTGAATTTTCTTAGAAATCTCTTCCATTTTTTCTTTATTACAAACTATCTTATCTCGTTTACCACATGGAACGTTGAATTTGCCCTTAGAATTAACTCTATAAACTCCGTTATATCCAGCTTTCATTAAAAACCAAAATAAGGCAGAACGTGTCACACAACGAATTTGGTTTTTATTAAAACTATCCCTTTTTTTATAAAAATACTCCCATTTTTCTTCATCATTTGAAAAACTATTATACTCACGGCATAATATTTCAATTCTTCTAATCAATTGAGCAGAATCATTTTTTAATGTATTATAAAATAATATCAAATTATTATTTATATCATTAACATAATATTTTCTGTACATTTGATTTTCTAATACGTTTAGCAATACAATCCCCGACCCCAAAAAAGGTTCTATATATACATCTTTGTCTGTTTCAAAAGCATGTAACATTTCATTTAATAATTTCTTTTTTGAACCGGCCCACCGTATTGGTGCATTAATAACCTTACTATCTATTTTTTTCATTTCTCAATCCTTCGAACAATTGCCAAAATTCCTCTGCTATTTTATTCGTTCGTTCTTTAATAATTTCTCTGTAGTTATCTTCCGTAACACCTTGATCTAAAAACTTCTTAATTGAGACATTAACCATTGCATCTTCTTTATACATCTGTAACTTCTTATCAATCTCTTTATCCTTATATCTATCTTTAACTACTGGTAATATATTTCCAATTTCATAAACCAATTCATCATCCTGGTTCTTTTCACATATTATATGCTCCGCTTTTAAATCAACAGCATAATATCCATCCACCATCTGTATAATGAATTTGGCAATTTTTAAATCTCTATTGTTTTTATTTTTTCCACTACATTTTAAACTTTTTATTCCAGATATCATATGCTCTTTAGTAACTTCATTGATTTTCAAATCATTTACTAAATCAGATATCATTGCATCTATTTTTTTCTGATTAGAGTATAATTCTATCGCAGCTGTTTCAAATCTATTTGTATATGTAGAAGGACTCACTCGATGTACTGTATTATGTATCTGAAAAAGCAAAACCAATTTCAAGAACTTAATAATATCCAAATAGTTTTTACTAAATAAATTCTTTTTTTCTTTTGATGGAATATATAATAAGGCAACCATTACAACATCAAACTGTTCAAATTTAACTTGACCATACATCTTCCATATTTGATCCAACATATCAATAGATATTTCTGCCTCATGACCTATATATGTTTTTAATCTCAATAAATCATGATTCTTAACAGCAGAATAAACGCGAAATAGACTGGCATTTTCATCACCAGCCATAAATCCAAACACACTACTCGCTGTTTCCTCATTACTTATTTCGCCCAACAAATAATTAAGTGATTCTTTTGCTGTTTGTTTTTTCTTCGTCAACGATTTAAACAAACTAATATTTTGTAAATATTTTCCATGATATTTATCACCGATGTCATCTAACATCTCATACCATTCTTCCTTATATTGATCTGAATTTTCTCCTTCAATCAAATATTTGAATAAATGACTTTTTATAATTTCAATTTCTTCAAGCGGCTTTCCTTTTGTATTCAAGTTAACAAACATCTCATGTGCACGTTTTTCTCCATTCAAAAACTTAATTTCTACTATTTTAGCCTTAAGAAGATTTTTTCTAAGCGTCTCAAGTTGATTTTCTTCATATTTTTTCAATATAGAAGCAATATCTTTATATCTAGCAACCTCATTATATTTTTTCATTGTACTAGCTATATTATCGTCTAAAATAGAACTCATTACCGATACACCTGAATCTTCTATTCTCTTTTCTATATTGATTTTTAAATTTCCATTATCTAACACATATTCTAATGTGTTCATTCCCGCAACATGATGCAGTGCAATCAAAATCAAAAAAATACTTATAATCCGCTGTTGACCATCAATAATTTCTTTTTCATCATTTTGTGAGGTATTTACAATGACGTTCCCTATATAATATCCTTCTTCCTTACTTACATCCTCTAATAATTGTACTATATTTTTCTTTTCCCAAGCATAACTTCTCTGATAACGTGGTATAAGAAACGTTTTACTCTCTGCAAAATAATCTTCTATAGAATAATCTTTAGCACTCAAATCATTAACTTTCATCTTCTCTTCAGTTCCTCCTGAGCTATGCACTACCAAACAATCATCGCTCTATTCTTCAGTAAATATGTTATCCAACGTCTTCTCCATATCTGCCACCAGATTAACCACCAACGCATTTCCCATCATAAATCTACGTTTTCTCAATGGCATCTCCACTGTTTCTCCCTTAACCAAACAATACTTTGTATGATTTGTAGGAAATCCCTGGATTCGTTCTGCTTCTGTTGCAGTAAGTAATCTCACTCTTCCAGTCATCTTATCTTTCACAATATGAGTTGTTCTGCTGAACCCACCTTCAGATGTAAGCATTGTACGTGCCGGTTTATCTTCCTGATCAATCATAGAAATAGCACCTTCTGAGAATACATATTCATGACCTGTTGAACTTGTACGTAACAATTTTTTTGCACCTTTCAGATACTGCCAGGTCTGTCTATCTTCCTTTGGAAGACGCTGCTCTGTTTCATCACTGTGTGTAACCGTTGGATCTGTATAATATAACTTTTCTGCCGGAATAAAATACTGTTCTTCTACTTGTCCTGTTTCCATAACATCGCCAAGAGTTATCTGCTTTCCATGATAATTCGGAACAGTCTTCATTGTATATATTATTCCGTCTTTCATTATTCCAGAATTCTCAAATGCACATTGGAATGTTTCAGATACTTCACCCACTTCTATCGGAAGTTCTTTAATTTTAATCTTAGTAGATTCTGCTTTATTTACCAAAAATGTTTCTGCAAAAAAACCTTCTTTTAAGACTACCTTTTCCATGCATTCTTGTTTATGTTCCTCTTCCAATGTATCTGTATATCCAATTGTATTTAGAATTCTTTCTGCATATTTCGTATTATTTTTGTAAGCAAAAATAAATGTTCTACGACGTCTCTGCTGATACCCATATTCCGCAGCATTTATCACACGCCATTCCACTGTATATCCTTCATCACGAAAACATGCAAGAATCACACCAAAATCTCTACCTCTTTGTTTTGCAGGAGATTTTAATAATCTATCAACATTTTCTAATAATACGAATGGTGGTTTCTTTGCTTCTAAAGTCTCACGTATTGACCACCATAAAATTCCTTTTTTTCCTTCAAGTCCTTTAGAAGTAGCTAATGAAGATGCTACTGAATAGTCCTGGCACGGAAATCCGCCGACTAATAGGTTAAAATCAGGCAGTGTTGTTTTATCTACATCTTCAATATTATAATTCGTAGTATCTTTACCATTATTATCTAATCGTGTTCCAAACCGATATACATAACAGTCATGTGCGTACTGTGTATTCTTCTCTGCCGGCTCCCATTGACTAAACCAAACTGTATCCCATTTTTCTTCTTTACCGTAATCCTCTGTTGTTTTTATATTATTAAGTCCACATCTAAAACCACCTACGCCGGCAAACAATTCGCAAACTGTTTTCTTCACTTTATATTACCTCTTCTTTTATTATTCGAACGATCGTTCTTAAATATAATAACCTATTTTTATATTCTTGTAAAGATCCTTTTCTATTTTTTAGTATGATTTTATAAAATCTTTAATCTGCTGTTTCATATATTTCTTATTGAACCAAAAGCACTGTTTGGTCATGTATTCTCCAGTAGGTATCGGAGTATCTTTCAATTCCGCTGGAATTTCTTTTAAAGTGATAACCTCTGCAGGATTTTTTAATTTTACTGAATTTGCATTTTCACAAAAATATTCGCTCTCTCCTGCCTTATTTCTTACATGGGCCACTTTATTAAAGCTACTCTTTGGGAAGTTATTTTCATACACAAAAATTAACCTTCCTGCTTTATCGTGTGATAATTTCTGTTGTAACTTTATTCCATTTTTAATAACTTTTCTTGCTTCTTTCCACACGTCCTTTACTTTATTCACATCTTTTTTCGGAATATACCATATAAGCGCATTGTTCAAGATTTCTTGTCCCTCTGCATTCTTTGAAAATATTACAAGCAAAAACTTCGAATCTACCATCTCATCATAAACAATGGATTCTGTCCAGTTCTTTTCTTTCAGTAATCCGTCAAAATCAAACGCCGAAAATGACATATCCTGCGTTGGTGTTCCTTTTTCGCCAACTGTAATGGTTCTTAATCTATAATTAGCTTTTTGGAATTCATCCGTTTCTTCTAAATCATTTTCACTCTTGTATATCTGCTTAACAATATCGTTCTTTTCACTATATCCGTTACGATAATTAGGGAATTCTTTTTTCAATGATTCAACTGTTCTTCCAAAATATGGTTTCAAAGTTTCAATCAGAATATCGTCAAATTCTTTTTCCTTTGGCAATACCGTACCTGGCAAAATATAAGATATTTCCTCTGGGGTAAGCATTCTCTCATTAAACAATTTTGTCATATACGACTTTTTAAATGAATACGCTCTTGGTTTTGCTTTCGGATATTTGTCATTATATTTTACTTTCTCATCTCCGCCACTACCCTTTCTAGCCGGACTGAGATACATAAAGTCTCGTTCTGACAATTCATGTGCCTTTCCCGCTTTTACATAATGTGCGATTTTTTCCCAATCATGTTGGATAATCATCTGATCTCTTTCTGGTAATTCTTCCAGAAGAATCTCGTCTACTTTCTCTACACTGAACTTTTCACGTTTTACACCTTTGATATACTGATAATACATGACCAGCAGATGATGATTTTTTGTCCAAAATCTGCTCCCTTCATACTCGTTCCAATTTTCGTCTCTATAGTTGATTTTTCCAAGTGATAATCTTTCTTTTGCTCTATATCCCCTACTATTGATTAAAAATGGAGTTACTTTCAATTCAATGTCCGCATCTTTAAAATCTGGTTCAGCTTCTTCATTGCACGCATAATTAAACCAGCCTTCTTCATAGGCTTGCCCAATGTCTCCCTTTCCATGCTTCTCTTTTAATCCATTTTCTTGTTGAAATTTCTGAGCTAATTCAAAAATTTCTTTAAATGAATGTCCTATCGCTTCTTCCGCTCTCTGTTTTACTTCCTCTGAAGTTTTATATTCTTTATTACTCATTATCAATCCTCTATAAAGTTCTTATCCAACTGCGACAAAATATAACTATTATTCAACCAGAAACATTGCTTTGGATACTGCCTTCCGTCTGGAAGTTCGTAAGTATCTTTTGAATTTTGTGCATGTGGTCTCACATGGCACACAGGATTTTCTGATGATTTCGGAAAATTATTATAATTCTTTCCATTTCTCTTTTCTATCTGAAGGCCTTCGAGAAGCACTCTCTGCGTCTTTTCCCAAACTGCCTTCACACTACCTTCCAAATCATCATATGGAATATTCCAAAACTGGCAGCCCTTTAACCTTAATTCATCTTGTTGATTAAACTTATAAACTACAAACAAAAATCTAGTTTCACGTAAATAATTTCCAAATGTAGAATCTTCCCAGTCTTCCTCTACTAACTCTTTAAATTTAAAAGTTGGAAATGACATATTTTCCTTTATCTTATTATTTTTCTCAATACGTATCGTCTTAACTACCACATTTGCTTTTTCAAATTCTTCCGCATGGTTTCCTTTTATGCCTAACATCCGATATGCTAACATTGCCTCCAGGCTTTTCGGTTTCTTTTGATATTCTATATGGAATGTATTGCATAAATCAGTAACCGACTGATCACAATACGCATCTATTTTATGCACAACATAATCTTCAAAAGATTCCTCTGCTGTACCCTGGATAATCGGTTCATATGTATTTTTTCCCGGAATAATATAATTGTTCAGAACATATGTCATGTAAGAATTTTTAAATGCAAATGCTCGTGGTTTTGCCAATTCATCACTAAATGGCTGCTTTCTCCGGTCCTTTGACGTTGCTGCCTTTGGTGCTGCTCCCAGATACAGAGTATCCCCCTCAGATAATTCATGTGCTTTTCCGTTTCTTATTTTCTCAACAATAACCGCAAAATCATGTGCTATTATTTTTATATCTTGCTCCGGCGGTGCAAACAGCTTCACATATCCAATACGATAATCCAACCGATTTTTTATCTCTTGTTGATACAGATAATACACCAATAAAATCAATCGGGCCTTTTGCCACATGTGACTATCTTCAAATGTTTCATCAACAACTGAAAAATAATCAATCATGGTTAATATCAGTCTTTCCTTGGCTACCAGTGTCCCATTCTTATTCTGTTTATACGGTGTTACTTTTAGTTCTACACCTGCTTTATCAAAATCCGGACGTGCATCATTATTCGTCTGATAATGAAAGAATCTCTCTTCTATCAGTTCTCCTAAACCGCCTTTTCGCTTCTTGTTCTCATGTTTTACTTCATAATTTGCAGTCTCCCTGACAACCATAGCCTTGATGATATCATCTTGCTTACACACATCGGCAAATGTTTTTCCAATCAACCTTTTTGAATATGTTTCAATTGAAATAGGATCCGTTTCATCGTATTCTTCCAAATAATTCATCATTGCATTTCCTCTTCACCGTCTACTTCTCCCAGTTTCTGATCAAATATCGTCTCTTCTATCACTCTAACGCACTGTTCTGTATCTTTCAAAATGTCTTTTCCCCAGAAATGTATCACGGTCCACCCCATAAAATTTAATTGCTGGTCCTTTTCTCCATCCCTCTGGATATTCCGCTCTATTTTCTTAACCCAATAATCTGGATTTTTTCCTTTTTCTAACCGTGGTTTCAATATTTCCCAATCTTTTCCATGAAAAAATTCACTGTCACAAAAAATTGCAATACGATACTTTGTCAGGACAATATCCGGTCTTCCTGGCAATCCCTTGTAATTTTTTCGATAACGAAATCCCCTATGCCATAGTGCCTTTCTCATCACAACCTCTATACTTGTATCTTTTCCACGTATCTTGCTCATGTTTTTATGACTTTCTTCTGTAACTTCGCCATGAAAACGTGGTTCTTTTGTCGGCATACTTCTCCACCCTCAATACTGTATAATCCATTTTATTGTATCAAACTAACAACCACTATTCAATTCCCTGCAAACAGAAAAAAGAGACGTTTTTCAATCACCTTCTGTTATCACAGCCGGTTATCAGGATACTCTCCCGGCAACCGTTTTTCTATACTGTTCGTTATTATTTTCTGCTCTTTTATATATTTTCAGGCAACAGAAAAACCCGTAGAACCGAAGTTCTACGGGTATCTTACGTTTGGACACAGAGTGTACTCCTGACACTCATTTATACATTTCACGATATGAGTAATACAAACTTCGTTGGATTTGCATTGCTCATTGCTTAGCGAATATTATTCGATGATTGTAGCAACACGACCTGAACCTACAGTACGGCCACCTTCACGGATAGCGAATGTAAGACCCTGTTCCATAGCGATTGGGTGGATCAGTTCGATTGTCATTTCTACGTTATCACCAGGCATGCACATTTCTGTACCTTCTGGAAGGGAGATAACGCCTGTGATATCTGTTGTTCTGAAGTAGAACTGTGGACGATAGTTGTTGAAGAATGGTGTATGACGACCACCTTCGTCTTTTGTCAGTACGTAAACCTGAGCTGTGAATTTCTTGTGTGGGTGTACTGAACCTGGTTTAGCGAGAACCTGTCCTCTTTCGATTTCATTTCTCTGAACACCACGAAGAAGACAACCGATGTTATCACCAGCCTGAGCTTCGTCAAGGAGTTTACGGAACATTTCGATACCAGTTACAACTACTTTACGTGTTTCTTCTTTAACACCAACGATTTCTACTTCATCAGAAAGATGCAGAACACCTCTTTCTACACGGCCTGTAGCAACTGTACCACGACCTGTGATAGAGAATACGTCTTCGACTGGCATAAGGAATGGCTTATCTGTATCACGCTGTGGATCTGGGATATAGCTATCTACTGTATCCATAAGTTCCATGATCTTGTCGCCCCATTCGCCGTTTGGATCTTCAAGAGCTTTAAGAGCGGAACCTTTGATGATTGGGCAATCATTGAAGTCATACTCTTCAAGAACTTCTGTGATTTCCATTTCTACTAATTCAAGGAGTTCTTCATCGTCTACCATATCACATTTGTTCATGAATACAACGATGTAAGGTACGCCTACCTGACGGGAAAGAAGGATATGCTCTTTTGTCTGAGCCATAACACCATCAGTAGCAGCTACAACAAGGATAGCACCATCCATCTGAGCAGCACCTGTGATCATGTTCTTTACATAATCGGCATGTCCTGGGCAGTCTACGTGAGCGTAATGACGTTTTGCTGTCTGGTACTCAACGTGAGCTGTAGAGATTGTGATACCACGTTCTCTTTCTTCTGGAGCTTTATCGATGTTTTCGAAATCTACTTTTTCGTTACCAGGTACTCTTTCTGCTAATACTCTTGTGATAGCAGCTGTTAAAGTTGTTTTACCGTGGTCAACGTGTCCAATTGTACCGATATTACAATGTGGTTTGCTTCTGTCAAACTTAGCTTTAGCCATTTTAACGTCCTCCTTTTATAGGCGCCCCTCCCCCGTTCGGGAGAGGCAGATTTTTATTATTTTTGCTCGGCTAATTACGATTATATTGCATTTACAACATATATTCAAGCCTATTTTAAAATATTTTCGTATTTAAAAGCTGTACATTACCTGTACACAGCAAGGATAATTTATTTATCTTTGTTGTTTAATACCTTTTCCTGAATTGACTTCGGAACTGGCTCGTATTTCTCAAAGAACATGGAGTAGTTACCACGGCCCTGTGTTCTTGAACGCAGGTCTGTAGAATAACCGAACATTTCAGCAAGTGGTACATATGCTTTAACCATCTTACCACCACCGATATCTTCCATACCTTCGATACGACCACGACGTGAATTCAGGTCGCCGATGATATCGCCCATGTATTCTTCAGGCATTGTAACTTCAACTTTCATGATCGGCTCAAGAAGAACAGCACCTGCTTTGTGCATAGCTTCCTTGAAAGCCATGGAACCAGCAATGTGGAATGCCATTTCACTTGAATCGACTTCATGGTAAGAACCATCATATACTGTAGCATGGATACCAAGTACAGGGAATCCGCCGAGGATACCAGCTTTAGCAGCTTCTTCAATACCTTCGCCGACAGCTGGGATGTATTCCTTAGGAATAGCACCACCTACGACTGTAGAATCGAACTTGAAGAGTTCTTCACCATTGGCATCCATTGGCTCAAAGTGAACTTTACAGTGACCATACTGACCACGACCACCGGACTGTTTAGCATACTTGCTGTCTACATCAACGGCTTTTGTAAATGTTTCTTTGTATGCAACCTGAGGTGCACCAACGTTTGCCTCTACTTTAAATTCACGAAGCAGACGGTCAACAATGATTTCCAGATGGAGCTCGCCCATACCGGCAATGATTGTCTGGCCTGTTTCCTGATCTGTATGAGCTCTGAATGTAGGGTCTTCTTCAGCAAGTTTAGCTAAAGCTTCACCCATCTTGCCCTGGCCTGCTTTTGTCTTAGGCTCAATAGCAAGCTCGATAACAGGTTCTGGGAATTCCATGGATTCCAGAATAACCGGATGCTGTTCATCACAGATTGTATCACCAGTTGTTGTAAATTTGAAACCTACAGCAGCTGCGATATCACCGGAGTAAACCTTATCCAGCTCTTTTCTCTTGTTGGCATGCATCTGAAGGATACGACCAACACGTTCTTTCTTGTCTTTTGTTGCATTCAGTGTATAAGAACCGGAATTCAAAGTACCAGAGTATACACGGAAGAATGCCAGCTTACCAACGAATGGGTCTGTCATAATCTTGAATGCAAGAGCAGAGAAAGGTTCATCATCAGAAGAATGTCTTACAACATCGTTACCATCTAAGTCAACACCCTTGATTGGTGGGATGTCTAACGGAGATGGCATGTACTCGATGATTGCATCAAGCAGCTTCTGAACACCTTTGTTTCTGTAAGCTGTACCACAGCAAACAGGAACAGCTGTACACTCGCATGTTGCTTTTCTTAATACAGCTTTTAACTGATCGTTAGATGGTTCTTCACCTTCAAGGTAAGCCATCATCAGATCGTCATCTAATTCGCAGATCTTCTCAACTAATTCTGTATGATAAAGTTCTGCATCATCAGCCATATCTTCTGGGATATCAACGATAGAAATATCGTCACCCTTTTCATCATTGTAGATATAAGCCTGCATTTCAAAAAGGTCAATGATACCTTTGAATTCATCTTCCTTACCGATTGGGAGCTGAATGCAGATAGCATTCTTACCTAATCTTGTCTTGATCTGCTCAACAGCACTGTAAAAATCAGCACCAAGAATATCCATCTTATTGATGAAAGCCATTCTAGGTACGTTGTATGTGTCAGCCTGACGCCATACATTTTCGGACTGAGGTTCAACACCACCTTTGGCACAGAAGACACCAACAGCACCATCAAGTACACGAAGGGAACGTTCAACTTCAACTGTAAAGTCTACGTGTCCTGGTGTATCAATGATGTTGATACGATGCTCTAAAGCACCTTCCTTTGGTCTGCAGTGATCCTGAAGTGTCCAGTGACATGTTGTAGCAGCGGAAGTAATTGTGATACCACGTTCCTGCTCCTGGGCCATCCAGTCCATAGTTGCAGTACCGTCATGAGTATCACCAATCTTGTAGTTAATACCAGTGTAATATAAGATACGCTCAGTTGTTGTTGTTTTACCAGCATCAATATGAGCCATAATACCAATATTTCTGGTTCTCTCTAATGGATATTCTCTTCCAGCCAAGGATAATTCCTCCTTTTCTCAGCTAAGCAACCGCTAAAAACAGATTACCATCTGTAATGAGCGAAAGCTTTGTTTGCTTCTGCCATTTTGTGCATGTCTTCTTTTTTCTTAACTGCTGCACCAGTGTTGTTTGCAGCATCCATAATCTCGTTGGCAAGTCTCTCTTCCTGAGTCTTTTCGCCTCTCTTACGAGAATATACTGTTAACCATCTGAGAGCAAGAGCCTGTCTTCTCTCCGGTCTAACTTCGATAGGTACCTGATATGTGGCACCACCGATACGTCTAGCTTTTACTTCAAGAACAGGCATGATATTATTCATAGCTTCTTCGAAAACTTCGAGAGCTTCCTTGCCTGTCTTTTCAGAAATTCTATTAAATGCGCCGTATACGATCTTCTGAGCAACGCCTTTCTTACCGTCAAGCATGATGTTGTTGACAAGCTTTGTTACGACTTTGCTGTTGTAAATCGGATCAGCCAATACGTCTCTTTTCTGGATATGTCCTTTTCTTGGCACGTTACTTCCCTCCTTATAGATTATTCAATCTTGGGTACTCACGTAGTCTGACTATGTGTTCGCGCTCGAATTGTATATCTATCTTTAATCGCAACCTTATATCATTGCGGTAAAATAATGCTACATTCGTCGCAAATAGTATAAACCTGTGAAACTCTTATTTCTTAGCGTCCTTTGGTCTCTTAGCACCGTATTTGGAACGAGCCTGTCTTCTCTTAGCAACACCTGCAGTATCAAGTGTACCTCTGATGATATGGTATCTTGTACCTGGTAAGTCCTTTACACGACCACCTCTGATAAGTACAACGCTATGCTCCTGAAGGTTATGACCTTCACCTGGAATGTAGCTTGTTACTTCGATTCCGTTTGACAAACGAACTCTGGCGATCTTTCTAAGAGCTGAGTTAGGTTTTTTAGGAGTAGCTGTCTTAACAGCTGTACATACACCTCTCTTCTGTGGTGATGATAAGTCTGTGGCTTTCTTGTGAAGAGAGTTGTAGCTCTTCTGCAGAGCAGGAGCTGTAGATTTCTTCTCAACAGTCTGTCTTCCTTTTCTTACTAACTGGTTAAATGTTGGCATTATTTTCACCTCCTGGTAATAAAATGAACTGGTTGCCGTCATTTACATAACGGTGTATGCACGCCTATTGCGCACACTTGCATATTATATCAAAAGCAATCATCCTTGTCAAGAATTTTTCTTTAAATTTTCTCAACATCCGACGATTGCCTTTATTCTTACCATATTATATATTAACTTCGACAGCCTGCTGGATCGGAATATCATATGACATAATCTTCTCTCTGTACATCTCATATTCCTCCGGCAAAATCCGCCAGGACAGTCCGCATCCGGCACTGATTTCTCCCGGCAGAGGAATCAGCCGTCCCGGGATTTTATCTTCACCACATTTTTTCTCCATAGCCATGGCAGCAGTGGTGGTCTTAAATGTCAATATCATATAATTCTTCTTTTGCCGCACAATACTCTACCATCCTGTTCTTCCATATTCTATATTGTTCAGAAATTATGGTTTAACAATGAGATCTGCCTGCATCATCTTCTCTGTGATCACATACATATTTGTCACACCGCCGACTTTGAGCTTCTCTGTCAATCCATAATGGTTCAGGCATGTCCCGCATGTCAGGATTTCCACACCATTGGCTTCAAGAGACATCAGATCTTCCAGTGTCGGAGACATCTCACATGTCAATTTTGCTCCGCTATTATAGAAGAGGATAGTCTTTGGAAGTTCATCCTGCTGTGACAGTGCATAAATGAATCCTTTCATCAGAACTGCCCCCAGTTCATCATCCCCGGTTCCCATATATGATGAAGAAATAACAACAACTTTATTGCCTCTTCTGCCATCCGGCATACAGGTTTCCTCTGCAGTCGTCTCTTCCTCTACGGCTTCTGCACCTGCTTCATCAGCAGATTCTCCAATCGTCATAATCACTCTGTACTGATTCTCTCCGAGTTTTTCTGAACGTACACCGTAGTTCTTCTGCTGTGCCATCTTTGTCAGATTCTGAACAGCGATCTCATTGTCCACCAGCGTTTCCACCATGCCGGCACCAATTAATTCTTTAATGGCATTTTTTGTCTTAACAACAGGGATCGGGCATGCATCACCCATAGCATTAACGACTTTTAACATAATAGTTTTCCTCCTTGACTATTTACCCTACTATAATTTCGGCCTCATTAGCATTCTTTTCTAATAATGTTCCAACGATTTTTGCAGGGAGACCTGCATTTTGCAATTCAGCTTCCAGTGCCTCGGCCTGTTCGGCTTTGACTGCTACCAGAAGGCCTCCGGATGTCTGCGGGTCAAACAGTATTTCTTCCATAGAAAAGGGAATTTTCCTGAATTCGACAAACGGGCCTGTATGATTTCTGTTGCGCTGACCGGCCGCTGTCAGTAGAAATTCGTCCGCATGACGATGGGCTTCTTCTATGACCGGTACTTTTGAAGCATTGATATGACAGTTTAATTTATCATCCAGCATTTCATGCAGATGCCCCAGAAAACTAAAACCGGTAACATCTGTACAAGCATGCACTTCATACTTTCTGCATATCTCTGCTGCATATTTGTTCAGCGTTGTCATGGACGCAATCGCTTCCTCCATGGCAGCCTCTGAAGCTTCCCCCACACGATTTGCCGTACAGATAATGCCAACTCCCAGCTTCTTTGTCAGAATCAGTTTATCCCCGGGCTGTCCATGATTATTCGCCAATACTCTGTCCGGATGAACCACTCCCATAACAGACAAGCCGTATTTCACATCACTGTCTGCAATGGAATGTCCACCAGCCAATGTACCGCCGGCTTCTATGACCTTCTCCGATCCTCCCCTCATAATCTCTCCAAGAATATTCAGATCCATTTTCTCCGGGAAACAGACAATATTCAACGCTGTCTTGACCTCCCCGCCCATGGCATAAATATCGCTGAGTGCATTGGCCGCAGCAATCTGACCGAATGTATAAGGGTCATCCACCATGGGCGGAAAGAAATCCAATGTCTGCACAATGGCCATATCATCGGAGATCTTATACACTGCTGCATCATCCCTGCTGTCATACCCCACAAGCAATGACGGATCCTGTTCTCCCCTCGGAAGTTTTTCCAGTACACGGCTCAGCACCCCTGCACCAAGCTTGGCGGTACAACCACCGCCTTTACAGAAAACAATTTTTTCTTCCATATTATACATAAACACCTTCTTCCTCTTTTGTATCTTTCTACATGCCTTCAGTTTATCCGAATGCACAAAATAAAACAAAAGGGCCACATACTGCAGCCCCATGTTGTCTTAATTAAAATATACTAATTCGTCTTCCGGTGCTGCACACTCTACAACCTCTGTTGCATAAAGTACAGGACCTACGCCGCCGTATTCTCTTCTTCTCTCATAGTGCATATTGGCTGTAAGTGTCACCCAATCACCATTCTTTAAATTGTCAAGTTCCGGGTATTTACACAAAAAGCCGATAAAACGGATATCCTCCGCACAGCATGTCATGGCTTTACGGCCTGGTACACAGAAATTCTTCGGCAATTTACGATTCTTCATGATCCTTGCTGTAAAGCGAACGGTCTTGCCTTCATAACGATCCTTGTCATCAGCCGCATCCATATACCAGATGCCGTAATCATCATCTGTGATATCAATAACAGGCGCATTCAGGTCGTATGGTGGAATATCCTTTCCCAGTTCGATCATTCTTCCGTCTTTGTGTTCAAACATCATCTGGACATTGGAATTCAATGCCTTCAGATTTCTTCTGAACATCGGCAAATCCTGTTCTTCAGAACATCTGTTGAAAATAACCAGCTCTGTACACTTGATCATATTACCGATAATGGATTTCATATTGTTCAGATACACTGCAAAGGTACTTGCATCGATCATTGTCACAATCTGATAGATTTCCCAGCCTCTTGGCATATCCACGCTGAGGATCGTATCCGGATCCCACATTCCGTTGTATTCTACAAAAACTCTCTTCGGCTTATAAACATTCTTGCAGTTTTCAAGGAAATCTGCTGTCAGCTCTTCCTCGTCATCCAGAGTTACTGTATCAATCTTGCAGGCCATTGTTGCCTTCTCATCCAGCTCTACTTCGCCTTCTTCGCATGAAATCAGGAGTCCTCTCTCACCATCAGCAAACTCTCCGCTTTCTAAAATCTCCTGCAGAAAAGATGTCTTGCCGCTCTCCAGGAAACCCGTAATCAGATATACAGGTACTTCTAATTTATCCATCTCTATCACCCAACTTTCTATTTATTCATATTTCTTTTGCTATTCATTATCATATCAAATAAATCAATTAAAAGCAACAACATAAAAAAACGGAAGCCCCGGAATCATCACCCCAAAAGCTTCCATTTTCATTCCATTCCTATGAATGCTCAACCATTACAGCATAAATAATTTCTCAAGTTTTGCTTCATCAATCTTGGAACCGATCACGCAAAGACGACCAGTGTATTCCGGCTGTCCTTCACGGATTTCATATTCTTCCGGAACCATATCAAAGTAGATCCATGTACCGTCCGGGCTTGGCAGCATACCTTTTGCACGAAGGATAATGCCGTATTCATTGTTCTCCGCTGCAAGTGCCTTGAGAATTGTCTCAACTTCTTCCTTTGTATACTTACGCGGTGTCTCTTTGCCCCAGCTTGTGAAGACTTCATCTGCATGATGGTGATGATGATCATGGTCATGGCCACATCCGCAGTGATCATCATGATCGTGATCATGATGGTGTTCATGCTCATGATTGTGATCGTGGTCGCATCCGCAGTGATCATCATGATCGTGGTCATGATGGTGTTCATGCTCATGATCGTGGTCATGGTCGCATCCACAGTGATCATCATGATCGTGGTCATGATGATGTTCATGCTCATGATCGTCATGGTCATGATGTCCGCCGCATACAGGACAGATTTCTTCTTCAGCCATCACCATGTCCGCCAGAGATACTGGTTTCTCCATGGCAGCTAAAAGCTGTTCACCTGTCAGTTCATCCCAAGGTGTTGTGATGACTGCAGCCTCCTTGTTGTGTTCTCTGATCATAGCAACACAGGCTTCAAGCTTATCCTGCTTCATATTCTGTGTACGGCTGAGTACAATCGTATGTGCACTCTCAACCTGATTGTTGTAGAACTCGCCGAAGTTCTTCATATACATCTTGCATTTGTTGGCATCTGCAACTGTTACAAGACTGTTCAGTTCGATTGGTGCATCTTCAGCGACACCCTGAACGGCCTTGATAACGTCTGATAACTTGCCTACACCTGATGGCTCTATGATAATTCTGTCAGGATTAAACTTTGTAATAACATCTTTCAATGCTGTACCAAAATCACCAACCAGTGAACAGCAGATACAGCCTGAGTTCATCTCTGTGATGTTCACGCCTGCATCCTTCAAAAATCCACCGTCAATGCCGATTTCACCAAATTCATTCTCAATCAGGACAACCTGCTGTCCCTTTAATGCTTCTCCCAGAAGCTTCTTAATAAGTGTTGTCTTTCCAGCTCCAAGGAAACCAGAAATAATATCAATCTTTGCCATGCGGCATGCCTCCTTCTTCATCTATCCATCATAATCAGTCAACTTCAAAAACATACAGGCTTCTGTCCTGATAACAAGACATCTCATCCCGCATCTTCCTATTTTAAAGCGTCCCTTTTATAAAATCAATACCATTGCACTAAAGTTTATGAATTTTTTTGATTTTTCTTCTCATTTCAGCTATAATGATTCTATGCTGCAGCCCCGGCCGCAAATAGCCTCTGATGACTGCATACCTAAACAAATACTGAAAGGAGAAGGTTTTTATGCCTCTTACACATATCAATGACCAGGGCCGGGCCCGGATGGTGGACGTTTCTGAGAAAGCCATCACTCACAGAATTGCTGCAGCCGCCGGAAGTATCTATATGCAGCCTGCGACTTTACAGGCTATCACCGACGGACAGATCAGGAAAGGAGATGTCCTGGCAGTTGCCCAGGTAGCCGGCATTATGGCTGCCAAGCAGACTTCCTCCATCATCCCTATGTGTCACCCGCTAATGCTGTCCGGAATCGATATTCATTTCGAAACAGATACCAAAGAGAATGCTGTCCACATCAAAGCCTATGTCAAGACAACCGGACAGACCGGTGTTGAGATGGAAGCGCTTCATGCTGTTTCCGCTGCTGCACTGACAATATATGATATGTGCAAAGCTATTGACCGAAGCATGCATATCACAAATCTGCGCGTCATCGAAAAGGACGGTGGTAAATCCGGGCACTTCGTGCAGGACTAAGAAACACTAGAATGGAGTTATCAATCTATGATCAAAGGAACAATTACATCTATCAACATATCCAAAGAAAAAGGCGTGATTAAAACACCTGTTGACTCTGCTGTATGCAAATGCGATCATGGCATTGTCGGTGATGCCCATGCCGGCAACTGGCACCGTCAGATCAGCCTTCTGGCCCAGGAAAGTATTGACATCATGACTGAAATGGGCATTGACGATCTGACTCCTGGACAATTCGCCGAGAACCTGACTACAGAAGGTATCTGCCTCTACGAACTTCCTGTGGGCACACGCCTTCAGATTGGGGAAACCATTCAGGAAGTCACCCAGATTGGCAAGGAATGTCACAAAGGCTGTGCCATTCAGCAGAAAGTCGGCAAATGCATTATGCCTACCCAGGGTATCTTCACCAAAGTTATCAAAGAGGGAACCCTTCATGTGGGTGACCCTATTACCGTTCTTGAATAATTGACTATCAAAGAGTGTCTTTTTTTCGACACTCTTTTTTAATCTGTCCAATAACACATATGCATATCTGATATATCAAAGAAGTATCGTGATTATATTCCATAAAGTTTTACAATTCTAACATACGCCAAATAGGAGAAAATAAATCTTCTGCTTTTCTGTTCTATTCAAATTTTACCAATTTTAAATGCAACTCAAACACACTTTTAGGGCATAATATTTACAAAGCTGTGTTCAATTTGTGAATTTTCATTCTTTTTTCGACATTTGACATTTGCCTTTGACGAGACTAAAATTGTGAACAGCCCGAGAGGGAAGTGAAAAGGAAGTGAATAAATATGGATGAGCTGGTAAAAAATCTCATGGAAGAATTAAACTGTGATACAGCTTTTACGATTCCGATTTTCGGCGGCATACCGGTGGCTGAATCAGTTTTTGTAACATGGTTAATCATGGCTGTTGTGATTCTCCTGTGTGCGATTTTTGTCAGAAACCTGAAGGTCACAAACCCAGGTAAAGGACAGCTGCTTCTTGAAACGGCTGTCAGTGGTATTTATAGCTTCTTCGAAGATATCCTTGGCGAGAAAGGCAAAGGTTTTATTCCTTATTTAATGAGTGTGGGAATTTATATCGGTATTGCCAATCTCATCGGCATTCTCGGTTTCAAACCACCGACAAAGGATATCAATGTAACGGCTTCACTGGCAATTCTCAGCATCATTTTGATCGAGCTGTCTGATGTTTTGGCTAAAGGCGGCCGCGGCTGGCTGAAAAGCTTTGCAGAACCGATGGTTGTCATTTTACCGATCAACATCCTTGAGATTTTCATCAGACCGCTTTCATTATGTATGCGATTATTCGGCAACGTTCTTGGCTCGTTTGTCATTATGGAATTGCTGAAGATGGTCGTCCCGGCCATCCTGCCGGCGGTATTCAGCTGCTACTTCGATATATTCGACGGGCTGATCCAGGCATACGTTTTTGTATTCCTGACCGCATTATTTATTAAAGAAGCTATCGACTGATCCTCAATGATCCGTCAATTTTAAAAGAAAAGGAGCGAGTTATTATGTCAGCAACATTATTCGTAGCAATTGGTGCAGGTATTGCAGTATTAACAGGTATTGGTGCCGGTGTTGGTATCGGTAAAGCAACTTCTTCCGCAGTAGACGCTATCGCAAGACAGCCTGAAGCAGAAAGCAAAATCAGTAAATCTTTGCTTCTTGGTTGTGCCCTTGCCGAGGCAACGGCTATTTACGGTTTCGTTATTGCCCTGTTGATCATTCTTTTCCTGAAATAATTATTGCGATATTTAATAGAACTTATGGAACAGTAAGAATGAGAGGCAGGTGCAGCTATGTTAAGTTTGGAACCCTGGACAATCTTCTGGACCGTCGTCAATGTCCTTATCCTTTTTGTTGCACTTCGGCATTTTCTGATCAAGCCGGTTATGGGTGTGATCGAGCAGCGAAACGAAATGATCAGGCAGCAATTTGATGCTGCACAGAAAACGCAGGATGAAGCCAACAAAATGAAAGCCGACTATGAGCAGCAGCTTGACACTGCTAAAGAACAGGCCGCCGATATTATCGCAGCTGCCCGTGCACGTTCCGAAAAAGAACACAGCAAGGCGATTGCTGATACAGAGGCTGAAAGAGTCAAAATGCTCACACAGGCCCGTGAAGATATTGAAAAAGAACAGGCAAATGCCAAGAAAGAACTGCAGTCACAGATCATGGATATTGCCATGCTGGCTGCAAAGAAAATTATTATGACAGGTGATCAGTATGACGCAAAGAGCGGTAAATAATGCAATTGTTCTGTATGAGCTGGGTATTACGTCTGAAGAACTTCAGACTGCCCGTGAGATCACAGAAAAAGTTCCTGCACTTTTGAACGTTCTTCGGAGTCCCCTTGTGACATCTGAGAAAAAACATCATCTGATTGAACGCGTCTTCGACGGCTCTGGTCTCCCCCGCCATCTGATCAACTTTTACAAGGTCATGTGCAATGACGGCGGAATTGAAGAACTGGCAGACATCTATGCTGAATGGCAGAAAATCTGGGATACTTCTCATAACCGTGTACGGGTTGAATGTGTTTTTGCCGAAACACCATCCCCTGAAAAAGAAAATGAAATAAAAGCTTTCCTCTCACGGAAGTATCCCAGCAAAAAACTGATTTATCAGATCAGCATAAATCCTTCTCTCCTGGGCGGTGTGCGCATCCGTATCGGCAACGAAGAATACGATTGGACATTTGCAGCACGCATCCGTCAGCTGAAGGATGCCGTTGGACAGATTTAAAACTCTGAAAGAGGTGATAATGTGAGTGTCATTAGTGCAGACGATATTATATCGATTATAAAAAATGAAATAGAAAATTACGACTGGGACAATGAAGCCAAAGAGACCGGTGAAGTCATCTGGGTCGGCGATGGTATTGCCACAGTTTACGGTATCGACCATGCGATGTACGGCGAAATCGTTGTCTTCGATGGCGGCGTCAAAGGTATGGTACAGAATATCCGTCGAAATGAAATCGGTTGTATCCTTTTTGGCCACGACGAATCCATTCGTGAAGGCTGCAAGGTCATCCGTACAGGCAAAAGAGCCGGCATTCCCGTCGGTGATGCCTTTAAAGGAAGGGTTGTCAACGCCCTGGGTGAACCTATCGACGGCAAAGGTGATATTGCTTCCACTGAATATCGTGCCATCGAGGAACCGGCACCGGCGATCATTGATCGTCAGCCTGTTGATACACCATTGGAAACAGGTATCCTTTCCATTGACTCCATGTTCCCAATCGGCCGTGGTCAGCGTGAATTGATCATCGGTGACCGTCAGACAGGTAAAACTTCTATTGCAGAAGATACAATCATCAACCAGAAAGGCAAAGGCGTTGTTTGTGTGTACGTTGCCATCGGTCAGAAAGCTTCTACCGTTGCAAGAGTTGTCAACAACCTTGAAAAACATGGTGCCATGGAATATACCATCGTCCTGGCTTCCATGGCCAGCGACTCATCTTCACTTCAGTACATCGCACCATACGCAGGTACAGCACTGGCAGAATACTTTATGTACAAAGGTCAGGATGCCCTGATCGTCTATGATGATCTGAGCAAACATGCCGTTGCATACAGAGCCATCTCCCTTCTGCTGGAACGTTCTCCTGGACGTGAAGCTTATCCCGGTGATGTGTTCTATCTGCATTCCCGTCTTCTGGAACGTGCCAGCAGACTCAGTAAAAAACTTGGTGGCGGATCATTAACAGCCCTCCCTATTATTGAGACACAGGCCGGTGACTTATCCGCTTATATTCCAACCAATGTTATTTCCATTACAGATGGTCAGATTTTCCTTGAAAGCCATCTGTTTTTCTCAGGTATGCGTCCTGCCGTCAGCGTTGGTCTGTCTGTATCCCGTGTCGGCGGTGCTGCTCAGACAAGCGCTATGAAGAAAGCTTCCGGCAGTATCCGTATCGATCTGGCGCAGTATCGTGAGATGGAAGTTTTCACCCAGTTCGCATCTGATCTGGATGATATTACAAAGCAACAGTTAAAACACGGCCATGCCCTTCTTGAGCTTTTGAAACAGCCCCTCGGCAAACCGCTTCAGCTGAACCAGCAGGTTATTACCCTTCATCTGGCTAACAAAGGTTATTTTGATGATGTGGAACTTAAATCTGTCAAGAAATTCCAGAATGATCTTCTGGCATGGTTTGATCTGCAGCATGCAGATATATGTGAAGCCATTCAGACAGGCGGTCAGCTGACAGATGAGCTGAAAAAGCAGATTGATGAAGCCGCTGAAGCCTTCAAACAGCAGTAAGACAGGAAGGAGGCGTATCTGATATGGCAAATGCCAGAGAAATCAGAGACAGAATGAGAAGTATACAGGACACAATGAAAATCACCAATGCCATGTATATGATTTCCTCGTCGAAACTGAGAAGAGCAAAAAAAGCGTTAGCAAATACAGAACCGTATTTCTATACCCTTCAGTCCACCATGAGCCGAATCCTTCGTCATCTTCCCGAAATGCATTCAGAATACTTCCGTGATCCGAATGCTGTCATAGATGAGACTCCCATTCGCCGTGCCTATGTGGTTGTCACTGCGGATAAAGGTATGGCCGGTGCCTACAACCACAATATCCTCAAGCTGGCTGAAGAGCATATTCAAAACGATAAAAACGCAAAATTATATGTCATTGGTGAAATCGGCAGACATTATTTCCAGCAGAAGAAAATACCGATTGCTCACCAGTTCCACTATACCATTCAGAATCCGACATTAAGCCGTGCCAGAAATATTTCTGAGACACTGATCGATGCTTATCGTACGAAAAAGGTAGATGAAATCTATCTGATCTACACAAGCATGAAAAATGCCATGACAGAGGAAGCACAGTTCATGCGTCTTCTTCCCCTTGAACGTCCGGATTTCATGATCAAAGATATCCCCGTCGATCTTCCGATGGAACACATCGCCATGAAACCGTCACCGGAAGCCGTCATGGGACAGATCGTACCGGATTATATCGTCGGTTATATTTACAGTGCCCTTGTAGAGGCTTATGCCAGCGAGCAGAATGCCCGTCTGATGGCTATGCAGGCTGCCGCTGATAACGCATCTGCTATTCTTCAGGAGCTTGGAACACTTTATAACAGAGCCCGTCAGGCCGCTATTACTCAGGAAATCACTGAGGTCATTGCCGGTGCCAAGGCTCAGAAAAAAGGAAAAAATTAAAAGGAGGTGTCCGATATGAAAAAAGGAAAAATTGTACAGGTCATGGGACCTGTTGTCGATGTAGAATTCGAAGATGATGATCTTCCATATATCAAAGATGCCCTTGAAGTTGATAATAATGGCCAGAAATGTATCATGGAAGTCTCACAGCATATCGGTAATCACACAGTCCGCTGTGTTATGCTCTCCGCCAGTGAAGGTCTTTACCGTGATATGGAAGTTATTGCTCCCGGCGGCGGAATCAAAGTTCCTGTCGGCGAACAGACCCTTGGCCGTCTTTTCAATGTCACAGGTGAAACCATTGATGGCGGCGAAGAATTAAAAGATGTTGAGAAATGGTCTATTCACAGAGATCCTCCTGCTTTCGAAGATCAGAATCCTGTAGCTGAAGTGCTTGAAACAGGTATCAAAGTTATCGATCTTCTGGCACCATATGCCAGAGGTGGTAAAATCGGTCTGTTCGGCGGTGCCGGTGTTGGTAAAACAGTCCTGATCCAGGAGCTGATCCGCAATATCGCAGCTGAACAGGGTGGCTACTCTATCTTCACCGGTGTTGGTGAACGTTCCCGTGAAGGCAACGACCTTTGGTCCGAAATGAAAGCTTCAGGTGTTCTCGAAAAAACAGCCCTGGTGTTTGGTCAGATGAATGAGCCGCCTGGTGCCAGAATGCGTGTCGCTGAAACCGGTCTGACAATGGCTGAATATTTCCGTGATCAGGAGCACCGAAATGTCCTTCTGTTCATCGATAATATCTTCCGTTTCTCCCAAGCAGGTTCCGAGGTGTCCGCGCTGCTTGGCCGTATGCCTTCTGCCGTTGGTTATCAGCCGACACTGGCTACTGAAATGGGTGAACTTCAGGAACGAATCGCTTCCACCAAAAACGGTGCTGTTACCTCTGTACAGGCTGTTTATGTACCTGCCGATGACTTAACGGACCCTGCACCTGCAACAACATTTGCCCATCTGGATGCAACAACTGTTCTTTCAAGAAAAATTGTTGAACAGGGTATCTATCCGGCCGTCGATCCTCTTGAATCCTCCTCACGAATTCTTGAACCGGACATCGTCGGTGAAGAGCATTACGAAGTTGCCAGAAAGGTACAGGAAATTCTTCAGAGCTACAAAGACCTTCAGGATATCATCGCTATCCTTGGTATGGAAGAATTGTCCGATGAAGACAAGATTACCGTTTATCGTGCCCGTAAGATCCAGAAATTCCTTTCTCAGCCATTCCACGTGGCAGAAAACTTCACAGGCATCAAAGGTGTTTATGTACCTATTGAAGAAACCATTCGTGGTTTTAAAGCCATTATCAGCGGTGAAATGGATGATTACCCTGAAAATGCGTTCTTTAACGTTGGCACCATCGATGATGTGAAACGTGCAGCTGAAAAAATGCAGGCTTCTGTCAAATAGAAAGGCAGGCGTTTCTAATGAGTGATATGTATAATCTGCGAATCATCGCAGCAGACAGGGTCTTCTATGAAGGTCCCTGCCTCTCTCTGATTGTTCCCGCTTTTGACGGTGAGAAAGAGGTTTTGGCCCACCATGAAGCCATGGTTATTGCCGTCACGGACGGAGAAATGCGTTATAAAACGGAAGATGGTACCTGGCATATCGGTTATGTTGGCCGCGGTTTCGTCCAGATTGCCAACAACCGTGTCATTTTGCTGACAGAAAGTGCAGAAAAGCCGGAAGAAATCGACGTTCGCCGTGCCGAAGAAGCCAAAGAAAGGGCTCTGGAACAGCTGCGTCAGAAACAGAGTATTCAGGAATACTACCATTCCAGCGCTTCACTGGCCAGAGCCATGGCTCGTTTGAAAACATCAAGGCAGACAGCCGGCAAGATCCGTATTTAACCGGCGGCTGTCTCTTCAATAGCTATATACACTTTCTTTGTATTATACACGTTCTTTCGCTTCAGCAATCACAGAAAAAAGGCCTGTAGCTGGCATCCTCTGCCAGTGCATCTCTCAGCTTTTGGGCTGCAGAGCTTAATACCTTTGATTCATCCGTCACCAGACAAATCTGGCGTTTTGGGATTTCTTCCTGAAGATGGATCTGGCACACCTCTCCCCTTGCAATGTAATCTGCTGCCAGGTCATCCGGGCAAAAACCGATACCCAGATTATATCGAACCATCAGGCGAATCTGGTCTGTGGCTGCCACCTCAATCTCCGGATGAAAAGATAAATGCTGATTCATAAAATACTGTGTATAAAACATTCTTGTCCCAGTCTCCGGTGGAAGTGAGACAAAGGGATAGCTCATCAATTCATTGAGACTGCGCGTCTTCGATGCCAGCTCTCTGTACTTCGAGCCGCCGATTAAAACATCCTGAAAAGTCACCAGCGGTGTTTTATGAAGCGGTTTCTTTATGTCCACCGGTGTGGAAATCACAGCAAAATCAATTTTGCCTTCTTTTAGTGCCTGTATAGTCTGCGGTGTAGAATAACTGGAAATTCGAAAATGGATTTTCGGATGTTCTTCATGAAAACTGCCTAATCGCTCCAAAAGCATTAACCTTAAAGCCGTCTCACTACTTCCGATAGTCACAAGCCCATTCTCAATATTCAGCGTCTTCTTAATCTCCTCTTCTCCCTGTTCCAGATTATTCATAGCTGCCGACACATACTGAAATAGTTGTTCTCCAATCGGTGTCAATGATACCCCTCTGTTGCTTCTCGCAAACAGCCGGCATCCAAGCTCCGCCTCCAGATTATTCATCGAACGGGTTACATTCGGCTGATTATTGCCAAGAAGCTCTGCCGCTTTCGTAAAATTTTTACTCAAAGCCACATAATAAAAGGTTTTATAATAATCAAGATTCATTCTGTCAATTCCTCTCTAACGTTCAAGCCTTGCTTGATGTTATATTGCTTTGATCTATTTTCCCTTAACCTTCTCATAACGCAAAGTATAAAACAAAATTTCAAAACAGACAACACCTTTTTTCGTCAATTACCCAAACAGATGTATTCCATTCAATGTACTGATGAAATACAATTCATTTTTTTATTTACTTTTGTATACAAATACTGTATAATAAAACTGAATTTGCTAGGGGTGCTTAATTGCTGAGAGGCCTGTGCCGACCCTTTGAACTTGATGTGGATAATCCCAACGCAGGAAAGCAATGTAAATGAACTATTTATGGTTATATGCTATGATGATTGATTGCCTCAATTATCTTTTTATAAGCAACCATAAGTAATGAATACACATGTATCTAATCGGGAGTTCTGCTTCATTTCTTAGCAGAGCTCTTTTTATTTTTTTGCAGCTGATAACCACTCATCAAATGTTTCATAACATACTATTTCTAAGCACTTGATGATAATTGCGAAACTAACACCAGCTTTGAGAAGTGCCTGCATCAATGCATAAGTTAACACAGGTGCTTCCAATGCGGCCGGTACTTAAGTGGTGTCTTTTACCACTTTATGTACCGTTGCCAGCATTGGGCAACGCAAGTGTGCCTGCGTTGACTTATGCATTGATGCAGGCCCCAAAAACTTTCTGTTTCGCAATTATCTCGTTAAACCTTTAAGGAGGAAATTTATGAAATTAACAGAAATCTTATACGAAGACGTCAAAGATATCTGGGACGGCTATCTGAAGCACCCATTTGTCTCCGGCATCGGTGACGGCAGTCTCTCCATAGAGCGTTTTCGTTTTTATATGCTTCAGGACTATCTTTATCTCTATGACTATGCCAGAGTTTATGCCCTGGGCATTGTCAAATCCCGTGAACCTGAAATGATGCAGTTTTTCTCACAGCTTGTGAACGACACATTAAACGGAGAAATGGACATCCACCGCGGTTATATGGCCCGCCTTGGCATTTCACCGGAAGAAGTTGCTGCTGTCAAACCTTCCATTATGAACACCTCCTACACTCATTACATGCTGGAAGTCGGATACAATGAAGGCATTCTGGAACTGCTTATTTCCATTCTCTCCTGCTCATGGAGCTATCAGATGATCGGAGAAGCACTGAATCAAATTCCGGGGGCCGCTGACCATCCATTCTATGGTGACTGGATCAAAGGCTATGTTTCTGAAGAATATGTGGCCTGCAACCAGAGCATCCTGAATACAGTTGATCGTCTCGGTGAACACTGTTCCGAAGCGGATATCGCCCACCTCAAAGATATCTTCAGGACATGCAGCCGTTTTGAATCACTTTTCTGGGATATGGCCTGGAATATGACGCTTTAGACCGCACGCAAAACTTTTACCAAGGAGTATTCTAAAATGTTAGAATTTCAACATGTCACCTTTCAATATGACAGCGAAGATTTCAATATCATTGACGATCTTTCCTTTACCGTGGAACCCGAGGAGTTTATTTCCATTATCGGTATCAGCGGCTGCGGAAAGAGTACGATCTTCAAGCTGACCAACGGCCTTTTGAAAAGAAAAAGCGGCAATATCCTTCTGAACGGGCAGGATATTGCTTCTGTAAAACATGCTGCAGGCTATATGCCCCAGAAGGACCTGCTCTTTCCATGGCGCACCATTGAGAAGAATCTGTGTCTCCCTATGGAAATTGCCAAAGTTCCTCAGTCAGAACAGATACAGCGTGTTTCTGATATTCTGAAGGAAGTCGGACTTTCTGATTATGCCGCCAAGTATCCAAAGGATTTGTCTGGCGGTATGCGTCAACGTATCTCTTTTGCCCGAACACTTTTAACAGATGCTGATCTTCTGCTCTTAGATGAGCCCTTCAGTGCATTGGATGCATTAACCCGAATCAGCATGCAGGAATGGCTGCTGAAGCAATGGCAGCATTTCCACAAAACAATTATGTTCATCACCCATGATGTAGAAGAAGCCATCTTTATGTCCAGCAAAATTTACCTGGTCAAGCAGACACCGATCCATGAGCTGGAAGTTCTGAATGTTCCTATGGATTATCCTAGAAACCGCAATGATATGGGACGACCGGAGATTGTCGAATTAAAAGAATATCTGATCGATCAGTTGAGAAAGCAGGTGATTATATGAGAAAATATTTACCGCCGCTGATTCTCTTCTTTCTTCTTTTAATCGGCTGGCAAGCATTAGCGCTTGGCATCAATGCTGCCTACATTCTTCCCACACCGATACAGGTTATCCAGAAGTTATGGGAACTGCGTGAACCGCTGTTCACGGTGCATCTGCCGGCTACCATGTCCGTTACCTTCATCGGTCTCGGCATCTCCATCGTCCTGGGTCTGGCACTGGCTATTGCCATGGATATGCATGAAGGCGTCCGCCGTACCCTTTACCCGCTGGTCATCGCCTCCCAGACAATCCCGACAACAGCCATTGCACCGCTGTTTGTTCTCTGGTTCGGCTATTCCATCTGGAGCAAAGTTCTGGTAACTGTACTGATGACCTTTTTCCCGATCACCATTACAGTTTATGATGGTTTTCAATCCACGAAACGTGAAATGGAGGAATTGATGCTCAGTTTCAATGCCAGCAAAATGGATATTTTCATGAAATTGAAACTGCCGAATGCACTGCCTTATTTCTTCTCAGCCATCAAAATGGCGATTCCGATCAGTATCATTGGTGCGGCCATCGGAGAATGGCTGGGTGCCCAGAGCGGTCTTGGTTATTTCAGCAAACGTATGCTGACCCAGTTAGATGGTGCCGGTGTCTTCGCCCCGATTGTCTTATTATCCGCAGTGGCTATGTTGATCGTCGCGATTGTCGGTATTATAGAAAGAATTGCGATCCCATGGCGAAAAGAACTGTAAATACAATGATTGAACAGCTTTAGAACAGCACTCTCTATGAAAGGAGTTTTACAAATGGATATCAACAAAATCAAAGAATTAGCAGAAGGTTATCTGCAGGAGCAGGTAGATTTGCTGATGCGCTTCACCTCTGTTGACAGTGAGTCGAATTATGTGGAAGGCAATAGGCAGGTCATCGATATGGCCCGGGCTGTCCTTGAAACCATCCCCGGTGTGACAATGGAAGAAATGTTCTTTGAAGGCTGCGGCACACACCTGATTGCCCGCATTAAACCGGAACATCCGGAAGGCAAAATCATCCTGAATTCTCATATGGATACTGTCTTCCCTGTTGGCTATGCTGCCAAATTCCCGCCTTATGTAGATGAAGACAATTGGCTCCACGGCCTGGGAAGCGGTGACTGCAAAGCCGGGTTCGCCGTTTCTGCCTATGCTGTCAAGATCGCCAGCGAATTAGGCTTACTGCCAAACAAAGAAATCGTTATGCTTTACAGCTGCGATGAAGAAATCGGTTCCATTACCAGCCGCAAGGTCTTCGAGAAAGAAGCACCCGGTACAGAATGTGCTTACATCTTCGAGAGCGCAGCCAAAACAGACAAAGGTTACGGTGTTGTCAGCCAGCGTAAAGGTGTTATCCTGGGCGCTCTGGATATCAAGGGTGTTGAAGCCCATGCAGGCGGTGCTTATATGGCAGGACACAGTGCCGTCAAAGAACTGGCGCATAAGATTCTCAAGCTGTACAGCTTCAATGACTATGACAGAGAGATCTACTATAATGTAGCTCCAATCTCCGGCGGACGTCCGAATGGTATCGTTGCCGGTGATGCCCACATGGAATTCTGTGTAGCAGGTCTTCCTGACAATGGTCCCTCCTTTGCTGAAGCCGAAGCCAATATCGAATCTCTGGCTGCTTCCAACGAAGATCCTGTATGTGAAACAACTGTTTCACACCGTATTCTGTTCCCTGCCCTTGAGAAGAACGAAATGGGCCACAAAGCTTTCCAGATTGCTGAAAAAGCAGGTCAGCTCCTTGGTGTTACCATGGAAGAAATTGCCGAACCGACAGCAACAGATGCCAACTGGTTCTATTCCTTCGGTGTGCCGGCCGTTGACGCATTCGGTCCTGTGGAATCCGGTATGCACACAACCGAGGAAAAGGTCTATATTCCGACAATCACCGAGAAAACCGCACTTTTTGCGGCTATGCTGGGTATTATGAAAGAAGAACAGTAATTCAATGGCTTAGATGTCAATTCTAAGCGATCACTAATAAAAAAGGAGTTATATTATGAAAAAGATGAAAAAATTTTCTGCACTTTTACTGACTGCTGCTATGACGCTTTCCATGGCTGCCTGCGGCAATTCTTCCGCAGGCACATCCACTACTGAGGCTGCTTCAAATGCTTCAGAAAGTACTGCTGAAACACAAACTGACACAGCATCTTCAGAAGCTGCTGAAAGTACTGCATCCAACGGTGACCTTGAAGATTTCAATATTGTCCTTGACTGGTATCCGAATGCTGTTCATTCCTTTATCTACACTGCCATCGAGAAGGGCTATTATGCGGAAGAAGGACTGAATGTGCATGTACAGTTCCCGGCCAATACAAATGATGCCATCACCATGACAGCGGCCGGACAGGCGGATGCCGGTCTCTACTACCAGCCAAACATCATCTCTACTGCAACAAATCAGGATGTTCCTGTCAAGATTCTCGGTACGATTGTACAGCATCCGCTGAACATCGTGATGTCTATGAAATCCAGCAACATTACCTGTGCCAAAGACCTGAAAGGCAAAATCATCGGCTATCCGGGAACCGTTGACAATGAATATTTTGTCAAAGCGATGATGGAGCACAATGGTCTCTCCTATGATGATGTTACCATGCAGGATGTGGGCTTCGACCTCAATACATCCCTGATCAGCGGCAATGTGGACGCTGTCATCGGTACCTACATTAACCACGAATATCCAGCTCTTCAGAAAGAGGGCTATGACGTGACTTATTTCGATATTACAAAAGAGGGTTGTCCGGATTATGAAGAGCTTGTCCTTGTCACTGGTGAAAATCAGGTCAAAAACGAAAGTGACAAACTGGCAAAATTCATCCGTGCTTCCAGAAAAGGCTTCCAGGATGTCCTTGACGATCCACAGGGCTGCCTGCAGATTCTCCTGAACAATCAGGACAAAGCCAACTATCCTCTGGATTCAGAAGTTGAAGAAAAGAGTATGGAAATCCTTCTGCCTCTGATGGCTGACAACAGCACTGACTTTCTGACCATCAATAAAGAAAGCTGGCAGAATACAGCTGACTGGCTGCTGAAGATGGGCATCATCACAAAAGCTGCTGATATCGATGCACTGGTGGCGGATATTCCACAGTAAAATATCTATAATTAGTATAAAGCAGGCCGGGAGTTTCACAAAATGTGTTCTCCCGGCCTGCTTTATGACACTATCATCGGCTATATAGCTGTTCACTGCATTCACAGTTACGATAACATTTTTTACAACTTAATATCTTCAATAATCTCTTTCAGAGTTGCTGCTGATTCCTGCAGTTTCTGTGTCTCCTCTGCATTCATCGTAATCGGCACATGGGTTTCGACACCTTCGCTTCCCACAACCGCCGGCATACTCAGACACATTCCCTCAATACCGTACTCACCGTGCATCATGGAAGATACCGGCATCACTGACTTCTCATTACGCATAATGCATTCACAGATACGCTTGACAGACATGGCAATACCATAATAGGTGGCATGCTTCTTTGCAATAATCTCATAAGCACTGTTTTTGACAGATTCTGCAATTTCCTTCATAGCTGTCTCATGATTATAATGTCCTCTCATCTCACAGAACTGATCCAGAGGCACACCTGCAACATTGGCACTGCTCCATACAGCGATCTCACTGTCCCCATGTTCACCGATAATAAATGAATGGACACTTCTGCTGTCTACACTTAAATGTTCACCAAGGGCATATTTTAATCGTGCTGTATCCAGCACAGTCCCTGAACCAAGCACGCGATTCTCAGGATAACCACTGAGCTTCAATGCAGTATATGTCAAAATATCTACCGGATTTGATACGATCAATAAAATAGCATCTTTATTCTGCTCTGCTATTCTCGGAATAATGCTTTCATAAATTTCTACGTTCTTATGCACAAGATCAAGTCTTGTCTCTCCCGGCTTCTGGCCTGCTCCTGCAGTTACAATAATAATCGCTGCATCACTCAGATCCTCATATGTGCCTGCATGTATTTTCATCTGACCGGCAAAAGGAATACCATGAGCAATATCTTTTGCTTCTCCATCTGCTTTATCAAAATCAACATCCACCAGCACAAGCTCTGAGAATAACTGACTCTGCATCAATGTAAATGCTGTTGCTGAACCAACAAAACCACAACCAATAATCGCTGCTTTTCTCTGATTAATTTCTCTACCCATAATGGTACCTCCTTATGTTCAATACTGTTTTATCTCAGCCGAAGTGGATTGCCGCTCCGAACTTGATCTCTTTTATGATTTGATTATATCATTATTGTATACAGTATTCAATATGTGTATTCGTATTTTGTATTATGTATTCAATTTTGCACATTTTTTCTCTCACATACAGATTCCCTGGTTCAATATAAGAATCATTACAAATGGGTTATACTTCCACACAAAAAAAGAGACAAACAAATCAATTTCTGATCCATTCATCTCTTTCTCTGAATATTTCAGGTTTTACTACTTATCGGCTTCTTCCATGATGTCAAATAAAACATAATCTTCAACCGGTACTTCTTTATCAATATCACCGGCATCAATAAAGTTCTTCTGCTGAACTTCATAATAATGCTTCAGTGTACCATCCTCCAGATATTTCAGTAATGTCTTACTGTCAAGCCATGCACCGTCTCCTGTCTGCTCCAATGCAGCTGCTTTGTCTGTTCCGCAGATTTCTGCCACATAACCGGCTACTTCATCATAATTTGCTTCCTGTGAACCGTAATCCATGGCCTCGTAAAGCGCCTTTGTAAATCTTACAAGAATATCACTGTTCGCCTCCACATAACCCGGCATACATACCCATCCTTCACAATCTGCAGCTTCGTCTGCAAATGTTGTATTGGTACAGAAAATCTGTGCATCATCCCCCAGTTCACTGACAATCGTTGATGAGCTTGGTGACCATGCTGCACATGCATCTACAGAACCCGAAACCATAGCACTGACCATATTGCTGACTTCCATATCATAAGCTTCGATATCATCCATTGTCAAACCTACTGATGACAATGCTCGCTTCAATATCGTCTCTGATGCTGTCCCTGATGCATACGCAACTTTCTTGCCCTTCAGATCCTTTAGAGAATTCACCCCATGAGACTTCAATCCCATCACGCAATCTGCATTGCCTAAATGAGAAAAACAGAAAATGGATGCCTGTCCCTGAATACACAGTTTATGGGCACCAGGTCCGATATAGGCCACATCAATAGACCCAGATTCCATGGCATTGATCTCTGTCGGACCGTCCTGAAAAGCATAGAGCTTGATATCTAATCCCTGTTCTTCAAAATAGCCTTTGTTGATGGCTGTTGCCACTTCCCACAAAGATGCATAATTCTGCATATACGCCACACGCACCTGCGTGATTTCATTATATCCGGTTTCTTCTTCGGATGCCTCCGCCGCTATCTCTGTCTCTAATGCGGTATCCGTCTTCTGTGTTTTCGACTGACCGCAACCAGAAAGTGCACCTATAACCATTGCAGCAGTCAATACTGCTGCAAAAAATCTTTTTTTCATTGTCCTTCTCCTCCTAAGATATCAATATGATATGTTCATTATACCACATAACATCCTATACAACAATGACCTTCCCGGTATCCTCAAGTCCCGGCACTTTGCGGTCCGTCAGAATGATTGCCGACTGAAAAGCTCCGAAAGTCACGGAACTGACACTGCCGAATTTGTCATGATCCACCAGAACATAGCGGTCACGGCAGTGGGCCATAGCAATTTCTTTGACAACCGCCTCACTGGCTTCCGGTGTGGTAAATCCTGTTTTCTTCGTTACACCATTGGCACCAAAAAAACCCTTGGTAAAATGATACTTGTGAATCATCTCCGTCGCCTGGGCCCCGACAATCGCTTCTGTGGAGCTCTTCAGCTCACCTCCCACAAGCAGCACTTTCATTCCCATCTCTGCCAGTTTCTGTGCATGTGCAACAGCATTGGTTACAAATGTTGCATTTTTCTCCGTCAGATAATCCAGCATGTATCCTGTTGTCGTACCCGCATCAAGGAAAATAAAATCCTCCGGTTCAATCAGTCCGGCTGCATAGGCTGCTATCCTGCATTTTTCTTCCTTATTGACTTCTACTTTCTGGGCAACTGTCGGTTCACTGCCTGTCATAATACGCTCCATTGCAACGGCACCACCAAAAACCTTGATCAGACGGCCGGCTCTGCCAAGGGCAGTGATATCCCGTCGTACAGTGGATTCCGAAGCATCCAGCAGATCCTTCAGCTCTGTAACAGTCACACTTCCTCTTTCATCCAGCATTCTTAAAATTGTTTCATATCGCTGCTCTGTCAGCATAATTTCACCTTCCCTTACAGAATCCGTCACCTAGTCCTGGTACGGAGCATATAACAGATAGAAACTATATGCCATCTGTTATAAAGATTGCGCCACCAAGAGATGACGCAATCGAAACCACATATTGTTAAACGTTTTCCTATTTTGTCTGTTTTGACTTCTTATACGCTTCGACATCGGTCTCAAGGATAATCTTACGAAGCGGAAGAATACTTCCCGGAGATACAGAAAGCTCATCGACACCCATCGCCAGGAAATCCTTTGTCAGTGCCTGATCAGCGCCCAATTCACCGCAGATACCACACCAGATACCTGCCTTGTGAGCATTCTCAACGGTCATCTGAATCATACGAAGGACTGCTGGATGGTGGGAATCAAAGAACTTGTCAAGTTTTGAATTCTGACGGTCGATGGCCAGTGTATACTGTGTCAGGTCATTGGTACCGATACTGAAGAAATCTACTTCTTCTGCCAATTCCCGGCTCATCATCACAGAGGCCGGTGTCTCGATCATGATCCCCTGTGCCGGATTGCCGTATTCAATTCCCTGTTCTGCCAGTTCGGCCTTCACTTCTTCAACAATGGCTTTAATCTGACGGACCTCATCAACGCTGATAATCATCGGATACATAATGTTGATATTGCCGTAAACACTGGCTCTGAAAAGCGCACGCAACTGTGTCTTGAAAATCTCCGGACGTGTCAGACAGATACGGATGGCACGGAGCCCCATTGCAGGATTGTCCTCTTTGTCCAATTCAAAGTAATCGCACTGCTTGTCAGCACCGATATCCAGTGTACGGATGATAACTCTTCTTCCGGCCATAGTCTCTGCCACAGTCTTATAAATCTGGAACTGTTCCTCCTCTGTCGGATAATGATCCTGCCCCAGATAAATAAATTCACTTCTGAAAAGTCCGATACCGCCTGCATCATTCTGCAGCGCAATACCGAGATCCTTGATGTTACCTACATTAGCATACAGCATCACTTTCTGACCGTCAAGTGTAATATTTTCTTTGCCCTTTAATGTCTGAAGAAGACGTTTTTTCTCCTGCTCTTCCTGCTGTTTCTTCTTCATTTCTTCCAACAGTTCAGCATCCGGATCAACATAAACAACACCATTGGTGCCATCTACAATACCAAGCTTGCCGTCAACGGTCTCATCCAGATCAATACCGGTACCGATCAATGCCGGAATACCCATGGTACGTGCAAGGATGGCCGTATGGGAATTCTCTGAACCGTGGGCTGTAACGAAGGATAAAACCTTATCCTTATCCAGCTGAACGGTTTCTGATGGTGCCAGATCGTCTGCCGCAATGATAACAGGTTCATCAGAATCAATTCCGCTGCCTGCACCGCCTGCCAGAACAGTGATCACACGTTCTGAAATATCTCTGACATCTGCCGCACGGCCGCGCATATAATCATCGTCCATGGCCTCAAACATCTGGGCAAAATTATCTGCTGTGGAGGCAACCGCATATTCCGCATTCACCATCTGGGAATGAATAATATTCTCAACAGATTCATTGTAATCTTCATCTTCAAGCATCATCTGATGCACTTCAAAAATAGCAGCGTTAGCCTCTCCTACTTCTTTTAACGCTTTATCATACAACTTCTGAAGCTGTGCAGCCGCAATATTACGGGCAGCTGTATATCTCTCCATTTCTGCATCTGCATCTTCAATTTTGACACGCTTAACAAGCTGTTCATCTTTTTTGTAAACACTGATCTTACCAATGGCAATACCGCCAAAAACACTTTTACCTTTATATATCTGCATCTTGATTCTCCTCCGTTAAAGAAAAAACTGCTGCATAACCCATTACAGGGCACCCATCATGCAACAGTCTCTTCAATTCGCCCCGCCGATACGGGAACACGTTTAACTCCTTGTAACGCCGTCGTTACCAATAATTATAAATTACAGATTTTCTTTCATGAATTTGCTGACTGCTTCACATGCAGCATCTTCATCTTCACCATCAAATGTAAAGACAACTTCCTGACCATTCTTAACGCCAAGACCCATAACAGCGAACATTCTCTTGCAGTCTGCTTCTTTGCCGTCTTTGGCAATCTTGATCGTGCTGTTGAATCCTTTAACAACTTTGATCAGTTCACCGGCTGGACGAGCGTGGATACCTTCTTTGTCTGTGATCACATACTTAAATTCCTTCATGATAAATTCCTCCTCAATTCATATTATTCGTTGACTTTATTGACAATCATCATTTATTATTTCGATTATTTCAATCTTTAACTTAAGCAACCTTTTTCTTTAACAAACCAAGTAATACTGTAGAAACTGCCGTACCTACAATCAGCGCAACCAGATACATCAATGCATTGCCCACAACCGGGAATACGAAGATACCGCCGTGAGGTGCCATCAGTGTACAGCCGAAGAACATTGAAATCGCACCTGCAACAGCTGAACCTGCGATGCAGGCTGGTAAAACATGCAGCGGATCCGCAGCCGCATATGGAATGGCACCTTCTGTAATAAAGGCCAGACCCATGATAAAGTTTGTCGGGCCGGATTCTCTTTCTTCTTTTGTAAATTTATCTTTAAACAGGAGTGTTGCAAGTGCAATGGCACAAGGTGGTGTCATACCGCCGATCATAACCGCTGCCATGATATCATAATTGCCCGCCGCAATAGCTGCTGTACCGAACACATAAGCCGCCTTATTGAATGGGCCGCCCATATCGATGGCCATCATGCCGCCGAGAACTAATCCTAATACCACTTTACTTGAACTTCCCATACCTGTCAAGGCATTGTTAAGACCTGTATTGATACCACCCATGATCGGCTCTACAATGAACAGCATAAAGAGTCCCATTACCAGAATACCCACCACTGGATAAATCAGAACCGGTGCAATCTTCTCAAGTGCTGTCGGCAGTTTGTCACATGCTTTTCTCAGTGCAAGTATCAGATAACCGGCAACAAAACCTGCAACCAAAGCTCCCAGGAAACCGGATTTGCCGCTTGCAGCCATCATACCGCCCACAAAACCAAGGGCCAGTGCCGGTCTGTCACCAATCGCCATCGCAATAAATCCGGCAAGGACAGGCAACATAAATCCGAATGCCACGCCACCAATCTGTTTGAACATCGCCGCAATCGGTGTGATCGTACCAAAATTGGCTCTCTGATCCGCCGGCAGTGAATTGATATCAATTGAAAGACCATCAATCAGAAATGCAATGGCGATCAGGATACCGCCGCCGATAACAAATGGCAGCATATGTGAAACACCATTCATCAGCTGTGCATAAATCTGATGGCCGATGCCGCCGGAAGATTTAACCTCTGTCTTAGCACCTTCAGCTGCATGGTAAACAGGTACATTGCCTGACAGCGCCAGATCTACCAGTTCATCCGCCTTGCTGATACCATCGGACACCTGTCGGATAATGACTTTCTTACCGTCAAAACGATCCAACGGTACCTGAGTATCCGCTGTAACGATAATGCAGTCTGCTTCAGCAATTTCCTGATCGGTGATCACGTTCTTTGCACCGCCAGATCCTCTTGTCTCAATCTTGATGAAACAATTCTTTGCCTTTGCAGCCTTCTCAAGGCCTTCTGCCGCCATATACGTATGCGCAATACCTGTCGGGCAGGCTGTTACTGCCAGAAGTTTTGCCTGTGCACCTTCAGCTTCACCGGTATCTGCCAGACGTTCATCAATATCGCTCTTCTCGTCATCAGCCTTATCCACAATTTCAAGAAATTCATCCACAGATTTGGCATTCAGCAGATCTGCTGTAAACTGCTCATCCATCAGAAGAACTGATAATTTACTCAATACGTCCAGATGGATATTATCTTCTGTGTTCGGAGCTGCAATAAGAAAGATCAGATGCACCGGTTCACCATCCAGGGAATCAAAATCCACACCGTCTTTGACAACCATAGCTGCCAGTCCCGGTTTTGTAACAGCATCGCATTTACCATGAGGAATGGCAATACCTTCCCCGATACCGGTTGTACTCTCTTCTTCTCTTGCATAAACTCTCTGTCTGTAAGCTTCAACATCGTTGATCTTGCCGCTTTTGGCCATCAGATCTACGACCTGATCAAGCGCCTCTTTCTTATCTTTCGGCGCACCATTAAGGGAAATACTCTGCTTATCCAATAAGTCTGTAATTCTCATGGTTTAATCCTCCACTCTTACCTGTTTATAAATTGCTTCAATTTCGCTCTTTGTAGCCAGATATTCCGAAAATGCACTGGCACTTCCTGATGCAATACCCATACAGAAGGCATGCTCATAATCCTGTTTGTCCATCCATCCAGCCATAAAACCTGCGACCATAGAATCGCCCGCGCCTACTGCGTTCACCAGATGGCCCTTCGGTGCAGGTTTATCGAATACCTGTCTGTCTTCTGCGATCAGAACGGCACCTTCGCCGGCCATGGAGATCAGCACATTGCGTGCCCCCATTTCCTGAAGCTTTTTGCCGTAAGGAACAACTTCTTCTCTTGTCTTTAACTCTACACCAAAAATATCACCCAACTCATGATTATTCGGTTTGATCAAAAATGGATGGTACTCCAAAACATTCAGCAATAAATCTTTCGTTGCATCCACAACGATCATCACGCCTTTGCCTTCCAGTCTTGCCATAATACGGCGATACATATCATCCGGCATAGATGATGGGATACTGCCTGCCAGGAAAAGAACATCGCCTTCACCAAGTGCATCCAGCTGAACCATCAGCTGTTCAACTTTGTCAGCACTGATTGCCGGTCCACTGCCGTTGATCTCTGTGCCATCAATGGATTTCAACTTCAGATTAATTCTTGAAATACCTTCATCAATACGAATGAAATCGGATTTCACACCCATTTCCTGCAGCTCGCGGACAATCTCATCACCTGTGAAACCGGCCATAAAACCAAGCGCTGTGCTTTCTATACCAAGATTCATTAATAATGTTGAAACATTAATGCCTTTTCCTCCAGGAAGGATTAATTCTGAACTTGTTCGATTGGTAAGTCCCAGCTGAAAATCGTCTACTGCAACGATATAATCCAGTGATGGATTAAAAGTCACTGTATAAATCATCTTGTTACCTCCTGCTCTTTATTATGTTCATATTATAACGCCAAATTCAATCAAATTCAATCAAACTACTTCACAAAATTAATGACCGATTTTGGTTGAACATGCACAAAAAAAGATGTCGGCGTGACCGAATCAGTCACAACCGACACCTCTTGTATAATGAAAAGTGATTGGGCATAAAATATTTTAACAAAGGTTTTGGATAACAAGTGCAATACCTGACAATATCAGCACGATAATGACCAGCCTCTTGATGACCGTTTCGTTCAAATGTCCGCAGCATTTCATGCCAAAAACCAGCGCCAGCACCATAAACGGAATCATACATATCGCCTGACAAAAGATCTGCCAGTTCAATATGCCAATGCATGGATAGACAATCAGTCTAAATGTACATTCAATCCAGAATACCAAACAAAGATTGCCTTTGAATGCATGGCTGTCCTCAGTCACACGATCCATATACGCCGCCAGCAGTGCACCGACACCATAAAGTCCACAGCATAGACCTGAAAGCACACCGATCAATCCAAGTATGATTTTGGATTCTTTCTGCTTCTTTCCGGCTCTCTCCCGCATCAGCATCTCAATGCCCATGGCAATAATGAAAAAACCGAAAATCACTTTGATGGTTCGCGTGTCCACATTCTTCAGCATAAAAATACCGGGAATGTTGCCGAGAATGACCAGCGCCGCCACCGGCAAGCTGATTCGCCAGTTAATCTGCCTGCGCTCTTTCCAGGCAATGATCATATTGGCCGGGTAGCCGATAATCAGATCCATTGGCGTAATTTGAATGTTATTGAACGAAAAACTCAATATCGTGGTAAATACAAGGGTATTGGCAAATCCACAGACACCTTTAATAAAACTGGCAGCAAGTGTCGCAACAATCAGCCAGACCATGTTGTACAATTCCTTCTTTACCTTCTATAATATTAACGCAATTATATATGATTGATGCAATTACATCTTCTTGTAGCGTTCAGCCATTTCATCAAGACTTGCCTGCTCAACAAGCGGTGCTTTGCCGAATGAACCAAACTGTACAATCAGTGTACCAATAGCTTCTTTGACACCTTTTTCGATGACAGCAACCAGAGCAGCAACATCTTCATCAGGAATATTGCCGTACATAACAGTATCCATAATCGGAGGCAGGAATGCACGAGGGTCAAACTGATCTTTCTTCTCTTCAAGCAGTTTATAGACACCGCCGATGGATGGGCTGTTGCGTTTCTCCGGATAGTTATGGAAGAACTCTTTCATGTTTCTTGTAACAGCCAGACGGATATCTGTATCAACATTGATCTTGCCGATACCACAAGGAATAGCTGCTTTCAGTTCATCTACAGAAATACCATGGGCATTCTGAATATTGCCGCCCAAGGCATTAATCTCATCAACAATGTATTTTGGTACAGTCGATGAACCGTGAGAAACTAAAACGCCAAAGATACCTTCATGCATCAGGCACTCTTTGATGGCAATAACGATTTCTTTTCTCAGTTTAACATTTTTACCTTTAGACGCACCGTGCATTGTACCATAAGAAATAGCCAGAGCATCTACGCCTGTCTTCTTAAAGAATTCAACAGCTTTTAATGGGTTTGTGTATGTTGATGTTGCAGAAAATACGTGATCTTCCACACCGGCTAATACACCCAGCTCACCTTCAACAGAAACGCCTCTTTCATGGGCATATTTAACAACTTCTCTTGTCAGCTCTACATTTTCATCAAACGGCAGTGAAGAACCGTCGATCATAACAGATGTATAACCGCCTTCGATGGCTGCTTTACAGGAATCAAAGTTCTTGCCGTGATCCAGATGCAGAACAACAGGGATTGGCGAATCCTCAGCATATTTCTTGACGGCATTGGCAATATTTTTAGCACCGATCTTCTTGTCTTCCAGAGTTGCATTCTGGAAATCTGTACGGCCGCCCATAAATCCGTTGGCCAGATCTGCACCCTGCAGGATTGCTGCGGAACGGAACATTTCATGCACTTCAATGGCCGCTTTTGCCTGCGCAACAGCGTTGACATTGAAAGCACCCTGCGCATAGTGATATTTATCAACAGTTTCAAGTAAAGGTCTTAATGGAATTAATGGCATTTTTAAAACTCCTCTCTATTTCAATTGACGCGAAACGCAAATGGTTTTTGAAAATATATCCATTTTATCAGTTCATAGCAGGCACACTCTCGTTGCCAATCGCTGGCAGCGGTACATAAGCTGGTAAAAAACACCAGCTAAGTACCGGCCGCGATTGAAGCACCTGCTATGAATCTGATAAATGGATATATTTATCCAAAGTTCATGGGGCGTTTCGCTGTTATTGATAAACTATAGTACTTTTAAAAACTACCTGAGTTAAAGGAGACTGTGCCTTTCTATAAGCAGTTTTCAACAAGTAATAAAGTTCTTATTCGTTTTTTTAATTTATATTCACCTGTATGGATTTTCCTTTTTGCCTGTCAGCAGGATTTCTTAATGATGATGTGACGGCAATGCAGTGTAAACGTTAGGCTAATTTTCGCGGTTTTACGAGCATAGCGCTGGCTTTGGAGGGCTGTTTGAGCCCGAAGGGCGAGTTCGCACGTAAAAGCCGGCAATAAGCGACGCAGTAAAACGAGAAAATTGCCTTGTTTACACTGCATTGTTCGCTCACATCAGATTAAGAGATCCGTCCGAGAGGCCAATCAAGAAATTCGACGTCCTTTGACGAATGTATCTTTTATCTGGAATTCGCTGTCCATGATCAGCACATCGGCATCTCTGCCTTCGCCGATGAAGCCAATGCTGTTCTGCAGGCCAAGCATAGTAGCCGGATTCTCTGTCAGCAACGGAAGAATCTTCTCAGGGCTTTCGCCAGTGAATTTCATCAGGTTTCTGAAGGCCTGTCCCGTTGTCAGTGTACTGCCGGCTCTTGTACCGTCTTTAAGTTTGGCATCGCCCTCTTCAACGATGACATCGTTGACTCCCAGTTTGTAGTTGCCGTCCGGAAGTCCTGCAGCCATGATGGAATCTGTGATAGCAATGACTCTGTCATAACCCTTCATTTTCAAAAGGAAACGGACTGAACCCGGATGAAGATGTCGGCCATCGCAAATAGCTTCGCAGTATACATCCGATTCAAGAACCGCGCCCATGATGGCCGGCTCATGCTGATGGAACAGGCGCATCGCATTAAATGTATGAGTTGCAGCTGCTGCACCGGCATCAATACATTTCCAGGATGTGGCATAATCCGCACCAGAATGACCGATAGCCACTTTGATGCCCATCTCAGTGATGTCTTTGACATGCTCCGGAATACCTGCAACCTCCGGTGATACGGTTATGTAATGAATGAACCCGCCTGCTGTCTCCTGATAGTGCTTTAACAGCTGCATATCCGCTGTACGAAGCAGATATTCAGGCATCGCACCTTTGTACTCCGATGCCAGAAATGGTCCCTCCAAATGGATTCCCATCAGATCTGCACAATTACCATGCGGCTGTCCTGCTTCTGTATTGGCTTCATGATGCTTCACAGCTTCTTTGATACACCAGTCTGTCTGCTCTTCGGTATCTGTCAAAATTGAACAATGCCAGGATGTGGTGCCTTCCTTCGCAAAGAAATGACCTATTTTCTCGTAATCTTCCTGTGTGGCTGCATTGACATCCACGCCAAAACCGCCATGTGTATGCACATCGATAAATCCCGGTGTGACATAACAACCTTCCGCATCATATACTGCTGTATCAGCATCTTCCGGCTCAGGAAAATCTCCGATCACGGCAATCCTTCTGTCATCCAACAATAAATCTTTCTTCTCAAAATGGCGGTTCATATAAACCTGTCCATTTTTAATTAATGTTTTCATTTTGTTATCGCCTCTGTCTGTTTTAACACTGCTGTAAATGCAGGGAATCATACTTCCATTTGCTGAACGCCCCGCCTATGATAAACATATTAATCTGTAAGGCTTGCTACAAATTCAGTAATCTTCAGGTTAATATCCGGATGATTCTGTAATAAGCTGACTGGGAATTCAGATGTCTGTTCACCGTAAACAGCACGTCTTACAACGGCACGATGCCAGTTTCTGAAGCAGCCCAGACGGATCTTACGTGCATGGGAAATTTCATTAATACCGATTGTGATGCAGTAATGCGGCATATCCTCAAGGGCACCGTTGAAATCACCAATCGCATTGGCTGTTCTTGTCTCAGGCGTGATCTTTAAAACACGGGTCTGCTGTGCCAGGAATTCTTCATTGCTCAGACTTGCGTCTGCTTCATTGAAAGCAACATGGCCATTGATACCGATACCGCCGAAGCAGATATCCACGCCACCAAGCTGCCCAATCACTTCCGGAATGTGACCCGGATTCTTCGGATCAGGAAAGATTCTCTGCTCTTCCGGCATCACCAGTTCAGGATTGACTTTGTCATAAACCGTACGTTTCATAAAACCTCTGAAACTTAACGGATGATCGATGCTGACCCATTCTTTGTTATCATCCAGATATTCATCCATATTGATGAACCAAACATTTTTCAGGCTGATCTTTTCGCTGTTGACTCTCTCAACAAAATAAGGATACTGTCCCACAGGACCTACAGGACAAATAAATACCGTCTTCTCACCCTTGGCATTATGCTCGATGATCGTATCTGCCATCTCATCTGCCATGGATTTAAAAACTTCTGCATTGTCTTTCATAATAATCAGAGGGAACTTTGGTCCTTTTGACAGGATCTCCTCTGCATTATACTGGTAATATTCATGTTTCATGTTATGCTACCACCTTTTATTGTAAAAAAAAACATTTTGTACTATACTACTAGATAGACGCTTTGTCAAATATCATGCAAATATGATATCCAAAGTATACAACACTATGATTCTTGCATCACCATCAGTCAGTGAGGTTATTTTATGACACTTAAAGAAATCGCAAAGGAAGCGGGGGTTTCTGTATCCACAGTCTCCCGTGTCATCAATCAGGAAAATACAAAAGCAGCCAGTCCCGAAGTGCAGGCCCGTATATGGGAGATTATCCGTCGTACCGGCTATTCACCGAATAAAACAGCCCGCAATCTGAAGCTCGGACAGTCTGCAGAGCTTCGCGATCCGGATCCCAAGTCCATTGCCTGTGTTTATGCCAGAACCCATACAGATATGTCGGATCCTTTCTTCTCACAGATCGTAAAGGCTTTGGAACTGGAAGCCATCAAAAGTCGCTATTTCATTCGCTACTCTTTTACTTCCCAGGACCTTGGCCGACCTGAAACTGCCGCTCAGCTCACCCAGTTTCCCGCTGACGGTATTGTTGTTCTCGGCCGTTACGACCAGCGGATCGCTTCTCTGGTCAGCAATCTCAGCAAGAATGTGGTCTACACCGGCCTGATCCCAATGGATTTCCAGTTCGATCAGGTTGTCTGTGACGGCAGTGAAATTGTCTATACGGCAATTTCCTACCTGAAATCCCTGGGACATACCGCCATCGGCTATATCGGTGAACAGGATAAAGAACCCCGCTTCAACGGCTACAAGGAAGCCCTGTCCAAACTTGATCTTCCATTTGCCCAGCGCAACACCGCCAATGTCCATCAGACATCCGAAGGCGGTTACGAAGGTATGAAAATGCTGGCCAAAACATGTGATGACCTTTCCGCCATCCTCTGTGCCAATGACCGTACAGCCATCGGTGTTCTTCATGCCCTGAAAAAGCTGAACTTCCGTGTACCTGAAGATATTTCTGTCATCAGTATCGATGATATCGATATTGCACAATATATGTCTCCGATGCTCACAACCGTTCATATTCCGACAGATGAACTGGGCAAAATGGCCTTCAAGATGCTCTTTGACCGTGTAAACGGCGGCCACCGGATGCCGCTTAAAACCTTTCTGCCTTATTATATTGCCAAACGTGACAGCTGCTGTCCCATCAACCGTGACCACAGACTTTTCTCAACCTTACGTCAGCAGGCTCATCATTAAGAGAAGCCTGTTCTTTTTAACGCCCAAGTACCTCTACTTGCCAAGGGCTTTGAACATGCGCTGTTTGTAGGCTTCCACACCTTCCTGGTCAAAGGGATTCACGCCCAGAATTCCCGCTGATACATAGCATGTATACATAAAGAAATAAAAGATCTCTCCGAAACTGTAGGGTGTTAATTTCTCAACCTCAAGCACCATACATGGCATCTTTTCACTGTGAGCACGAAGTGTGGCTCCATAAGCGGCTTCATTGATTTCTCTGAAGTCTTTGCCATTCAAATAATCAAAATCATCCTTCACACAGCCATCCGGATGAACGATCATGGAAGCCTGCGGATCTTTCACATGTAAAAATGTCTCAAAGATCACTGGGCTGCCATCCTGAAGGAACTGTCCGACAGAGTGCAGTTCCTCTGAATACTCACCACTGATCGGATAAACTCCCTGATCTTCTTTTCCTTCACTCTCCGCAAATAACTGGATCCACCATTTATAGAACCAGTGAAGCTGCGGTTCAAAGGATGCCAGCATTTCCATTCTGTATCCTTCGTTATAATAGAGATTTCTTGCCACCGCATAGCGGTAAGCAGACTGTGTGATGTCTCTGCAGCCTTTTAACTCAGCTGCCATATCGGCTGCCCCCTTAACAAGGGCACGGATATCAATGCCGGCCACAGCCATAGGCAAAAGTCCCACAGCTGTTACCGCTGTATATCTGCCGCCCACTGTCTGGGGAAATTCTACAAAGCTGTATCCCTGCTCTTTACAGATAGTTTCCAGCAGACTATTGCGGGAGCCAGTTGCGATAATACGCTCATTGGCCTTCTCCCCATATGTTTCATAGAGATATTCTCTCAGCACCCTGAATGCCGATCCCGGCTCCAGTGTCTGGAAGTTCTTGGCGATACAGTCAATATAAACGGACTTGCCACGAATCTTGTTCATAACCTGTTCAAACGCCCATGGCGACAGTGAGTTGCCGGCATAGACGATCTCCGGTCCATCACATTCCGGAAAAGCTTCGATCACTGAGCGGGCTGCATTATTGGAACCGCCCACACCAATGAGAACAAAAACATCTGCATCCCGGCGCACCCTTGCTGCCAGTTCTTCAATGGCACTTAATTCTGCCTCATTGGCCCATGTATCGATATCAAACCATCCGAGGGAATCCCCGTATTTTTCAAAATCGGCTTCACTGCCGATGCCCTCAAGCACCGGCAGATTGTCCGTCAGCATCTGATGATATTTTTCACAGCGCTCCGGCTGATGATCAAACATCTGAAATTGAATCATATTGTTCAAACGCCTCCGTATTAATGACGATGACCATATTCATCCATGCAGTCCTCTTCAGGGTTCTTCATGCAAAGATGAACAGCTGCTCTCTTGTATGTCAGAGGCAACGCCAGAATGTTCGGATTCTGACCAACAAATTTCTTCTTGGCATCTTCAAGGGCTTCTTCAAATGTCGCTCTTGTCTTTAAGCCCATGCCTCTTGCATAGCCAGGTTCCTGAGCACCGACAATGTAAATGGCACTTGTATTCATTTCAGCAATATGACCGCAGGACATCATGGAGAAGCCATGGAATGGATGGAACGCATTGCAGAAACGATATTTGCGGATATATTCTTCATTTGTTGCAAAATATTCACCGTAACGGTCGATATCCGGCAGTGTATTCATATGATCATGCTGGAACAGCTCATACTGTTCTCTCAGATATGGCCATAATTCATCATGGAAATAGCCGTTGCATGCAGATGAACAGATGATGACACAATTATCGCTCATGATTCTCTTGAAACGAAGTACCTGTGCACTTAAAGCCTGCATCATCATGATCGGGTTTGTGCCCATGCCGTCGCCATAGTGGAATTTCTGAGGCATACCAAATACCAGTACATCGTATTTCTTTTCTGCCCAGTGGACATAAGTTCTCTTATCTGCCAGTTTCCAGCTGATCGGCATCATTTCCTTAGCGTAACCGGAATAAATCGCAATCTGTCTTGAATAAGTATCCAAAACGGCATCACAGCAGAAGAACGGATGACCCATCTTCTCTTCCATATGCATACTAATCTCATCGAATTTATGTCTCATTAGGCTGCCGCCGTTAACAGGTGTAAAGTCGTCTCTGTGCATAACAGACGGCACATGATGGCTGGCGATACATCTCCAGTTTGTGATACCTGTTGCACTGTGCTTGTAACCGCCTGAATAACCGCCGTAAGGGTTGCCCTGTACGTGACCGATGAGGATCGGCAGATCTGAATCATAAACATATTTGTTCATATAAACAGGATCACCGCGCTTTGTTGTACCAAGATAGATCATATGTTCCTGATCTTCGCTGTCATGGCTGATGATCTGACCCGAATGCCAGAATTCATTGAACAGTTCCTCCCCGAAAATTGCCTTGGCATCGGATGCTTTACTTCTCGGATGAAGGCCATTGGAAATGATAAACAGGATATCTTTCTTTTCTACGCCTGCTGCATAAAGTTCTTTTAAAATATATTTAATGCTTAATTTTCTATGGCTTGTTGGCTGCTCGCCGCCTTTAACACGGTCCGGAACAATGATCGTAACTGTTGTACCTTTGTGTGCAAGCTCTGTTAATGTCGGCATGCCGATCGGATGTGCCAGGCTTTCAAGATATGCAGCCTCTAACTGGTCCTCCGGAATACATGCAGGATCCTTCACTGTTTCACCAGAAATAAATACATCTGTATTATCCGGCAGTTCTGCCTGCATTGTGCCTAATCCATATTCAAAATCAAGTTTCATGTTATTTCCTCCCGATTATAATATTATCTGAGTTATAAGTCGTCTGTTTCCAGAAAATTGGAAAACCGGCGGATAGGCCGCCACCCGGTACACCGAAATTTGACATTTTTCGGCATACAAAAGGTGCCTCATGGTAATGAGCCACAAGGCACCTGCTTTTATCTGCCATTTTACTGTTAAAGATGGCAGATACTGCCCTGCAGTAAAGAATTAAAAATTCAGATTACTTACCTGCTTCTTCCATAACGTCGAATAATACATAGTCTTCTACAGGCACTTCAGATTCAACATCACCATTGTCGATGAAGTTCTTCTGCTGTACTTCATAGTAACCTTTGATTGTACCATCGCCTACATATTTAAGAAGTGTTGCGCTGTCAAGCCAAGCACCGTCGCCTGTCTGAGCAAGTGCGCTTTCTTTGTCTGTACCGCATTCCTGAGCAACATAACCTGCAACTTCATCATAGTTGTCTGGGTTTGAACCGAAATCCATTGCTTTGTAAAGAGCCTTTGTAAATTTCACAAGAACGTCTTTGTTTGTTTCTGCGTAGCTTGGCATGCAGATCCAGCTTGCACAGTCAGCTGCGATATCAGAGAATGTTGTATTTGTACAGAATGTCTGAACATCATCGCCAAGTTCGTTCGCAATTGTTGTTGAGCTTGGAGACCAAGGAGCACAAGCGTCGATAGAACCGGAAACGATTGCACTTACCATGTTGCTGACTTCCATATCATATGCTTCAATATCATCCATTGTCAGGCCAACGGAATTAAGTGCTCTCTTTAAGATTGTTTCTGAAGATGTACCGGATGCATAAGCAACTTTCTTACCCTTCAGATCTTCAAGGGAGTTTACACCATGAGATTTAAGACCCATTACACAGTCTGCGTTGCCGAGCTGTGAGAAGCAGAAGATATCTGCCTGACCTTTGATACACAGTTTGTGTGCGCCAGGTCCGATGTAAGCGACATCAATTGAACCGGATTCCATGGAAGCGATTTCTGTAGGACCATCCTGGAACATGTAAAGCTGAACATCAAGACCTTCATCCTTGAAGTATCCTTTGTTGATTGCTGTTGCTACCTGCCACAGTGATGCGTAGTTTGCCATGTAAGCAACATTCACATGTGTCAGATCACCTGAAGCTGCATCTGATGCTTCTGTTTCCCCTGTTGTTTCAGATGCTGCTGCAGTTTCGGATGCTGCTGCTTCTGTTGAAGCAGGTGCCTGTGTTTCTTTTGCAGATGAGCTTCCGCATCCTGCTAAAGCCCCCATTACCATTGCTGCTGTTACAACAACTGCCATGATTCTTTTTTTCATTTCCCAATCTCTCCTTTTCCTTAAAAAAGTGTGTCGGTGACCGGTTCATTACGCCGTTCACCTGTATCATTATAACCTCACATTCCGCGCAGAGCAGTCATTTCCTGAAGATGACGCTTCTGTGCGGTCTGTAAGATAATAATTCGTTTGATTATTTCTGAACTTCAAGATATTCCTGATATACCTGGCTCCAGATGTAATTCTTCAATTCAACGAATCTCGGACTCATCTTCGTTGCCTGATCTCTCGGATGAGGAATATCAATATCGATGATCTCTTTGATACGTCCAGGACGTGCACTCATGATGACAACTCTTGATGCCAGAACGATGGCTTCTTCAATATCATGGGTAACAAAGAAACATGTCTTGTTCTCTTCCTGCCATGTCTTTAACAGCTCTGTCTGAAGCTGTGTTCTTGTCTGGGCATCCAGAGCACCAAAAGGCTCATCCATGAGAAGTACGGACGGATTAACGGCATAGGCTCTTGCAATAGCCACACGCTGTTTCATACCACCGGATAATTCCTTCGGATAAGAATCTGTAAACTTCTCAAGGCCTACCATCTTGATATACTTCTCAGAGATGGCATCCATTTCTTTCTGGGATTTACCCTGAAGCTTCAGACCAAACTGAACATTTTTCTTAACTGTCAGCCAAGGAAACAGTGCATACTGCTGGAAGACAACGCCTCGATCCACGCCTGTACCTTCGACTTTGTGTCCATCTACGATAACTTCACCGGATGTCGGTTCCAGAAGACCTGCGATAATATTCAGAAGTGTGGACTTACCGCAGCCGGAAGGTCCGATCACGCAGATAAACTCATTCTCCATGATGTCAAGATTGGCACCATTTAAAGCGATCATTTCACCATTTCGTGTGTCGTATTTCTTTACGACATTACGAATACTGACTTTTATATTTCCCTCTTTTCCTGCCATCCTGTTAACTTCCTTTCAAAATATTTAAGAATCTTCTCTGCCAGCATACCGATGATACCGATGATAATGATGTAGAGAAGCATTGGTGTTGTTTCATAAGAGTTAGATAATGCTTTGATACGCATACCAAGACCGGCAACTGCACCTGTTGATTCGGCAGCGATCAGTGTTGTCAGGGCTGTTGAAATACCAAGACGGATAGCTGTGATAATAAATGGTGTTGTTGCTGGGAAAATAACCTTAACGAAAAGGTCTGAATCCTTTGCACCAAGTACTCTTGCAGCTTTGATCAATGTCTCATCCACGTTGATAACACCCTGGAAAATTGTGACTGTCATTGTAAGGAATGTAGCCAGCCAGATAACGATGACCTGAGGTGTACGACCGACACCAACACCGATAACAACCAGTGGTACGTAAGCCAGTGGTGGAATGTTTCTGATGAACTGGATCCATGGCTCAATGATGAATCTTACAGGTCTGTACCATGCCATCAGGAACGCAACCGGAACGGCTGTAACGAAACCGATCAGGAAACCAAGTAATACGGAAATCAAACTGCTTCCGATATCCTTGAACAGTAAACCTCTTGAAACCATCGTCTGGATGGAACCAATAACTTTAATCGCATTCGGAAAACATCTGGATGTACTTGGGATGATTGATAAAACTGTCCATAATATCAATGCTACTACTAATGAAATCAGCAGCCAGACACCCTTTGGAATCTTTCCGACAAAATCAGCGCCTTTGCTCTTCTTGCCCATTCTAAAAAACCTCCATTTAAAATTCTGTCTGTAAACGATATGTACTGTGAATTAATATCCGAGATAAGTCTTAATGATTTCCAGATATTCATCCGGATAAAAACCAATCTCTCCTGAAAATCTTGTTAATGCGATCAGACCGCCGTCAATCTCTTTGACAGATGCAAGCATCCTCGCATTGTCTGTCTTTAATCCGCCGCCATAGACAACATCCATGCCATCTGTCACTTCCTTGACATAAGAAGCAATCTTCTGGATATAATCTGCATCCGGCGGAATCTTGCCAGGTCCGATGGCCCATACAGGCTCATAGGCAATGGTGACCTTGCTCTTGTCTACGCCTTCAAGACCTACTGTCAGCTGTTCCTTCAGAACCTCCTGCCATCTTGGTTGTTCATCAGCATTCTCTCCGATACAGTAAAGTACATCCAGACCGGCTGCAATAGCTGCCTTAATCTCTTTGTTCAGGATCCGGTTGACAGCTGCTGCATCTGTACCCTTGCCTTCAGCAATAATACTCAGCTTATCACGGCGCTCTTCACAGTGACCAATCAGTACAGCATCGCATCCTATGGCTTTCATGGCATTACCTGTACGATTTGAAGTAAATGCGCCGAAGTTACCGCCAAGGGCTGTATCCTGTCCCAGAACACTCTGTGGTCCGATCTTCAATGCACTATCTGCTTTTCTTGCTGAAACAGCACCGATCAGATGGGCTTCCGGGAAAAACATGGCAAACTCTACATCCTTTGGATCGTAAGCCGCCAGCTGATCCTGTGTGTGGGAGACAATATATGGTCCCCATTCCGCCGGCGAAGCGATACGGTTAACGCCGCCTGCCTCTGTTGGAATATCAAATCTCTTCAGATTCAGATAAATATGTTTCATCGTTACAATTTCCTCCCTATATTATATCATGATTCGCACCTTTGGTGCTTGACGCTGCGTATGCAGCTATCATGATCGCCATTCGCCGTTCGCGATGAACAAGCATTGCTTGTTCCCGCTCTCTAACGCTCATTATATCATGATTCGCACCTTTGGGTGCTTAACGCTGCATTCGCAGCTATCATGATCGCCATTCGCCGTTCGCGATGAACAGGCAGCGCCTGCTCTCGCTCTCTAACGCTCATTATATCATCTATCCTCTTCCCAAGTATATGGATAAGAAACTTTTAGATATAGTCTCTGAAATTCAGAAATTCAGGAAGCGGGCCGCCGATCAGCGGTTCGCACCATTTCACAAATTCATCCGTGATGTCATTGCCTCTTTCGTTGATATAAGCTTCAGGAAGCTTTCTCTCATAAAGCATGACATCCTTCAGCGGTACCAGCACCGGTTCAACCTGATAAATATTCCCGGGCTGACGTTTAAAGCCGATCATATGTCCACCATTGCCGCTGGTCACGGCTTTGACAGCCAGCTCACCTACCAGAATTGCTTCTGCTCTGTCCACCGGTGACTGGAGAGCAATAGACGCTCTTCCGCAGATACCCGGTTTCTCACTTCTGGCTTTGATACCCAGTTTCTTAATGACCAACTCAGCCAGATAAGCACTGACATCGCCATAATATACAGCTCTGTCGCTCTTGAAAATCGGAGGAACAATGGATTCACCATTGACGTTCGTCAAACCTTCACTGGCAACAACAACAACGCCGCCTTTTTCCTTGTAAAGTCTTTCTACATCTTCCAGAAATTCATCTTCATGGAATGGTCTTTCCGGTACATAGATCAGATGTGGTGCATCGCCTTTCTTACGTCTTGCAAGGGCTGATGCTGCGGTGATCCATCCGGCATTTCTTCCCATGGCCTCAATGACACTGACATGGATTGGAAGTGACTTAACATCCTCTCCGACTTCCTGTGTGGTTGCTGCCAGATATCTGGCGGCACTGCCATAGCCCGGTACATGATCTGTCATTGCAATATCATTATCCACCGTTTTCGGAATACCTGCAACGCCGATGCCGTGATCCCGACAAACTTCATAAATATGTTCACAAGCATCCATCGTACCATTGCCGCCATTTAAAAGGACATAGCCGATATGGTGTTTCTTGAAAATCTCAGGCATCTTCGCATAATCTTCTTCATACAGCGGATATCTGGATGATCCGATGGCCGAAGCCGGTGTATGAAGCAGAAGTTTCAGCTTCTCATCTGAAAATGCTGTCAGATCAAGAAACTGTTCTGTAAAGATTGCGCCTGTTCCACCGATTGCTCCCAGAACCTTTCCAATGGATGGATTCTTTTTAGCTTCACGGATAACGCCATACAAAGATGCATTGATTACTGCGGTCGGACCGCCTCCATGTACAACTAAAAGATTATCTGCCATTTATCTGCACTCCTATCATTTTGCACATAATTATATAATATGCACAAATGTTTTACATTTTTTGTCAATGCTTTGTTTCTTTTGATATACTTATCCTATCACAGTTTTTGTTTAAAATAAGGCCTATTTTATCCAAACGTTATCCTACTTTTTGCACATTTTACAAAAATTTTTTTGTGTATTTTCAACGATACAATTTTGATATATTCAATTTTAACACAAAATTGGAAATTTCTGTCGACTTTTTGTGACAAAAAAGCAGACTAAAAAGGTCAAAAACCATTTTAGCCTGCTAAAGCCTTGACGCAAACGTTTGCTTTTTAAAGAGCAACTGCGAATTTATAAGTATTGTAAATATTGATGCAGATGATGATAAACATCAATGCCATAAACAATTTGTCAACTTTCTCATCCTCGATCTTCTTGTTGATCCTGCTGCCGATGGTACCGCCCAGAAGACCGCCGATGACCATCACTACAAGATAAGACAGCTGCACCGGCGGAATCGTTCCCGTAACGACGGTCTGAACCAGACTGGTAACCTGCGAAAAGACAATAATGTACAGTGAAGCCAGTGCTGACTCCTTGGTAGACATAGAAAAAAGAAAACCAAGCACCATCAGATTGATCGGACCACCGCCAATGCCAAGAAAACTTGACATAATGCCGAGAACCAGTCCCACAATCACACACACAGCAGCATTACTCAGTGTCAGTGTATGTATTTTCTTCTTAAAAATTGTATACACAAACGTTATACCTGTCACGCCGATCAGCACGATTGCCTGCACCATGCCTACAAAATTCTCATTGCCCACGGATGCTTTCACTGTCTGAAACATCATCTTGCCGGCCACACCGCCAACAGCTGCACCAACAGCCAATAAGGTCGCGATCCGAAGATTCAGTTTCTTGCCGGCACGCATATTTTTGTAAACAGACACCACCGACATGGTCAGCACAGTACAGCCAGACAGAAAACTAATACACGAAACACTCATGACATCCAGTGCATCTAACACCGGCTTGATGATCACACCGCCGCCGATACCGCAGATGGAGCCCACGATGGATGCCAGCAGACTGACCGCAAAAAATACCACTATCATATTTCATTACACCTCCATTAACATGATGTAAGCATAACACTCACCCGGCAAAAATCAAAGGGATATAAAGCAAAACGTTTGCTTTATATCCCTTTTTGTACACTTTTATGCGCTCCGGCCCTGATGAGCCGCAGTTTTTACTGAGTTTTACACACTCAAATCTGTCTCCCGCATGATGGGCAGCGTTATTTACAAAACGATGTACTAATGTTCTTCCCAGTCAAAAGCACATTTCACTGCTTTGTGCCATCCCCGCAACAGCCTTTTACGGTTCTCACTATCCATATCCGGAATAAACGTTCTGGACAGTGACCAATTATGCCTGATTTCATCCTTATCCTTCCAGTAGCCCACAGCCAGTCCTGCAAGATAGGCCGCTCCGAGAGCCGTCGTCTCAATGCATTCCGGTCTCAGAACATTTTTCTCCAGCAGATCGGATTGGAACTGCATCAGGAAATTGTTGGCACATGCACCGCCGTCTACTCGCAGATCCGCCAGCTGAATGCCCGCATCCTCCTCCATGGCTTTCAAAATATCATAAACCTGATACGCCAGTGATTCCAGTGTTGCCCGGACAAAATGTGCTTTAGTAAAACCTCGTGTAATGCCTACAACAGCCCCTCTGGCATACTGATCCCAGTAAGGTGCACCAAGACCTGTAAATGCAGGTACCACATAGCCTCCGGCTGTATCATCGACACTTTCAGCAACCCCCTCTGATTCCGAGGAACTCTTCAACAGTTCCAGTCCATCCCTCAGCCACTGAATCGCTGCACCTGCTACAAAGACGCTGCCTTCCAGGGCATATTCCACATGCGCATCTGTACCTGCCGCAATTGTTGTCAACAATCCCTTCTTGGATTCAACCGCCTGATGACCCGTATTCATTAATAAAAAGCATCCTGTGCCATATGTATTCTTAGCCATTCCCTCTTCAAAACAGCATTGGCCAAACAGTGCAGCCTGCTGATCGCCTGCTGCTCCCGCAAGGGCAATGGCACCGCCCGTTATCTGCGGATCCGTATAACCGTAAAGACAGCTGGATGGCTTCACTTCCGGCATCATGGCCATCGGAATATCAAGCACTTCCAAAAGCTTTTCATTCCAACAAAGACTGTGGATATCAAAAAGCATGGTCCTTGAGGCATTGGTATAATCTGTCACATGAATTTTGCCGCCGGACAGATTCCAGATCAGCCATGTATCAATGGTACCAAAAAGCAGTTCACCCTTTTTTGCTCTCTCATGGGCACCCATCACATGATCCAGTATCCATTTGATCTTTGTACCCGAAAAATAAGCATCCGGGATCAGACCTGTTGTCTTCTTAATAAAGTTCTCATATCCCTGATCCTTTAAATCCTCTATGACAGGCGCCGTTCTTCTGCACTGCCAGACAATGGCATTATAAATCGGCTTTCCTGTCTCCTTATCCCAGACAACTGTTGTCTCCCGCTGATTGGTAATGCCGATGGCTGCAATATTCTCCGTCGTCACACCGGCCTTATCCATAGCCTGCGCCATCACACACTGAATACTCTCCCAGATTTCCATAGGATCATGTTCCACCCACCCCGGATTCGGAAAAATCTGAGTAAACTCTTTCTGCGCCACGCTGACAATTCTGCCTCCATGGTCAAATAAAATGCATCTTGAGCTTGTGGTTCCCTGATCCAGTGAAATGATATACTCCGACATATGTAAAATCCCCCTTATTCCCCTTTTTGTGCTTCCCGAAAACTAAGGTCAAAATTCCGTCCTCTATGCACACGGATTATTGTCTCCTTTATTATAACACATTTGATTGTATTTATATAGATACAATACAACGCATCTGTTTTATCTGATAATTTCATTTATTGTCGATGAATTAACGGAATGTATTAATTCTCTTTTATCATTTTCAATAATTTTTCATTTTATTAATGGACTTTTTCGTCATTTTGTATTATACTCAAATTATGTTTAACCACTCAGATCATCATTTTTATTATCTGAGCATCGGTACACTATTTATTTTTAGGCAATATATACAACGCCTTGTCCGTGAAGCACATCCAAAAGGCATCTTTTTTTCGTATATATTGTCAGGGGAAAGGGGCGACGTTTATGTTCGTGGAATTCATTCTTGCACTACTTCCTATCATCTGGCTTTTCATTGCCTTTCTTGTACTGAAAATGCCCGGCTACATCGGATGTCTGATCGCACTGGCTATCTCCATTGTAGAGAGTCTTGTTATTCCGGCATTCAGCCTGACAGTACCTGAAGCTTTGACCGCAGCCATTGAAGGTGGTATCGGCGCGATCTGGCCAATCTGTCTGATCATTCTGGCAGCCATGTTTACTTACAATATCTGTGTAAAAACAGGTGCTATGGAAATGATCAAACGCCTTCTTACATCTGTAACCAATGACAAGCGTGTCCTTGTTATGCTGCTTACATGGGGCTTCGGCGGTTTCATGGAAGCCATCGCAGGTTTTGGTACACCTGTTGCTATCCCTGCAGCTATGATGGTTGGTCTCGGCTTTGACCCAATCTTCTCCGCTGTTGTCTGTCTGGTTGCCAACTCCATTGCACCGCCATTCGGTTCCGTTGCCATTCCTACAACATCCGCAGCCGGCGCTGTTGGTCTTGATGCAGCTCTTTTATCGGGTCCTGCCATCAACATGCTGATTATTCCGGCCATTATCGTTCCATTCATCATCGTATGGATGACCGGTAAAGCCTGCGGTTCCAAGAAACCTTTTGAAGGCATGATTCCTTTCACCATCGTTGCTGCTCTTTCTTATATCATCCCTGCAGCCATCGTTGGTAATTTTGTAGGTGCAGAATTTGTCGACCTTATCGGCTGTGTGATCTGTCTGATCGTTCTGGTCGTTTTTGCAAAGAAAATGCCGCCTACAACAGATCCTGCTTATATGATCGAAGCCAGTGAAGAAGAGGCTTCTGATGTTAAATTCGGTATGGGTGCCGCTGTGCTTCCGTATATTCTGATGCTTGTTTTCCTGCTTGGTACATCCAAACTTGTTCCACCAATCAACGCCTTCCTTGGCAAGTTTTCAACAGCTTTCTCTGTATATGCCGGTGAAGGTGCCGCCACCATCAAGCTGGCCTGGATTGGCAATGCCGGAACATTGATCCTGCTTGCCGGCATCATCGGAGGTTTTGCCCAGCATATGAGTATCGGCGAAATGATTTCAACACTTGGCCAGACATTAAAGAACATGTGGAAAGCCATGGTCACTGTTATTGCCATCATCGCTCTTGCCAAGGTTATGGGCTACAGCGGTATGACAACAGCCATCGCAACTTTACTTGCTGATCTTACCGGATCTATTTTCCCATTGTTCGCACCAATCTGCGGTATCCTCGGTACATTCGTAACAGGTTCCACAACATCTTCCGGTGTATTATTTGCCAAGATGCAGTATGAGGTTGCTGAACTTATCGGTGCCAACCCTGTTATGCTGGTTGCAGCCAACCTTGCAGGCGGCGGTATCGGCAAACTGATCTCCCCTCAGAGTATCGCCATCGGTGTTGCTGCGATCGGACTTGAAGGCTCTGACGGCAAGATCATGACAAAGACTGTTGGTATCTGTATTGTATTAGGTGTCATCGTATGTATTATGTCCTATCTGCTGGCTGTTGTTCTTTAACAACCCGCATTTCAATGTGTTCGCTTTGAACACATATCAGATAAGACGCTTGGATATTCCGCTGAATATCTGAAGCGTCTTATCCTTTATAAAAATCATTTTTGAGGATTTTTTACAAATCAAAGGAGGTAAGAAAATGAAGGATTTAATTGAAATCAGATGGCATGGCCGCGGCGGTCAGGGTGCTAAAACGGCTGCCCTCCTGCTGGCTGATGTTGCTTTCAATAATGGTCTCTATGTTCAGGGCTTCCCGGAATACGGTCCTGAAAGAATGGGAGCTCCCATTACTGCTTATAATCGTTTAAGTCGTAACCCGATCCGCGTTCATTCCAATATTTATGAGCCGGATTACGTGGTTGTTGTCGATGAGTCTTTAATTGAAAGCGTCGATGTTACTGCCGGTATCAAGGAAGGCGGTGCAATCATCATCAACTCCCATAAAAGCAGCAATGAATTAAAACCGCTTCTTGAGGAAAAAGGTTATCACGGTCATATTTATACCATTGACGCCCGAAAGATTTCCATTGAAACTCTTGGCAAATATTTTCCGAATTCTCCGATGCTGGCAGCCGTTGTCAAAGTTACCGGCGTTATGGAGGAAAAGGCCTTTCTGGAAGATATGCGCAAATCCTACGCCCATAAATTTGCTTCCAAGCCATCCGTTATTGACGGCAATATGAAAGCATTGGAAATTGCTTTAAAGGAGGTACATTGAGTATGAAAACTGATATCAGAAAACAGGATATTGATGTTACCTGGCAGAATCTGAATCCCGGTACTGTTGTAACAGGCGGTGCCACGGCTCCTGAATTCAATACAGGTGAATGGCGTGTCAATGTGCCGGTTCTGGATATGGACAAATGCAAACAATGTCTGATGTGCGTGCCGGTTTGTCCGGATTCCTCCATTCCTGTAAAAAACCAGAAACGTGAAGATTTTGACCTGATGCACTGCAAGGGCTGCGGTATCTGTGCCAAAGTATGTCCATTCGGTGCCATCACCATGAAAGAAGGTGACGAATAATGTCAATCAGAGAAAGATTATCCGGTAATGAAGCGATTGCAACTGCCATGCGCCAGATTAATCCTGACGTTGTCGCAGCCTTTCCAATTACGCCATCAACAGAAATCCCTCAGTATTTTTCCAGCTATGTTGCCAATGGCAAAGTCGATTCTGTTTTTGTTCCCGTAGAAAGCGAACACAGCGCCATGAGTGCCACCATCGGTGCCTCCGCAGCCGGTGCCCGCGCCATGACCGCAACTTCTTCCTGCGGCCTTGCCTATATGTGGGAAATGCTTTATGTGGCCGCCTCCGACAGACTGCCGCTGGCTCTGGCTCTTGTCAACCGTGCTCTCTCCGGACCGATCAACATCAACTGTGACCACTCTGATGCCATGGGTGCCCGTGACGCCGGCTGGATCCAGCTGTTCTCAGAAAATAACCAGGAAGCTTATGATAATATGGTCATGGCTTTCCGTATTTCCGAGCATCCGGATGTCCGTCTGCCGATCATGGTCTGCCAGGATGGCTTTATCATCAGCCACGGTGTTGAAAATATCGAACTGTTAGAAGACGATGTTGTCAAAAATTTTGTAGGTGAATACAGACCCGAACACTATCTTCTGAATGCATCCGAGCCGCTGGCCATCGGACCTTATGCGAATCCGCCTTATGTTATGGAAGCCAAACGTGCTAATCTTCAGGCACTGGAAAATTCCAAAAAGGTTATGTTAGATGTTGCTGCAGATTTTGAGAGAATTTCAGGCAGAAAATACAGCTTCTTTGAATCCTACCGCATGGAAGATGCTGACTATGCCATGGTCATCATGGGAAGTGCTGCCGGCACAGGCAAGGACGCTGTTGATGCACTCCGCAGCATGGGTATCCGTGCCGGCCTGATCAAAGTCCGCATGTTCCGTCCATTCCCGGCATCCCAGATTGCAGAAGCATTAAAGAATGTCAAAGTTGTTGCCTGCATGGATCGTACAGAAAGTTTCAATACGGTCACAGGTCCTCTGGGCGCCGATGTCAGATGTGCACTTTATGATGCCGGCATCCACGCGAAATTCGTTAATTATGTATATGGTCTCGGCGGTCGTGATGTTACTGTTGCAAGCCTTACAAGTGTCTATGAGGATATGATGAAAATTGCCGCTGACGGCACAGTCGGACAGACATATCGTTATCTGTCCCTGAAGGGATAAGGAGGAATCGAAATGGCATATAATTTTAAAGAATATATGGAACGTCCCGACAGACTGACTGCCGGTCACAGAATGTGTGCAGGATGCGGTGCATCCATTGCCCTTAGAAATGTGATGAAAGCTGTTCATCCTGAAGACCATGCAGTTATCTGCAATGCAACAAGCTGTATGGAAGTTTCCACTTTTATCTATCCATACACAGCATGGCAGGATTCCTACATTCACACAGCATTTGAAAATGCCGGTGCAACCTGTTCAGGCGTGGAAGCTGCTTACAGAGCCATGTCCAAAAAAGGCAAAATAGGCGGTACTTACAAATTTATCGCTGTAGGCGGCGACGGCGGAACATATGACATCGGTTTCCAGTCCCTTTCCGGTGCTATGGAGAGAAACACCGATATGGTTTATGTCTGCTATGACAATGAAGCCTATATGAACACAGGTATCCAGCGTTCTTCTGCAACACCTCTGTATGCGGATACAACAACAACACCTGTCGGTACAGTCAGCAACGGTAAACCGCAAAACCGCAAAGATCTGGCTGAAGTAATCGCAGCTCATCATGTACCATATGTTGCCCAGACAACATTTGTCCAAAATTTCAGGGATTTACATATCAAATCCGAGAAAGCTTTATACACATCCGGGGCCGCTTTCCTCAATATTATGGCACCGTGTCCTCGCGGATGGCGCTATAATACACCGGATATCATTGATCTGTGCAAAGCTGCTGTGGATACCTGTTTTTGGCCATTATTTGAATGTTATGACGGTGAAAAATGGGTTGTCAATTACATTCCAAAGAAAAAGCTGCCAATTGAAGATTTCCTGAGAAGCCAGGGACGTTTTGCCCACCTTTTCAAACCGGAAAATGAACATCTCATTGAAGATATCCAGAGAGAAATCGACAGACGCTGGGAAAATCTTCTGACAAGAGCCAACGCATAATCATGACTTACAAAACAGCAACTGAAAAACTGAAAGGAGCGTATGACTTACAATGGCTGAAGTATTTGCATTAAAAGCAATTGACCACGATAATGTGGCCACCGTCTTTACCAACGACGTCAAAGCCGGCATGATCGCCAACGTCGCAGACAAAAAGGGCCACCACTTTGAAATTCAATTATTGTCTGATATCCCTTACGGACACAAAATTGCCCTCTGCGATATTAAAAAGGGCGAAGAAATTATTAAATACGGTGAGGCCATCGGTGCCGCATCCAGGGATATTGCTGCAGGTGATTATGTCCATATCCACAACATGGACAGTCAGCGCGGACGCGGTGATCTGGAAGGAGGGACAGTGTAATGGGTTATACATTCAATGGTTATCGCCGTCCTGACGGTCAGGTCGGTATCAGAAATTATGTCGGTATTATTCCGAGTGTTACCTGCGCATCAGATGTTGCCTCAGCCATCTGCCGACAGGTACAGGGCTGTGTCACATTTCCGCATCATCAGGGCTGCTGCCAGATGCCGCCGGATCTTGAAAGAGTTACGGACACACTGATCAGTCTCGGCAAAAGCCCGAATCTTGGAGCTGTACTGATCGTCAGCCTGGGCTGTGAAGGTACTGATGTTGAACGCCTGTATAAAGAGGTCTCTGCCACAGGCAAACATGTTGAAATTATCCGTATTCAGGAACTTGGCGGTGTCTCCAACGCCATCCAGAAAGGTACCGATATCGCCCGGAATATGGCCATAGAAATTTCCGGCCTGCAGCGTGAAGAAACAGATATCTCCGAAGTCGTTATGTCCATTAAATGCGGTGCCTCTGATACAACTTCCGGTATCGCTTCCAACTGTGTCATCGGCTATGTTGCTGACAAACTGGTGGATCTTGGTGCAACAGTTATCTTTGGCGAAACAACAGAATTCATTGGCGGTGAACATCTTTTGGCCCGCCGTGCCGTAGGCGGTGAAAACGGTCCTGTCGGCCGGAAGATCTACCAGATCGTCAATGAAATGGAGGGACGTGCCAAAGCCATCGGCTGCGATATGAGAAAAGGTCAGCCAACACCGGGCAATATCGCCGGCGGATTAAGCTCTATTGAAGAAAAGAGTCTTGGAGCTATTATGAAATCCGGCAGCCGTCCGATTCAGGGTGTTCTTGAATATCCTCAGCATGCTGCCGGCTGCAAAGGCCTCTGGATCAAGGATACTCCGGGACGTGAACCGGAAATCCTGACAGGTATGGCTGCAACAGGCGCCCAGTTTATGATGTTCTCCACCGGCCGCGGTGCCCCTCAGGGCTTTCCGTGCATGCCGGTGATCAAAATCTGTGGCAATCCAAATACTTACGAACGGATGAAAAACGATATGGATCTCAACGCCGGTGTCATTATTGAGGGCAAAAACAGTATCAATGAAGTCGGCGAAGCTGCTTTTGAGAAAATGCTGCGTGTCCTGAACGGGGAAATGACACGAAATGAGGCCATCCAGTACTTTACTTCCATCGATATCCACTGTCTCGGACCTGTCATCTGATAAAAGGTCTACTCTACCACAAAATGCCGTCGCACCGGAGATTTCTATCATCCCGGATGCGACGGCATTCTTTATGTATTTTATCTTCTATTTCTTGTGAACCTGCTTCCCTGAGCCTTCAATTACTTTGCTGCAGATTCTCTTTTGCGGATTTCCCGGATCAGACAATACTGCTTCAGATCAAAGTGTTTCTGTACAATACCGAAAACCTTGAAATCAAAACGCTGATAAAATTCCACATTCACCGGATTGTGCGTCTCCAAAGACACCATCATCCGATGTTCATCGGCATATCGAATCACCTCATTCATCAGCACATCCGCCAATCCATGATGCTGCATATTCGGCCGTACCGCCAGATAAATCACATGAAGACGGTGTTTCTGATGCAGCTGGTCTGTCCATGCAGAATTCAGGTAATCCCTCCCCAGAATGAAATTCCAGAATGTATGCATGGAAGCATCTTCTTTCAGAAGATAACCATCCGTCTTTAATGCTGCCGCAATTTCTGTAAAATACGCTTTAAATAAATGTTCATAGGGTTCCATTTCGTCAGAAACCACCAGCAGACTGTTGCATTCCGGACTGTCTGCATAAATATCACAGCATTCATAGAACTCCGTCAGATCACATTTAAAAAGCTCCGGCATCAGCCTTTCCCTAATATCCTTATTCGGTATCAGGCTGTGATAAAGGGGGTCCTCCCTAAAACACTGTGTCAGCAAATCCTCCAGTTTCGGCAGATCCTCTTTCTGCACCTGATATAGTCTTTCACTTTCCATAATAATTAATTTTTCTCCTGTATATTTTTCAGCCGTTCATTGGCTGACTGAAGCAAAAGCAGCATTTTCTCTGTGGACTGCAGCATGTATTCGATATCATCCCTGAGATAGTCTTTCTGCCGTTCCACAACCCTTTCCAGCTCTGCAATTTCATCTGCAAAATCCATCGCTCCCTGATGATACTTATCCATCAATTGTGCCACCAAATCATAGAGATTCTCATGATGCACGATCCGGCCGCGTCCCCACTGCAGACGGTCTGAATTCTGGTCAAGAACATAATCTGTAAATCGCTCATAGACCTGTTTTGAAAACTGAAAAGCATAGGCATTGTTATCAATCTCATATAAAGCTTCAAACGCAGCCTCGGCATCCGGCGTCTTACGCCTTAAAGCGCGAATGGCCTTCTTCAGATACCGCAGATTATTCTGAGCCGCCTCCTGCGGAAAAACAACCGCATCCTCCCATGTGAGACGAACATATTTGTCCTGAGTCATCTTGAATACTTTCAGCAGAATCTTCTCAGCCTCACGGCATTCTTCAGAATCCACTCCAGCCTCATTGATATCATAAATACGATCATAAACTTCTTCTGCCATCTCTTCTGTCTGTCCCAGAAGGTTCAGAAGGGCAGTAACCCTGCTACCGGATTTCTGACACATCAGCACATCCAGACTGGCAGATGCCTGCTCAAAAACCTCCGCAAAATTCAGCGGTGCCACAGACTGTCTGTCCAGATGCATCAAAAGCAGACCGTAAAGTTCATGATGGAATCGGTAAGCCGCCTCATTATAATATTCATCACTGTCATACTGTGAGTGATAGTGCGTAGTCATAAAGGAACCTGCACTGAATTCATTGACCATGGACGGAATACCGCTGATAGCCACAGAAAAGTCATCCGACCAGGTTTCAATTGGTGCCGATACAAGAACACCTTCCGGATAGGCCGGCGAAAGTGCCGGCAGTGCCTTTAATGTATCTTCAAAAAAGTCTTTGTATTCATATGTACAGCGGATTCCGTCCAGATTGCCGTTAGAAAGTGCCGGCAATTCGAAGTTGAAATCACCAATCACTTTGCCCGCCCATTCCGGATGGACATTAAACACCTCCGCATAAGCGCCGGTTGACCAGTCGTACTTGGAATCAGCAATTCCCCACTCTTCCGCAGCCATGGCACAGAATACCCATGTATTCTCCGGCTGATAGCCCATTTTAATAAAAGCCCGTGCAATGCCAAGCATCATGGCCACCGCCGTGTTGTCATCCTGAAAACCGCTGAAATAAGAATCATAATGAGCCGACAAAAGAATCATTCTATCTGAACGCTTTCCCGGGATCTCGCCAAGAATATTATATGTAGAAACATCCCGCATAACCCGGCTGCTGGCATCCAGAGTAACGGTGATCTCACCCTTTTCATCCAGGCATGCCTTTAATTTCTCAGAATCTTCAAAGGACATAGAAAAAGCTGATGCCTCCGGAGGACCCGCGATATCCTGGGCATTTAAAGCCTTCTCGTCTACCTGTCCATATCCGCCGACCTGAACAGCAATCAGTGCTTTTGCCCCTTTCTCATGGGCCTGATACACAGGGAAATTAATCCACCATTCATCTCTCTGGTTGATCTCCGCCAACACGATCTTCCCTGCCACGTCCTTATCAGCATAATCTTTCTCGCCGCCTTTTCCTACATAAACGACCTGAAATGTTTCTGCGCCTTCTGTCACAAAATCCGTCTGGTATGCTCCCAGCTGGACTTCCTGTCTCTCGCCTGCTGCATCTCTGTAGGCTAAAACGGCCCTCTCAAACTCCCAGCCATCCACTTTAATCTCATCCTTGCGGACATTGGAAAGCCCCAAATCTTCCATATAAGCCTTCAGCATCTCTCCGGTCTCAAACTCTGCCCAGGATCCTGCCGGTCGGTAGCCGAGAACAGGATTCGTGCGGTAGGCCTCCATCTTCTTGGCCAGGTTATAGGATGCTTCTATATCTAATGATTCAATGTATTGCTGCTCTGTTGTCATTTTATGCCTTCTTTCCGCTATCCGGTGCTGCGAAATATTGCCATTTCCAGTCGTTTTGAGTCATCACCCATTGCATAACAGACCGTTCTCACTGCATCCGGATTATCGTCAATCAATATGATATGTTCTTTTCTTGCCTTTTATACCTGCTCAATAAATCTAAGAAAGGCTGCTTTACCTTCCGGTGTCCGGCTATAAACGCCGGCCTGCTCCAGTACTTTTGCAAACACAAGGCCTGTTTCCTGCAGCACAATCTCCATTGCATTTTCTGCTGTGATTGTGTGTTTCGCTGCAATCGCTTTGGCCCAGTCAGCATGTGCTTTTGTCAGCGGATCCTCGCAAAGATCTGCACCTGAAACAAGCTTTTCTGCCACTGCTGCCAGTTCCTGTTTGAGTCTTCCCGGCAAAATCGCCAGACCCATGACTTCAATCAGACCGATATTTTCCTTCTTAATATGATGCAGTTCCTCATGTGGATGATAAATACCAAGGGGATGCTCCGGCGTAGTCAGGTTGTTGCGAAGAACAAGATCCAGTTCGTAGTCTGCACCCCTGCGGCGTGCAATTGGTGTAATCGTATTATGCGGTTCCCCGTCTGTTTCTGCCAGAATCATCGCTGCTTCATCTGTGTAACCGCGCCAGCTTGCAAGGATTCTGTCTGCAAGGTCTACCAGCTTCTGCGGATCTTCGGAGGCCAGACGAATAACGGACATCGGCCATTTCACAATGCCTGCTTTGACATCTTCATAACCCTTAAAAGAAATCTCTGTCTCAATCGGTGCACGTTCCATTGCAAATGTATAGCGTCCGCCCTGGAAATGATCGTGAGCCAGAATGGAACCGCCGACGATTGGCAGGTCTGCATTGGAACCGACAAAATAATGCGGAAACTGACCGACAAAATCCAAAAGCTTGCCGAAGCAGGCACGGTCGATTTTCATCGGTGTATGTTCTTTATTAAAACAAATGCAATGTTCATTGTAATAAACATATGGAGAATACTGAAGATACCAGGCCGCACCGTTGATCTGCACCGGTACGATCCGGTGATTCTGTCTGGCCGGATAATCCAGACGGCCGGCATAGCCCATGTTTTCGGCGCACAGCATGCAGCGCGGATAATTGGAAACCGCCAGAGTTCTTGCGGCTGCAATTGCCTTTGGATCCTTTTCCGGCTTGGATAAGTTGATGGAAATATCCAGTTCACCATATTCTGTATCTGTCTTCCAGCGCATATCTTTCGCGATTCGATCTCTTCGGATATAATTGCTGTCCTGACTGAACTGATAATACCAGTCTGTTGCCTTTTGAGAAGATTCTTTTCTCAGCGTATCAAAATGTGCCATCACCTGTGCCGGGCGAGGCAGAAGGCTTCCCATCAGTTTTGTATCCAGAAGATCTCTGTAAACAACTGAATTTTCCTCAAGAATGCCACGTTCATAAGCATCATCAAGCAATGTATCCAGTAACTCTGTCAGTTCAGCCTTTTCGCCTTCCTCCCAGGAGAAAGCATCCAACTGAAGAATGTCCAGCAGGCCATTCACTGCCCATGCTTTTTCTTCCGGCTGGATCATCTCTTTCTCCAGTGCATAATTGACTAATCCACTTATTGCTTCATTCCGATTCATCACACATTCCTCCATCAATTATTCAAGCACAATGCCGCCTGCAGGACGGATACTCAGTACATGACAGCATCCCTCTCCGAGCATACTTTCTACTGTTTTCTTGAACGCACTTACTTTTTCAAGCGGAACAAATGCCTGGATTGTTCCGGCAAAACCACCACCGTGAACGCGGCAGGCCCCTTCTCCATTCAGCGCTTTTTCTGCGACAGTCAGCGCAATGGCCATATCCTGATGGGCCACAGCTGCAGCCGGCGTAATATTCTGTAAAAGCTCCCATGAAGAACGTCCGGATTCTTTTACAAGATTCAAAAATATTTCTTTTTCTCCACTTGCCAGTGCATCGGCTTCTTCCACTGCTCTCTGATCGTCCGCATAAAAATGCAGTGCTCTGAGTACCGCTCTGTCACCGACTTTCTGGCGCAGTGCAGGGAGATTAGCCAGTACATCCGCTTCATTTACTTCACGCAGCACTTTTTTCCCGAAATAAGCAGCTACCTGACACATTTCCTGTGGAATGGACGCGTATTCTCCGGTTAAAGCGGCATGATCCGCACCACAATCAATGATGCACAGTGCCAGCCCAAGACCTTCCAGATTGGCTTCAATCGGTCTGACAACCGGTGCCTCCGGATTTGCAAAATCAATCGCCACTGTATCTCCCACTGAGGAAGCAGTCTGATCCATTAATCCACTTGGTTTTCCAAAATAAATATTCTCTGCCTTCTGACCAATTCTGGCAATCGTCACTGCATCATATGCATCCCCACAGAATAAATGATTACCGGCTGTGCCAAGAAGCACCTCACAGGCTGCTGACGAGGAAAGTCCGGATCCCGGAAGAACACTTGAAACAGCATACATATCAAAACCGGCCACCTCATAGCCGCCCTGCGCCAGCTGAGCTAGCACACCGCGAACCAGTGATGCGGTTGTTTCCTTTTCTGCTTCCTGCACTTTGAGATCAGACAGGTCAACCGTTGTCATCGGCCAGCCTTCTGACTGAAAACGCACGGTCTGTGTGCCGTTTAACGCAACGCAGGCGAGAAAATCAAGATTGACTGCTGCCGCCAGCACATGTCCATGCTGGTGATCGGTATGATTACCGCAGATCTCTGTTCGACCAGGCGCTGAGCACAGCATCACCGGCGTATCCTCCTTTGTGCCAAAGCATTCTTTGAAGCTTTCAAGCACATGTACCGCTCTGTCTCTTCCGGCCGCCATGTCCTCGCAGCCCATCATTTTCAATTTTTCATCCATCTCCCCGGTTTTTACGCTCTGATAAATATCATTCCAGTTTTTCAAAATATCCCCACTCCTTTTTATTTTTTCAAAAAATGTTCTCTGTTTGGGTACTCCTGGCGAAAAGCCAGCAGTGCCGCTTCCTGCAAAAGTGCAAATTCTTTATCCATATGAAGGAAATGCGGTGTCCGAAATGCAATCGCACTGATTTGCTCCGCAATCTTTCTTGTGACACCTTCCTCCGATAATTGGCCCATGCCGAAGACCAGCGACGTAAATCCACGCCCTTCCCTGCTGATCTTCATAAAACTTAAAAAAACATTTTTCAGTTCAGATAACAGTATTTCCCGGCATTCTTCCGGCTGTTCACTGATGCCGGACAAACACAGCATGTTGACGATCTGTGCTGCCTGCCTTCTTTTTTTGCCGCCAAAATCGATAGCCGACCCTTCCGACAGATACTTCAGTTCCATAAGACAACCGACAAATATATCTTTCTTCGGACTTCTCTTTCCATACCTGGCAATCCATAGTTTTTCCCGAAACAAAGCCGCCGCTTCATTGTCTTTTTCCGAATTCTGCGCTAAAAGCGCCTGCCTCTTTCCGGCATCTGTTTCCTGATAAAACAGTTCTATCCACGTTTGTTCCATTGATATGATCCTCATTTATTCTTTAATGTTTTAAAAAATCATCCACATTGCTGCTGTCTACCCGCTGATACTGTGACACATAATATCTTCCTTCTTTTAACTGGTTCCTGTAGACATTTTCTCCACGGAAGATTTCCAGCGAAAGCCTGGCCATCTCAAGTGCCTGTTCTTCTTTGTCATTGTAGACGGTTCCCTGCATCTCTCCGGATTTCACAGCTTCCAGCGCACTGTCCAGGCCGTCGATACCAAAGATAACCGGCCATTTTGAAGGCACGTATTCCGACTTTCGATACGCTTCCACAGCGCCAAGTGCCATTTCATCATTATTAGAAATTACAAGCTCAATACCGTCTTCATACTGACTGATCAAACGTGTCATTCTGTTTTCTGCCTGCCCTCTGTTCCAGTCCGCAAACTGATAGCTCAGCTTTTCCAGCTGCACGCCCTCTTCAATCAGTGTCTTCACCGAATAATCCGTTCGGCTGATTGTATCCTGATGTCCAGCCTCACCTTCCAGCAGCACATATTGAATTTTGCCGTCCTGATTCTTATCGACTTCCGGATGATCCTTAATATAGTCTGCTGCAATCTCTCCCTCCATAATGCCGGACTGCTCTGCATCACAACCGACATAATACAGTTCTTCCCATTGAAGCAGATCCTCGCGTACCGGCTCCCGGTTGAAAAAAATGACAGGAATATGATTCTGCTTTGCAAGCTTGATAATTCGCGACGGCACGGTTCTGTCAACCAGATTGATGCAAAGCACATCACATCCGGCATCGATCATCTCCTCCACCGTTTCATTCTGGGCCTGCTGATCGTCCTTGCCATTTTTTACAGACACAATAATTTTCATGTCTTCTGTTTCCATGGATTTTAAGTTTTCCTTCAGCTTGTCCGTCATCGCATTGATAAATGGATCACCCTGTGTATACGTCACAACACCGACATGCAGCGCTTCCTTCATCTCCGGATGTCTGTTCCCGCAGCCGGAGCATGTGAAGATCAGCAAAATCATCACCGCCAGTGTCCTCCATTTCTTTCTATCCCTTTTATTCATAAGAATACAAAAACCTTTCTATGTCTTCATCCTGAAACAGATCGTCGCTTCGAATCATTTTGATTGTTGTCTTTACGCTTTTTGTTTTATAGAACCTGTGCTGCAGCTTCTTTGCCATTTCTTCTACACTTTTATAGCCAATCTCATATCCGTCCGGTGCCACAAGCCCGTCTATTTTCCCATAATCCAGCATCGCAATCGATTTGACACTGTATCCGATGCCAAAAATCCTGATATTCTTCAGCTCGCCATTGTCTGCCTGCTCTCCAATTCTGTCGAGCGTCCTCGAATCCAGTACGACCAGATGATCCACCGGCGCTCTCGCCCTGATCTCATCCAGCACATTGCAATCCTCTTCCTGATAATAGCACCATGCAATCTCACCCTTCATCTGTTCCAGCGTATCAGAAAATCCCCGCACAGCACTCGTACTTGCTTCCGATTCCTCCCGTCCGGCAACTATTCCGATTTTCGAGGCATCCTCCCCCAACTCTCTGGCCAGCAACGCGCCCATCTCATAATAGTCCGGACCGATCTCAGAAAATGTCGAAAATTCCTGTTCATCTTCGTTGTATACATTCTCCACAATTAAGATCACCGGAACATCGGCACATTCATTTTTCAGCATTTCTTCCGTCTCACTGCCGGATGCAGGCCACACAAGAAAGGCATCAATCTGATTGTTTCTTTGTTCCTGGATAATCTCCTGCTCGACCTCTGCGCTTTCCATCTCATCTGTATTACAGATAATCAGATGGATATGGTTGTTTTTGGCAGACTGCTTCATTCCTTTGATCAGTGCATCCCATCGATTATCCCCGGCTTCCGGCAGTACAACGGCCACCCTTTTCTCCGGCACATTCTGATTAAAGATTTTCCATACAAAAAACAATGCCAGTATCAACAGTAAAAGCTCCATCACAAGAAAAGTTATTTTATTTTTTCTCATCCTCTTTCCTCCACTGCCTGCATGGTTGTTTTTCGAGCTGCTCCGCATTCTCCCTCGTATAAGGAATTGCCGGAATATGAATAACGACTCTTGTCCCCTCATCCGGCTCACTTTCTACAGAAAGACCATACTTTTCACCAAACATCAGTCTGATTCTGGAATGCACATTGATCACACCTACACCGGAGCCATGCTTAGACACCTTGTTGGTGTCCGTCAGAAGGTTCTGCAGAACATCCTCCGGCATCCCCATCCCATTATCCTCAATACTGATATAAATATCCTCTCCCTTCTTTTCTCCTCTCACGATGATTTTTCCATCATCATCTTCATCCATATGACCAACGCCATAATAGATCGCATTCTCCAGAATCGGCTGAATGACAAGTTTAACAATGCAGTAGTCTTTGATTTCATCGTCAATCTGAAATTCTGTTTTAAAACTGTCCTTGTAACGTGCGCGCTGAATATTCATATAGCTTCTGCTATGCTGAAGTTCATCCGCAATCGGTATGATCGTCTTTCCTTTTGACAGACTGACGCGAAGAAGCTTTGCCAGCTCAGTGATCATCAATACAGCCTCGTCATTTTTCCGGGCTTCGACCATCCACGTAATCGATTCCAGTGTATTATACAGAAAATGCGGGTTAATCTGATTCTGCAGTACTGCCAGCTCACTTTTTCTTCGTTCATTCTGCTGTCGGATGATCTCATCCATCAGTTCTTCAATCTGCTCATAGGATTTCTGAACAGAATGGCCCAGATGCCGGATCTCTGTGGAACCGCCAATATAAATATCCGGCTTTCCGCCGGCCTCATAGGCTTTTACTGACTCATCCAGTGCCCGGATCGGTTTGGATATCTTTTTAGAAATAATTCTGTTGCCGCCAAGCAGCATCATCAGCAGAACAATAATCGTGATAAAAATATAATATTTCAAGTCATCGTTGCTTGTCGTCTGCCGGTTTTGAGGTATAACCCCGATTAACTTCCAGCCGGTATACGCAATACTGCCTACAATAACCTGCTCTGTGCTGCCGCCTGATGGCATCTCATACACACCATCTTCATATCCTGCCGCCGGGCTGCTGTCCTCGGCAAATAATCCCCTGCTCAGCTCTGATTGTCTTGGATGGTAAATCATCTCACCATCTCGATTACACACATAATAGTAAACACCATCCGAAGAATCATTAATCTGCCGCAGCACATCCTCAATCACCGAACATTTTATGTCCACTAAAAGGACACCGCTTCCCGGTCTCTCGCCATCATTGATATCGACCGAGCGGCTCAGGGAGATCACCCGATAAAACCGAAAGGATCCATCCCGAAACAGGTTCTGCGTGTGTGGAAGCGAAAACTGAATATTCTCTATATCGCTTTCCGCATTGCAATACCAGCTCTGGCTTGTGACATCGGCATTGTTCTTTTCCATCGCCACTGGCTCCGAAGCGATCAGCTTTCCATCTTTGCCATACAATGCAATACTCTGAATTTTGTCCGAATTGATCTCATACAGCAGGCTGAACTGTTTGCCAAATTCCTGACTAGAAATATCAAATTCCTGAATCACGTTGTAATTGGCTGCATTGAAAATATGGCGGATATCTAAAAAAGCCAGGTTGATCCGTTCCACCGTGCTCTCTACTGTGGCCTCTGTATCCGAGACCGCTGTTTTATCCATCGTCTGCCTGAACCGATGATAAAGCAGAAAGCCCATAATCACAATCGTCACAATTGTCACTGCTGACAGCACCGACATAATGATTGACTGTATACTGAATTCTCCTTTGTGAAATCTTTTTTTATCCTCTTTTGTCTTCATCTCATCTTCTCAGTTTCTATTCTGTTCAGGATTCACTTTCTTTCTGCAAATTTCTGGCGCGATATTTCGAAGGGGATACACCAAATCTCTTTTTAAAAACATAACTGAAATAGTTTGCATCCAGATAGCCTACTTTTTCTGCCACTTTATAGCTTTTGGTCTCTCCGCTTAAAATGAGTTCCTCCGCAATATCCATTCGGTAATCTGTCAAATAGGAAATAAACGATTTGCCTGTTTCCTTTTTGAATACGGAAGAAAAATATGAGTTCGATACACCGAGAATAGAGCAGACCACATCCAGCGATATGGATGCGTCCATATACTTCTCTCTGACAAGCAGCTGCGCCTCCGTCACAAGACGGTGCGACGTGCTGTTTCTCGCGGTTTTTAATTCCTCGCTGATCATCCGGGCCATCTCGTTCATCCATGAAGTCAATGAGCTTTCATCCATCTGCGGCACTTTTTCGTAGAGATTCGGAACATTCCCCGCGATCTCATTGAAATCAAGAGAATTGTTCGCACAGAATTTATAAAAATTACTGACCGTTTCCATTGCTGCCAGATGATACTGACCAATGGTCACCGTATGCTTATGTATCTTCTGGATTTCTTTTTGCACAGCTTCTTCAATCTTCTCCGGATTTCCGACTCGAATCGCCCGAAAAAGGTCATGCATCCGCCCTTCTTCCAACAGACTTAACGTCGCCTGTTCTTTTGGCACAATCTCCCTGATATTGATGGCACGCTGCGTACCATATAAGACACGGTAAGAAACCGCCTCCCTTGCCCCCTCGTAGGACAGGTTGATATTGAACAGGTTGTCGCAGACTGTACCAATTCCGGCTGTGACAACTGCACCCATTACGCGGTAGGCCCATCTGCAGAAACGGTCACATTCATCCGTAATCGGAACCATCTGTTCCTCTGACCCCATCTCCATAATCAATACGGTATTCCCAAGATACAGAAACTCCTTGCAGTGCCATTTTTCAACCAGTCGCTGTCTGATCTCTCTCTCCACAGACATGGACAACAGCAGCGGATTCATTCCCTCCGGCACATGGTTTTCCGAAGTATGAAATACAATGCAGCAAAAAAGCGGACCTTTCATGTTGACCTGATACGCTGCCGAAAATCTTGCATAGTCTTCTTCACTGACTCTGCCCTCCATTAAAGAGATAAATAAATTCGACTGCAGCGCCGGCAGTGATTCCTGAAAATAATTCTCCAGCTTCCTGACATTCAGTTTCTCTTCGCGTTCCTTATCAAGATTCTCCTTCAGTCTCATCAGACTTTCTGACAATTCCGCCGCACTGATCGGCTTCAACAGATATTCCTTTATATCCAGATGTACTGCTTCCTTCGCATACTCAAACTCATCAAAGCCTGTACAGAGGATAATATAAATATTCGGATAATCCTGATTCAGTTTCCTTGACAGTTCCAGCCCATCCATATAGGGCATTCTGATATCTGTCAGGACAACATCCGGCTGCAGCTTTTCTACCAGTTCAAGTGCCTTGACGCCATTTTTCGCACTCCCCACAACTTCAAATCCAAGTTCACTCCATCGGATTTTCGCTTCCATTATGTCGATAACTTCTGCTTCATCATCTACCAGAATGACTTTATATTGTTCCATCCTAATTCCCCTCTGTTCAAGATTTTTTTCACACATATAAAATGTTTTTCTGATAGTGTTATTATAGCAAAAATTCCTTTTTAAAGCGAATACTGTTTACAAACTATGAGAAACACGCTCCGCGAGTTTCTCAAGTTATCGCGGCAGTCGCCAAGGTTTCGTGCAAGCACTGACTTTGGCTCGTTGCTCGCGTAAATTAAACGCACGAAAACCGTTCCACCCGCCATAACGGCAAACAGAACGGTTTTCATTCTTTAGTAATTATTTCTTCTGAACATATTTCAGACAGTCAAGTGTAACTGCCGCAAGAATGATAATACCTTCAAAGATGAACTGAAGGTTTGTATCAATACCAAGAATTGTAAGGGAATATGTCAATGATGTGAAAATCAGTACACCCGTTACAACACCGGAAATCTTACCGATACCACCGGTAAATGATACACCACCTACAACGCAGGCTGCAATGGCATCCATATCCCATCCCTGTCCATAAGCCGCACTACCGGAACCGATCATTCGGTTACATTCTAACCAGGAACCAAATCCGTAAAGAATACCTGCAAGGATGAAAGCACCCATTGTGACTTTGAAAACAGAAATACCGGATACAGCAGCTGCTTCCGGATTTCCGCCAACAGCATAGAGGTTCTTGCCGAAAACAGTTTTGTTCCAGATGAACCATACAACTGCAATTGCAGCGATTGCCCACAGAATAATGGTTGGGAATTTGCCGATCTGTGGAATAAATGTATTTGGAATCACTGAATCGATCGCACCAAATGATACACCCTTTGTCGCATACGTAACAAGACCGAAGATAATCAGCATGTTCGCCATTGTTGAAATGAATGGATGCATCTTAAATTTCGCCATGAAGAATCCGGCAACCATCGCAAAGGCCGTTGTCAGCACGACACATACAAGCAATGCCAGCAGTGCTCTTGGCACCGGTGCAATACCTGAGAAATCAAAAACGTGTCCAAATACACCACCTGTATTGATCCCCTTATGCATGATGATAGTTGCAGTTACCATACCCATACCAACCATACGGCCAACAGAAAGGTCAGTGCCGGTCAAAAGGATCAGGCCGGCAACACCAAGTGCAAGGAACATTCGCGGTGAAGCCTGCTGTAAAATATTCAGGATATTTGTCACGGTCAGAAGTTGTGTGTTCTTAACCAGCGGTGTAATGATACACAGTGCAACGAAAATCATGATAATGACAATATACAGACCGTTTCTGTAAAGGAACTGCGCCAGATTAAATGAATACTTGTAATTTTCAAGACTCTGTGCTTTCTTCTGTGCAAATGTAAATTTGGACATTCTCAGAAGATCGATCAGATGATACTTATGCATATATGCATCATGTCTTCTGTCTTTGATTTCCTGAATTTTGGATTCATATGCCATCTGTGCATCAAATAATTTATTCTTATGTGTATATTTTTCTGCTTTAATTTCTTCAGCATCCTTCAAGCCGCTCAGTTTTGCCTGATGCTCTGCCTGAAGCTCTGCCTTAACCTTCTCATACTTGCTCTTTTCTGCCTCTTTTTCAGCCTTGCAGCTCTGAGCAACAACATCATAATACTCTTTCTTATAATGCTGAGAAAGATATCCCTCTGCGTCTGCAATCAGCTTGGAAATCTGCGGTTTATTTGTATTTTCCACACTCTTGGCCTTCTCAAGCTCTTTCTTGCATTCTTCGATAATCTTTGTCTGCTCTTCTTTGGATAAGTTCTTATCCTCTTTTGCGATTGCAATTTGATTTTTTAAACTATTGACTCTATCAGAGCCTTCCACGCGAAGTGCGTCGATCTGCTCTTGAATCTTTCCAACATATTCGTCAATCGGCTGCAAAAGCTTTGCTTCTTCATCAACCGAAAGAATCAACGTTTGATCTGCCATATTCTATACTCCTCTCTCTTACAAATACATCGCGCTGAGTCTCAACAATTCTTCCTGATCTGTTTCTTTTGTATTGACAATGCCCGCGAGACGGCCGTTGGACATAACACCAATACGGTTTGTAATACCAAGGATTTCAGGCATCTCAGAAGAAACAACGATAATCGTCTTGCCCTGTTTTGCCATGTTGATGATCAGCTCGTAAATTTCATATTTTGCACCGACGTCAATGCCTCGCGTTGGGTCATCCATCATAAATACGCTCGGTGAACGTTCCAGCCACTTACCAAAAATGACTTTCTGCTGATTACCACCGGAAAGACTGGAAATCATATCATCCGGTCCCATACATTTTGTATGCATGATTTTAATCTTCTCAGAGGTTGCACGCACCATTTCGTCCTGAGACAGTGCAATACCATGGACATAATGACTCATGTTGGCAATCGTTGTATTAAACGTAATGTCCCCTTTGAGGAAAAGACCGTTCGCCTTTCTTTCCTCTGTGATCAGCGCAAATCCATGATCCATCGCATCCTTTGGAGAGGAGAAATTCATGATCTTGCCATTGTAAATGACATTTCCCTCTGCTCTTGTACGCATACCGAAGATTGTTTCTAATAATTCTGTACGTCCGGCACCAACCAGACCATAAAATCCGAAAATTTCACCCTTTCGGATATCAAAAGATATATTCTGAATTTTCGGTGCAAATTTTGTTGAAAGATTTTGTACAGTGAGAACTGTTTCTCCAGGTTCATTATCAACAGGTGGAAATCTGTTATCCAGTGAACGACCAACCATCGCTGAAATCAGTTCGTTCATATCTGTATCTTTGCTGTCTTTCGTCATAACCAGACTTCCATCTCGAAGTACGGAAATCTCATCACAGATTTCAAAAATCTCATCCATCTTATGTGAAATGTAAATCAGTGAAATACCCTGTGCTTTCAACTGACGCATCATCTTGAAGAGCTTCTCTACTTCCGGTGCAGTCAGCGAGGATGTTGGCTCATCCAATACGATCACCTTTGAATGGTAAGAAATTGCCTTTGCAATCTCACACATCTGACGCTGTGACACAGACATTTTCTTCATCGGCTGCGTCAGATCAACTGTAATGCCAAGCTGTCGGAATAAATTCGCTGTTTCTTTTTTCATTCTTCCTTCGTCGACAATACCTAACGAATTCTTTGGATAACGTCCAAGAAACAAATTATCCACAACACTTCTTTCCAGACACTGGTTTAATTCCTGGTGAACCATTGCCACGCCGTTTTCCAGTGCATCTTTCGGTCCCGAGAAATCCACTTCTCTGCCGTCTAATATAATTGTCCCCTCATCTTTCTGATATGTTCCAAAGAGACATTTCATCATTGTCGATTTTCCGGCACCATTTTCACCCATTAAACCCATAATGGTTCCAGGTTTGACATTCAGGTCAATATGTTTCAGAACTTTATTTCTGCCGAATGATTTACTCATGCCACTAATCGATAAGATGTATTTATTCTTATCCTCTGTCATAGCCCATTTCCTTTTCTAAGAGAGAAAGAAGGGTATCATCACTGACACCCCTCTGTTTCCATCAATTTAATCTAACATTTACCGATCTCTTACTTTGAGAGAAGTTCTGTATATGATGCTGCGTTATCTGTTTTAACCATGTTGATTGCAAATGCGTCATATTCGCTTGGGTTACCCAGACGGTTTGTGATGTTGGATTCTGTCTGTCCATCTCCACCGATGTAATCAACCTTCAGGTTAAGAAGATCATCATAGTTTTCAAGAAGTGGCTGATATGTAGAGCTCAGGAAGTTATCTGATGCATTGTAGATATTCAGCCAAACTTTCTTTTCAGGACTCTTTGTTGCATCCAGCTGGTTCGCAACTTTATCATAGATCTTTGTTGAATCTGCAAATTCTGTATAGTTATCAGCTGTTACAGCAATGTTTAATGCGTAGTAAGATCTGTCTTCTTCGCTGTATCTGTAATCTTCGCCTTCTACTAAGCAGTTGCCTGCTTCATCTGCTGTACCGATACCTGTATCGATATCAACACCGTCAAGTGCGTTACGAAGAACTCTCAGTGTAAGATAAGCCTGAACGTCTGCATGCTGAGAAATTGTACCGCCGTAACCTTCAGCGATTGCTGCTACAGCATCACTGTTTGCATCATATCCGAATGTAGGAACGCTGTTGTCTTTTGCCCATGCATTGAACATTGACATACCCATACCGTCATTGTTAGAAACAACGATATCGATCTGATCACCAAAAGAAGCTGTCCATGTATTGATCGCGTTACCAGCTGTTGCTGCATCCCATGTTGCACCAGCTGAGTTCTTCATTTCCTGAGAAGCAAGCTCACGGATTGTGAATGTCTTGCCATCTACTTCAAGCTGAGCGTCCTGAACAACCTTTGAGCTACCGTCTACGTTTGTACCAGCTGGTGAAGAGTCAACATTGCCTGCTTCGCCAACGCCTGTACCAAGAGCAGTACGAACGCCACGTGTACGAGCGATAGAGTCATTATGACCGATATCACCGATTGCAAGAACATATCCGATCACGCCGTCACCATTTCTATCAATCTTGTCAGCGTTTGCTTTGATGTAATCTACAACCATCTGTCCCTGTAATTCAGCACCCTGGTTAGCATCGAAACCAACATAATATGTGTCTTTGTTGAAATTCAGCGCATCCTTATCCAGCTCACCTGTTGAGCTGTTAGATGGCTGACGGTTAAACCAGCAAAGTGGTTTGTCTTTGTTTGTAGCTGCTGTTGCTGCTGTGCTTTCTGCAGAACCGCTGTTAGAGCTGGATGAACTTGAACCGCCACCGCAGCCTGCCAGTGATAATGCCATTGTTAATGCCATCATGCCCGCCAATACTCTTCTTTTTTTCATTTTTACTCCTCCAATTTGTTTAGTTTGCATCAAAAATGACTTAAACTTAATAGATATTTTTATTATAATGAACCCTATTCGAATAATCAATAGAAAATTTTTGGATTACTTATGAATTTTTTATGGTATCCTATATTTTTTTTGTTTATTTAGATCACAGTAACACTGTCTTTTCTATGAAAAAAGCAACACCATGAACAAATTCACAGTGTTGCTTTTCTAGTATCCAGCCTGTTTATCTTTTAATCTTCTTTAAAGCGAACCGCCATATAAGCCTTGATCGCCTCTACGCATCCCGCGAAGCCCAGCTTGCTGCTGTCCAGACAGAGGTCGTAGTTACGTGCATCGGACCAGTGCTGGCCTGTGTGATACATGTAGTAATCGCCCTTCTGCTTGTCTGTCTTCTGGATGTATTTCTCCATCTGCGCCCTTGTCATACTCTGTTTCTCAAGGCCACGCTCTACGCAATAATCAAATGGTGCATGGATGAAGACGCTGACAACATTCGGATTGTCTCTCAGAATGAAATCCGCACATCGCCCGATGACAACATAAGATTCCTGTTCTGCAAGTTCTTTCAGAATCTTTGCCTGATAGTTGAAAAGATTGTCAGATGATGCAAAATCATCACTATCCGGCGGAATCACTTCACCTTTGTAGACTTTCTTGATGGCCCGGGTCAGAAATGTGTTTCTGCGGCGTTCATCCGGATTACCGAACATCTGCAGATTCAGACCACTGTCATCAGAAGCCATACGCAAGATCTCACGGTCATAACAGTCGATGCCCAGATCTTTGGCCAGCATCTGACCAACGGTCTTGCCGCCGCTGCCGTACTGTCTTGCAATTGTAATGATTCTGTTGCTGCCCATAAAACCCCTCCTTCAGAGATGCCTCTATTCACCTAAATAAGCTTTCTTGACTCTCTCATCATTCATCAATACCTTTGCATCGCCCTCAAGGATAATCTTGCCTGTCTCAAGGACGTAAGCTCTGTCAGCAATGGAAAGTGCCTTCTTGGCATTCTGTTCTACCAGAAGAACAGTCGTACCGCTGGCACTGACAGCTTTGATGATATCAAAAATCTCATTAACGAAAATCGGAGAAAGACCCATGGAAGGCTCATCCATCAGGATAATCTTCGGCTTGGACATCAGCGCACGGCCCATAGCCAGCATCTGCTGCTCACCACCGCTCAATGTACCGGCCATCTGTTTCTTACGTTCCTCAAGACGCGGGAAACGCTTGTAAACCATTGCCAGTGTCTCTGCGATTTCTTTCTTATCTTTGCGTGTATAGGCTCCCATCATTAGATTATCATAAACAGAGAGTTCTGCAAAGACCCTTCTGCCCTCCGGCACATGAGCCATGCCCTCTGCTACAATCTTATAGGCCGGTGTATGGGAAATATCCTTGCCTTCAAATTCTATCTTGCCGGCTTTCTGATTGATCAGACCGGTAACGGTATGCAGGATGGTTGTCTTTCCGGCACCATTGGCACCGATCAACGCGATAACTTCTCCTTCATTAACTTCAAAGGAGATGCCCTTCAACGCCTGAATCACACCATAATATACCTGTAAATCTGTGACTTTTAACATTGACATGATACTACTCTCCTTATTCTCCCAGATAGGCTTTGATAACCTTCGGGTCATTTAAAACATCACTTGTCTTGCCCTGAGCCAGTACCTGACCGAAGTTCAATACTGTCAGTTTCTGGCAAATACCGGATACAAGCTTCATATCATGTTCAATCAGAAGAACCGTCATATCAAAGTTCTTGCATACGAACTGGATGGTATCCATCAGTTCTCCTGTTTCATTCGGGTTCATGCCGGCTGCCGGTTCATCCAGAAGCAGAAGCTTCGGTTCCGTTGCAAGGGCACGGGCAATCTCCAGCTTACGCTGTTTACCATATGGAAGATTGGATGCTTTGTAATCCCATTCATCCTGAAGATTAAACACCTTCAGAAGCTCCATGGCTTTCGCATCCATTTCCTTCTCTGCCTTACGGTAAGCAGGCAGTCTTAAGATACCTGCGATTGTAGAATATTTGTAATGATTGTGCAGGCCGACTTTGACATTGTCCAAAACAGATAATTCCGAGAAGAGACGTATATTCTGGAATGTACGGGCGATACCTGCCTTATTGATCTCAATAGTACTCTTGCCTGTGATGTCTTCACCATCCAGCTTGATCACGCCGTCTGTCGGTTTGTAGACACCTGTCAGCATATTGAAAGCAGTGGTCTTGCCGGCGCCATTCGGTCCGATCAATCCGTACAACTCACCCTTTTCGATTGTCATATCCAGACCGTCTACCGCACGCAGACCGCCAAAGGATATTCCTAAGTTCTTCACTTCAAGCATTGCCATTATTTCGTCTCCTCCTTTACCGGCTGTGCCTGCTTCTTCGGCAGGAAACGACGGATTGTATTCATGATCTTCTCATTGTTCGTAATAATCATTGTCGCAATCAGTACAATAGCGTAAATCAGCATACGGAAGTCGTTCAGACCTCGTAAAAGTTCAGGCAGCATTGTCAGCAGAACTGCAGCGATAATGGAACCACGGATATTGCCGATACCACCGAGAACAACAAATACAAGAATCATGATAGACATGTTGTAGCCAAAGTTCTTCGGCAGAGCTGTCAGCGTGGACAGATTGTGGGCATAAAGCACACCTGCCACGCCTGCCAGTGCAGCTGAGATGGAAAATGCCATCAACTTATACTTTGTGATATTAATACCAACAGATTCTGCTGCAATACGGTTATCACGAATCGCCATAATCGCACGTCCGGATCTGGAATGAACCAGATTCAAAACGATGAATAATGTCACAAGAATCAGGACAATACCGATGGTAAATGTGGAATCCGTCGGTGTACCCGTGATACCCTGAGGGCCTTTGATGATCATCTCACCGTCCGCATCCATTCCAAGGGAGGCAGCATCTTTGATAGAAAAGTGAATACCATGACTGTCACGGCCAAGATAAATAACATTGACAATATTCTTGATAATTTCCCCAAAAGCCAGTGTAACGATGGCCAGGTAATCGCCTTTCAGTCTCAGAACAGGAATACCGATCAAAAGACCAAAGATACCTGCAAATACCGCACCCACAAGAATTGCCAGGAAGAATCTGAACCCTGCAGGCTGGATCACACCATTAGTAAGCTTTGAGAATGTCGCACTTGTAAAAGCACCTATGCACATGAAACCTGCATGACCAAGGCTCAGCTCACCGAGAATACCGACTGTTAAGTTCAGTGAAACAGCCAGAATGGAATAAACACATAATGGCACAAGCAGGCCTTTCATCAGACTGGAAACGGCTCCGCCTGAAACAAGCAGCTGTACAATAATATAGACAATGACCACCATTGCATATGTAATCAGATTGCTCTTTGTTGTTTTGTTCAATTTCTTCTTCATCACTGTCACCTACACCTTCTCCTGTATTACCTTACCAAGGATACCTGTCGGCTTCACAACCAGAACAACGATCAGGACACCGAATACAATGGCATCTGACAGCTGTGAAGAAATATAGGCTTTGGAAAGGATCTCGATCACACCAAGAAGGATACCGCCGATCAGCGCACCCGGAATAGAGCCGATACCGCCGAATACAGCGGCAACGAAGGCTTTGATACCCGGCATGGCACCTGTATAAGGTGTCAAGGACGGATATGCGGAACAAAGGAGCACACCGGCAACGGCAGCCAGTGCTGAACCAATAGCAAATGTCAGGGAAATTGTCGCATTGACATTGATACCCATGAGCTGTGCCGCATCCTGATCTTCAGATACAGCCTGCATGGCATGTCCGGCCTTTGTCTTATTGATAAATAAAGTCAGACAGATCATGATAATCACACAGGCTGCAATGGTAACAATTGTCTCAGCTGTGATTGTCAGAGATCCCAGTTTCAGAGAAACCGCCGGTACAACGGATGTAAAGGACTTCGTATTGGCACCAAATATCAGCAGTGCTACATTCTGAAGAAAATAGCTGACACCAATGGCAGTAATCAATACGGCCAGTTTGGATGCATGTCTCAGAGGCTTGTAAGCCACCTTTTCAATGACAACCCCCAGAACAAGGCAGACAATGGCTGATATAACCACCGAAAGAATCGGATTCAGTCCAAGAGAGCTGACAGCAATGTAAACCACATAGCTGCCGACCATGATGATATCACCGTGGGCAAAATTCAGCATCTTAGCAATGCCGTATACCATTGTATACCCCAGAGCAATAATCGCATAAACACTTCCCAGACTGATGCCATTAATCAAATAAGAAATAAATTGCATAATAACACCTCTCTGTTGTATTTTTATAGATACTTATCAAAAAGTATAGCACATGAAAAATCTGAATTCAACCTCTTGACTTCCGCCTCATAAATGCAGGTTATATCTATTGCTGATATCAGCTCTAATCAGAAGTTATAGCCATGCTATGATGTCTTGCCACCGCAGTTCGGTATCCAGTCCGACCGTCCGGCCTGTCCGGTAATTCTCCATGTACCTGATAAAAAAGAGGACAGATCTTCCTTCAGGAATCCACTTCAATTCCCGCTCAGGAAAATCCTGTCCCCTTTATCTTTTAGTAAAATCTAAATCGATTGTACAATCGCGTCAGACACACCGATTATTCCATGGCTGTGTAAGCACCATTTTCAATCTTAACAGCCTTAGGTTCCTTATCAGGTTCACCGGATGCTGTCCATGTGATTGTACCTGTCAGACCTTCAAGAGAGATCTCTGTCATGCCTTTCTTCATAGCTTCGCAGATATCAGAAACACTCATATCAGGTGTCACATTCTCTTTCTCAGCTGCAAGCTTGATGGCATAGATGGCATCGTATGCATCAGCTGCGAACTGAATAGGTGTTTCGCCGTATTTGTCCTTGTATGCAGAAACGAATTTCTGTGTCAGATCATCCTGAGCATCTGCTGCAAATGGTGTCAGAAGCATAACGCCTTCTGCCAGAGACTGGTCGAAGTTTTCAACACCGATCAGACCGTCAAGACCGTCACAACCAAAGAACTGTGGTGCATAGCCCATCTTGTTAGCCTGTGTAATGATCAGAGAAGCTTCTGTATAGTAGATTGGCAGGAAAACAAGTTCTGCACCAGCTGCCTGTGCCTGCTGAAGAGGAACAGAGAAGTCTGTCTTGTTATCAGCAGTGAATGCACCTTCTGCTACAACTTCGATACCCTGATTAACTGCTTCGCTCTTAAAAGATTCATAGATACCTGTTGAATAAGTATCAGAGCTATCATAAATAACTGCTACCTTTGTAGCCAGTTTGTGTTCGCCGATGTACTGTGCGGATTTCTTACCCTGGTCTGGGTCAGAGAAACATACACGGAATGCGTTGTCGTTCTGTACACATTCTACGGATGAACCGGATGGTGTTAACTGGAACATATTGTCTTCTGCTGTCTTAGCAGCTACAGAAACACATGGTGTACTTGTTACTGTACCCATCAGCATCTGCATACCCCAGTCTTTCAGGGAGTTGTAAGCGTTAACTGACTTCTCAGCATCTGCTTCATCATCCTGGAAATTGAATTCAATCTGAGTACCATTGATACCGCCTGCTGCGTTGATCTCGTCAACAGCAATCTGCGCACCACGCTGTACTGCCAGACCGTACAGAGCAGCACCGCCTGTCACAGGGCCGATACCACCAATCTTAAATGTTGTACCTGCAGCTGCACTTGATTCGCCAGCTGCCTCAGTTGACTTTGCATTATCTGAACTGCCGCAGCCAGTTAATGTTGCCGCTACCATAGCAGCAACTAACATGAAACTAACTAACTTTTTCATTTTAAATCCTCCTTCTCTCATGCTTTACGTTCAATTTTATTATTATGACTTTCATTTGTCAACAGTTTCCAGTCATATCTCTTCACTTTGTCATCGTGCTAAAGACAAATAAACATTTGTCTTTATGAGCCGGACACTTGTTTGAATCCCTCGCCCAAAACTTCACTGGTTTCACTGACAATCACAAAAGCATTCGGATCCTTCTCGTAAATAATCGCACGGACTCTGGCAAACTGCTGCTTGCGTACTGCACACATCAGCACATCCCTGTCCGTACCGGTATAGGCTCCCTGGCCTTTCAGCAAGGTAACGCCGCGTTCCAGTTCATCCATGATCTGTGCCGCGATTTCATTATTCTTCTCTGAAACTACCATCACCATACTGCCTTTGTCCAGACCATAAATAATACTGTCAATGACCATAGAACAGCAATACAGGGAAATCAGACCATACAGGGCAGATTCCAGATTGCCGAATACAAGGACAGATACACCAATGATAATGCAGTCCACCACCATGATCATTCGGCCGATAGGCACATGAGGATACCACTTCTTCACAAGGAAAGAAATAATATCCGTACCGCCGGTTGTGGAACCCCGCAGGAAAATAATCGCCAGACCGGCACCCATCAGTACACCGCCAAAAACGCCGCCGATCATTCGGTCACCTGCATAAATCGGTGCATATCTGGCCATGACCAGATCCACCATTAAACTGCTGATCACCAGTGATTTCACTGTTTTCCATGTCAGAGATTTGCCAAGGAAAATATAGGACAAAATCAGCAGAGGGATGTTCAGCACAATGGTCATGGTACCGATTGGCAGTCCCCAAAGATAATTTAATAAAATGGCCACACCGGACATCCCGCCCGGAGCCATATTCGCCGGATTAACAAAGCAGACAATACCGGCTGCATACAATACGGAACCAACCAGATCATAGGCCAGATCCGTACAAAAACCTTTCACATTCAGTTTTTTATTCACCTTTACGCCTCCGTATCCATGATTCAGGCCTGTCGTCATCCCGCAAAGGCCTGTTCTATGAAAGCAGATAGTAAAAAAGCAGTATGGCCTTTGATACGATGTGATCAGCAACCATACTGCTTCTTAGACTTGTATTATGTTAATGAAAGTTCAAGACCTTCATAACGATTAGTTTTCATCTGTTGTATCGTCTTCAGATTCACCGTCGAATGCATCGTCTTCTGCTTCTTCAGGTGCAGTTTCAACAGCTGTTTCTTCTGTTTCAGCCATATCTTCATCTGCTTCTTCACCTGAGATGCCATCGCTGAGATCAAGATATGCATCGTCATCATCGGCCAGTGTCAGTTCTTCATTCTCGTCGATTTCTGAATCCAGTTTGATTGTACGATAACGCTTCATACCTGTACCGGCAGGAATCAGCTTGCCGAGAAGAACATTTTCTTTCAGACCGATCAGTGGGTCAACCTTACCCTTAATAGCAGCTTCTGTCAGGACTTTTGTTGTCTCCTGGAAGGAAGCAGCTGACAGGAAGGAGTTTGTAGCAAGAGAAGCCTTTGTGATACCAAGCATAACCTGGACACCTTCAGCCGGTCTCTCACCCAGTTCCCTGAGGTTCTCGTTGATTTCCTCGAAGTCAAGAACGTCAACCAGTGTACCAGGCAGGAATTCTGTATCTCCGCTGTTCTCGATACGAATCTTCTTCAGCATCTGACGAACGATAACCTCAACGTGCTTATCATTGATTTCAACACCCTGCAGACGGTATACACGCTGTACTTCCTGGATCATGTAATCCTGAACAGCACGCACGCCTTTGATTCTCAGAATATCATGTGGGTTAACACTACCTTCTGTCAGTTCATCACCGGCTTCAAGTACCTGTCCCTCCTGAACCTTGATACGGGAACCATAAGGGATGAGATATGCTTTGGAATCACCTGTCTCGTCATTTGTAATAACGATTTCACGTTTCTTCTTTGTATCACGGATAGAAACTGTACCGCCGAACTCTGCGATGATGGCAAGACCCTTTGGTTTTCTTGCCTCGAAAAGTTCTTCGACACGAGGAAGACCCTGTGTGATATCATCACCGGCAACACCACCGGTATGGAAAGTACGCATTGTCAGCTGTGTACCAGGTTCACCGATGGACTGAGCAGCGATAATACCGACAGCTTCACCCACCTGAACAACCTGACCAGTTGCCATGTTGGCACCGTAACACTTCGCACAGATACCAAGATGTGAACGACAGGAAAGTGCTGTACGAATCTTCACCTTTGTCACGCCTGCTTCTGCAACCATAGCTGCACGCTTTGGTGTGATCATGTGATCTGCTTTTACAAGGACTTCACCTGTTGCAGGATCTACGATATCGGCAGCAGCGTAACGACCAGTCATACGTTCTTCCAGACTTTCGATCACTTCACGGCCATCCATGAATGCATCGATCCACATACCCGGAATGTTCTCTGAATCTTCGCTACAGTCGATTTCACGAATGATCAGATCCTGGGATACATCAACAAGACGACGCGTCAGGTAACCTGAATCGGCTGTACGGAGAGCTGTATCGGACATACCCTTTCTGGCACCATGGGCAGAAATGAAGTACTCCAGTACGTCAAGACCTTCACGGAAGTTGGACTTGATAGGCAGCTCGATGATTCGACCTGATGTATCAGCCATCAGACCACGCATACCGGCCAGCTGTTTGATCTGCTGGTTGGAACCACGGGCACCTGAATCGGCCATCATGTAAATGTTGTTGTATTTGTCAAGACCATCCAACAGAGCCTTTGTCAGCTGGTCATCTGTCTGTTTCCATGTCTCAATAACAGCTTTGTAACGTTCTTCGTCTGTAACAAGACCACGACGGTACTGTGCTGTAATCTTGGAAATTGTTGCTTCAGCACTTGCAAGAAGCTCTTTCTTAGCTTCAGGCACTGTCATATCTGAAATAGATACAGTGATAGCACTGATTGTTGAATATTTATAACCTGTTGCTTTGATGTAGTCCAGAACTTCCGCTGTCTTTGTTGCACCATGTGTATGAATACACTTGTCAATGATCTGTTTCAGCTGTTTCTTCGCTACCAGGAAGTTGATCTCCGGTACAAGGTCATTATCACGGTTCTCTCTGTCTACATAGCCAAGGTCCTGAGGAATACCTTCATTGAAGATGAAACGGCCCAGTGTAGAGGAAACAACTCTTGTTACCTCTTCTCCACCCACGATACCTGTTCTTCTGACCTTGATCGGAGCCTGAAGTGTGATGATATGGTTCTCATAAGCAAGGATTGCTTCATTAACATCCTTGAAGAACATACCTTCACCCTTATCACCCGGTTTCTCAAGTGTCAAATAATAGATACCAAGGACCATATCCTGTGAAGGAACAGCTACAGGCGCACCATCTGAAGGTTTCAGCAAGTTGTTTGGAGAAAGCAGGATGAAACGGCATTCTGCCTGAGCTTCTACAAACAGCGGTACATGGACAGCCATCTGGTCACCATCGAAATCGGCGTTGAAAGCTGTACAAGCCAGCGGATGCAGCTTGATTGCTTTACCTTCTACCAGTACAGGTTCGAAGGCCTGAATACCAAGACGATGCAGTGTAGGTGCACGGTTCAGCATAACCGGGTGTTCTTTGATAACATCTTCCAGTACATCCCAAACTTCTGTCTGAAGACGTTCTACCATCTTCTTTGCAGACTTGATGTTGTGTGCAATGCCTCTGGATACGAGTTCTTTCATGACGAAAGGCTTGAACAGCTCGATGGCCATTTCCTTTGGCAGACCACACTGATAGAGTTTCAGTTCAGGACCAACGACGATAACGGAACGACCGGAATAGTCAACACGTTTACCAAGAAGATTCTGACGGAAACGACCCTGTTTACCTTTTAACATATCCGAAAGAGACTTCAACGCTCTGTTGCCAGGACCTGTAACAGGACGACCGCGGCGGCCATTATCAATCAGGGCATCAACAGCTTCCTGAAGCATACGCTTTTCATTTCTGACGATAATATCAGGCGCACCCAGCTCAAGAAGACGTTTCAGTCTGTTATTTCTGTTAATGATTCGTCTGTACAGATCATTTAAATCGGATGTTGCAAAACGTCCGCCGTCTAACTGTACCATTGGACGGATATCCGGAGGAATAACCGGAATAACGGTCATGATCATCCATTCAGGCTTGTTGCCTGAGCTTCTGAAAGCTTCAACAACTTCCAGACGTTTGATGATTCTTGCACGTTTCTGGCCTGAAGATGTCTTCAGGTCTTTCTTGAGCTGAACAGCCTCTGTTTCAAGGTCAATGGCCTGCAGAAGCTCCATAATCGCTTCTGCACCCATACCTACACGGAAACTGTCTTCACCGAAGTTCTTGCACTCTTCCTGGTATTCCTTCTCAGATAATACCTGCTTGTTCTCCAGTGTTGTGCTGCCTTTATCCAGCACAACATAGGATGCAAAGTACAGAACCTTCTCAAGGTTTCTCGGTGTCATATCCAGGATCAGACCCATACGGCTAGGGATACCCTTGAAATACCAGATATGAGAAACCGGAGCTGCAAGCTCAATGTGGCCCATACGTTCACGACGAACGCTGGATTTTGTAACTTCAACGCCGCATCGATCGCAGACTACGCCTTTGTAACGGATCTTCTTGTACTTACCGCAATGGCATTCCCAGTCCTTGCTAGGTCCGAAAATCTTTTCGCAGTACAGACCATCCTTCTCAGGCTTTAATGTTCTATAGTTAATCGTTTCAGGCTTCTTGACTTCACCATGGGACCACTGTCTGATCTTCTCAGGGGAAGCCAGACCAATCTTAATGGCGTCGAAAGTCATTGGCTGATAAGCTTCATTACTAACTGTTTCTGGCATGAATGGCACTCCCTTCTCTATTCGTTGTCAGAATCTTCTCCATAAAACTCTTCTGTATCGTCATCGGCACTGCCCTCATCTTCAACATCTACAAACTCACCATCACTGTTGACAGTCTGCTGTTTGTGGACATAATCGCCAAGGGATTCTTCTGTATCAAATCTGAAACCGCCATCGCCCTGCATGATGCTGTTGAAATCGTCATCACCGTAATCAACCGTTTCACCAAGTTCAACTTCTGTCTGGTCATCACGAAGGACTCTGACATCCAGTGCCAGTGACTGCAGCTCTTTGAGCAATACCTTGAAGGATTCAGGAATACCCGGCTCGGAAATATTCTCGCCCTTGATGATGGCTTCGTATGCTTTCACACGACCTGTCACATCATCGGACTTGAATGTCAGGATTTCCTGAAGTGTATATGCTGCACCGTATGCTTCCAGTGCCCAAACCTCCATTTCACCGAAACGCTGTCCGCCGAACTGAGCTTTACCACCAAGAGGCTGCTGTGTAACAAGGGCATAAGGACCTGTGGAACGTGCATGGATCTTATCATCAACCAGATGATGCAGTTTCAGGTAATGCATGAAACCGATTGTAACCGGGCTGTCGAATTCTTCACCTGTACGACCGTCTCTTAACTGGACTTTACCTGTACGGCTGATTGGAACACCCTTCCACTCTTCTCTGTAAGCCTTGTTCTCATCAAGATAATTGTATACTTTTTCATCAAGGGTATCTTTCCATTTTGCTGAAAATTCTTCCCATGATGTATTGACATAATCATTGGCCAGTTCCAGTGTATCCATGATGTCATTTTCATCGGCACCATTGAATACAGGTGTCTCGATCTTAAAGCCAAGCGCTCTTGCAGCAAGACCAAGATGGATTTCCAGAACCTGTCCGATATTCATACGTGAAGGCACACCCAGAGGGTTCAGCACGATATCAAGCGGACGGCCGTTTGGAAGGAATGGCATATCTTCAACAGGCAGAATACGGGAAACGACACCCTTATTACCATGTCGGCCGGCCATCTTATCACCAACGGAAATCTTTCTCTTCTGTGCAATATAGACACGTACGCACTGGTTAACACCCGGTGACAGTTCATCACCGTTTTCTCTTGTAAATACCTTCGCATCCAGAATGATACCATATTCACCATGCGGTACCTTCAGGGATGTATCTCTGACTTCACGTGCCTTCTCACCAAAGATGGCACGGAGCAGTCTTTCCTCTGCTGTCAGTTCTGTTTCACCCTTTGGTGTCACTTTACCGACAAGGATATCTCCGGCACGAACCTCTGCACCGACACGAATAATACCTCTTTCATCAAGGTTCTTCAGTGCATCATCACCAACACCCGGTACATCACGTGTGATCTCTTCAGGTCCGAGCTTTGTATCTCTGGCTTCTGCTTCGTATTCGGAAATATGGATAGATGTATAAACATCTTCCTGCACAAGACGTTCACTCAACAGAACGGCATCCTCGAAGTTGTAACCTTCCCATGTCATGAAACCGATCAGTGGGTTCTTACCAAGGGCTAATTCACCCTGTGATGTAGAAGGACCATCGGCCAGAACATCGCCTTTTTCTACTCTGTCGCCTCTGAATACAATCGGACGCTGGTTGTAGCATGCACCCTGGTTGGATCCGGAGAACTTGAGCAGTTTATAAGTATCTCTTGTGCCGTCATCAGCTTTGATGATGACTTCATTTGATGCGGAGCGTTCTACAACACCGCCACGTTTTGCAACAACACAGACACCTGAGTCTACGGCTGCTTTAGCTTCCATACCTGTACCAACAACCGGTGAGTCAGTCAGCATCAAAGGAACGGCCTGACGCTGCATGTTGGAACCCATCAGAGCACGGTTCGCATCATCGTTCTGAAGGAATGGGATCATAGATGTTGCAACAGAGAATACCATTCTAGGAGATACATCCATCAGGTCAACCTGTGAACGCTGGAAGGATGTTGTCTCTTCACGGAAACGTCCGGAAACTGTCTTGTTCACGAAGTAACCGTTCTCATCGATCGGCTCATTGGCCTGTGCAACTCTGTACTTATCTTCTTCATCGGCTGTCATATAAGCAACATCATCTGTAACACGAGGATTCTTAGGATCTGTCTTGTCAAGGATTCTGTAAGGTGCCTCAATGAAACCGTACTGATTGATTCTTGCGAAACTTGCAAGGGAGTTGATCAGACCGATGTTAGGACCTTCAGGTGTCTCGACAGGACACATTCTGCCGTAATGTGTATAATGTACGTCTCGAACTTCGAAACCGGCTCTGTCTCGTGAAAGACCGCCAGGACCGAGGGCTGAAAGACGTCTCTTATGTGTTAACTCGGAAAGCGGGTTATTCTGATCCATAAACTGTGACAGCTGGGAACTTCCGAAGAATTCCTTTACCGCTGCAGTTACAGGCTTGATATTGATCAGAGACTGTGCAGAAACACCTTCCAGATCCTGTGTTGTCATACGTTCGCGTACAACACGCTCCATTCTGGAAAGACCGATTCTATACTGGTTCTGAAGCAGTTCGCCGACAGCTCTGATACGACGGTTGCCCAAATGGTCAATATCATCTGCATTACCCACACCATATTCAAGATGCATATTGTAGTTGATAGAAGCAAAGATATCTTCCTTTGTAATATGCATAGGAACAAGGTCTGCCGCATTCTTCTTAATTGCATCTTTGATATCTTCAATATCATCGTTCTCATCAAGGATCTGACGAAGAACAGGATAATATACATACTTCTCAGTAATGCCAAGTGTCTCCGGTTCAACATCCACAAAGCTGGTCAGTTCTACCATCATATTGGAAAGGACCTTCTCTACACGTTCTTCTGTCTGAACATAGACAGCAGCAACGCCGGCATTCTGGATCTTCTCAGCCAACTCTTCTGTCACCATTGTATCTGCTTCCGCAATGATCTCGCCTGTTGTCTCATCAACAACATCTTCAGCCAGCTCAAAACCTGCGATACGGTTCTTCAGTGCCAGTTTCTTGTTGAACTTATAACGACCAACCTTTGCCAGGTCATATCTTCTAGGATCAAAGAACATAGCGTTGATGAGGCTCTCTGCACTTTCTACAGCCAGAGGTTCACCCGGACGGATCTTCTTGTATAACTCAAGCAGACCGCTCTGATAGCTATCGGATGCATCTTTATTGCTGGCCAGTGTTGCCATGATCTTCGGCTCCTCACCAAAGAGTTCCATGATTTCCTGGTTTGTACCAACACCAAGAGCACGGATCAGTACTGTAACAGGCACTTTACGTGTTCTGTCCACACGTACATAATAAACATCATTGGAATCTGTCTCATATTCCAGCCATGCACCACGGTTAGGGATAACTGTAGCGGAGTAGAGCTCCTTACCAAGCTTATCATGACCTACACCATAGTAAATGCCAGGAGAACGTACCAACTGGCTGACGATAACTCGTTCAGCACCATTGATAACGAATGTGCCTGTTGCTGTCATCAGCGGCAGATCTCCCATGAAGATCTCATGCTCGCTGAAACTATCTGTTTCTTTATTAATTAAACGAACTTTCACCTTTAAAGGTGCCGCATATGTTGCATCACGTTCTTTACACTCTTCGATGGAATACTTTGCTTCCTCTTCACGTAAACTAAAATCTGTGAATTCAAGACTAAGATGACCACTGTAGTCTGTGATCGGAGAAATGTCTTCAAAAACTTCCTTCAGGCCCTTCTTCAGGAACCAGTCATAGGAATTTTTCTGAACTTCAATGAGATTCGGCATCTCAAGAACTTCCTTCTGACGGGAATAGCTCATACGGATGTTTCTACCTGATTTAACCGGTTTAATTCTGCTTTTATTCATTGACGTTTTTCACTCCCTGAATGATAAATCAACAAGTTCTATCTGCTTACCAGGCTAAAGCGCCTAATATACCATAATAATGCAGTAATATATACTAACATAATTTTCAAGTCCTGTCAACAAATTTATATTGTTTTTTCGTATTTTTTCAAAAACGACTCTCCCTACCGGCCGCGATGCAGATATCTTCTTATTCTTCTCTGTCGTAAATACCTGTAAAATCCAAAAGAGACCGCCGCACTTTTCTTTCTCTTCAGTGCGGCAGTCTACTTATATTATTCATAAGACTGAATTAACTCAATATTCTGAATTTCATAATCATTAAATACGGATGTTGAAAAATCTTCCGGATTCACAGTGCCCTTATACCAGGATTTGCTGTTGAAGTACGCCTGAAGTTCACTGTCATTGAACTTACGTCCGTGACGGGCATAAATTTCATTACGTGCGATCATCAACTGATAACTTGAAAGATTCTTCACATCTGCTGCTGACAGATAGCTGCTGCTGCTGTTTGGCAGAACATAACCTGATGAAGATCCGTTTGAAGAAGAATTATTGTTATTGCTGTTGCTGTTATTCTTCGTCTCGGATGTCTGGTTCTTCTTTTTCTCAGCTGCCTTTGATTCTGCCGCTCTGGACTCAGCCGCCCTTGATTCTGCTGCTCTGGACTCAGCGGCCCGTTTAGCTGCTGCCTCAGATTCTGCCCTTGCCTGCTCCTCTGCTTTCTGCTGCTCAATACTCTTCTTAATAGAAGCTACTTCTTTCTTCCATGAATTCAATGTATTGATAGCCTGTGCATAATCTTCCTCTTTTGTATACTGATCAACCTTCTTGCTATAGGCATCCAGTTTCTTCTGATCATCTGAGCTGACATAATCTTTGTCCAGGTCTGTACTTGAAATATCATTCTTCAGATTCTGGATTGCCTTCATATTGTCTGCTTTGAGATTTGTTGCAAGTGCATCCAACTGTTTCTGAAAATCAGATACCTTTTCATAATCGCAGTCCTTCTGGGCTTTCTCTGCATCTTTCTTCAAAGTCTCATAGTTTTTCTTATAAGTATCTGTAATGGAATAAGTAGAAAGTGCCTGATCCATGCCGGATACAAAAGCATCCAGTGATGTCTTGCCATTTGCAACGGTCGTATAAGTATTCTCAACTTCACTCCATTGCTTATTCAATTCAGTAATCTGCTTCAGATCACCTGCATCAATGGCATCCTGGCATTCCTTCATAAAATCAGTAAAATAGGACTGGTGAGTACCAAAATCCCTGCCGTCCAGTTTTTCTGACTGAAAAGATGCCACTTTCTGTTCAAAATCCGCAACCGTCTTCTTGTCCATCTGCATCTTATAGGCATAACCGGAACCGGCACCAATGGCTATCAAAATAATGATCACTATGGCTGCAATGCCTTTCTTGCTCTTCTTCTTCTGAACAGGCACTGTTTCCACATCATCATCAAAAGGTTCTCCAAGCCACTCTGCCTCTTTCTTGCGTTCTTTCATTTCATGCTTTCTCTGAACAGACCGCTTATGTTCTTCCTTGGCATGTTCTGCACGCAGCTTATCAAGTTCTGCTTTCTTCTTCTGACGCTGCTCTTCCAGTTCTCTCTCCTGTGCTTCAATTGCCTCTATTTCTTTGAGATAATCAAAATCATCATCCTTATCTGTTGACGGTGCATCCGATGTATTCTGGTCATCCTCTAATACATCGAAATCTCTGTCATCTCTATCTTCTGTATCACTCATGCATTCCCCTCCATTTCTCTAATAACCGCGCTGTATGACAGCATGCTGCGAAAATCCAAAATAACCGCAAATTATTACATATATATTACAGATTATAAACCATTCATCCTTTAAAGTCAATTTGCAACTGTCCGGAGTACCTTTAATCCGCATAATCTTAAGGTTTTCGTTATTTTTTCTCTAAACCGTAATAATCAGCAATTGCATCTGCATCCGCCACACCCATAGCCTTCAGTTTTTCTTCATCTTTTAATATGGCATTATCATGAGCATTGTCCATATAGGCATGTTCAATAATCATCCCCGGGTGACCGCCTTCAACACTGTAACTGATCAGATAATACCAGTCCTGTACGCTGCCATCATCATAATGGCCTTTTTCCTCCTTGGTACGTACAAATACACCTCTCGGATTCAGATCAAGTGCCGAAAGGTGATCCAGTACTAACTGTCCTAATTTCTTCCCTTCCTCTGTATAAGCACTGTAATTGGACACATAAACCTCCGTACCATTGGCCTCTGCCCCATAGACACCCGTTGTCCCATTGTTGTGCAGGCTCACAAACAGATCTGCATCCAGATCCGTTGCATATTTCGTTCTTGCCTCAATACAGTATTCTCCCTGATGTTCCGCATCCGGACAGCTGCCATCCTCCCTTGTCATATAAACCTTAATGCCCTGATATTGTTCCAGCTGATCCCGACAAGCCAAAGCAATGGCCAGATTCAGATCCTGCTCATTCACTCCCAGATCCGGATGATTTCTGGTACAATACTCTGAATCATGCCCCGGGTCCAATACGAGTACAATCGGATCAACTGCCCTTTCGTTCTCTGTCTCAGACACCCTTTGAAGTTCCGTCTCTGATTCATTTGCCATCACCTGCTCTTTCCGGCTTTCTGTTTCACTCCCGGTTTCTTCCGATGCAGCCGCTTCTGTTTCTGTTGATGTCATCGTGTCACCTGCCATGCTGCCTGTATCTCCTGAATTCACATCTCCGCCAGTCCGTCTGCATCCTGCCAACACCACTCCAATCAAAAGTACCGCTGCTAAATAACCCCTCCACTTTCTCTTCCTCTTCATCTGTATATAAACCTCTCTTTTCAAAACAAATTACCACAGAACAGTTCTCATTTCATGTCCTCAGTTTTATGACTAATTGCGAAACGTTACACACTACTGACAACTATAGCGTTTCGCAATAACTCATAGAACAAAGTGTGCATCACAGACGCGTTAATGCCTGTTTATTTAATAGGAAATTCCCTATTAAATAAACAAAAGGCACCTCCGAGGAGATGCCTTCCATATCATATTGTAAAGTACAATTATTTAACTGTAACTTTAGCGCCTTCTGCTTCAAGTTTAGCCTTGATGTCTTCAGCTTCTTCTTTGCTAACAGCTTCTTTAAGTGTCTTAGGAGCGCTGTCAACTGCTTCTTTAGCTTCTTTAAGGCCAAGACCTGTGATTTCACGAACAACTTTGATAACCTTAACTTTGTTAGGGCCAACTTCTGTTAATTCAACATCGAATTCAGTCTTTTCTTCTGCTGCTTCACCAGCACCTGCTGCTGCTACAACAACGCCTGCTGCTGCGGATACACCAAATTCTTCTTCACATGCTTTTACTAATTCATTTAACTCTAATACTGATAACTCTTTAATAGCTTCGATAAATTCAGCTGTTGTTAATTTTGCCATTTTAAAATACCTCCGTTTTTAGATTTTATGCAACTTCTTCTTTGCTTTCAGCGATCTGCTTAATAACACGAGCAAAGTTGGTAATAGGGGACTGGATACTTCCAAGTAATTTTCCGAGCAGTACTTCTCTTGATGGAATTGTAGCGATAACCTGGATCATCTTCTCATCATAGAATGTACCATCTACAACACCGCCCTTAAGTTCAAGGTTCGGCATTTTCTTAGTTGCTTCATATAATACTCTTGCTGGAGCTGTTGCATCTGAAGCGCTTGTTGCGATAGCTGTTGGGCCTTCGCAAAGATCTGTTACAGCTTCAAATGCTGTACCTTTAACTGCACGTTTGATTAAAGTATTCTTGTATACTTTGTAATCAACACCTGCTTCTCTTAAAGCCTTACGAAGCTGTGTATCTTCTTCTACTGTCAGACCACGATAGTCAACCAGAACCATTGCCTGAGCATCAGCTAAATAACCAGCGATCTCATCAACGATTGGCTGTTTGATTTCTACTTTTGCCATTATTGGTGCACCTCCTTATAGAATAATCGTGTGTACCGCCAAAAAAACCTCTCCGGCTGCCCAGAGAGGTCTTGTTATAAGTCGAGTTCGTAAAGAACACCTATAATCTCCCTCGGTAGGCGTTTTCTCCTTATGCCTTACGGCACCTACTGTCTTTGGCAGTTTTGCTCTGATATTATATCATCATTTATATTGGTTGTCAATCAAAAAACCACAACAAATTAAAAATAATTAAACAAGTTTAACTGGGTTTAATTTGATACCAGGGCCCATTGTTGAAGTGATTGTTACGCTTCTCAGGTACTGACCCTTAGCAGCTGCTGGTTTTGCCTTAACGATTGCGCCCATTAATGTATGGAAGTTGTCCGCTAACTGTTCTTCTGTGAAAGAAGCTTTACCAACTGGTACATGGATAATGTTTGTCTTATCCAGTCTATATTCGATCTTACCAGCTTTGATATCATTAATAGCCTTTGTAACATCCATTGTAACTGTACCGGCTTTTGGGTTTGGCATTAAGCCTTTAGGACCGAGAACACGACCCAGACGACCAACAACACCCATCATATCCGGTGTAGCTACTACAACGTCAAAGTCAAGCCATCCCTCATTCTGGATCTTCGGAACAAGTTCCTGTCCACCAACGTAATCAGCACCTGCTGCCTGAGCTTCTTCTACTTTGTCGCCCTTAGCAAATACAAGAACTTTAACTTTCTTACCTGTACCATGAGGCAGTACAACTGCACCACGTACCTGCTGATCAGCATGACGGCCATCAACACCCAGTTTGATATGAGCTTCGATTGTCTCATCAAACTTAGCGTTTGCTGTTTTCTTAATGATACTAACTGCTTCTTCTACATCATAAAGATTTGTACGATCTACTAATTTGGCAGATTCTACATATCTCTTACCTTTTTTCATGATAAATCCTCCTTGTGGTAATATCGGGAGCGACCCTCCCACTGTTATTTAACAAGTATTCGTATTAGTCTTCTACTGTGATACCCATGCTTCTTGCTGTACCAGCGATCATGCTGATAGCTGCATCGATAGATGCTGCATTTAAGTCAGGCATCTTCAGTTCTGCGATCTTCTGAACTTCTGCTCTGGAGATAGTAGCTACTTTCTGCTTCTTGGAGTTTGCAGAACCGGACTCAATCTTGCAAGCTTTCTTTAATAACATAGCTGCAGGTGGAGTCTTTGTGATGAAGCTGAAGCTTCTATCATTATAAACAGTGATAACAACCGGGATGATCATACCAGCCTGATCAGCTGTTCTAGCATTGAATTCCTTTGTGAACTGTACAATATTAACACCGTGCTGGCCTAATGCCGGACCTACTGGTGGAGCCGGTGTAGCCTTTGCTGCAGGGATCTGTAATTTAATATATCCTGTTACTTTCTTCGCCATTATTAGCGCACCTCCTGAAAATTGTGGTAATGTCGGGGATTTCCCTCCCACTGTCCATGACCCGCGTCATGAACCGTACGTAAATGTTACATTTTCCTGATATCTAAGAAACTGATTTCGACTGCGGTTTCACGGCCAAACATATCAAGTCCGACAGTTACTGTTCCTCTGTCTGAGTTTACAGACTGTACAATACCTTCTTTGTCCTGCCATGCACCAGACACAATATTGACCATGTCACCTTCTTCAACATCAACAAGAATCATCTGATCCGGCTCATCCTTCTCAGCCTCTTCACCGTCCATGCTGATACCCATTGCAACCATCTCATCCTCAGTCAGCGGAACCGGTTTGGATTCCGGACCGACAAATCCTGTCACACCACGGGTATTGCGGATAACATACCATGTCTCATCGTTCATAATCATATGGAGTAAAACATAGCCCGGGAAGAGTTTCTTCTTAACCGTTTTCTTCTTGCCGTCTTTTACCTCAATGACTTCCTGAACAGGCACCTGAACATCAAGGATCTGATCCTCCAGATGAAGATTCTGAATAGACTTGTCAATATTCGTTTTAACCTTATTCTCATAACCGGAATAGGTATGAACTACATACCACATCGGGTCTTCCAAATATTCATTCCTGTCTGCCATATTCTCACCCTTCTGTTATAATGAAATGATCACATCTGTCAGCAGAAGTAAAACTCTGTCTAATACAGCAATAACCACTCCAAGCAGTATGGAAACAGCAAGGACAACAGCGGACCTTCTGGCAGCTTCTTCCTTTGTCGGCCAGATGATTCTCTTGAACTGAGCTTTAATGGCGTCCAACCAATTTGTCTTCTTAGTTGTCTCATTAGTTGCATTGCCCATGTTATTCACTCCTCACAGTCATCCTAAATTACTTTGTTTCTTTGTGTAATGTGTGTTTCTTACAGAATTTACAATATTTCTTTGTTTCCATTCTGTCAGGATGAGTCTTCTTCTCTTTTGTCATGTTGTAATTACGCTGTTTGCATTCTGTACATGCCAATGTTATCTTAACGCGCACAACTTCCACCTCCGTTAAATTTAATCTGAGTGTGTCTCCTGCTCCGCTAAAGCAGGATAAGTTACCTGGTCTTAATTTTAGGCATAAAAAAAAGACCTCTTCCATTACATAGCTTTACCACTATAGCACATTTATACCGCATTCGTCAACAATTTATTGAAAAATTATTTTAAAATGTCAAATATAGATTGGCATAATATTTGCTTTATTTACTTAATATCAAGCTTTATATCTCAATAATCCCGTCATCCTTTACGGCATGACTGAACTTCAAAACACGAAGGAGGAATATGTATGTCTTTATTACTTACTGATGAGCAAAAAATGATCCGTGACCTGGCCAAGAATTTCGCAACAAAGAAGGTGGCTCCTCTGGCAGCTGAAATGGATCTGACCGGTGAAATTCATCCTGCTCTTATTCAGGAGCTTGCCGATGTTGGTTTCCTTGGCATTAACATTCCCGAAGCCTATGGCGGAACAGGCATGGACAATATCGCCAAATGCCTGATGATCATGGAAATCGCCAAAGTATGTGCCAGTACTGCCGAACTGATTGCCGTCCATACCCTCACTAATGAAATCATTTTAAAAAACGGTACTGAAGAGCAGAAAAAGAAATATCTTCCAAAAGCTGCTTCCGGTGCTGTCGGTGCCTTCGCTCTGACCGAGGCCGGTGCCGGCTCCGATGCTGCTTCCGCCCGCACGAAAGCCATTGCAAAGGGAAATGATTACATCATCAACGGCAGCAAGTGCTTCATCAGCAATATGGGCCCGAATGAAGGGGATTACGTTATTCTGATTGCACTCACAGAGCCTTCTCTGAAAACAAAAGGTCTTTCTGCCATTATCGTTGACAGAGATACTCCGGGATTTTCCGTAGGCAAAACAGAAGACAAGATGGGCATCCGCTCTGCTGCTGTGTCAGAATTGATTTTCAATGACTGCTGCGTACCTCGCACACAGCTTCTCGGCAAGGAAGGCAAAGGCTTCTCCATTGCCATGGCTGGTCTTGACAGCGGCCGTATCGGTATCGCTTCCCAGGCTGTCGGCTTATGTCAGGGGGCTATTAACGCTGCTGTTACTTATTCCAGTGAGCGTACACAGTTTGGCAAGCCAATCAATGCCAACCAGGGAATCCAGTGGTATCTGGCAGATATGGCAACCCGCACAGAAGCTGCCCTGCAGCTGACAATCAATGCTGCACGGCTTCATGATGCCGGTATGCCGATCACTAAAGAAGCCTCCATGGCCAAATATTATGCCTCCGAGGCCGCAGTATATGTCACCAATAAAGCCCTTCAAATCCATGGCGGCTACGGCTATATGAAAGACTATGCCATCGAAAGAATGTACCGTGATGCCCGGATTATTCCGCTGTATGAAGGGACATCTGAAGTCCAGAAGATGGTTATCTCCCGTGCTGTCATCTCCGGCAAATAGTTTCTGCCCGGTCATTTCTAAAATTCTATATGATGTTTTTTTAATTTTTTATATAGCAGGCTGCGCTCTATTCCCAGCGCAGCCGCTGCTGCTGTCATATTTTTGTTTTTGTGAAGTGCTTCCTCCAACAGAATTTTTTCCAAATGATTCATCTTTTCCTTCAATGTCATCTCTTCAGTATCTGACATGATCCATTCTTCTTTGTGGTTGTCTGTAATAACTTTCGGCAGGTTATCCATGGTGATCATATTGTTCTCACAGGTTGCATAAGCACTGGAAATGACATTCTGCAACTCTCTTACATTGCCCGGCCAGCTGTGTGCCTTCAGACACCTCTTTGCAGCATCACTCAGACTGACCTCTGTCTTATACTGCTGATTCAGCTGATCAAGATAATTCGTCGCATGAAGGATTATATCATGCGGGCACGCTCTTAAGGGTACCGTCTGAATATTCACAACCGCAAGACGATAATACAGATCTTCTCTGAAGGTTCCTTCCTGCACCATCTCCATCAGATTCAGACGGGTTGCTGATATGATCCTCACATCAATCGGTATCGGCCGATTTCCGCCGACACGTTCAATCTCATGTTCCTGCAAAACTCTCAAAAGCTTGACCTGCATATGCAGCGGCATATCGCCAATCTCATCCAAAAAGAAGGTTCCTTTATTGGCCATCTCAAATTTGCCGATTTTCCCTTGTCTTTTGGCTCCGGTAAATGATCCACCCTCATAGCCAAAGAGTTCCGATTCCAGCAATTCTGCCGGTATAGCCCCGCAATTAATGGCCACAAAAGGCTCTGCACTGCGGCTGCTTTCCATATGAATGGATTTGGCGATAACTTCCTTACCGGTACCTGTTTCTCCTGTGATCAGCACCGGGAAATCCGTTTTGGCAATACGCATGCCAAGGTTTTTCACATGCTGGATCTTCGGATCATTGCCCCTGAAATTTGCAAAACCGCCTTCCTTCTGCATCTGATCCTGATACTCCTGTTTGTAATAATTCAGTTCTGTCTCTCTGTACTTCTGTGATGTATCCAAGGCACGCTGACGAAATTTCATATGTGCCGCTGCCCCCAGCAGCTGATCCTGAGCATCAAAAATACAAAACCGATTGGCTGCTGCATAAACTTCCTCATCATCCCTTGTTTCCCCCGGTTTATAAGGATGCACATAGACATTATTGCCGTCTCCGGCATATCTTTTCTTAAGAACATCCAACATTGAAGTCGTTGATATCACCTCATTGATGGGACGTCCTATAATTTCATCCCTCCCCCGCGCCAGAAAATCACAATAGTTTTCATTAATCTCCCTGATAATCCCCTCTTTATCTACAACAATGAATCCATCTTCTGTCTTCTTCAAAAATTCATCCAATACCCTTTTGCTCATCTCTGCGTCCATTATCTGCCACCTTCTCTTTTGTTTATGTTCAATAGTCGTTTTTCAATTCTACTAAACAGATACTATTTTCTATCCATTATTATAAACTTTTCTTTATATCAAAAACTTACTAAATTTCTGATTATCTTTTCATAAGTTGGTAAATGCCGATATATCCCGTATTTTAGGGCTTTATCGGTATTTTCCTTTTGGAAGATACCTTGCATAAGCTAGCATTTACCAGCATGAAAATGCAACCAAAAGTAGTAAATGAGTAGTAAATATACGCTCCGATATTAACAAGCCAGTCTTTCCAGCTCCGCTTTTGCAGATTGAAATGTACCGTGTGCGTAATAGCCAAGTGTCATGGTTATGTTAGCGTGTCCCATGAGATATTGCAGAGTATTTGGGTTCATTCCTCTGTTTGCCATATTCGTACAATAAGTATGTCGGAATGAATGTGGTGTGATGTTCGGTAACTTGTCCGTGTGATACTTGTTATACTTCTTAATTAGTCCTCGCACCATGCCCTCATAGTTTCCTGCAACTTTAGGTAAGCCCTCACGGTTCAAGAATAGGAAATTGCTATAACCACCTACAATCAACGGTTGTGCCTTTCCTCTGTTCTTTAGTATTCTTTGGATTGCTTGATAAGCCCGTTCTGTCAATGGAAGTTCTCGTTTTCCGTTTTTGGTCTTTGGCGTTTCAATATAGTAGCCGATTTCGCTGTCTTTCAATAACTGGTGGTCTATATTGAGTATTCTGTTCTGCATATCAATATGCGTCGTTAGTCCGCAAAATTCAGAAATACGAAGTCCCGTTTCCAGCAGAAGCACAACCTCATCATAATACTTGCTGTAAATCTTATCCTTTTCCATAAAGGCAAGCAGGCGTTCTTCCTGCTCTGGTGTAAGGATAACTTTCTGCTCCGTATCATCTTCCAGAACATCACTTAGCTTAAATTCAAACGGGTTCTTTCTGATACAGTCGTCTTGTATCGCCATGTAAAATGACGCTTTCAAGGAACGCTTGTAGTTATCAATCGTTTTATAGGCGTATCCTTTTTCGCTCATTCTGATAGCCCATTCTTTAGCGTCCGACTGCTTAACAGTATCAATCGCCCTCATACCCAATGGGTCATTTTTCAGAGCGTTCATAAGATACTGTCGTCCTTTTTCAGTAGCCCTCTTGATGTTCTTTCTTTGGCTGTTCTTCTTGTCGTAGAGCTGGCAGACTGTCATTTTACCGCCTGCTGTATCGATACCGTCGTTAAGGTCTTTTTTAATCTGTGCTTCTTTTTCCCTCAACGATATATCATCACGCTTTCCAGCAGGTGTCTTGTCTGTCGGTACAAGTTTCCAAGAATAGATAAATTGTGGCTTTCCGTATATATCGGTATATTTATAAACGTATCTTCCGTCTTTTCGCTGGCTCTCTCCATTACGCAAATTGCGATTTTTACTGTCTTTTCGTTTTACATTAGACATAGTGTAAAGCTCCTTTCCGTCATGGAACGAGCCGTGATACGCTATATTTATTATACCATATCTACGGCTCAATGACATTAGATTTCGTCCAATGTATCTATGATTTTTTCAAATTGTTTTCGCTTAATCTGAATACGGTTGCCGTTCACGATAACCCAGCCAGCGTCAAGATTTTCTTCGGCTAATTTACGCAATTTCTTTTCGCCAATGCGGAAGTATTTGGACGCTTCTTCAACCGTCAGCGTATATTTTTCCCAAATAGGCACATCAGTATTGTTCATAATCTATGCACCCCCTTTACTGTGTGTCGTTTTTTACAAGCAGGCAGACGGCTTTGGAAAGCTCCATTAGTATCTCAACTATTCCCATTCTTGTGGGCAGAACCGCACCATGCGGACGTATCATTATTCTGTGAGGATAGGTCGTGGCAAAACAACTTTTCCAACAGTCGCTCTCGGATCACTGCGTGGGTCGCTCGCTTTCTTTTGAAAAGGTCGTGGCGTACAGTCCCCGTGGCTCGCCATCTCACAAACGTATCTGTCTGCTTTATTCAGTTGTCAAAGAGCTGTGGCGAAAGCGTGTTGCTTTCATATAAAAGCAGGTGGCAGAGCAGGAAAGAGGGGGATATTAAATCATGCTCCGCTAAAAACTGCTTATTCTTCTGGTTCTAAGTCCATATCTTCAATATCAAAACCTAAAATCATTTTGATAAGTGCTTCTCTGATACGTCCTTTTAATTCCATATCTACAACGATATAAACATTGCCGTATTCATCATAAAGTGAACGCAAACAGCACTTTGATATGTAAGGGTCATAAAATGCCAGTAATTTTTCAATCGCTTTTTCGTTTCCGTCCATAGCTGATGAAATCAAGTAATAAGACGGTTTCTTAAATAACTGTTTCATTTTCTAATGTTCCTCCTTGAGTATTTTTTTCATAGTTTCCAAAGCGTGATGTCGGTTTCTAAATACACCGCTTTGCGTGATTTTCTGCAAGTTGGCAATTTCACTTTCTGTCATTTCCAAGAAGTAATACATCAACAGAGTATTGCGTTTTCTTTCTGGAAGTTTCTTCAAGGCTTCTGCCAATTCATCATCAAGGACACGAATATCAATGCCACATACTGAAAAGATTGTATAATCTGTTTCGTAGTCGTCCCAAACAGCCATTTTATCAACAAGGACATCTGGCAATTCGCTGAAAGATATTTCTTTATTCTTACGACGGTTTAATTCCTTGTAATAATCTTTCACGACACTACGGACAACTTTCTTTAAACAACTTTCAAAACGACATTGAACTGTTTTCTGGAAGTCAGACGGTTTCATCAATCTCACCTCCTTTCCTTTATGATTTGAAAAGTGTTTATCCCTCTTTCCGCACCATATAAGGACAGCTAGGTGTGATTTAATGACCTCTTTTGAAAAATTTTTTAAATTTTTTCGGGTATGAAAAAAGCCCGCACAAAACATATAGTCTGTACGAGCCTTTAAAGCTAAAACATATTCAATTTTTAATAGTGTGCTATTAGGTGGGATTTGATTGCAAATAATTGTACTTAAAGCTTTCCATAACGCAAGCCCCCTTAAAGCACAATGTCATTAACTTAAAGCAGAAGATATTTATTCTAAAAGGATTAGATATCTTCTGCTTTTTTTGATATGCTTA